>JBBAXA010000023.1:5064-80514 GCA_040396935.1 Pirellula sp.
GCTTGCGGAGCGGAGTGAGCTTGCGGAGCGGAGTGAGCTTGCGGAGCGGAGTGAGAACGGTCTATCCGAATGCTCGGTGGATGATTCGGTGGTGCGGATGCCGGCGCGTCGGGTTGGTGCGTCCGTATGGATCGATCATTCCTATCGGTTTCGGACTCTGGGGGTAGTTCGCGACGAGGAGGTGAGACGGTCGTTCGAGCATACACAGAGGGTGTCGTGGAACGAGACGTGGAAGATGCTGGATTGACGACGACTGCAGACTGGGACGATTTCGCATTCGTCCCCTTGACCGCGCGTTCAACCCCGATCGGGGACCAAACCCCTTGATGCGGTTGCGGTACTGTCGCGTCTAATCCAGGTTGCGCCCGGTTGATCTCCGCATGCGGTGGTTGCATCGAGGATGCGGCTTGGTGGGTTCCGGCATCGACGCGGCGGATAGATTCACCATTTTCCGTATGCAGAGAGCGGCTCGAGGGATGTCTCTGCGTAGCAGGAGAGGCATTCGCTGCGCGGTTTTTCACATACGCTCGAAGGTAGGCTTGATTGACTTCATTGCTCATGGCTATTCGACCTGTTATCGCTTAGGAGGTGGCTCACTTACTCGGAGGGTAACCAAACGATGTGCCGGAGGGTTGAATGATTGTTGGTTGCGTGGCGTTCGTTGTTCCGATCGGAGAGTACGGAACTTTCGGTTGGCTGACGCCCGTGGAAGGAGTAGCTCCCGATACGGTCGCAGGTTGTTTGAGTGTAGGCTGATAGCGATTCGACAAATTCATCTGGGAGCTCGTCATGGGCTGTTCGTACTCAGCCGCAGTCATCGAGTTACTTTGGACGTTCGTCGGCGGATAGGACTGACCAGCAAAAGGAACGCTGGGGGCAACCGGAGGGAGCCCTGTATCCACGATATTTAGATTGCCCGCATCCGCTGGCGGAGCGAGAACGTTCGGTGCTAGAGCATCTCCGAGGATCGGCCTGTAGGGGGTCGCCTTTGGCGCGTTCGAGATCAATCCGGAACCAGAGGTCGACGTAGGAGTGACTGGGATCGGCTGTCGCTGATCCCTGCCGCTCGCACTATCCAACTGTTTACTTTTCTCGTGCATGGCAAAAAAATCGTTGATATCCATGCTTTGCAAATCGGGGGTAGCCGTTGTACGCGGTTGTGCTGTCTCGGCATGTCGAGCGTTTCCTGAGGACGCCGAAAGCTTAGGTTGCTCGGCCGCGATCACGGGTTTCGCTACATTCAGTTGATTTGGGGTTAATACATCGTTCGGTAGTTCAGATGCAGACACTGCTAAAGAGGGAACGGATTCCTGCGACTGCAGGGAGGTTAATGGATTTTCGCCCGACGCTTTTGACGCGGTTGCTGCAGTTGGTTCGAGCGTATCGGCCCCGCTTTTCGAAGTACCGGAGAGCAGGATCGGGGTGGCTGGGACAGGACTGGAATCCTGTTTGGGAGGATCCAGCAGTTTTGGATTGTCGCGTGACTCCGAGGACGTCAAAACCGCCGATAGTGCAGATGGGTTTTGGAGGACAGCTTGATTGCTTGAAAGCGGAGACACACTCGACGTGGACGGTGGTAGGGACGGGGACGGTGTTAGGGTGGGCACGGAGCCAGAGGTGTTTTGACTTTGGAGAAAATCAGCGGGGAGGGTCGCTATCTCGAAATCTGCACCCTGTCCGTCCCCCTTCTTTTCAGGAATCGATAGTTTGATCACCAAGAGGATGAGAAGGACGACCAGAGTCGTTGCAACAACGTTTTGGATGTACGAGAAGCGGCTGGCAAGCTGTGGTTGGGAACCCGCTGGAGCAGCCTTGACTACAGGCTGAGCAACTTCGACGGAGTCCGATGCGTCGCCTGTATTGCTCTCGTTCGTTGATTTTTGATTGATTGGCAACGAGTTGGTGCCGTGAAGAATCAGCGGTTGCACGTTCTTCAGCGAGAAAAGAACGGGTACCGAGTTTTCGCTGCCAACCGGGGCGGTTGTTCGTTTGGGAGTCATTTCTGCCACGGGCCGATTCCTTTCGATGCAACTCGTCTGCTCGAGGTAGCAAATACCAAATGTCTGAGTAGACACTATCGAATCTGTCTATCGGTCGGATTGAAGCGGTTCTTTAGCTTTTACGCTTGGCGCAGACTTTTCCGACTAGGAAGACTTCAGCGATGAGAGGAGATTAGGGCGGGCGTACCCGGGAAGGGAATAGCAGATTTCATTCCACGAGACGGGTTCTGAAAATAGGTGGTGTTTGTCCTTAAAACCGGTAAACCTGGGACGTTTGGAGAAAATCGGTTGATTTGGATTCCCCTAAATCCTCGTCTGTTCTAGGGGAATCTTTTCTCCAAACTAACATCTAAGTTGGGAGATTTTTGTCCGCTAACAACAGCCATCTATGACCGCCAGAAAACGGAAGTTTCGAAAGCTAATCGTCGAATCGCTCGAATCCCGGCGCGTGATGGCTTCCTTGCCATATGGGGCTGAACCGGAGGACACCGCCGAGTACATGCTCGGACGGGTTGCCGTGATTCCTGTTCTCTTGGAAAGCAACGGGGCGATCGATCCAAATACGGAGAATTGGTCCGGCACCCACGTCAATTCGGTCATGAACAATATCCAGACCGGATTGAATTGGTGGAATCAGCTACTCGCCACCAAGAGTTCGGTCCACAGCCTCGAATGGATCATCGATCGAACCTATGTCGACAGTCGTTTACCGACACCGTACGAACCGATTGCCAGGAATTCGAACGCATACTCACTCTGGGTTTCCAAATTCCTAGCGGATGTTGGTTTTTCGAGCAGTACCAATCTCGAGACGAACATGCGGGCGTTCAACCATGCCCAGCGGGAACGTTTGAACACCGATTGGGTTTTCACTATTTTCGTTGTGAACGCGAACAATGATGCGGATGGGAGTTTCGCACCCGGCGGATCTTTCTCACGGGCGTTCGCCTTCGCGGGTGGATTGTTCCAAGTGGTGCCTTCGACCCGGCCTGCGTCGACCTACACGCACGAGACCGGGCACATGTTCTGGGGGCGTGATGAGTACACCGGGAGTGGAAATTTTTATCAGCGCCGAGGGTACTACAACGCGCAAAACACAAATGCGATGGATCTCAATCCTACTCCCAATTTTGTTCAAGAGCCGAGCATCATGTCTGCTGGTCCCGCTTTGCAGACGGCTTACGACCGGGTGGTCACCGCCGATGCGACGTTGGCACAAATTGGTTGGCAGGATTCCGATAACGATGGAATTTTTGATGTCCTGGATGTACCGCTGTCGCTGCAGGGCACCGGTAGGCTATCGGCCGACGGGAACAGCTACCGATTTGTTGGTCGAGCCGCAGCCGAGGCATTGCCGAACCGGAATTCATCAGGTTTGCAGAACAACATCACCCTAAACCGAATCGATCGGATCGAATACCGCATCAACGGTGGGAATTGGACGACCTGGTCGACTCCCGCTGCATATACCGTCGATTTGAATATGGTGATTCCTGTGGTTGGTTTGACCGGAACGATTGAAATACGGGCCATCGATGCGGATCTAGGGATTACCAGTAATGTTTTTCGCGGTCAGCTGGGAGCCATCCCTGATACAACCACGGTTGTCGGGGTTCAAGGTTTTGTTTGGAGCGATAGGAACAAGAACGGTCAATGGTCCTCGGATGAGTCCGGGCTCGCAACCGCGACGATTACTTTGGTAGATTCGAACGGACAGGCGTTGCAGCTCCAAAGGGGATTGGAGCCCGATACGCTACCAAATGGTCCCTTGGCAGTTCAGCAGCCGGGGGTTCGAATCGATTCCATCGGCAACGGAACGAACGGCAGTATTGCGGTTGGAATCGATCCTGCTGCATCCACGGGTACCAAGATATTCAAGGCATATTCGTTGAGTGGTAGCTTGCTGGATTCGTTCAATGGAGACGAGCAGCAATTGAGGGCACGGTTTGACGTGGCAACGACCTTTGCTGCGATCGACGTGATTGCGATCGTCGACGACACCGATGCTCGCTTGGAAGCCTTTGATCTCAACAACAATCTGATCCAACGAGTGGAACGAAAGGGATTGTTAGCCGGTCAAAAAATAACGCTCGAAGTCGGATCGTCTTTATCGAACATTGCCTACGTTATCGCTCGAGGCTTTGACGGTTCTTTTATCAAATTGGATAACTTGATCTGGGGACCTCGTTCCACAGCGACGACGGGCTCGGATGGCAGCTACGTTTTTCCGTACCTGCCGGTTGGTACCTATCAAATCAAAGTGTCCGGTCCATCCCTGGGGCACGTTGCAACGGCACCTAGCAATGGGATTCGCGAGGTCGTTTTCAACGTAAATAACACAGTGACTCATGTTGATTTTGGTTTGTATAAGGAGCCGAGTCCTTGGCAAAACCAGACACTCCCTGAGAATGTGGATAACATGGGTGGGGTCGATCCACTCGATGTCTTGGTTCTCATCAATGAGATCAATCGAGGTGGAAGTCGGCCGCTGGATGGATCGGGACTCTCTTCCCCACCGTACGTCGATCCCAATGGCGATCGCCAGCTCGATCCTCTCGATGTTCTGAGAGTGATCAACTACATCAATGGACAAGGTGCTGCGAATTCAGGAGGTACTCCTGGCGGCGGTGGCTCTGGGGGTAGCAGTTCCGGTTCCGGTTCCGGAAGTGGAGGAGGAGGTGGCGGTGGCGGAGAGGGCGAGTCTCTCAATGCAGGACTAGGCGTTTCTTTTTCCTCATTCGTATTCGATGATCTCGACCGAGGAGCCGGGACAAGGATTCTCAGCCAATCGGATACCCTTCTTCGACGGGGCAGCAAAGGTCCGGATGTCTGTGGATGCCCTGCATGTTCCGCGTTTTCATGTGTCTCTCAGGAACCTAGTCCCTCATTGCTCGATATCGCGACGGTCGCAAACAAACCGTTCGGTCCACAAGAGAAGCAACAGGTGCTTGGCGAGCCGAGTATCTTGTCGCTCGAGGAGTGGGAAAGTCTGTTCGCCGTTGAAAGCGACGTTGATCCCGCGGATTGAACCCGTCGTCCTTCTCTCGCAGGCAGAACATGGATCTCCGAATCCCGCGGGGTGTTCTCTCGCGAGTTTCAGGATGGTTGCTCCGAGGATACTTTCCTGAGCCTAAAACGTTTGTGCCAGCGAAACGAATGACGATTGTTGGACGTTGTAGATTTTGAAATGGGATTCCAATTCCTGGCTCGAGACCGGATGGTCGAACCGAAGAAGCAATTTCAAGATGCGAGTCCACATCGCTGTCGGTGCTGCGCCTTTTAAATCGAGATAGACGATCGCCCCCTCCCGGTCGTAAACCATTCCATCCATTTGACCTTTCTCGGGCGAATCATTTTCGACCCAAACAAAGGAGCCGTCCATTTCAAAGAACATTCCATCCCAACCAGAAACCATTCCAGCGAATTCATCGAAAGAGATATCGAATCGATCGCTTTGAGCCGGATAGACAAGAAGGTGCAACATCAAAGGGCTGGCGTTCCGCAAAACGTTACGGCTTTGGGCTGGTTGATAGCCGTTTGAAATAGGCTTCGATGACCTCTCGGTAGTGACTCGGCAAGTCCTTGGTCATGTTCTGCAATGCTTCTTGGCGCTTTGCCGGAGGGAGGTTGCCCCAACCCGCAGCATTGCCAATATCTTTGGAGTCGACCTCCCCTTCTCCCTTCACTTCCGGGATTTGGGATTGGTCTAGAGGATTTGATGGATCTTGTTTTTTCTGATTTTGCTGATCCTGTTGTTGCTGTTTCTGCTTCTGTTGCTGCTGCTGTTGTTGTTGGAGTTGCTGCTCCATTTGATCGATTTTTTTCTCGAGCTTCTCAACAATCACTTGTTGTTTATCACGGACCAATTTGCCCGTTCGACCCAGTACGAGTCGCCGCTCGACATCATTCATCAATCTCGAAATTTCATCGAGTGAATCCTCTTTCAGCGGCTTGATATCTGCCTCCATGAGTCGGGCGGTGATCGCGTAGCGAGTGGGCAGATCCATCTCGCGTTCTAAAAGCTTACTGAGTGTTTCAACACACTCGTCCCGTTGGAGCAGGTGATGTTGACAAACCGCCAGATTGAAAAGATAGGTCGACGGATCGGAGACAATCTCCAGAGATAAGGTTTGAAGTTTGTTCATCGCTTCATCGTAGAGAGCATGCTGTACATAGCTGCGGCATGCGAACAATTGGCAGTCTGCCTTGAGCCAGTCGGGGATCGCTCCATTGGCTAGAACAGAACTCAAAGCGGCATCGATTTCGGGCAACGATTCAACCGACACGTTGGTGGAGAGTCTTTCGACGAACGTGGCAATCTGCGGTTCGCACTCGGCAGCGATCGAGACCACACCCTCGAGAAGACCGATCCCTCGAATGGATTGCAGCTCCGATAAACGGGCTTTGGCGGCTGCTACCTTGGCTCCCTCAGGTCGCGATTCGAGAAAGGCCTGAAGTTGATCGATGACTTTCTTGTTTTCTGGCCAAATCCAACTCGATGCTTTTTGCAGGGAGGTATCCGAGGCAGGCGAAGTCGTCGCGTGAATCGGGAAACAGATGGCAACCAATATCCATGGAATGCAACGCACCATCAGAGATCCTGGGCAAAGGGGGAAAACTCGCCATGAGTGACTCTATCCACTATACCGCTACGGTAGCCTATTCTCACGTTTTCGTAGAAATTTTGATCCAAGTACAGCTCAATTTCGAGGAGAGCAACGTCTATACTGGAGGCTGATTCGGCAGCTTGGGAAACGACGAGCACCGCCACTGACGATAGGTTTTAGCCCAGGTGGGTGAGGATGGCAGAAAAACACAAAATCCAAATCCCTGAAATTCTGACGAGTCAGGTCCGGGAGTATCGCTCCCTGGTTCGACGGCAGAAAATCTCAGAAGCAATCGGGATGGCCCTGACGATTCTCATCGTTGGGTTTTTGGTGGTGTTTGTTGTGGATCGACTGCGCGACGCGCCCGGTTGGTTTCGCGGCATTCTATTTTTCGTTGGACTCCTGGGAATGATGGCCATCCCTCTGGCTATTTATCGCTGGATCGTACAGCTCCAGAGCTTGGAGTCCGTAGCCCGTTTACTCAGCAAGAAGCTTCCTTCGGTAGGTGATTCTCTTCTCGGGGCGCTCGAATTGTCCTCGAACGCGGTCGAGCAAAATCGGTCGCCTGTGTTATGTCAGGCGGCTTTGGAACAAGTGGCAGCTTCCACTGCCCAGCGGAATCTGCTCGAGCACACGCCGAACTCGAGCCATCGAATCTGGCTATCCGTTGCTAGCCTGCTATGTATCGGGGGTATCGCGCTCGCTGCATTACTACCTCAAGCGACATGGAATGCCTGGCAGAGGTTTTTGATGCCGTTTGCATCGATCGATCGGTTTACCTTCACCAGTCTCGAGTCCGTTCCCAAAAAGCTGATCGTTCCCTATGGCGAGGAGTTCGATGTTCACCTGCGTTTGGCTTCCCATTCGCAATGGATTCCCGAAAAAGGGGTTGCGAGGCTCGGGAAGTTCCCGGACATCGAGGGATCGCTGGAGGATGGTAGTTATGGGTTTTCCATTCCTGCGCAGCTCCAAGATTCTGAATTGAATATTTCGGTGGGAGATGCATCGCCGACGATCGACGTTTCGCCATCCATGCGTCCCGAGTTGCAGAAGCTTTCAGTCTCCATCCAGTTGCCCGGCTACCTTCAGATCGCAGAGCCGATTGAGAAGGATATCAGGGGTGGAGCTGTTACCGTTGTCAAGCGATCCAAACTTCATTTTCAGTCCCAGACAACCAAAGCGATCGATTGTGCGACCGCCAATGGACAGCAACTACCAGTTCGGGATGGGGCATTTGAATTGCCAGATTTTCAAGTCGTCGATTCCCAAAAGATAGAGCTTCGTTGGAAAGACACCGACGGGTTGGAAGCCAAGGCGCCGTTTCCGCTCAATGTAAACGCGATCGACGACGAAGCGCCAACTGTTTTTGGAGATGGCCTTCCGAAGGTGCGTGTCGTGCTCGACTCGGAGCAACTTCAATTCACGCTTCGAGCTCTGGATGACTTTGGTGTGAAGCAGGTTGGATTGGAGTGGAAGACACTCGAATCCTCAGCATCGATCGAAAGTGAACAAGGGGAATTCATGCTAGCCAAAGGGGGACCTTCTGCACAGTCTCTCGATGCGATTGCAACATTTCAAGCAACAGCGATGAAGATACCGACGCGGCCCGTCGAAGTTCGATTGTTCGCCGAGGATTACATGGACGATCGTGGACGGGTCTACTCTGCGCCCCATACGCTCTATGTTTTGAATCCAAATGATCACGCCGTTTGGATGTTAGACCAAATCACCAAGTGGCAGCGTGAATCGCTCGATGTGCGAGATCGCGAATTGCAGCTACTCGCCGGAAACAAACAACTGCGCGATCTTTCCGAGGAAGAACTGAATCTGCCGGAAACACGGCAGAAAATCGAACAGCAGGCGGCAGCGGAACAATCCAACGGAAGACGTCTCAACAATCTGACGGCAAGAGGGGAGGAGTTGCTACGACAGGCAGCAAGGAATTCGGAAATTGGAGTAAGTCATCTCGAGAAATGGGCAGAGATGCAAAGAATCCTAAAAGAGATTGCGGCTAATCGTATGCCTTCCGTTGCGAATCTTCTGAAAAAGGCAGCGAACCAAAAACGATTGATCAAATCGGAAGCGTCCTCCAGTTCCTCTTCGGAATCCAAGGAATCCCTGCAGGTAGGTAATAACAAATTGACTCAATCTCCTCCGCCAGGCAGCAGCGAGGAGAAGAAGGATGAGAAAGAGAATGCTCCCTCCATCTCCGATCAAGAATCGTCGCAGCAGCCCATCGATGGTAACAAGCAGGCGGATAGCAAACCCAAGCCGAGTAGTCCGAGCGCCTTTCGATTGCCGACCACCACCTTGATGGGAACCGGTGCTAAAAGCAAAGAGTCCCCCGAAAAGGATCAGGAAGAGTCGGGCGATCAACCTATTGAAGAAGCTGTTGAAAAACAGGAGGAGTTGATCGCAGAATTTCAAAAGGTAGCGGATGAGCTCGATGAATTGATGGGTAATCTCGAGGGGAGTACGCTCGTGAAGCGATTGAAAGCTGCCTCACGTGAACAAATAGAAATTGCAGATGCGACAAATCATCAACTCCCCGATGCCTTCGGACTCTCCAATCGGGCCCTGAAGTCGGAACAACGCATGCGCATCGAGGATCTCGGGCTCAGGGAGACAAAAGCCGTCGACTTCGTTTCCTTGATCATCGATGATATGCAGGGTTTTCATGAACGCCGTCCCTCGGAAAAATTGGAAAGCGTGCTCTCGGAAATCAAAGCGGGGGACATTATCGGTGGCCTGAGAGGTTTATCCGAGCGAATTGTTGAGCATCAAGGGATTGCGATCGCCGAAGCGGAATACTGGGCCGATACCATGGATCGATGGGCAGAGGATATCGTCGACCCCGCTAGCAAGGGGGAGTGCAAAGGTTCTAAAAGCAAAAGCTCCTTGCCCCCTTCGATTGTTTTGGAGGTCTTGCAAGTCCTCGAGGCAGAGATGAATCTTCGCGATCGAACGCGAGTCGCTGAGCAAGCGAAAGAGGCGTCTTCCGATCGGGAATACTCAGAGAAGGTCGACGAACTGGTGGCATCCCAGCATAAGCTCGATGAGCGGATTGTCGCTGTCGGAAAGAAAATCGCCGAATTGCCCGACGCAGATAAGGAGTTTCATCAAGAGACTGCGCTCATGACCCAGGTTTCTGTAGTCATGCGAGATGCAGCCGAGATCCTGAATCGACCGAATACCGGTAAAGCGGCTGTGGCGGCGGAAACCGAAGCCATCGAATTGCTGCTCCAGGCAAAACGGATCAATCCCAAGTCTGGAGGTGGCGGGGGATCGACTCCCGGTGGAGGCGGAGGTGGTTCGACGGATGCCCCAGCTATCGCCATGATCGGGCCGGGCGTCAATCAAAATGAACAACGTCAGGATCATGGAGTTTCCCAACAGACGGGAACGACGGGAACCGGTTTGCCTGAAGAGTATCGTTACGGATTGGATGAGTATTTTCAGCGCATCGATCGCAAGAGTCTTCCGTAATGATGGTTGGAATACGAATATCAGGAAGGTCATTCAACCTCCGTACGGGTCTCAATCGAATGGGTCGAGTCCTCCAAAGGGTTCCCCGATTCAGTTTAAGAGTCGGCGCACAACCCGATCTGCTACACGCGGGTTTCGTGAGACCAGGGCGGAGACTCCCCTTTCAGCAGTTCGTTGGATTTGGGCTCTTTTTTGTTTGTGTCTTCGTGGCGCATCCGCTCGTTGGGCAGCAACAGGTACCCCTTGCGGTGATCAAGCCGAAACCTAACGCGAAATGGATCGTCCAGAGGCAGGTGAAGGGCTTGTTTCAAAATGAACTGGAACTGGTCGAAGCGATTTGCAAGCCCAATCGTGAACAGTCGCAAAAGTTGCTCGATATTGCGGAATCGCAATGGCGTAACAAGACCCGTCGCGAAATGTCGAAACGATTGCAACAGCATGTCTACGGTGCGGTCGATTTCGATGGGCTTGTCGAGCGTACGATCCAACAGTGGGTGAGTGAGATACTGACTGCTGAGCAATCCGCAGCGTATGAAGCTGAGCTCGCTGATCGAATGGAGTTTCGTAAGAATGCATTGATCACACAAATCCTCGTTTGGTTGCAGAGTAAATTGCAACTTTCTGGAGAGCAGCAAGACCAAATCGAGGAGGTGCTACGAGCTAAATGGAAGGATCGATGGTTCCGTTCGATCGAAGCAACCTTTGATAATGAAACTCTCCTCCCAGAGTTGAATCGATCGTGGCTTGATTCGATCTTGACCGATGCCCAGCGCAATGCGTTGGCAATTCGCACACCCCAGGCACGAGCCGAACCCGCGCCTCAAGAGTACATTTCCTATCCGCTGGATAAAAGATTTCGAATCAGCGGGCTTGAGAGTAGCGATTCGATATTGCTCGATGCGAACGATGAGCGAGGAGATCCATGATGTATCGGAGCTTGCTAAGCTTACCGATCGGGAGCCCGAGGATGGCGGCGGAGCTAGCTTATCGTATCAACGAGGCCGTTCTGTTACCTGCTCTGCTTTTGCTGGCATGGGGTACGACTTGTATCGCACAAGCTCAAAGAGTCAATGAGTTGCCAAGGAAGATCAACGATGCGGAGAGGATCGTGGCGCCCAACGTGATGAGGTTCGGCGATACGATCCACGCACGCCTGAGCCGAGGCGAGATGGAGGAAATGCTCTATGGTAAACTCGGTGGTTCGCGACAAGCTTTCCGGCGCCTCCATCGAGAGTCTATCCAGCGCTACATCGATCGGGTCGATAAAGTATGTGGACTCGATGACCTTCAAAAAAAGAAAATCGATGCCTCCATCGATATCGATATCGCGCGAACAGAGTCGATGGTTGCCTCTCTGCTGAGCGAATTGCAGGAGACAACCGCACCTGCTCGGAAGAAAGATATTTATGACGAGGCATGGGCGAGTATTCACGATCATCAGGCCAAGCAATCATTGCTCGATGACAGTATCTGGTGCAAAGTCCTGCAATCCATTCTTACAAACGACCAGCTGACTAAACTCGAGCAGGATCAGCATCGCATCGATCGTCGGACGACTGATTCCAAAAAGCATCGGATGCTCCTAGGGATGCAACGTCGATTGGGGTTGAATGCATCGCAACGGAAATGGCTCTCGGACTTGGTTTTTCGAACGGACCAGCCCGAACTGATCACCATGGATCGACTGCGAAGCATCCTTCTCGAGACGCCCCGATCCGAAATACCTCTGACGGATTCCCAATTTCAGAAGTTAAAAACAGTCACGGAAAACATTCCTCCTTTCCCTGGCGAGGGAATGTTGGATCAGGATCTTCAGTAACCTACGAGGGACGGTCGAGGATCCCCAGCCATCCTGGAAAAGTTGATTTATGTTGCGAACCTTTCTTGTTCTTTTTTTAGCGGGTATCACCACACGTGTGCTTCCCGCGCAGGGCATCTCCGCCCCATGGAGAGATGGAAGCGTGCAGGGTCAGGGAGTGTCTCGAGAGGTACGAGAAATCTACGAGAAAGGTTTGGAGTGGTTGATCGCCAACCAGTTGCAGGATGGTAGTTGGCCCTCTCCGAACAATCCCGGTCCAGGCGCTACGGGTCTTTGCGTTTTGACCTTTCTGGCGTATGGCGAGGATCCCAATTTTGGGATCCATCAGACACAGATACGCAGAGGCTTACAGCATCTCATCGCACAACAAGATCCGAGGACGGGCTATCTCGGTGGCAGCATGTATCACCATGGTTTTGCAACCCTAGCGCTGGCGGAAGCCTATGGGGCTATCGACGAAAATGATTTCTGGCAAGGTTCCAAGATAGCCGAGGGGAGAAGGCGTTCGTTGGCTGAAGCGCTGGAACTCGCGGTTCGTACATCGATCACCAGTCAAGATAAAAACAGCACTGGAGGTTGGCGTTATGGCCCCAACTCAACGGATGCCGACACCTCGGTTTCCGGTGCAATTCTCGTCTCATTACTTGCCGCTCGAAATGCGGGAATCGAGGTTCCGGATAAGAATATCGATCGCGCCATCTCGTATTTCACTAGCATGACGTCGAAGAGCGGGCAAGTTGCCTATGCGGGTGGTTTGGGTGGATTCGATGAATCCCAAGCCAGGGTATCCATCGCGACTCTGGTTTACGCCATCGCTGGAAGAAAGGATCTTAAGGAGTTCAAGGCATGCTCCACGTTCCTCAAAGCGAAAGATGTGGTTAAAGTAGGAGACCATTACGGGGAATATACCGCTTACTACAAAGCCCAAGCTCTCTTTCAAGCCGATATCGAAGCTTGGGAAAAATGGAATAAGGTATTGATCAAAGAACTCAAATCGACGCAGAAATCCGATGGGCGATTTGAAGGGAGCTTTGGTCCGTCTGTCGCAACATCGATGTCGCTTCTTTCCCTCGCCCTCAATTTCCGGTTCCTTCCCATTTATGAACGCTAATTCAGATCATCCAGGTCGAGTCGTTTGCCGAAGGGATCGATCGCGAGCACGATGGTTCGTTTCTTCCTGCTTGGTTCTCGTTCTACTCGGGCTGAATTTCTATTTCTCGATCCAAGTCTCAGATGCTGCGGACGATCCAAAACTGGGGCAAGGCACACTTCGGATGGCAGAAGGGGATGTTTTTAAGGGGGTGTTTTCCTTAGAAGGAAACTCTCCCGAAAAGATATTTCGTTGGGATTGCCCATCGTTTACGGAACCCCTGCAAGTTCCATGGTCCAACATCGATTCCGTTTCTTTCGATCGACCGAGAACCCACCGTAACGGTGTGAATGAGAAGTTCATCGTCGAGTTTTGGTCCGGTGATTGTTTGACCGGCGAAATAGTAGCGGTTGACAGCGAAGCCGTGACACTCAAATCGGATTTATTTGGTCCGCAGCGAATTGCGTTTGGATCGATTCGCATGTTCTTAAGAGTCATCGACGGCGACGAGAAAGAGGCCGGTTCTTTGTCGCCGATGAATTGGACCCAATTGATTCCTAAATTACGGAAGGATGGAGACAAGCGTTGGGTCGCCAAGGTCGGCTCGTTGACTACAGACACCGCCGGCACATCGGTTTTTCAAGAGGTTTTCGTACCGGACGTTTGTTCCCTCGAAATCGATGTCGCTTGGCCACACTCCAGTCCGAATTGGGTGCTCACGGTTGGTTCACCTAGGAAGCTGGAACTGCATGTCAGGAAACTGGAGCAAAGAAATGAAATCTCGGTAACCCTGTTATTTGAGGAGACCGACACTGCCGACATCGCGACGGCTGTTTTTCCTTTCGAAGGTATGGAGTCGATTCGACTGCGTCTGCTCTCCGATTATGTGCGGGGGCGCTTTGCGATGCAGATGCAAGGAAAGACGATTGGAGAAGTTCGTTCCAAAGAGAAACTCCGCAGCGGAGGAAAGCAGCCGATCATGTTGACCAATGTTGCTGCAGGTGGGATCAATCTGCGCGATCTACGCGTCTCACGGTCCGTCTTTTCGATCTCGGACTCGAAGCGAGGAAGCACGTCGGAGAAAGGGGTCGCTTCACCACTCATCATGCTCAGTAGTGGCGACAGTTTTCCTGCGAGTCCTCAGGGCTTTGATCCCACTCAAAGCTCCATCTCCTTTCGATCGCAGGAATCGAATCGCGACGTACCCCTTCGAGAGATCGAACGGATCGAATTCCCGCTCGAACCGGTACGACCAGCGAACCCCCAAAGCGCTTGGCCACAACGAGACACCTCGCAGCCGAACCCGCTTTGCTTCATTGAATTACAAAACGGTGATCGCTACTCCGGAACAGCAATCCTTCATTTAGGAAACACTCTCAAAATCATCGATCCACCCGCAGTGCCGGAAATCGTATGCGATGTCCGGACGATCGGTTCGATCCAAGTCCAGAGAAATGTTCCAGTGATTTCTGCCAAGCGAGAACAGGAGTCCGTACCCTCTATCGAACGCTCTAGACTGATGACCGCCGATGTGTCGTCGTTTGGGCGGCTGGCTGATTCCGCATTGCAGTCCGCCGTTGCCGATGTTCCATCTCAAACACTTCGCTGGGAGTCCCGTGGCATGGTCAATGCCGTTTCGCTTCGCTCGGATGTGGATGGATCAATTGATTTCTATCCCCGGGGGAATCAGGAGAATGATGAAAGCCGCACCCGCAAAGACGTCGGCGGTTCCCGCAGCGAGCTGAAAAGTCGGTTCCTCGAGCCGGGCGAGCCAGCATTGTTCCTGCTCTCCGGAGATAGTATTCCAGCCAAAATGGACTCCCTTCGAGACGGGGTGATGTATTTGGGTTCTGAATATTTCGGGAATACCAAGATAACTTCGAGCTTGGTACGAGCTTACCGTAATCTTGTCTACACCGGACTGGAGGCGATGCCGCAGGAAGTGATGGATCGTTTGTTATCCGTTCCTCGCATTCAGCGCAGGGATCCGCCGACCCATTTGATCGTCTCCAATGAGGGAGACGCGGTGCGAGGAAACATTGTAGAGATGGATCTCGATACCATTTCTGTCGAAGTGAGAGGCGAGTTGCGTAGGCTGTGGATGAAGAATGTCGCGGAGATTATTTGGCTAGAACCTGCCCCACCGGCAACATCCGATCGCCAAACCGAACCGGCGGATGCAACAGGGCCGCCAAACAATCCGCCCCCTCCTGGTCTGACGTGTCAGATTTTAGTCGGGCTGGGGACTCGCATCAGCGTCATCCCTCAAGCGGTGAAGAACGAGGCGATTGAGGGTGTTCATCCGCAGCTCGGCGAATGTCGAATTCCCTTGAAGGATTGCATACGGATGACCTTCGGAGACGAAATAACCAACACCGCTAAAAGCAGTCGCTTTGCGAAATGGCAATTGCGAAATGCACCCGACCCAAAATTTGTACAGGACGAAAAGGAGGAAGCCGAGACTGCCGCTGGACGATCAAAACTGATCGGAATCGAGGCTCCCTCGTTCAACCTCGAGCGGCTTGACGGAACCCGGGCCCATCTGGATTTGATGATGGGGAAAGTGGTCGTCGTCGATTTTTGGGCTAGCTGGTGTGGTCCCTGCATGAAGTCTTTACCAGGCTTGGCAAAGTTAACAAGCGAGTTTCCGGAATCGGATCTCGAATTTGTTGCAATCAATAGCGAAGAGCCCCTCCAGCTGGTGCATGCGGCAGCCGCTGGACTTCGGATTTCTAGCAAGGTTGCCGTGGATGCAGACGGAGCGATCAGCAAACTCTACGGAGTGAAATCGATTCCCTTTACTGTGATTATCGATCGTAAGGGAATCGTTAGAAAGGTTTTTGTTGGGGCCGACGGTGATACTCCTCAACGACTGCGAGACGCCATCGCCGAGGTGCTCGAGCTAGCCAAGTGAGACAAAATCCCATTGTTACACTGACTACGGATTTCGGTACGAGCCCCTACGTCGGCCAACTGAAGGGTTGCTTGTTATCGAATTGTCCTTCCGCTCAAATCGTCGATATCTCGCACGATATCAGACCTCAATCGGTTATTCATGGCGCTACGGTGCTGCAGGACTCGGTACCCTATTTTCCGCCGGGCTCGATCCATATCGCTGTCGTTGATCCGGGAGTTGGTACCGATCGTTCCCTGGTGGTGGCGGAGATCGGCCCCTGGCTCGTGCTCGGTCCCGACAACGGCTTGCTGAGTTCGCTGGCCTCCGATTGGCCGATCGGACGTATAATACGGCTAGTAAATCCGGAATACTGGAACAGCAAAGTCAGTAAGACCTTTCACGGACGAGATATCTTGGCGCCGGTAGCAGGGCAACTTGCGAATGGGGTTGCGCTTGAAAAGTTTGGGCCACAGCACAGGGAATTATCTCCAAACCCCGTACCTAGGACGGTGACTACAGCTCATTCCATCTCCGGTCAGATTCTTTTTTCGGATCATTACGGCAATCTGATTACGAACATTCCGCTTGATGATTTTCCAACTCATGCCCCAGAAGATATTCTTCGTGTGTTCATCTCTGGTAAAGAGAGATGTCCATTCCCTAGACGAATGATTCCGTGGGTGAAAACCTATGCCGATGCACAGCACGGGGAACTGGTTGCACTGGTCGGCTCCTCGGGGCGTGTCGAGGTCAGTGTCGTCAACGGGAATGCCTCACGACGTATTGGGTGCGAGGATATAGACGTTTCGATCGAGTTCGAGCGAGCGATCGCTCTTTAGATAGAATACCCCTTCCGATGGAAGGGCTTGATAGGGAGAAGCGTACCGTCATTGCAAGGCGCCTCGTGTCATCGGTCCAGAGGGAATCCAGTCGATGAAGGTCATGTGATTTCCGTCCTCCTGCGATCCTAGCTGCCGACCGATTCCTTCCCAGAAGTTTTCATTAGGAGATTCGTCGAATTCGGACGATTTGTTGGAGAGCCGACGGGTCGCTGAGAACAGCGAGAATGGATCGCTTCGGAAAATCCCTTGAGAGAGTCGACAGTCCGAACGATCCTACTCCTTGCGCCGCGGAGATGGCGAAAGGAGTGAAAAGAAAGAGAAATCTCGACAACAGGAGGAACTCACTTACCGGCAGCAAAGGTTTCCCAGCGTTGGTTGCCTTGATCTGCCGAATAGGCATCTCGGTGGAGGATCACTCTGTAATAGAGATTCATTTTCTCTCCTGATTTTAACTTGTGACCTCCAGCATGTTCCCCAGCAGGCGGCTTGTCCATCTTGGGGAAATCTTTGACTCCGACGGGATTGTGGGCGAAGAGACCATAAGTACGCACGTGCCATCGTCCTTGAGCGTTGTAGCTCGAGGGATGAATAAGGATGGAGATACCATAGGTCTTTGGATTGCTGGCCACAACCTTGCCGGAGTAGTCAACCCAGCGAGCTGGATATCCCCATGCATCCCCGTTCTTCCTGCCTTCACTGGTGAGGATGCTACCGCCACGCTTGTCTGCTCGCATCGGTTCAGGAACACGAATCGCAAACATGCCTTCCTTCGTATCGCCGAAATGGATGTCGCGAGCCGCAGTCATTGTATAGCGGCAATCGATGATTCTTTCCTCATGGGTTCCATGAAACGTGTATTCTGCATCGCAGTGAAGCAGGGTAGGTTCGGCTTCGCTGCATCCGGCCGACAGGTTATCCGATACGGTCGACACACCTTTTGTCCCTCCCTTCCAAACATGCTTCGCCGACAAAACAACTCGCGAATTGTCCACTGCGACGGTCGGAGCTCCGATCTGACATACGGTGCCACGGTCTTTCCCCTCGGCCCACGTATCAAATTCGTTCACCTCACCGAAGGTCATCCACAGAGATCGGTGATGGGGGTGATCATGCTCCTCATCCTTCGAATCGGAAACCATCGGATACTCACGAGAGAACCGCATTTCATCCGGGCCCATCAGTGGCCAGAGGATTGGCTTGGTACCCGATCGATAGTGATACGTTGTTACCAGCTTGTCAGAGTCGAAAATACTGATCTTGTTTTCGAGCTGAGAAACGCGATACCGCTGCTGCGCTGGAAGATCGCTCGCTAGGAACAGCAGTACCAAGGAAAGAGTTAGTACAAACACGGAATGTGATTTGCAGAAAAAGTCAGTCGGGAGACACTTCATTTTTTTGTCCTTGAGAGGAATGCATTGCTAGAGTCAAAATCGTAACCAACGCCGAGCTCGGCAACAACAATTACGCGGATGGAATTAAGGGGCTGGAGTCCGAATTGCCAGGTAACAGACCCACAATATAACCACTTTCCAATCCTGAAATCTTTAGACCGAACGGGAACGTAAGACCGGCGGAAAAGCCAAAACGATCCTGGAGCCTCGGTGAGGTTTCGAAAATCGGCAAATTTCTCGGGAAGCCCGTCGTCGAGCGTATCGGATCAGCTTTTTATGCTGCTGCTCGGCCGGGTGGAAGCAGATGCTCATCTCCGAGCGGAGATCTCGACGAACGTGGCCTGAATAAAGTGTTTTCCATGCGTTGCTTCAAAGGGGCTCCGTTCCCATCCAGTCCGCAGCCTATTGAATCATCAGGATTCCGATTTACTCTCGGGGCGATTGCACCTGCCCATCGTTTCAATTTGAGGTATCCTCATAGCCTATGAGCGTGTCAAAGCCAGAAATCGTATGTCCTACATGCAAGCGGAGATTTGAAGCAGACGTGAAATCCCCGACGATGCCGTTTTGCTCCCATCGTTGTAAACTCGCAGATCTTCATCGATGGATGATGGAGGATATTGGTATTCCCAGCGGTAGCTCCGAACCCGAAGACGAGGATGAAGAGCCTCCGCCCGCCACAACTCCCCGGGAATGGAAATTTGAATAGCCGACACCTGCCGAGAATCACTTCATGAATGATCGATCCCCAGCGTTGACCAACCCACAGGATTTTCCTCCGGGGAGTGTAAAGACTCCCAAAGTCGAAGTCGATTGGTTCCGATCGGCTCCATGGTGGAGGCTATTGAGCTCAACGGTCTGTGTCTCATGGCGTGCATCGCACGTGCTGCTTTGTAGTCTGGGGCTGCTGGCGACCGATGGGTTGTCTCGATTCCTCAGGTTTGTATTCAACCCGGAGTTGGATCAATCTTATTCGTGGTTTGCGACGCGGTCGCCACTACTCCCCATCTCGGGTCTGTCCGATGCCTTCGGTGTTTATCCTCCCGTGGGCTATCTTCAGCAGTGGATGCTCTATCTCTCTCCGTTGTGGGTATGGTTGGATGCTCCTACTTTGAGGGGGACCGCGTATGCGTTAGCCCTCCTGATCAGTCTCGTACTGATCTGGTCCTTTGTAGGCGGATGCTTGGTACGTCGATCGGTGGTTGAATTCGGAACTCGTAATTCGCCGCCGTGGAACGATACTATACGCCTGGTTCGTCAGCGTTGGCAATCGATCGCCTGGTCCCTCACCATGCCTGCGTGTATGGTGATGATGTTGGCAGTGATTCCATTAGTGATTGGCTGGGTATCGAATCTGCCCTGGATTGGCCATGGGCTCGCGATTTTGTTGCTGTTGCCGACGGTTTTAGGTGCACTCGGAATCGGATGGTGTGCAGCGATCACCCAGCTCGGATTTCCACTCTCGGTCGCAGCCATCGTAACCGAACGAAAAGCGGATGCGTTTGATGGAGTCTCTCGATCTGCCGCCTATTCCTTTCAGCGTCCGGTCCTGTTGTTTTTGCTGATCGGGATCGCACATTGGATCAGCATTGTCACTGGAGACGTTTTCGCATTGATCGTCGGTACCGGTTATGCCATCATTGGCCGCGCTTTCGAAATTGGATCTTCCGGTACAATCAAAGACTTGGGAGAGTTAGCCAATGGCATGTTTCAGGGAGTGATCGCGTTGTTGCTTTCCTCCTTCGGTTTAAGCTATTTTTGGAGCTGCGCGGGAGCAATCTACTTGCTTTTGCGAAAAGATATAGACCATGCCGAATTTGATCTGATTGACACCAACATCGAGGATACGATTCGTGTTCATCAAGAAGCGGCCCCAGAGCCATCGACCGCCCCCTCGGATGCACCGGCTCTTGAGAGTTCGCCAACCACAACGGATCCTGTTTGATCTACTAGCGAGGTGCTCGTACGGTCGGCCTTTAGCCTTGCGTTCGACTCTCTTGCTGAGCGTATTTTCAACCTACTGCCAGGCTCAAACGGTTGAACTCGAATTTGTCGACGATGCGTCTGGTAAGCCTATTGCTGGGCGGATCAAGTTCGATGTGGGGGAGAAACGAGTTTCACGCCCGCGCGGCGTTTTGGTGGAGGGGGGATGGTGGCTTGCCGAATCGAAATTTGCTCTTTCTCCAAAGGGTGGCGACTATGAATTTATGGTCCAGCGAGGACCGGAATTCGTCAATGTCCGAGGTGGCTTCACCGTTGAGAAAAAGTCGAAGGATACCGTGCTTATCGAGGTACCGCGCAGCACCGATATGCATGCTGAAAACTGGTACAGTGGGGATCACGATTGCCGACTGATTCCAGAGTTAACGCGGCGATGGCAAGCCGCGGAAGCTCTCGATTGCGTGGCGTCTCTCCCTCGCGATCTTGCAGACAATCCCCGAACGGATTCGGAATCGGGACAGACTGCGAGAAATCATAGGGAAGAGGGGACTCTCCAGGAATTGCTTGAACCGGATGTGGTTGGTCTACGCATGGGGCTCGAATCCGAGTGCTCGAATTCAAAGCATGGTCCGATCATCCTGCATCGTATCGGTCACTCTGTGGCTAACCTCGAAAAAACTCCTGAAGCAGATCCGTCGCAGAAGAGTACTGAAATCTCCGGGTTGATGAATCTGCTACGTTCGACGATTGGTCGCGAAGGGGTGGTTCCTGAACTAATGACATCTTGGGCGAGGGATGTGCCATTGCTATTGAGTTCCAAGGGGGTGCGTTCGGTTCAGGTTCTGAACCATACCAACCGTCCACTGGCAGATGATGTTTTGACAATTTCTCCTCGCTCTGAAAACACAGGAATATTCGGTCGGGTTCATTCCCATCGCGGTAAGGATACTATCGTCCATGCGTTGTTCGCGCCGCTGGATTTCGAAGATCGATTGCGATACAAGGGAGGGCGCGGGGTGGGTTTGATTTCCGAGCAATTGTTCTGGACGATGCTGGAGTCTGGCTTGCGGCTCACGCCCACGGCAGGGAGCGGATTTGGGGAAAGCGAAACGCATCTGGGTTATAATCGGATCTACGGTTTTCACGAACAGACTCCCGATGCAATGAGATGGCTGCAGGCGGTTTCCCTGGGGCAGACGACGATCACCAATGGTCCGTTGCTCCGAACACTTGTCAATCAACTGCCCCCTGGGACAACCCAATCAAGCTCTCGAGGGACACCGATCGATCTGGATATCGATGTCTCCTTGACCGTTCGCGAACCGGTGGATTACTTAGATGTCCTCTTCAATGGAGAGCCGCTTTACAGTGCCAAGTTGGAGGAGCATTATCAACGCAACCAATTTCCACCACTGCAAATCGAAGAAAGCGGGTGGCTTGTCATTCGAGTCATCACGGCACATGAGAAGGGCTATCGGATGGCAACGACCGCCCCTTTCTATTTCGAGTTCGACGGGAAGCCTCGTATCTCGAAGAAAGCCTGTGAGTTCATGCTTGCGTGGCTTAAGAATGCAGCTTCCAACATCAAACAGAATCCAGAGGATTGGAACGATTATGCTGCTCCCATGATTGAAGCTCACCGATTCTGGACCGAGCAGATATCCAAAGCGACTGCACCTTGAGTCCTCCGTCTGCAGAACCGCTCTCGATTCTCTAGGGTCTCCACCTGATCGTGTTGAATCCGCTCCATCGAACAGGTCGCGGATTTTGAGTTTCATGCATAGACCAGTTCCATCCCCCACCCATCGGTGCTACCGATCAGACAATCGGTAGCTGACGATATTTTTCAGACAGCAATGGACAATGCTACGTTAGAGAATTCGAACACCCCCCTCCGATACACCACCATCCTGGTCTAATGCGCGGACGACCATGCGTATCGATCGAGCATCCATTCCTTTCTGGATTGCGTTGTAAAAATCGTCGGGCGAAGCGACCGTTTTTCCATTGACGGATTTGACCGCAATACCGAGTGGTAAACGTCCAAATACACCATCAGGTCGGATTTTCCATATCTCGACCCCTTCACCCGGCTTCATGCCGAGTTCCTTCATCATGCTGTAGGAGAGGTCCTTCGCGATCACGCCATAGTTTGCTAACAGCCTTCCAAACTCTTCTTTTTGTTTTCTCTCATCGAGCTCAGCGATTTGTACTGCGACCTCGCGCGTCGATCCGTCCTCGCGTGTGAGACTGACTCGAACGGATGATCCGGGTACTGCTTCTCCGATGGCTCGAAACACGGTGGATCGACTGTTGACGGGCCTGCCATTGACGGCCGTGATGACATCGCCGGGCTGAATGCCTGCCTTCTGAGCTGGCGCGTTCTTGACCACTCCGTCTACGAGAACGCCCTTCGAGGATTCGAGTCCTTCTGGTATTTCGATTCCTATGTAGCCTCTGGTAACCTGACCTTTGGCGATGATATCTCCCACGACTCGATTGGCCTGATTGCTGGGAACGGCAAATCCAATCCCGTTATAGCCACCGCTTCGGGATGCGATCGCTGTGTTGATTCCGATGACTTCACCTCGGAGATTGATCAGGGGACCGCCGCTATTCCCCGGATTGATCGCTGCATCTGTTTGAATGAAGTTGTCGTACAAGGTAATTCCCTGGTTGGTACGTTCGGTCGCGCTGATGATGCCGGCTGTTACGGTCTGAGCCAAACCAAAAGGACTACCAACAGCGATAACCCAATCACCTACCTCCATTTTGGAGGAATCTCCCAACGGAGCCGCTACGAGTCCGCTCGCGGTTATTTTGAGGACAGCCAGATCGGTGCGTTCATCCGTACCGATAACCTTTGCCTCAAATTTGCGATCGTCGCTGAGAACGACTTCCAATGCCGTGGCATCGCGAACCACATGGTTATTGGTGAGGATGTACCCGTCTGGACGAATGATCACTCCAGATCCGAGTCCATTCTGTAATTGACGAGTTTCACCCTCATCGATCCCCTGGTCGACGGCTCCACCAAACAAGTCTTCAAAGCCTCTCGGCAACCGGCGCCCCACGCGGACATTGACGAGGTTCTTGATGCTAACCACGGCCGGCTTGACCGTCTTGCTTACCTCCCGAAACGCGCGGGAGAGTTGATCTGCGCTGGCGATCATCGCTTGACTATCCAGGTCCAAGCGGGAGGTTCGCGCCTCTGCAATCTGCTGGGCGTAGACTGCCGTGGTCGAGGAATGGGTAGAGGAAAAGGCCCAGTACCCTGCGGGAACCGCGACCATCGAGCCAAGTAGTAGCCACTTCAGAGGGTGTTTCGATCTCATAGCAACAAATCCCAAAATGAACGTTTCGCGTGAGTAAAGAGCCTGAATTGCCATTTCATACGTCGCCTGGACGCACACGGTTCCCTGTTGCAATTCCCATTCCTATTGAAGTTTTTTACTTTGAAACCTCGGGAATGGGAATCCGCGGTAAATCCTTTTCGCAGTGCGGCTTTTGTTCAGGAACAGAAGCCTGGCGAGCGACTAGAGCCCCTGGCTGACGGCCGTTGCTTCAGAACTTTGCATGGGGAGTAGCAACCGCGGGCAGGAAATGGATCACTCGCTCTGCTCAATCGCCCGAACCGACGAGAAGCGTCGGGGCGATGGGGTTACTCGACTATTGGGCGATGACGATCGATTCGGTCTCTGGCCAGGTTACACCGCGGCGTTCGGCCAGCAATCTTAGGGCGATTTCAAAGTAGGGATACGGAATTCGAGGGTTGCGTTTTCGAGCCCACACGAAAACCACGTTGACCATCGCCCTGGGGATTTCTCCAGCATCGACGCTGGCAATCACGTAATCGAGGAATTCTTGTTGCCCGGGCAACGTGGTGCGCAATCCAAAGACCAGTTGATCTCGCAACTCAACCGTATTGAAGTCCATCATTCGCTCAGCTTCGTTCATGTCAAAGCCGTCCTGCGCGATCGATAAGCCTGTACAAAGGAACAGGGTAGCCACCAAAGTCCAACGGGTCATTTTGCTGAGCAACCAATTCAAAGACATGGGAAATCTCCGAGATAACTTGGACCAAATCGAGGACATGCTTGGTTGCACGCGAGCGATTTTCGTGGGACCATAGCGTTTTGCAGTCGGAGGATTCAAGAGAAATCAGGCTCTAGAAGGCAGGATGGGAAGATTGGGGAATTCCGCGAGCCAATTTGATGCATGGCCGGCGACGGGTCGATTAGCTGGCATTGATTATGGTAGCGTTCGAATCGGCATTGCTCTGTGCGACCCTAGCAGAACATGGACCAGCCCCTTGGAAACCTACGTCCGCAAATCGGTGGAGTTAGATCAGAAATACTTCGTACGAATCACGAACGAAAACCAGATTCTGGGTTGGGTCGTTGGATTACCGATCCATTGCGATGGTCGCGAGAGCGCCAAGTCGCAAGAGGTGCGTCGATTCGCGCGATGGTTGCGAGACGAGACGGATCGACCGGTCCGATTTGTCGATGAGAGATACACGACGGCGCTGGCAACAAGAATGCTTCGAGATGTTGAACTGACCCACAAGCAGCGAAAGAAACAACTCGATAAGATTGCTGCCCATATCATTCTTGAATCCTACCTTGAATCTGCAAAACAACCTTACTTCGAGCCATTACCACTGGAGGATGTATGAACCGCTCTCAATCACGATTCTGTCTTAAGTCGTCATTCCAGAGCGGCGGATTCGTTTTGTTGACTGCCGTTTTTCTTTTTCTCATGAGCGGTCTATCGTTCAGTCCAACTCTTTTCGGTCAGGAGCAGAGCGATTCAGCGCAGAAAAGGCTGCGTCCTCCGAAGGGGCTGACCAATTACATGGGGCGGCGCATCGCCCTACCTATGAGTTATCACGGTATCCCTTGGCTGAATCGCCCCGAGCGAGTCGACGAGGAACGTCCGGATGAGATGCTGAACCAACTCCAACTCAAGGATGGGATGGTCGTCTGCGATATGGGGTCAGGTGATGGATACTACACGTTGAAAATGGCCGAGCGTGTCGCTCCACGCGGGCGCGTGGTGGCGGTCGATATCCAACCGGAAATGTTGCAAGCTCTGTCGCGTCGAATGCAGGAAACCCAGCTGCACAACATCGATACAATCCTCGGTGAGTTATGGGATCCCAAACTCAAAGAAAACTCATTGGATCTGGTATTGATGGTGGACGTTTACCACGAGTTTTCGCATCCAGTCCAGATGTTGGCTGCGATACGCGCTGCCTTGAAACCGGATGGCGTCATCGCGTTGGTCGAATTCAGAGCTGAAGATCCTACGGTCCCGATCAAGCCGGAGCATAAAATGACAAAAGCTCAAGCGACTAAGGAGTTCCTAGCAAATGGATTCAAATTGGTACGAGAATATGACAAGCTACCGCAGCAGCATTTAATGTTTATGGGGCGCGACGAGAGTTGGAAGCCGTAATACATCGGTGACTATTCGGATTTGCGACTAGCTCCTTTGGACTGCACCAACTTCCCTGTGTCCGTCGTGCGACCGAGAGAAACAGTCAGCAAAATGGATGAGAGCCTCAACAACTGCTTGTCCATACTCTCCATCCGTGACACTCCGATTGAAGATTCGAATCATAGAAAGATCCATCCGTTGACCCCATGCTGTGTGTGGCAAATCCTCGTGTTGACAGAAATGTTCGATAACGTGAAGAGTTTGAGACATTTTTAGCCATGCCCATCGAATTATCGCAATGGATGCTGCTCGGCTTGGCTGCGCTGGGAATCGGTATCACCAAAAGCGGATTCTCTGGTATGAGTATGGTTCATGTGTTGATTTTCGCCCACCTTTTCGGCGCTAGGGAGTCGACGGGTATCGTGCTCCCGCTGCTGATCGCAGGTGATGTTTTTGCAATGTTCACCTACGGAAAACATGCCAATTGGAACTACATTCGAAAAATGCTTCCACCGGCGCTCACGGGAATCGTCTTAGGAGCCTGGGTCATGACTTGGCTGTCGCCGAAAATCTATGAACCCTTGATAGGCATCATCATCGTGATGTTGGTTATCCTGCAGACCGTTCGTACCTGGAAAGGGAATTGGTTCGATCGGGTTCCGCATTCCATGGGTTTTGCTTGGTCTATGGGAGGACTCGCTGGAACGACGACCATGCTCGCGAATGCTGCTGGTCCTGTGTTCGGTCTCTACTTGCTCGCGATCGGCCTTCCTAAATTGGAGTTTGTGGGTACTGCGGCTTGGTTTTTTCTGTTGATCAATGTGATCAAGCTACCCTTTAGCTGGGGCTTGGGATTGATTCGTCTTGAAACATTGACCATGAACCTACTGCTTTTGCCGCTCGTCGCGATCGGATTGTGGATCGGGAGGTTGCTTCTCAAGAGAATCTCGCAGCGAATCTTCGATAGCTTGATCCTGCTGATCACGGCAGTGGCAGCGATAAGGCTGCTGCTCCTGTAGACGACCTTTGCTCGAGGCGAGCACCGGAGGACTCCCAGCGCGAGCTTTGCAATGCTACGATTCGCAGCGTTGTTCGGACCAAAGCGAGAGCAGTTGGATCATGTGCCGAATGGCATCCTCCATACAATCCACGGAAACAAATTCACGAGTGGAGTGGATATTGAATTGTCCGACCGAAAGATTGGGGGTAGGAAGCCCGATGGCGGTCATCAACGCTCCATCCGTTCCGCCACGAATGATATCTCTCTTGCAGGGGATCTGAACATTTCGATAGGCCTGTTCAGCAAGCTCCACAGCGAGCGGAAAAGCGCGTAGCTGGTCCCCCATATTTCGATATTGTTGAGCGATTGCGATTTCGATGTCGACACCTGGGAAAACGGCTGCGGTCTTATCCTTCAGTCGATCGAGCAGCTGTGCCTGTTCCGACAGATTGTTGGTCTCGAAGTCTCGCAGCAGGATTTGTAGGGTTGATTGGCCAACCCCTCCCTCGAGCCGAAACGGATGGAGAAACCCTTCTCGTTCCGAGGTTGTTTCAGGGGACAGAGTATCTCTCGGCAGCAAATGGATGAAGTACGATGCCGCCTTGATTGCATTGTGCATTTTTCCTTTACCGACGGACGGATGAGTATTGTTTCCAGTGAACCGGATCGTTGCCATATCCGCCGAGAATGTCTCGACATCCAGGTTTCCGGAACCGCCTCCGTCGAGTGTGTAACCGACACTCGCTCCGCATTTAGCGAGATCAAAGTACTTCGTTCCGAGACCAATCTCTTCATCACAGGTGAACAGAATTCGGAGGTTGCCACGGCGGATGGAGGGATTTTCCAGGCAGCGTTGGGCAATCTCCATGATGGCAGCAACACCTGCTTTGTCATCACCTCCCAATAGTGTCGTACCATCGGTGACGACCAGGTCGTGGCCGAGGAGTTTCGCGAGCTCTGGAGTCGATTGCACGGTGATCGTATCACCATTGAGCAGTGGCACATCGCCACCTGAATAGTTTCTGATGACTTGAGGGGAGACGTTTTCGCCTAGCGCTTCGGGAGATGTGTCAAGATGCGCGTTGAGAAGCACGACAGGTGCGGAGGGGATATTCCCAGGAACTGTTGCCCAAACGAGACCGTGGATATCCTGCTCGACCTCTCGAAGCCCCATTTCTCGGAGTTCTTCGACAAGGAGATTACCCAAGATCCTTTGCCCGTCAGAACTCGGGTATCGATTCGAATCGGGATTGGCAGAAGACCCAATTTTCACGTAGCGAATAAAGCGATCGATCAACCGTTCTTGTGGATTCATTTCCCTATTTCAGATAGGAGTTCGCTCATTTCGGCTGCGGCATGCAGATCGTTTTGCTGGCGTGCTTCTTCAATGCCATCGCGAAGCAGGCTGCGAGCCTCCTCAAGCAGCTCCTGCTCCACCAATTGCTGAGCCGCCATGAAGAATGCTGGGACGTAGGACGGCGAATTTTCGTACGCTAATTGGCGGAGCAGCTCCACGCTTCGTTCTTGATCACCCAGCTTCCGATACTCCATGGCAAGGGTGTAACGAAGGAATGTGTCATGAGGATCCGAAGCCAACATCGCTTGGATCTTTTCTAAACGAGACATAATGCTAACGAGACACAGTCGTTAAGGGTTAAGGATTGCTGGCGAGATAAAAAAACCCAGCCGATGGCTGGGTCTCTTTAGAAACGATGCAGCCATCTCAGCGGCTACTGCAATGACCCCGACGGGAGTCGAACCCGTGTTACCGCCGTGAAAGGGCGATGTCCTAGGCCTCTAGACGACGGGGCCGTACGCGATGAATCGCGAGTTGTAGAGAGAGTGTACGGACCGCGAATAAACTGTCAATACGAAACAATATTCAGACTGTTACGACAACCAGGCAGAACAATGCGAAAAAACTATGGCAGGACTACCAAAACGCCATATGCAACTGAACGGCCGTATCAACTACGACTCTTCCGTTCGCTCTGTTTCGTGGCCTTCGTGGTTTCTTTGGATGGCATCGTAAACTTCCCGGCGATGAACCGGTACTTCTCGCGGAGCTTCGACACCCAGTCGAACCTTGTCACCACGAATTTCGACCACGACGATCGTGATCTCGTTATTGATTACGATGCTCTCGTTCTTTTTTCGAGACAATACTAACATGACTTCCCTTCCTCGAATCCCTGGGCAAAATACCCATCTCCTGTATCCTGTGAATCAGCTAGGTTTGCGACCGTGCCTCCCTCCTACGGGCGGTCTACCTACACTCCAATACCCTTCAACTCTAGGTGCGGGGTTGCGCTAGTCAAGAAAAAGTGTGCAATGTCAAGCGGTTTTTTACAAAAAAGTAGCCGTTTGTAGGCTTTCGCGGCAATTCTGGACAGGATAAGGAGTTAGCTCTAAAAAAATCGATGTCTTCCGCAACTGCTGAATCCCTATCCTTCCCTTCCTCGGAAAGACCACGTTGGTTCGAAAGGCGAACGATCGATTTTCTGGGAACTCTCCTCGTCTTTGGGATCTACGCCTGCAATTTAGTTCCCGACGTGAACGAGCCGCACTACTGGACGAAAGCGGCTCATTTCTGGAATCCTGAATTCGGTAAAGGGGATCTTTTTCTGGAGTCCGGCGATGTGCATTGGGCTTTCTACAGCACGTTCGGCGCTCTGACCATGGTTTTACCCCTGGTTCACGCCGTATGGGTCGGTCGGCTGATCACATGGATCCTGCTAGCGGTCGGCTGGACGCACATGGTGCATCGAATCTTTGAGCCTTCTCGCAATAGTTGTCCGACCTTCGTTCCCATGGCCGCAACCCTCATCGCTCCCTTGTGGCTGGCAGGTATGCATTGGGGGCTATGGGCCGGGGAATGGGTCGTTGGAGGTTGCGAGTCGAAATGCATCGCCTACGCATTTTTCTTTTTCGGCCTGGGCTGCCTTTGGCGGCGGCAATCGACTTGGGCTTGGTTGTCGATCGGCGCAGGATCCGCATTTCACGTTGTGACGGGTTTATGGGTTATCGCAACTCTAGGCTTGGCGAGCCTCTGGACGGAAGTTCGTTGGGATCGCATGTCTTGGAGATGCTGGCTCAGGGAACATTGGCTCGGATGGCTACTGTGTTTGGCCGGATTTACGGCCGGCGCCTTGCCTGCAATCAGGATGGATGCGGAAACAGAGAGGGATTCTGCAACTCAAAGCGCTGAACAACAAGTTTATAATCGCTTGGGACACCATCTTTCACCTTCCAAGTTCAGTGATAGCCGTTGGCAAAGCTTTCAACTCCTCTTAGCGGTCACTGCGAGTGTTTTGTTATGTTCGCGACGCGGCGACTGGAGAACTTATAGCGCATCGGATGCATGTCGCAATGAGGAGGCCCCGGGGAATGTCGAGCCTACTCCCGCGACTTGGGAATGGTGGCGAACCGGTCCTGCAGGGGTTCGGCTGCTTTGCGTTATCGCCGCCTTGGCATTTGGATTTGCGATGTTCGCACTGGTCTTTGATTTCATTTTCAGTTCCCGTGTACCTCGATTTGCGGCATCCATTCTTCGGTTTTATTGGTTTCGATGGAATGATGTGATGCTACCGCTTGTCGCGAGTTTGGTGGGTGTTGCCATCGCATCTGGAGTGCTGGCAGTCCCTCGTCCTCGTTTGAAACGGTCTCTGCTAGGGGTTTTTGGCTTGGCCCTCAGTTTCGGATTGCTCTGGAACCGTCACTCCACGAACACTCAGGAAAAAATTCCTGTTGGAGAAAAGCTCAATTTCGTCCTCAAGACGGACTCGGACGAGACTCACTATCGTCAGTATGTCGATTGGAAAGCGGTGTGCGATTGGATCGAAAAAAATACAGACCGCTCATCCCTCTGGTTGACCCCACGTCGCCAGCAGTCTTTCAAATGGCGAACCGGACGTCCCGAACTCGCGTCTTGGAAAGATATGCCTCAAAACGCCTCCGCGGTGGTAGAATGGAGTCGGCGTATTAAAGAAGCGTATCAGTACGACGATCAGAAAAATCTGAAGCCGATCACGTTGGAGAAATTGGAGGAGCTTCGGAGCAAATACGGCATTCACTACGTCTTGTTGGACCTTCGCGTACGAGAGCAGTCGATTCCAGCTTGGAAATTACTCTACCCTGTTTCACCAGAATACAACCAGTCGTTTGCCGTTATGGAAGCACCGAGCCGCTCGGATCGTCCTTCTGCACCATGAGCAAGAAAAACAAACAGCCCACACCTACGCAACCTGCCGCTGCGAAACCTAAACCCAAGCCAGCCCCTGCACCCGGTTTCAAATCCGTAAGCGAAAACAGGAAAGCGAAATTTCACTATGAGATTCTCGATTCGCTCGAGTGCGGATTGGTGCTGCACGGTAGTGAAGTGAAGAGCTTGCGGAACGGCAAGTGTTCGATCGATGAAGCCTATGCGAGGCTAAAAGATGGCGAGCTATGGCTGGTCGATTGCGAAATTGACGAGTATCGCCAGGCGAATATCTGGAATCATGCGAGCAAACGCGTTCGCAAATTGCTTTTGCATCGACGGGAACTTCTCAAATTCGCGGGACGCTCCAAAGAACGCGGACTGACCATGGTTCCACTACGCGTCTATTTCACGGAACGCGGAGTCGCCAAATGCGTGATCGGGCTTTGTCGAGGTAAAAAACTCCACGATAAACGGGAAACGATGAAGAAGAACGATGCCAAGCGCGAAATGGAGCGAGCGATGCGCGGAAGACGCATGCGCTGATCTCGTCGTTCTCGAACAGTAGCGAACTGCGGACGTCCAGGGCCGAATAGCTCGGTAGATGGTCTGCGATCAAATGTATTTGCTATGCTTGCGACCGATGCAGCTACAGATTAATTTGCATCCATGCTGAAGTGTGCTTTCCTGGCTTCAGTTTTTGTCGATGGGCCACACGTATTCGGAAAAGGTGAAGTGATGAAGCGGTTTCTTGTTATGTCATTGGTCTTGGGAGTTGTTTCCGTTCTAGCGGTTGGGGCTTCGGCGCAAGTCAAGAAGGGAAAAACAAGACTCTTGACGACCAAGCAAATGATGTCGGGGCTGATCAAACCTCAATGCTCTACGTTAGGAGAGGGGCTCAAAACGGCTCCTGCGGATGATAAAGCCTGGGCGGAACTCGCGACCAAAGCCGCACTACTGAACGAGATTTGTTTCAACATGATGGACGATGGTCGCTGCCCCGACAAGGTTTGGGAAGACTCTGTCACCGCGATGAAGGATGGAAGCGCCGCGGTTTTGGCGAAAATCGAAGCAAAAGATCATGCCGGTGCCCAAGAAGCATTCAAGATGATCACTGGCTCCTGCAGTTCCTGTCACAAAGCTCATAAAAAGTAATTTGGGATGATCCGTGTGATTCCTGGAAGTCATACATGAGTTCTCCCCGCAACCTTGGGGAGGGATCGCGACGCATCTCGAAGATGCCAGGAAGATAAAGATAGTAGTGTAAGAGTGGATCGTCCCGATTCGATGGGGTGCAGCGGACGATACGCTGGATATGGGAATCGACTCCTAGCGAGACTCGCGCCGCTCGCTTTGTATACAAGAGAAGCTGCGTTAGGAGTTCACGATCGCTTGGACGACCTGGCTCGATTCAACACCGGTGAGTTTGAAATCCAGCCCTTGATAACGGAAGGTGAATCGTTCGTGGTCGATCCCGAGCAGATGAAGGATCGTCGCATGTAGGTCGCGAACGTGGACCGGATTTTCTTTGACGTTATAGCTGAACTCGTCGGTTTCTCCATAGGTCATTCCAGGTTGAATTCCACCTCCTGCCATCCACATGGTGAAGCATCGCGGATGGTGGTCTCTTCCCGCCTCGGGACTGTCCCACTTTCCTTGTCCAGCGACCCCCCGTCCAAACTCGCCCCCCCACAGAACAAGCGTTTCGTCGAGAAGCCCTCGCCGCTTTAGATCCGTCACTAACGCTGCGCTCGGTTGATCGGTGTCCCTGCAGCGCGCCGTGCACCACGAGGTCAACCGACTATGGTGGTCCCAGTCTGGATGAAACAGTTGTACGAATCGAACGCCTCGCTCGATTAGTCTTCTCGCCATAATGCAATTCGAAGCGTAACTCCCTGGTCGCCGCGAATCCGGCCCGTAGAGCTGGAAAACCTCTTCAGGTTCATCGCGGAGGTCCGTCAATTCCGGAATACTGGTTTGCATCCGGAAAGCCATTTCGTACTGACGGATACGTGTATGGATCTCCGGATCCCCCGTCACATCAAAACGTAATTCATTCAATTGTGAAGAACCGTCGAGAAGGGAGCGTCTCAATTCCCTGGGCATACCCTCGGGATCTCGTAAATACAAAACGGGATCTCGAGAATTTCGTAGTTTGACTCCCTGGAATCTCGATGGGAGAAATCCGCTCCCCCAGTAATGGTCGTAAAGGGGTTGATCGCTCGGACGCTGCATCTTGGAAATCATGACCAAATAATCCGGTAGATTATCATTCTCGCTACCTAGGCCATAACTAGTCCATGCACCCAAGCTGGGACGGCCGGGGATCTGATGTCCCGTCAGGAACTTCGTCATCGCGGGAGCATGGTTGATCTCATCGGTGCGCATCGATTTTACAAAGCATAAATCGTCCACGACTTTGCTGGTGTAAGGCAACCACTCGCTAACCGTCGCCCCCGACTGACCATGCCGAGCGAACTTGGTTGCTGCTGGTTTGATCAGTTGTTTTTGACTCGAGGTCATGGTGGTCAATCGCTGACCCTGTCGAACCGAGTCTGGGAGTTCTGTACCAGCCAACGCCTGTAAACCTGGCTTATCATCGAAAAGCTCGATCTGGGAGGGACCGCCCGACTGTGTCAGGAAGATCACACGCTTTGCACGAGGTGTGAAATGAGGCAGATCGCTTTGTCCCTTCTGCGCGATGGACTCAGAGCCCTCGATCCTGCGCTGCAAGCACCCGAGGGCGAGGGCACCCATCGAAAAGCCACTTCCGCTCTGGAGAAAGAAACGTCTGGCGAAACGCTCAAGATCATTCATGGGTCATCGCCTCATCAAGATTGAAAATCATGCTCGCAACAGCCGCTAGGGATGCGATCTGGACCACAGATAGATTTTCTGGAACCAACACCTGTTCGCGTTGCAAAAAGCGTTCTGCTAACTCGGGACTTTTCTCGTAAAGATCGACAGCCCTCTGGTATTGATGCTGCAGGATGAGCTGTTCGCGATCCGTCGGTTTGCGATTCAAGACTGCCGAAAACAAGTAGTTCAATTGTTCAGGAGGAACTTGATGATTTTGACTGGCTGCAATTGCCAGAGCCAAAGAGGATTCTAGAAAACTCTCATCGTTGAGTAGGACGAGAGCATGCAGGGGAGTGTTGGTTCGACCGACGCGTACCTCGCACGAGCGTCTTTGAGCCGTATCGAAGAGAAAGGGAGGGGCTATCGACCTGCGCCAAAACGTGTATAGCGTCCTCCGATACTGCAGCGGTCCCTCGCTTGGTTCGTACTTGAATCTTCCCATGAACAATTCCTCCCAAACACCCTCGGGTTGGTAGGGGCGCATGGGGGGGCCTCCCAGGGTTGTGTCCATGAGACCTGCGATGGATAGTGCTGAGTCCCGCAGCATCCAGCTGGGTAATCGAAACCGCGCCCCCCGCGCTAACCACCGATTGTCGGGATCCGAAGCGAGCATTTCGTTAGAGGCTATCGATGTTTGTTGATACGTGTGGCTGGAGACAATTTGTCGAATGAGTCGCTTTACGTCCCAACCATTTTCGACGAAGTCGACCGCTAACCAGTCCAGAACCTCTGGATACTCTGGCACGTCCCCCTGCACGCCAAAGTCCTCCTGCGTTCGCACCAGCCCCTGGCCGAAGAACAACTGCCATAGGTGGTTGACGAAGACCCTTGCCGTAAGAGGATTGTCGTCCGACGCGATCCAGTCTGCCAATCCTAAACGCGAGGGGGCGAACGTTTCTGACCATGGTAGGACTGCCGCAGGCGCACCACGTGTAACCTGTTCTCCATGCTTGTCCCAGACACCTCGGATCAGAACAAAGGTCTCGCGAGGCTCCTGACGTTCCTCGAGTACCATGACTTTTTGCGATTCGGCAGCTTTCTCCAACTCCGTCACCTGACGCTTGGCGCGATCAAGTAGATTTCGGGGGGCTTGATACGGCTCGTAGTCCAGCAGGAATTGCTCGAACAGTCGCTCGTGCAAAGTTGGCTGAGTTTCTAAGTCGAACTCCGGGGGCATGCCTCCCCACTGCTCAAGAGGTGGGACACCAAGCTTGGTGATCGCTTCGCCTCGTTGATCCGTCCAGGAGATTCGAAAACAGGCCAGGTTGGCATCCCCCAAGGTGGAGCGATGACGCAACTCGATGACGACTTCTTCATCTTTTGTGAGAATCAATGGCTCGGCAAAACCGAAGACTGCTATGTGAGACGTATCCTTCGGAGCGCCTTTCGTCGTCCATCCATTTCGTGGATCGTCGTCCAGTGTGTCTTTGATGTCGCCATAATTGTCGTTGGACTTCTTGTCGGCCGAGAAGTCGGCGATGGCGGAAACGATGGAAACATCCCGGACTTGAGAGCTTCCGATTTGCCGAATCTGCGCTTTCACATCCGTCAGGATAAACTCCCCGGTGGCTCCTCTCGACAGTTTTCCGGACGAGGATCGTTCGTCTGGAAAAACCTCTAGTTTGAAGCCTGCCAAGCGACTGAGTTTGGGAACAGAACCAATACGATAATCATCTTGATTCGGATTGGGACCTGTCGCGCGAATCAGTTTATCCTCGGTCCCTTGTTGCAAGTGAGTCCCTTCGCTCGATGAGAGCTCGGTGGCCTCGAGCGCATGCCAAGTCTTAAAATCAGCGCGGCGAAGCGACTCGCGTTGTACGGAGAGCCACGATTGAAATGGCTGCCTCGCTTCGTCTCGAGCTCTTTGCTCTATCGGCTTCCGATCGTTCAGCAGTTGCCTGGCTGTGGTCAGAACCCTTTCCGCTTTGGAGGATCGGTAGGTCAAGTAGGGTTTGGCCTCACCACCTGCTTTGCCGTTTTCATCGATGCTATTAAAAAAAGCTGAAAGGCTGTAATACTCGGTCTGTGAAATCGGATCAAATTTATGGGAGTGACATTGGCAACATCCCAGAGTCAAACCCAACCAAACAGTCCCCATCGTATTGACTCGATCGATCACGTAGTCGACACGGGACTCTTCCGGATCGCGTCCACCCTCTCCATTGGTCATGTGATTGCGATGGAAGCAAGTTGCCAGTTTCTGCTCGGGAGTAGCATCCGGGAGCAGGTCGCCCGCAAATTGTTCCCGGGTGAACTGACGGAACGACCTATTCGAATTGAACGCATCGACCACCCAATCCCGCCAAGGCCAATTGGTCCGCGTCGCATCCTGCTGAAAGCCATCTGTGTCCGAATAGCGGGAGACATCGAGCCACCACATCGCCATCCTTTCCCCATACTGCTCGGATCGCAATAGCTGATCGATATACGAGGCTACGTCCCAATCCGCTTTTAGGCTATCTGTCCATGCGTTGGCTGGAGGCAATCCTGTTAAATCGAAGGACAATCTTCGTGCCAAGGTATGTGGCTCAGCTCGAGCAGAAAACTGCAATCCTCGACGCTCTAGCCTGGCTGCAATCAAAGCATCGATGGGGTGGCTGTATGGATTCGATGGCACAAGCGGTTTGATTGGTTTCTCAAAGGCCCAATGCTTTCCCCAAGGAGCACCTGCTTGAATCCACTGTCGCAGAGTAGTAACCTGACCAGACGTTAACGTTTTCTTGTGGGATTTCGGTGGGGGCATTTGGACTTCAGGATCCGAACTCGCGACACGTCGCAGGAGTTCACTCTCCTCGGGATTGTCGAGAGAGATTGCGTCCAGCAGGCGATCCCGCGAGTCCAAGCGCAAGCCCGCCTCCGCTTTGGATTCATCTGGACCATGACAGGAAAAGCAATGGTCGGCGAGGATCGGTAGAACATCGCGATTGAATTGAACCTGCTCCTGCCCTGGGCTGGATGGCCCGAAGAAGGCCATCAACGCGAATGAAAACCGAAGTACCCAAGATGGATGAATATCGATCGCGGGGATTTCATATGCAATACACTTCATAGGCAATCGGAGGTTTCGGTGGCGGGATGCACGGAGCTAAATCGAGAGCAGACCTCTATTCTAGCTCGAAAGGGGATCTGCGTCTCGATACACGTTCGCACCTTGCGATCAAGTATCGAAAATCCATTTCAACGACATGCCAACTTGATCAACGGAGTTGGGGGGCGGAATGGATCACGCAGACGAAACGTGTCAAAGGTCTCTTTTCTGTACCGAGGTTGATGCTCGGACGAGGGGATCTGCCGTCGGGGTTTTGGCTTGTAACCGAGTCGAGATTGCCAGGGTGTAGGGCTTGCTTCTTTCCTAACAGGACTCTTGATTCGAAAGCACCGGCTCGCTTGCATTCCACGGAATTTGTCCCATGTACTCGTGCGTAGGAAGAGGATCGCATGACGCGATCCGTCGCTTGGGCCCGCCACTTGAACGTTCTCTGAGAGGCTTCGCCCAGGGTGCATCGACGGTCTGGGAATGAATTTAAATCGGGAAGGTAATTCCGGCTACGATTGATCCATGATTTACAAATTGAAGCCTCGAAGAGAGGTTTCGTCGTAGTGTCCTCGTGTATAATCCGAGGGGAAATATGATTCTTCGAACCTCTCTCCTTTGTGTTTGGCTCATGTCCTTTTTTCGATATTCTGCCCTGTTTATTTGTCTCTCGATTTTGGGCGCGTCGCTAGACGCTGCCGATCCCATTCGGATTGCGCTGTTGGGTGATCATGGGCATCACCGTCCCTCTGATTTTTTTCGGTCGATTCAGGCGCCTCTTGCGAAACGAGGTATTGAGCTGACCTATCATGACGATGTACCAGCAACCTTGCGACGAGAGACTCTCTCTCAATTTGATGGTTTGATGATTTATGCCAATATCGAGCGGATCGCTCCGGAGCAGGAGAAAGCTCTGTTGGATTATGTGCGCGAAGGGGGCGCCTTCTTGCCGATCCATTGCGCTTCGTATTGTTTTCTGAATTCGCCGGCCTACGTCGAATTGGTGGGCGCTCAGTTCAAAGAGCACGGAGGCGAGCGGTTTGCAACACAAATCATCGAGCCACAACATGAGATCATGAAGGGCTTTGGCGGTTTTGAAAGTTGGGATGAAACCTACGTTCACACACGCCACAACCCCAAGGATCGAGTAGTTCTCGAGGAGCGTCGCGAAGGGCGTCTAGCAAAAGACACCCATGCGGAACCGTGGACGTGGATTCGAAACGAGGGCAGTGGCCGAGTTTTTTATACGGCGTGGGGGCACAATCTGGATACATGGCGTCAAGCGGGGTTCGTCAATCTGTTGGAGCGGGGAATTCGCTGGGCCACCAAGAGGTCGGTTGCATCTGTGGAAGCATTTTCTGACAACAAACGTTTCCCGGCCCCCACCATGAAGAGTCTGCCGCCAGTCGATCCGCCCTATTCGTTTACCGATGTCGGAAACAAAATACCCAACTACACACCTGGCGAACGTTGGGGGGTGCAGGGCAAGCCCCTGAATTTGATGCAAACCCCGCTCGCAGCGAAGGATTCCGTGAAGCGTTATTCCACCCCCGAAGATTTTGAGATCAAGATCTGGGCTAGCGAACGAAACCGCTCTCAATCCGCTGCTTCAGACGAAAAATATGCTGGTTTGGAAGGAAAGCCGCTCGCCATGAATTGGGATCATCGCGGACGACTGTGGCTTTGCGAAACGATCGATTATCCGAACGAGTTACAACCGCTCGGAAAAGGTCGAGACCGCATTCGGATTTGCGAAGATACCGACAAGGACGGAGTGGCGGATCGGTTTACTGTCTTTGCATCTGGACTGAGCATCCCCACGGCGATCGTTCCCTGTCGGGGTGGGATCATCGTACAGGATGGCACGCAAACCGTTTTTCTCAAGGATGTTGACGGAGATGATCGTGCGGACATGCGTCAATTGCTGATTACGGGATGGGCCATGGGCGATACGCATGGCGGCGTCAGCAACTTTCAGTACGGTCTAGACAACTGGATATGGGCGATGCAGGGCTACAACGACTCGCAACCTGTCATCAATGGAGAGCCGCAGCAAAGATTCCGGCAAGGGTTTTGGAGATTTGCTGTAAGCGCAGGAGTGTCCGATGACACAGCCCCTGTGTACGCAATCAAAGAGGGGGTCGTCGACGCATCGCAAAGGACGAAGGAGTTTGATTCGCACTCCATTCGTGTCAGTGCACTCGAGTTCATTCGGTCGACCAACAATAACACGTGGGGTTTTGGCCAAAGCGAAGACGGACTCATTTTCGGATCGACGGCCAATAACAATCCGAGCTGCTTCATGCCAATTCCCAACCGTTACTACGAACGGGTGAAGGGGTGGTCGCCCGAGGTGTTGCGTCCGATTGCAGACAATCCATTTTTTCGAGCCATCACCAGTAAAGTCCGCCAAGTCGATCAGTTTGGTGCTTACACCGCTGGGGCAGGACATGCCCTTTATACGGCTCGGAATTATCCGAGGAGTTGGTGGAATCGAGTCGCATTTGTTTGCGAGCCGACCGGGCATTTGGTCGGTACATTTGTACTGAATCCGGAGGGGGCTGGGTATCAGAGCACCAGCCCATTCAATCTCACCGCCAGCGATGACGAATGGGCTGCACCGACCATGGCCGAAGTCGGACCGGATGGGAACGTCTGGATCATCGATTGGTATAACTTCATCGTTCAGCACAACCCCACACCCCAAGGGTTCACCACAGGGAAAGGAAACGCTTACGAGAGCGATCTGCGGGACAAGAAACATGGTCGCATCTATCGAGTGGTCTATTCCGGTACGGATGGCGAGAGCCGAGAAACGATCGAACGCTCCAACGGACAAGTAGCAAATGGACTTGATGCAAACCAAGAAATGCAGCTGGTCGCTACGTTGAGCCATCCAAATTTGCTATGGCGCAAACACGCGCAGCGGCTTTTGATCGAGAAGGGGCAATTGGCTGAAGCAACGTTTTCTGCTCTCGAAGCGGCGGTCCGTGATCAAACGACGGATGCCCTCGGATTGAATCCGGGAGCGACGCATGCCGCTTGGGTTTTGAGTGCTTACAAACGACCCGTTTCGGTGCAACTCGCTGTGAACCATCCGAGTCCAGCGGTCCGCCGAAATCTAATCATGGCTGCCGAAAACACCGAAACGACTGCAGGTATCGTTGCCAAAGAGTTTATCGCGGACTCCAATCCCCAAGTTCAGTTGGCTGCTCTGTTGAAACTGTCGGATATCGCCCAGGACGACAAGCTCGCTCAGGGACTCGTTCGCCCCAGTCTGTTGGCTTCGACGGACAAGTGGATTCTCGATGGCTGGACGAGTGCAGCGAGTATCCACTGGAAACAGGTGCTGCCCCTGCTGGTTCGTATTTCCGATCCCCTATCCCGGGATTTTCTCGACCGATTTGAAATCGTCGCCGAGCATGCCGCGCGATCCAGAGTGGATGCTCCCATGCTCGAAAGTCTGCTGGTCTCTCCAAGGAATGTGGATGCGAGCCTTGCGATCATGCAGGGACTGGCCAAAGGATGGCCCAAGGATCATCTGCTCGATTTGCCGACAGCCTCGGGACAGAGAATTGCGAACGATTGGCTGAAGGGGGCACTTCCCATCGAAGCCAAGAGCCAGGTACTGCAGTTGGCGAACGTCGTCGGTATTCAAGGTATCAGCGATGGATTAGGGGACATCGTCTCGGAGTTGCTCGCTGCTGCTGCAGATACACAAAAGGAAATGAAGAGTCGCGCGTCAGCGGCCAAACAAGCCATTCTTCTGAATCCCGAGAGTGTGGATTCCGTCAAGCAATTGCTGGCGATGCTAGGTCCACAAAGCCCACCGGAGTGGAGCGATGGATTACTCGACAGCGTTTCGGGATCGCGCATCAACTCGCTAGGGGAGGCGCTCCTCTCGCGAAGCAAAAATATGCCACCGGATTTTCTAAAAAAATCGATTCGAGTCCTGATGGCCAGGCCTCAAACGACGCGAGAGTTGTTGGATTTGATGGAGTCGAATCGAGTGACGTTGGCGGATTTACAACTGGACCAAAAACAGACGCTGCGAGAGCACCCCGATGAGGCAATACGTCAACGTGCCAAGGAGTTAATGCAATCGAAGGGACTGTCGTTGAATACCGACCGTCAGAAAGTTGTCGAGTCGTGGATGGATCTGACCAAGCAAGCTGGAGATGCTGGACACGGTAAAGAAATGTTCCAAAAGCATTGCGCCCTGTGCCATGTGCATGGGGAGATGGGGGTTCAAATCGGTCCGAATCTCACCGGAATGGCCGTCCACCCCAAAGCGGAATTACTCGTTCACATCCTCGACCCCAGCCGGAGTGTCGAAGGAAATTTTCGTAGTTACACCGTTCGTACCACCGACGATGCAATCCTCACCGGCATGCTCGCCAGCGAGAGCAAGACCTCGATCGAACTTGTCAACGCGCAAGCGAAACGCGAAGTGATCCTCCGAGAAGATATTGCGGAACTCCTCGCTTCTCAAAAGAGCTTGATGCCAGAAGGATTCGAGGGCCAGATGTCGCGAGACGACATGAAAGACTTGCTCGAATTTCTCACCAGCAAAGGAAAGTACGTGCCTCTTTCGATCGACAGTATCGCAACGACAATCACCTCCCAAGGCATGTTCTTCGAACCGTCTGGAACTGCCGAACGTTTAGCATTCCGAGACTGGAGTCCCAAGACGTACAAGGGTGTCCCCTTTGTATTGATCGACCCACAGCGCAATCGAGTTCCCAATGCCGTCATGTTGTATGGACCGAATGGGAAAATGGCTCCCAAAATGCCAAAGCAAGTGGAGATCACTTGTGAAACTCCCGTTGTTGCCATTCACATGTTGAGCGGCGTGGGAGGTTGGTCTTATCCAGCTTCGAGAGAGGGTTCTGTTTCGATGATTGTAAGACTGACTTTTTCCGGCGGAACAACCGAGGAACATCCGCTGATCAATGGCCAGCACTTTGCGGACTACATTCGCAGAGTCGATGTGCCCAAAAGTGAATTCGCTTTCGATCTCCAGGGACGTCAATTGAGGTATATCGAGCTGCGACCGAAGACTCGTGACTTGCTAACGAAAATCGAGCTGATCAAGGGCTCGGATATTTCTGCTCCCATCGTGATGGCCATGACGGTCCAAACGACGGAGTAAGAGGCATCGAGGATTTTGGCAAGCCTAGGGTGAGGAGAAAACAGGCTTCGGATGCTCACCATTCGATTCCGCCGATGAAGATAAGGAATTGCCTTGGGGCGATTGGGGCGTTGCGGGTGGTGATTCGAACGGCTCCATCGTGCTGAACTCATGATTTCCAGAAGAGACCAAAGTCGTGGTGACCGGTTTTGGCACAAAAAATCCTATTTCCAAAATCGTGGACGGAGCCTCCTAGGAGGAACTAGTTTGCTCCAATGCGGGACATGCCATGGGCCGGGAGCCAGGAATCCCTTGCGTTTTTAAGTTCTAGTGCACTGGCAGATTGGATTTCGGGAACTAAAGCGGACTGCCATCCGTCGATGTTGAGGAGTCTTTCGCCGAGGATAAGACGACCGATTCGGCAAAAGTGCGATAAGTTGTTAGATTGAAGCGGTGTGGCTTCGTTTTGCGCGGGAGTGAAAATTCCCTAACGGAAAACGCTACGGTCTTTAGGGAAATGTCATCGATATGAGAATGATCCGAGTTCTGCTCCCTCTTGTTTATCCAGTCCTTTTGTTGGGAGTGTTTGCTTCCCTCACCTGGGGACATCCCATTCAACAATCGCGAACCGATGCGTGGAAGAAAGTGCGAGAATCCATGAGCCAAGGGCTACCCAAAACGGCCATCGAAGAACTCAAGCCGATCATTGAGTCCGCTCTCGCAGAGAAGAAATACCCGGAGGCAACCAAGGCCATTGGGATGCGTGTGGTTCTCGAGGCTCAGATCGAGGGGATGAAGCCAGCGGAGCATATCCTTCGACTTCAGCGCGAAATCGATCAGGCTCCCAAAGAAATGCAGCCGATCATGAACGCGCTGCAAGCCCACTTTTATTGGAATTACTTCCAGCAAAATCGATGGCGGTTTGGTCAACGTACTGCCACCTCGAGTCCCATCAGCGATGACATACAAACGTGGGATCTGAAACGCATCTTTCAGGAAATCGATAACAAGTACGGTTTGGCTCTTAAAAATGAATCCGAACTCCTCGCCATTCCAATCGAAAGCTGGGACGCGTTACTCGTTGCAGGGTCTTTGCCAGACTCCTACCGCCCGACCCTTTTTGACTTCATGGCCAATGAAGCGCTCGACTTCTATGCGGCGGGCGAACAAGCTGGGGCCAAGGCGGAGGATTCATTCGATTTGGAAGCGTCGTCAGCGATTCTCGGATCGAACGAGGATTTTCTCGCATGGAATCCGCAGTCCTCGGATGAGCAATCACCGAAGTTGAAAACGATTCGCTTGCTAAAGCGACTCATGACAATCCATGCTACGGACTCCGATCGCACCGCGTTGCTAGATATTGAACTTCGAAGGCTCCAGTTTGGTTTTAATGAATCGGTCGGAGACGAAAAGCGCGAACGTACGATCGCAGGATTGAAATCATTCGCCGACAGGAATGCCCGCCATGAATTGTCGGCGATGGCTCGCTATCGTTGGGCATCGCTTCTCGTCGAGACGGAAGATCGTGTGGAAGCGAGGGCGATCGCGCAGCAAGCGGTGAACGCCTTCCCGATGAGTCCAGGTGGCATGCAATGCGCTGCATTGATCTCGTCCATCGAGGCCAAGGAGCTATCCGTTGCAACCGAGAGGGTCTGGGGAGATCCTAAAGGAGAAATTCGTGTCTCGTATCGAAATCTCAACAAGGTTTACTTTCGTCTGCACAGTTTGAATTGGCGCGAACGTATCAAGCAAACCAATAATTCACCCTCGTATCCTCAGCAGATCGACAGGGATCGATTGGCCCAATCTCCCCCAACCTATGCATGGGCTGCTGACTTGCCGGCAACGGATGATTACAACCCCGCGACCCATGATGTGCCGGTTCCCGATAATCTCCAACCTGGCTTTTATTTCCTGCAAGCGAGTTCGAAAGCGGATTTCTCCGAAAGCGGAAACGTCATCTCTGTGACGACCGTTTGGGTTAGTAATTTAGCTCTCGTGATGGATCAATCGCACGGCGATGGCAAAGTCGATGGTTTCGTTCTCGACAACAAATCGGGACTTCCGGTCGTAGGTGCCAAGGTGTCAGCACTCGTTATGGATAATCGCAGCCGGATGAATGTGACCGAGCAGTCAACGACGACCAATAACGACGGTCGATTTCAATTCACGATTGCCGACCGGTCTTTTCTTCTCATCGCGGAGCATAAGGGAAACCAACTTGCCGTCAAAGACACGCTTTATTCCTATTCAGGACAACCAACTCCTCCGGCGCAGGTGGCTTACAACCTTTTCACCGATCGATCCATCTATCGTCCAGGCCAAACGATTCAGTTCAAAGGGATCTGCCTTTTCGCAGACACGATCAACGACAAATATCAAACCGTTTCGAAGCAGACCGCAGTTGTATCCTTTCGAGATATCAACGGCAACGAAATCGCGAACCAAACCCTGGTTTCCAATGATTTTGGAAGCTTCCATGGAAGCTTCACTGCCCCGCGAGATCGAGGGACCGGCAGTATGGTATTGATGGTCAATGGTGGGTACGTCCACGCGGTTCAGGTTGAGGAATACAAACGTCCCAAGTTTGAGGTGAAACTCGACTCTCCCGCAGAGTCTCCTAAATTGTTGGAGACAGTCACCATCGCAGGAAAAGCGCTCAGCTACACAGGGGCTGCTATTCAAGGCGGAAAGGTTCGATACCGCGTTACTCGATCGGTGCGTTGGCCGGTTTGGTTCACGATGTGCTTTCCTTGGCGAATACCGCCGATGCAAGGAACGTCACAAGAGATTGCGCACGGTATTGCGACTACGGACAAGGATGGGCAATTCACGATCGCTTTCCCTGCCAAACCCGATCGTTCCGTACCGGAATCGGATTCGCCAATCTTTCAATTTTCGGTTTCAGCCGAGGTGACGGATGCTACGGGGGAGACACGCGTCGCGAATACATCCGTGGCGATCGGTTATGTAGCCATGCAGGCAGAGGTGTCTGCGGATGAATGGCTCACAACGGAAAAGCCAGTTCAGTTCAAGGTGGATACAACCACGCTCAATGGCCAACCAGTCTCCTCCAAAGGCCAACTCAAAGTCTACCGACTCAAGGAACCTTCGCAGGTGCAGCGCACCGATATTCTCGGAAATGCCCTAACACCGGTCGAGCGGCGTTCGCCAATGAATCGACCGAGGCCTGGTCGTCCCGGTGTTGCACCTGCTGCACCCAATGGACTGATAAAGCGAACGACAATGCCCGATCGTTCACAGATCCAACAGTGGGATATCGATTCGCTCGTTGTAGAACGCCCCTTCGAATTCGGAGTGGATGCAGAAAAGAAGATTGCAGTCGAATTACCGCGTGGGGTATTCCGTGCGGTGCTCGAGTCGCAGGATCGGTTTGGCAAGCCGATTACAGCTCAGTTCAACTTCAAGGTGGTTGATCCCTCGAAGACCGACCTCGGAATCCGGGTCGCCAATCATCTAACGGCGGAGAAATGGAGTCTCGAGCCTGGCGAGAACTTTAAAGCGATCTGGGGGACAGGTTATGAGAAGGGTAGGGCCTTTGTAGAGATCTCACAAAATGGTAAAGCAATCCAAAGTTATTGGACCAAGCCTGAGGCGACACAGGTCGTCATCGAACAACCGATCAAAGAAGAAATGCGTGGAGGCATCGCGATACGAGTCTTGTTCGTCCGAGAGAATCGTTCGTACATCGAATCGAGACAAATCGAGATTCCTTGGTCCAATAAAGATTTAAAGCTACGGTGGGAACGTATTGTTTCCAAGATGGAACCTGGGGTAAAGGAACGACTCAAGCTGGTTGTGGAAGGACCTAAAGCGTCGAAAGCTGTCGCTGAAATGGTCGCGACGATGTACGACGCATCCCTCGATGCGTTCCGACCGCACGTGTGGATTTCGAAACTCGATGTTTTTCGAAGAAACAATCGTTGGGCAACGTGGTACATGCTGAATCAGCAGGAAGTTCTCATGCCTTTTCGAGGCTCTTTTGAGACAGTTCATTTTGTAGCTCCCCCCACCTACAGGCAGTTCCCGCCCGAACTCCATGCCGATCAAATGCCTGTCATGTACGGAATGATCCCCGGTGCCCCCAGAAGGATGAGTCTCGGTGGACCTGCAGGGGCTGGCAATGTGATGAGAGGAACGGGTGGGCTCGGAGGAGGGTTCGGTGGAATGCCCGGACCTCCGATGGCAATGGCTGCCGAGGGTATGGCCATGGATGCCGCTGTCGACAAGATGGCAAAGTCGGCGGGAGAGGCAGTCGAAACGAATACGGCAGCACCGCCGATCGATCTAGGAACCATCTCAGCGCGAAAAAACTTGGCGGAAACTGCGTTTTTTATTCCCTTTGTCAAACAAGGTACCGATGGCTCCTTCGAGATTGAATTCAGCGTTCCTGAGGCTCTGACGACATGGCGAGTCATGGCGTTCGCACACGACACGGAATTGAAATCCGGTTATCTCGATGCGAAACTCACCACCTCCAAAGATTTGATGGTACAGCCCAACCCGCCACGGTTCCTACGAGAAGGGGATACGCTCGATTTCAGCGTCAAGGTAACGAACTCCTCGAAGGAATCGCAGAACGGTAAAGTTGCCTTGCAGCTATTGGATGCAATCAGCGAACGATCGGTGGATAAAGAATTCGGTAATACGACAACGGAGCGGACCTTTCAGCTCGAGGCTGGAGAGAGCAAAGCCTTTAGCTGGAGATTGAATGTTCCTGACGGAGCGTATCCGATCATTTACAAAGCGATCGGTGGGACCACACGTAGCTCGGATGGCGAAGAGGGCATGTTGCCCATACTGTCGAAGCGCGTTCTGGTCACTGAATCATTGCCGCTACCTATTCGAGGTAATACCACCAAGGATTTTGAGTTTCGCAAGTTACTCGAATCGGCCAATTCGGATTCCTTGAAACATCAGTCGCTGACGGTTCAGATGGTATCTCAGCCCAGTTGGTATGCGGTCCTGGCGCTACCGTATCTGATGGAATACCCCTACCCATGCAGCGAGCAAATTTTCAATCGACTTTACGCCAATTCGCTCGCTCGACATATCGCAACGAGCGATCCGAAGATTCGAAAAGTCTTCGACGTCTGGCGAAACTTCCAACCAGACGCCTTGACCTCTCCGCTTCAAAAAAATGAGGATCTGAAAACGGTATTGATAGAAGAAACCCCATGGTTGCGAGATGCGCAGCAAGAGACCGAAGCCCGCCGAAATGTTGGGCTTTTATTCGAGGAGAATCGACTTTCGGGCGAGGTGAGTCGAGCCATCCAGCAATTGACCGAAATGCAACTCGAAAACGGAATGTGGCCGTGGTTTCCCGGGGGGAGAGATAACGAATATTTGTCGTTGTATATCGTGACCGGTTTCGGTCGGCTGAAGCATCTAGGGGTGGAAATCGATCGCTCGTTAGCCCTAAAGGCGCTAACTCGTTTAGATGCATGGGTACACGAAATGTACGACACGATCGTGCGTGAGTCGAATCCCGAAAAGAACCACCTCAGTTCTGTGATGGCTCTCTATCTCTACGGTCGAAGTTTTTACCTGGACGATGTACCGATCGCAGAGAACCACCAGGTCGCAATCGATTTTTGGAAACGCCAAGCCAGGCAGTATTGGCTCAGTCAACCGCGACAATGCCAGGCTCAAATCGCGATAGGTCTTCATCGGATGAAGGATGAAAGAACGCCCGACGCCATTGTGAAGAGTTTACTGGAATACGCGACCAGCAACGAGGAAATGGGAATGTTTTGGAACGATGGAGGCCAAGCGTGGTGGTGGTACCACGCTCCCATCGAGACGCAAGCGATGATGATCGAAGTCTTCGATGAAGTGGCTCAGAACCAAAGGGTCGTTGAGGATTGTAAAGTCTGGTTGCTAAAGCAAAAACAAACGCAAAATTGGAAGACAACCAAATCAACCGCCGACGCTGTCTATGCCTTACTCCTCCGAGGAGCGAACATGCTCGCATCGGACGCGCTGGTAGAAGTCCAATTGGCCGGCAAACGTCTTGAGCCTGCGAAAGTGGAAGCGGGTACGGGATTCTATGAACAAAAGTTCCTGCGTACGGAAGTGAATCCCGAGTTCGGCAAGATACGATTGACGAAGACCGATCCTGGAGTGAGTTGGGGAAGTATTCATTGGCAATATCTCGAGGATGTCGCGAAGATAACACCGCACGACGGTACACCGCTGAAGCTCGAAAAACAGATTTTTCGCAAGGAGTTCACCAAAGCGGGTCCAGAGTTGCAAGCCATCAACGGGCCACTACAAGTCGGAGATGAATTGGTCTGCAGAATTGTTTTGCGTACCGACAGGGATATGGAGTACGTACATCTCAAAGACCATCGCGGTAGCGGTACGGAGCCTGTCAACGTGATCAGTAGCTATCGATTCCAAGATGGATTGGGGTACTACGAGAGCACACGCGATACGGCATCCCATTTCTTCATCGATTACTTGCCCAAAGGGACCTATGTCTTCGAGTATTCGGTACGTATCCAGCATGCAGGAAAGTATCCGACCGGACTTGCGAATATCGAGTGCATGTATGCTCCGGAATTCAATAGTCATTCGGGTAGTATTCTACTCGATGTCATGCCCCGTTAGTCGATCATCACGAAACCGAAGCGGTGCTTCCTCGTGAAGCACCGTAGTTGGGAGTATTTTTAAGATCGCGCAGCGAATGGATGCGGGCGAGAGGTGTGGCTGGGCTCATTGAATCTCTCGTCTGGCGCCTCGCTGTGGTAGATAAAAAGGGTCGTAATTGGGATACGATCCGTTGCCGATAAGCTAGGAGCCCATCCATCACGGCTTGGTAACGGTTCCATCTTTTCGACGCAGGTTTCCCCAACTCATATCGAAGGGAGGATCATCCTCGATTGGAAATTGAGAAGTAATACTCTCGTTCATTTGGATCCCCCAACCTGGTTCGTCGTTGGCCCAGTAGTATCCATCCTCGAGTTTGGGGCAGCCGGGAAATGCGTCTTGTTCCGCTTGGGTAAATTCTCTTCCCTCCTGTATCCCAAAGTTGTGGATGGCCAGATCGAGATGTACGTTGCATGCATGACCCACCGGTGAAACGTCTCCAGGACCATGCCATGCCGTGCGCACGCCGAAAAACTCGCACAACGCGGCGACTTTGCGAGCCGGTGTCAGACCACCGATTTGCGAAATATGAATACGAATGAAATCGATGAGACGCTCGCTGATCAAGGAGACGAATTCATTGGGATTGTTGAATAGCTCTCCCATGGCGAGAGGGGTACTCGTTTGTTGTCGTAAGAGTTTGAAATAGCCTACATCCTCGGGGCTAAAGGGATCTTCCAAGAAGAATAGTTTGAATGGCTCGAGATCTCGGCACAGCTGAAAGGCCAACGCTGGAGGGATCCGCTCATGGGTGTCGTGAAGCAACTCCACTTGAAATCCGAGTTTCTTACGTAAATGCTCAAACAGTTTCGGAATCTGTAGCGTGTATTCACGCGGCTCCCAGATCCGAACAGCATCCTTGGATTCTTTGGATGTCGAGGTGTTCAGAGACTGAGACCGCGACCCGTAGGTGGATTGTCCCTCGATCGCAACCTGGACGCGAACATGCCGATACCCCTTTTCGAGATACGATTGAACCGAGTCCGCAACCTCGTCAAAATTCTGCCCACTGGCATGTCGGTACGTGTCGACGGCTCTTCTCGCTTTACCTCCCAGCAATTGCCATACGGGTAGTCCTGCATGTTTCCCCAAAATATCCCAACAGGCCATATCCACTCCGGAAATTGCGTTGTTGAGAACGCCGCTATTGCGCCAATACGAACTCAGATACATCGATTGCCAAAGATCTTCGATATTCAGCGGGCTCTTGCCGATTAGAAATGGCTTTAGGAATTTCTCGACGGCGGTTTCCACAACGCGAATGCGCTGCGTGAAGGTTGCACATCCCAGTCCAAACAAACCTGGTTGATTGGTGTCGACGCGCACGACGGCCAGGCGAATTCCTGCTGGAGCGGTCAAGATACATCTCACATTTGTGATTTTGATGTTGTTTCCGGTTTCGTTCTTAGGCCCGCTCGCCTGCCCGTTTGAATTCGACTGGGCGGCGATGGGTCGTGCCATCCAGAACGGCAGCGTGACGGCGCCTGCAGCTATCGCCGATCGACGTGAAATCGCTCCAAAGGAATGATGATCCATAATGAATCCCTTGCTTACGTGAATAACAAAGTCGACCCGCTATTGTAGGGTGATGCAGAGTCTCTCTGTGGACGGAGGCGAGGGAATCGAGATGGAGGCCACAAAGAAGGAAAGGAAAAGCACTCCCTTTGAAAGCGACAGTTTAGGACGGATCCCAAAAAGGAAGGGTGCTACCGAGGCCGTTCGCCTCCTGCCCGTCGTTGCTAGATCGGCTAAAATACACCCCCGTTCCATTCATACATTTTTCTTGGAGATTCATTGGATGTCGGTACCGATTCCCTTGGCTGGCAACGCGCCCCGTCGACTTTTGATGGGGCCTGGTCCGAGCGATACACACCCTCGGGTGCTAGCAGCGCTCGCTCAACCTACCGTGGGGCATTTGGATCCCTATTTCTTGAAGATCATGAATGAAGTGCAAGCCATGTTGAGGCTTGTATTCCAAACCGAGAATCAACTCACCTTGGCGGTTAGCGGTACGGGCTCTGCGGGAATGGAGACTTGTGTTGTCAATCTCGTCGAACCAGGCGACCGTATGGTGGTTTGCGTCAACGGGGTTTTCGGAGGTCGGATGCGAGATGTCGCTGAGAGAGCCGGAGCGAATGTTCTGGCTATCGAACGCCCCTTTGGAGAAGTCTTCACACTTGAGGAGTTGAAACGCGCGATCGATCAGCACAAACCACAGGTCTTAGGGATCGTCCATGCGGAAACATCGACAGGAGCCTGTCAACCGATGGAAGGGATCGCCAAACTCGTCCATGACGCCGGAGCTCTTTTGATCATGGACTGCGTGACCTCCCTCGGCGGGCGACCGGTGTGCATCGATGCGTGGGAGATCGATGCAGCCTATAGCGGAACCCAGAAATGCCTGAGCTGTCCGCCCGGCCTGTCGCCAGTGACTTTCGGCCCACGAGCCCTCGCACGGCTCGATGCCCGAAAGACCAAGGTTCAGTCATGGTATTTGGATATGAGTATGGTTAGGAACTATTGGGCCGAGTCGTCTCGAGTGTATCACCACACGGCTCCGATCAACATGAACTTCGCATTGCACGAAGCCTTGCGCGTTGTCTTGGAGGAGGGCTTGGAAGCTAGATTTGCACGCCATCTTAAAAATCATATGGCCTTACGCGCTGGATTGAATGCACTAGGAATTGAATTCGCTGTTGCGGAAGAACATCGCTTGCCGATGCTCAATGCGGTGCTGATCCCAAATGGGGTGGATGATGCGGCCGTTCGAGGGCGATTGCTGCATGAATTCGGAATTGAAATCGGCGCAGGCCTCGGACCCATGAAAGGAAAAACCTGGCGAATCGGATTGATGGGAGAGACGTCGAGTCCCAGAAACGTTTTGTTGTTTCTCGCCGCTCTTGAGAACTGTTTGACGGTCCAGAAATATCCAGTGAAATCGGGTGCGAGTATCGCTGCAGCCAACATGGTCTACCAATAGATGGAGACGTGAACGTGTCTGCGTTTCTATCTTCGTTGCGGTCGATCTATCCGAGCGATCGTCTGCTGACCCACGAAGCAGCCATGATCTCGTATGAGAGCGATGGACTTACCGCATTTCGCGAACGGCCTCTCGCCGTTGCGATTCCCGAGACGGCGGACGAAGTCATCGCGACAGTCAAATGCTGCTACGACGCTAATATTCCCTTTGTCGCGAGAGGCAACGGTACGAGTCTTTCAGGTGGCTCTCTGCCTACCCCCGGGGGAATCGTTATCAGTTTGAATCGGATGAATCGTATACTGAAACTCGACGGTGAACAAAGAATCGCTATCGTTGAGCCCGGAGTCATCAATCTGCAAGTAAGTAAGGAAGCGGCAACGTATGGGCTTCTCTACGCTCCCGATCCCTCGAGTCAATCCGTATGCACCATCGGAGGGAATGTCGCGTTCAATAGTGGTGGAGCACATTGCCTGAAGTATGGTATGACCAGCAATCATGTACTGGGACTCAAAGTGGTGCTGCCCGATGGATCGGTTGATCAACTCGGTGGCCAAAGTCTCGAGTCCAACGGTCCCGACCATGTCGGAATGTTTGTCGGATGCGAAGGATTGTTCGGCATCGCGATCGAAATCACATTGCGTTTGATCCCAAAACCAGAGACGTACAAAACCATTCTATGCGCTTACCGTTCACTCAAAGAGGCTGGCGAAATGGTGAGCGCCATCATCGCTTCGGGGCTGCTTCCCGGCGCTTTAGAGATCATGGACCATCTAGCGATTCAGGCAGCCGAAGCAGCCGTGCATCCCGGTTATCCATTGGATGCAGCCGGCCTTCTGATCGTCGAACTCGAGGGTGAGAAAAACCAAGTGGAAGCGGAATATGCGATTTTGATGCCGCTGATTCGGAATTCTGCAGCCTACGTCATCCGAGAAGCGAGAAATACCTACGAGCGCGCTCAAATATGGAAAGGGCGCAAGAGCGCTTTTTCGGCTGTGGGGCGATTGTCACCCGACTTCATTGTGCAGGATGGGGTGGTTCCCAGAGCGAAACTGGGTGAAGCTCTCGAACGGATTCAGCAATTGAGTCAAATGCACGGCATTCGGGTTGCCAATGTTTTTCATGCGGGAGATGGAAATCTGCACCCTCTGATCCTTTACGATGGCAAAGAGTCGGGGGCTCTCCACCGAGCCGAGAAATTGGCCGAGGAGATTTTGGAACTCTGCATTCTTTTTGGCGGTTCGATCACAGGTGAACATGGAGTCGGAATGGAAAAGCGAGCGTTCCTACCACGCATGTACAACGAATCCGACATGCAATGTATGAATCGTGTCCGTTCTGAGATCGATCCGAGACACATCGCGAATCGGGGCAAGATGCTTTCCGCCACAGGAGCCCCGTCTTTGATTGCATCGGGACTTCACCCACTAGAGCAAGCGGGAATTATTTCTCGTGAATAGTGCAGCCGATCGATCCGTCGTCAGTTCGATGATCCAGCATTGGCAGGACCTCCTGCGCAACGGATCGTGCGTTCACATATCTGGCGCGAAAACGAAAAGTGCTTTGCACTCCATCGGAAAAGAAAACGTGGAGATCTGCACTCGTAGTCTGTCAGGGATTGTCACCTACGACCCGCAGGAGTTTGTAGTTACGGTACTAGCAGGCACCCGGATCCTGGACATCGAACAAACCCTAGCGGAACAAGGCCAGTATCTTCCCTTTGACCCCATGCTCGTATCCCAAGGTGCAACGATCGGAGGATGTGTTGCCACCAATACGGCGGGTCCAGGACGCTTTCGCTATGGAGGGATTCGCGATTTTCTGATCGGTATTCGATTCATCGATGGGGAAGGAAACAATATCCATGGGGGTGGCCGAGTAGTGAAGAATGCCGCAGGTTTTGATTTCCCAAAATTGATGGTCGGAAGTCGTGGAAGGCTCGGTTTGATGTACGAATTGACCTTCAAAGTCTTTCCGAAGCCGCAAGCGTACGGGACGCTGATCGCAGACTTTGCGGAGTGTGAGCCAGCCGTCCAACGGATGACGCAATTGGCTGGTTCACCTTTCGATATCGAGGCTCTCGACTTGTTGGTCGTTTCTGGGAACCCTCCTACGTATAAATTAGCGATTCGTATCGGTGGTGTAGAATCCGTACTCCAGGATCGGATGAACCGGATTCGGGATGGGCTGCCGAAACCACGTTGTTGGATGAAGGACGAGGATATGGAGTTTTGGAAAAACGAGAGAGACCTCCGATGGGCTCAACCCAACGCCTTCATCTATAAATTGCCCATCACTCCCAAGGATGTTTTGGGTTTGGAATCCAAACTCGTTCGCTCCTCTGTTCAGCGACGTTATTCGGTGGGAGGGAATGTGGCATGGATCGCTATCGACACCGCATGTGCTGAGCAAGAGTTTCCAGTGAATCCATCGCTCTGTGTCATTCGACCTACGGGTACAGATACCGAGTCGCCTGCGGCTGACGCTTTCTCGCAAAATGCGCCGGAAGGGCACTTTGCACGGGCGATCAAACGAGCTCTCGACCCTCATTCGAGGTTTTTGTAACGATGGAACATAAGATCAGTCCGGAGATGATTGGGTCGCCTCAGGCACAGGCGATGACGGATGCAATTAGCACCTGCGTGCATTGCGGATTCTGCTTACCCGCGTGCCCAACCTACCAGCTTCTCGGTGAAGAGATGGACTCACCCCGAGGAAGAATCGTTTTGATGCGAGGAGTTTTAGAGAAGAAACTTCCGCTGGTAGAGGCTGCTCCCTACTTGGACCGGTGTTTGGGTTGCCTGGGGTGCGTCACTGCATGTCCTTCTGGCGTGAAGTACGGCGAGTTGATCACGAGTTTTCGGGCCCATACAGAAACGACTAGGCGTCGCCCTTTTTTTGATTCCTTAGCTCGAAAAATGGCTTCCACGACCCTTCCAAATCCCGATCGCTTTCGCTGGGCTGCTTGGATGGGGCGATGGGTGCAACCCTTTGCTTTTCTGTTTCCCACATCGATCCGGGCGATGCTCCGTTTGGTTCCAAATGAGATTGCAAGACAGCAACCACTCGCGGAATTCTATCCTGCGATCGGTGAGAAACGCGGGTGTGTCGGCCTGCTAACCGGGTGTGTACAACAAGCAATCGCACCCGAGATCAACCGAGCTACCCTGCAAGTTCTCCGTCGAAATGGGTTCGATGTCGTCGTACCAAAAAAACAAACCTGTTGCGGTGCTCTCCACATGCATACGGGGGAGGCTCCGCAAGCCAGGCTTCTGGCCGCGATGAATTTCGATCTCTTTGATGAGCGTGTCGAATGCATCATTACAAATGCCGCGGGATGCGGTAGCGCGATGAAAGAGTACGAACTCCTTTTCCATAATCACGAGCTCGAGGAAAAAGCGACGCAATTTGCTAGTCGAATCCAAGACATCAGTCAGTTCCTGAGCAAACATCCCTTGAAGCCTTTCCAAAGCTCGGGGGCTCCCATTCGAATCGCATACCATGATGCCTGCCATTTAGCCCATGCGCAAGGGATTGCCGCTCAACCCAGGCAGTTGCTCTCTTCCATTCCTGGAGTTGAGGTGGTGGAAATTCCCGACGGGGAAATTTGTTGTGGATCGGCTGGCACCTATAACATCGAACAACCCGATATCGCTCGCGAACTCGGGAATCGAAAAGCAAAGAACATTCAGGATCTCAATGTCGATGCTGTGGTGACTGGAAATATCGGTTGTATGGTACAACTACGTAAACATCTCGCAGAGATCGATAGCAAACGCCCATTACCTGTCATGCATACCGCGGAGTTCCTCGAGAACGCCTACGATGGTAATTTCGCTGAGAGATTCAAGCGATAAACTCGATCGGTAGCGATAGGACTCCGCCTGGGATCAGTTCGGAATCATTTGTGGAACCAGATAGGCTTGCACCACGACCAGAAGTCCTACGAGGATTACCAAAGCCAGACTGTGTAGGAACACATACCGAAGAATAGTCCCTTCCTGACCATGTTGCCCTGTTGCGACACCGGCTACGACGATCGATTGCGCGTCGATCATTTTTCCCATCACGCCACCCGAGCTATTGGAGGCTGCCGCCAGGATAGGGGATATTCCGACTCTCTCCGCTGTGATCTGTTGCAAATTTCCGAAAAGCACATTGGACGAAGTATCGCTTCCGGTGAGTGCGACCCCTAGCCAGCCGAGAATAGGCGAGAAGAATGGGAAAAAGATGCCGGTACTCGCGAAGGCCAACCCCATCGAGGCATCCAGCCCACTGAAGCGTGTGGTAAAGCCGATAGCCAGCATGGTAGCGATCGTCAGTAAGGATATCGCTGTCCTTCTGATCGATCCGATGAATAAATCAAACAGATTTGGAATTGAGACTCCTAGTAAAATTCCTGACAGAACCCCTGCGAGTAATAGAGCGGATCCCGTGGCCGTAAGCCAGTTGAATTCAAAGATTGCCTTTTCAGGTAGTGGTTCCGCAACCACGGGTTGGTCCCTCACCACGTTCTGATGCAAGTAAGGAACCGTAAAGTCCACTTTCGTCAATTCATTGAATTGCTTCTTCACCTGGGGAATACCCCATAAAAAGATCGTCAAGGAGACGATGATCCAAGGCATCCAGGCGACGGCTGCTTCGCGAGGTGTAGGTGCAGTCCATTGTTCTACTGCGGATTCGTCAGCAAATCTCCAAATCTTCTTGGGACGCCAAACTCTCAATAGCAAGACCAACGAAAGAATCGAAACGATCGCGCTAATGACATCGACCAGCCAGGGACCATGGTAATTGCTTACCAGAAACTGTAGCAATCCAAAGCTGAATCCGGCGGTCAGACAGGCAGGCCATACCTCCAGCATATTGCGCCAGCCAGCCATGGCCCATACAATCCAGAAGGGAACTAGAACTGAGAAGAATGGTAGTTGCCTGCCTACCATGATACTGAGCGATTCAAGAGGTAATTGAGTGACCCGCTCCAAAGCGATTAAAGGTGTTCCCAGTGAACCGAAAGCGACAGGAGCTGTATTTCCAAGAAGCGCGAGACCAGCAGCAGGAAGAGGCTTGAAGCCCAGACCGATCAACATGGCTGCCGAGATGGCGACTGGCGTACCAAACCCAGCTGCCCCCTCGATGAAAGCTCCGAACGAAAACGCGATCAGTAGAGCTTGAATTCGTCGATCGTCAGCAATCGAAGCGATCGAACGCTTGAGTACATCAAATTGCCCTGTCGCGACCGAGATGTCATACGTGAAAATCGCGGTGAGAACGATCCATCCAATAGGAAAAAGACCATAGCAAGCTCCATTGATGGCCGACATGATAGCCAACGGTACTGGCATTCCAAAAACAAAAATGGCAACGCCAAGAGATGTGATCAATCCGGCGATTGCCGCAAAATGCGCACGGACGTGAAATAAAGCGAGCAGTGTTAATAAGACAACCACCGGCAACGAGGCTACCAAGGCCGAAACATAGAGATTGCCAAAAGGGTCGTAGTTTTGAGTCCATGGAGCCATACATCCATCCGGGGATTTGACGAGTCGGTTTGAGTTGCACAACGAATTTCGGCGTGTAGTTCTAGCTTAGAAAAAACGCTCCAGCTACTACGCCTCGCACCTAGCCGACCGAAGTGCGTCTCGTGCTACGCAACGATGGGGCGTCTCCTGGTTTAAAAAAACTACATTCCCTCGAAAGTCATCCATTTTCCAGTCGCTGGATGCTCGAGGGAAATTTTCCAAGCGTGCAGCCCCATCGACTGCTGCATTCGTTCCTCATCCGGAATTTCCCGGGTGGTTCCCCCCGCCAAATACAAAGGGTCATTGAGGATGGGGAATCCCAAGGCGGCTAAATGCAATCGAATTTGGTGGGTTCGACCCGTTAGGAGTTTCACCTCAAGTCGTGTTGTTTCTTCAGCTCGATCGAGAACCCGAAAACGAGTTTGCGATTCCATACCCTCCTGGCAAATAGCCCGACCACCATTGGGAAGCGGATCCGCAGAAATCCCCAAGTTGCATAAATAGTCATCCCAAGGAACCCGCCCCTCCACGGTGGCCAGATAGGTCTTTTCCACCTTCCCTGCTTGGAACTGCTCCTGAATCTTGCATGCATACTTGTACTTTCTCGCAAAAACGACAAGTCCAGTTGTGTTCATGTCCAAACGGTGGCACGGGCGCATTTTTTCTGGGTGATACGCGGCGGCGAGGATCTCGGACAGGGTGTTTCGATTGAACCTGCCCGAAGGGTGCACCGGGAGCGGCGCTCCCTTGTTGATGACCACCAGGGCCTCGTCTTCATAAACGATCTCAATCCGATCGGAGACTGGCGGTTCGGTATATCCAGGCAGGACATGTACGAAACGCTCCCCCTCTGAGACGGTCATCGATATTTCAGCAGGAGCAAACTGCGCACGGGGATTGAGCAATTGCTTCTGCTCGATGGATCGAAGCCAGGAAGCTCTCGGATAGCCCGGAAAAGCCTCGACGAGAGCATCTAAAAGAGGTTTGCCGGCAGAGCGCTGGGGAATCGAAATCCATCTTCGATTTTCGTAGGGTTGAGATCCGAGTTGCTGGCGTGCGATGCTAGTAACCGTTCGTTGCCGGGAAGCTCGCCGCGCATCCTGGTCTTGGTAACAGTACTGGCACGATGCTCCCTCGACGTAGTGAGGTGATTTTGTTTCATCCTGGGACAATACATGCTTGCATGCGTAGCATTCGTACGAGTTCGACGGCTCGAGGTTGGGACGAACTGCGACACGCTGATCAAATACAAAACAGTCACCTTCGTAAAAGGCTTGGTCACACTCCTCGAAATACTTCAGGATCCCTCCTTCGAGTTGGAAAATGTTTTCAAACCCTAATCCTTTCATATACGGACCGATTTTTTCGCATCGGATTCCACCCGTACAAAACATGACGACAGGTTTTTTCTTCGTTTCGTCGGGTAGCGAAGCGGCAGCCTTGGGAAAATCCCGAAAGGTCTTCAGCCTCAGATCGATCGCCCCTTGGAATGTTCCCAGATCGGTTTCGTAATCATTGCGGGTATCGAGCAAGGTGATCTCGCGACCTTCGTCGAGCCACTGCTTCAATTCCTTGGGTGCGATTTTAGGAGAGGCAGTGGGGTCTGGAGCGATTTGCCTGACTCCTTCTGATGTTTGGATCTCGAGTCTTCCCTCATTTCCAACGGGCACGATTTCCCGTTTCAATCTGACTAACATTCTTTGAAAGGGTTGGTAGTCGGTGAGGCTCTCCTTGACGATGAGATCTCGCAAGGATTCGGATGACATTCTGACATAAGCTAAAATACGATCGATCGACTCCCGCGATCCAGCCAAAAACATGTTGATACCCTCATGACTCAGCAGGATCGTTCCCTTGAGCTGCAGTTCACGAGTGATGTTTTTCAAATCCTCACGTCGCTTTTCTAAAGCATCGAGCGAGACGTATTTATAGGCAGCGATGTTCACAACACTTGACATGCTTCGACCTTCACTCGGTAACGATATGACTCAGATCCAAAGCTGTAGCCTGCCATCGAGGCGATCCGGTAACGCCTTGTCAACCCAGCGTCGAATTTGCTGTTCGTTATAGCGAGTGCTGAAGTGTCCACAAATGACGACTTCATTCTTAAAGTCATTCCTCCGTGCGACGATATCGTCCAGATGCGTATGACCATGTTTATGAATCTTGTCTTTTCGATGATCGGGAGCAACGAAAGTCATCTCGGTGATCAGTATTTTCGCGCGGTAGAGATCGGGGCATGCGTCCAGCCCCTCAGGGGCCGTATCACCGGTGTAGGCGAACAGGGGAACGCGTAATTCGTACGTAACGTCCACTCCGGATAGCTTCAAATCGCGGATTTGGTCGCCCGATAGGTGAGCCAGTTCCGGTTTCAGTTTTCGCCGTCGATCCCAGACGATGAATCCCAGCGAGGGAACGGAGTGTCTGGTAGCGGTCGTTGTTACGACGAGCTCTCGTGAGAGTTCGATTTCCTGATTCGCTGTGAGAGGGACCAAGGAGCAGGGCAATCGGCCGCGATCTAATCGCGAGACACATTTCAGCAATGCATCGATAGGCGGAACGGCCGACTCAGGAAGATAGATCGTGGGCGGATCCATTTTCATCATTCTTCGTCGAGCGACGTACGATGGTAGAGCCGCGATATGATCCAAATGAGTGTGCGAAATGAAATATCGAGGCAGAGCCATAAAGTCCCAGGGTTGGGCACCTAGATCAAATCCCATCCTCAACTCAGCGATTCGCCAATACGTCTGCACGGCGGCTCGCGAGTAACCATCGATTGTCATATTCGCATGGTGAAGACCCAGGGTCGGCGCGTTGTCGACAGCCCCGATGGTTTCAGCTAACTCGCGGTCGACCATTTCGAGTGCGGAGGTGCGGCGCACCCTCGCCTTCGAGTCATTCTTAGGATTGTGATTGGATCGTGGTTCGGTCACGGACATTTGGTAGGTTAGGATGCCACTATGGAACTAGATGATGTCTTCGATGTATGCGGTGGGTTTGGGGAAAGCTTTGCATTCCTCCAATCCAGTAATTGTAGCTCGACCCGCTGCATCCCGTTGAATTCATTGATGCTAGGCCTAAATGCTATATCGATGGGGCCTTGTCGCTGATTGATCGGTTGAACCCATTCGGCCTGTCCAAAGGCAACCGCCCGCATGACCGTTCCATGCTGAACAAAGCGCGCGCTGAAATGGCGGTCGCCGTTCCCCATCGTCTTGGCAGGTTCCGCCAGATCGACATTACTAGCGACCAATACAGGGCGGGGATTGCTCGCGCCGAAAGGGGCAATTTTCTCAATCGAGTGAACGAGTTGCAGACTGCTGATCTGTTTCAAAGTCACTTCTGCATCAATGTCGATCTTGGCCACCGCTTTATTTCCACCGAGCTTCCTTTCAACGACATCCAGAAAAGCTTGTCGGAAGGCGCTCAAATGGCGCTCTTCCACTTTCAGACCCGCCGCAGCCGCATGGCCACCACTGCTGACTAGATGGTCACGACACTCGAGCAAGGCTTCATGGAGGTTGACGATACCTTGCGATCTCGCCGATCCAGTGCCTGGTTTTTGACCCACTGGATCCAGGCCAATCACGATCACGGGTCGATAAAATTTCTCTGCAATACGTCCTGCAACAACTCCGATAACTCCCAAATGCCAGCCTGCACCTGCCAACACAAACGCTGGATCCGAGTCGGCATTGAATTGCTCCTTGATCTGTTTCGTCGCTGCCAGGGAGACGCTCCGCTCGAGCGTTTCTCGATCCGAATTGAGCCGATCCAAATACTCCGCTAACGCAGTCGCTCTCTCAGGATCGCGGGTTGTTAACAACTCGACCCCCAACTGCGCTTGGCCCAGTCGACCAGCAGCATTCAATCTCGGGGCGATCGAAAATGCCAAATCCTCAGCCGTCAACATGGATTTCTGTCCCAGATTGGTTCGACGGAGCAAAGCAGCCAAACCAGGCGGAGCACTTTGAAGCATGAATTTCAGAGCATTCCGAACAATGATTCGATTCTCATCGAGTAACGGGACGACGTCGGCGACGGTGGCGATCGCTGCGATACAGGTGGATTCGATTAGAAACTGACGAAGAGACGCATTCACCTTGCGATTGGAACAGGTCAGCTGACACAACGCCCAAGCCAATTTCAAAGCCACCCCGGCACCACAAAGCCCGTGAAAGGGATACTCAAAGCCCGGCAGTCCCGGATGAACGATCGAGTGGGCCTGCGGTAGGCTGTCTCCGATCGAGTGATGGTCCGTGACGATCAGTTCGAGGCCCCGTTCCTGGCAAAACGCCGCCTCGGAAATAGAGCCGATCCCGCAATCGACCGAAATGATTACTCGACGCCCTCGCTGGTACAATTTTTCCAGGGCTTCGCAATTCAGGCCGTAACTGTCCTCGAGCCGATTCGGGATATAGTACTGGACGTCTGCTTCCAGCAGCCGAAGACAATTCATCAAGATGGCTGTGCCAGACATGCCGTCTGCATCGTAATCGCCGTAGACCGTAATGGGTTCCTTGTCTCGTATCGCCCGAAGGATTCGCTCCGAGGCGAGGTTCATGTTCGGCAATGCGTCCGGTTCTCTCAAGTCAGAAAACCGGGCGTCCAGAAAGGACGAGATCGCTGAGGGCGCCGAGAGGCCGCGTTGGTACAGCAACTGGGCCACCACGGTTTCAATTCCCGCTTCGCTGGCCAAAGACTGTATCGAATCCCGATCGAAACCTCGAAACTGCCAATTCTTGACCACGATCGCACTTCCTTGTTGAAGTCCTAAAACGACGAGGGGCAAGCTTCAGACAGCTCGCCCCAGCATTCGCATCCTTGCACTTCCTCAAGTACTCCGGCGTCTTGCCTGAAGATTCCCATGTGCGGACAGGAATAATCAAAACCCACCCAGGCACAGCCGTTAACGAGTCGAAACCGTTAACTACTTGCGTTTTTCGATGTGCAAAGTCACTTTTCGAAGCCGAGGGCTGTATTTTTTCAGCTGGAGTTTCTCACCACCCGGCTTACGAAGCATCACATAATTGATGTCACCGGTTTCCTGGCATACGAGAAACGTGGTTTCCTTTTTCTTCTTGCTCTTGGCCATATTCAGAATCGATGATTTGAAAAGGAGTGTCTTTTTTATCTTTTCTAGGTTTCAACCCGTTCGGGCAAGCCATAGAAAGGTCGCGTATTATGCTGTCGTTTCTTACCCTTGACTAGCTCAAATCCGAGTCAAATCATTGGGAACAAATGGCTTTTGATAGCATCTAAATAGATCGTGTCCGCGCAGAGGCGATCGGCGTTGCCAGGACGCTCGATTCCTCGCAGGCACCCGAAAAACACCGAATATCCATCGTAACCCTCAAATCCACCCCTGAACCGGTCCGAGAATGAGGACTACGGGGAACTGAGCGAAGGCTTACCGCCGAATGCTCAGGTAAAATTGAGATTCGACCGTGGATTTCCACGGCGGACCTTTTCATCCTCCTTACCCCCCCTCTTTGAGGGCAGGATTTCCGACACATGACGCATGCTGATCGAGTGCCGACGATTGCTGAAGACAAAAGCCGAGCAAAGAATTGGTTTCGTTCATTGCTCCAGACGGTGATTTCTGACTATGGCGTGAGGGATTTGCGCAGGATTCAATTTGAACCTTTGGAGTCCAGGCAGCTGATGGCCTCGGACTTTTTTGACAGTTCATCCAGTCTGTCGAATTCGCTGGGGAGCAATTACTCGAGCGGTTCGGGCTTTGTCGCGATGGACACATCCTCCCTCCAGGGTGAGGGAGAAGACTCACCGAATTTGGTGGAATTCGCCAAGGCTCTGCAGCAGGCAGGCGTTCGGTTTTTCGGTGCGGATTGGTGTACTCTCTGTACCCAGCAGAAGCAGCTTTTCGAAGATGGCGCTTCGTATCTGCCATTCCTCGAAATGACCAACCCAGATCGTACTCGCAATGCAACAGCGATCGCCGAGGGAGTGACCCAGTACCCGACGTGGGAGTTCGCAAACGGGTCACGCGTCAACGGTGTGCAAACACTACAGCAACTTTCGACCTTGTCAGGTGTTGCCATTCCGACAGGCAGCAACCCCTCGTTTGCTGAAATCGCCAACCAGACCGTGCTGAACGGTTCCCCCCTGCACGTCGCTGTCGATGCCTACGATCCCAACGGTGGGCCGCTTACCATCACCGTCCAGAGCAGCAACCCGTCCGTTATCGCTGCGGAGATGATTAGCAATCCCAAGTCTCTGCGACTGAACGTCAATAATTATGGCAGTATGGTCTTCCGACTGTTCGCCGATGAAGCCTCGCGACCGGTTGGACGAATTGAGAGCTTAGTCAACAGCGGCTTCTACAATCAGACGGCCTCGAACAAGATCATTTTTCACCGTGTCATCGACAACTTTGTCTTGCAAGCTGGGGATCCCACCGGAACCGGTAGTGGCGGCTCCAATCTGCCGGACTTCGACGACCAGTTCGATTTCGATTTGCAGCACAACCGGACTGGGATTTTGTCCTACGCGAAATCTTCCGATGACACAAACGACTCTCAGTTCTTCATCACTGAGGGGCCTCAACGACATCTCGACTTCAACCATTCCATTTTTGGACAACTCATCGAGGGTGAGACTGTCCGCGAAGGAATTTCCAGGACATCCGTGAGCAACTCCCGGCCCGTGAATGAAATTTCGATCAATGCGGCTGAGATCTTCAATGACACAGAAAATGGACTGATACGATTGAAGGCGCTCGCAAATAGCGGTAACTCGACGATCACAGTGACCGTTCAGGACTCTACAGGCAGATCCTTTTCGAGGCAGTTTACGGCCACGGCTGCTGCCGATACCGCCAACGGTGGGCCTTTCTTAAGCGATGTGACCCTGCCCGCCACGATCGTTGCTGGGCAAGAGACCACGGTACAACTGGTCGGCAATGACGTCGAGGGAGATGCGGTCTACTATGATGCGACCCGTCGCGGTACGGTCAATTACGAATTCAGTATCAATAACGAAACGGGACTTTTGCGGGTGACACCGCCAGCGAACTACTCGGGGCCGCTGGAGATCTCTGTCGGAGCTCGAGCACGTACAGGTACTCCCACAACCCAAGACCAGTTTGATACAGAAATTCTGACCTTCAATGTCGTTGCGAGTGCCCTCTCTGCACCCACGAGTATCGATCTCAGCGCTGTCTCGGATTCCGGTGTAAGCAATTCCGATAACATTACGAACGCCGGGACCCTCGAGTTTGTTGTGAACGGAACGGCTGCAGGTGCGACCGTCAACCTAAAAATCGGAAGCGATATCGTTGGCACTGCTGTTGCTACAGGCAATTCGACGACCATCCAAACAGCGCTCATCGCGCAGCGCGGGCAAGGAACGTATATCATCGTCGCTTCGCAAACGCTCAACGGTCAGACTTCTGACGCGTCGCCCGCCCTGACATTGACGTTCGATAGTCAAGCTCCCACCGCAATTCCTGCCGGCAGTCTCCCGACAAACGCCAATGTAGGCTCGACTTTGACAACAGACCTGGCTCACCCCGAAGAAGGTCAGGGTTTGAGGTATACCCTCGAAAATGCTCCCGTCGGTCTGTCGATCGATGCCGCGACGGGCGTCATGACATGGACTCCTACGAGCAACCAAACCGGTCCGAGGACGGCGGATCTACGACTCTCGGATGTCGCAGGTAATTCCGTCGTTCAGCAACTCGCAATCAACGTGGCTGATGTCGCTCGAGTCTCTGTGCAATTGCTACCCTTTGATTTGAATGGGAATGCTCTGACATCGTTGTCGATCGGGCAAGAGTTCAACTTGAGAGTAGTCGTCAACGATCTGCGAACCACAGGGAATCCAGAGGGCGATGGTGTCTTCTCTGCCTACATGGATATCGAGTACGATTCGAGCAGGGTCGAGCTGGTCGGCACCAGTCCGCTGACTTACAACGCGAATTTTGGAAACGGTCGCAGCACTCCCGTCACAGCCACCCCTGGATTGATTGATGAGCTCGGTGCATTCTCTAGTTTCACCATAGGCCCGGGCCGCGATCCGCAAACCTTGGGAACCATTCGCATGCGAGCCAAGGCTACTGGGCAAGCGTTGTTCACGGCAAACCCGGCGGAGAGTCCGAGTCGCGGTTTCTCGGTATTCAAGATCGATGGCGCTGTACCGTCAGGTCAGATCAATTTCGTTTCGACGACGGTTCCTGTCAGTCAGAACTTTACCGTCATCAACGACACTTTCAATTTCAACGAGGATTCTTCCAACAATAACCTCCCTGTCTTGTCCAACGATACGATCGTTCCTGGTTCCGGTGCTGCACTCTCCATCCAGTCGGTCGGTATTCCCTCACAGGGTGGTACCGTATCGATCACGTCTGACAATCAACGATTGACTTATTCCCCAGCGGCGAATTTCAACGGTCAGGAAACCTTTACCTATACCGTTCGAGACCAAAACGGAGCGACATCGACTGGAACGGTGACTGTTCAGGTCAATCCAGTGAACGACAATCCGGTTGCGACGAACGATACGTTCACTGAAGTGCGTTCGGGTGATCGCGATGTGTTCATCAATGTTCTTCAGAACGACAACCAAGGCCCTGATACTGGTGAAACACTTACCGTCACAGCGGTCGGAACAACCAGCCAAGGTGGAACGGTTCGGATTGGAACAGGGGGTAATGGAGTGCTCTACACTCCGAAGGGTGGCTTCACCGGTACGGAAACCTTCAGCTACACGATCAGCGACGGGAAAGGTGGAACAGCGACCGCGACCGTGACCGTGCAAGTATCGCCGGCGGTTCCCCCACCCACCGTTGTCAATGATGCGTTCACAGTCAGTGAGGATGCTGCCTCGGCTGCCTTTGATGTCCTCGCAAATGACACGCCGGCCGCTACCGGAGAAAGCCTGACCATCATCGATGTCAAGGCTCCGAATGGAACCGCAACGATATCGAATAACAGCACACGAATCAGTTACGCTCCTAAAGCGAATGCCAATGGCACGGAACTAGTGGTCTATACTGCTCGCAGTACCAACGGAGGCGTGGCAACGGGCACGGTCACCTTTACAATCACGGCTGTCAACGATGCACCGGATGCAGTGAACGATGATGTTCAGGTACTATCGCAACCGAACCAGACGGTCAACGTTTTGTTAAACGATACCAATGTGGATACGGGAGAAACTCTAACAATTACTTCCGTGACACAACCACCGACTGGACAAGGCACCGTGACCATTGGTCCGAATGGTCGCTCCCTGGTCTACAACGCACCAAGCATATCCTTTAGTGGTGTTGTCACCTTTACCTATACCATCAGCGATGGCAATTCGCTGACCGATACGGCAACCGTGAATTTACGTGTTGAGAACTTCACTCCGCGTGATGTTGGAGTCGTGTTCAATCAACAAATTCAAGGGGTTCAGTTGTCGGTCGCTTACGAGAATGCCGACGGACAGAACGGCAATGGGAATGGATCCAACCTCCCACCTCCCGTCCAAACCGATCGAGGTGTCAAGGTACAGAATATTGGACCTGGCAGTGTGAAGTTTTCGGCTCCCCAATTGCCATTCCGAACAGCATCCGCAAGCTCTGTGATTGTTCCTAACAATTTCAATGACACGAGCTCACTGGAGAATCCCATCAATGTGGGGACGCGCCATGCGCGGTTCGTTGATATCCGAGACTTTATGGGGCAGAATCTCCGAAATGGTTTGACGGCTGCAGTCGTTCCAAACGACACGGCCAAGTGGTTTGAAACCCAAGGTGCATGGAGAGATTTCAAAAACACTGTGGTGACGATGAACCAAACGGGTACGCAAGTAAATATCCGCGCAACGAATCCATCCAATCAGCAAGTGGAAGCAAACTTGCCGATCACGGATAACCGCGTGGAAGTCAGGGGACGAGAGGGTGAGGCCTCCTTACTGCGCATTCGTGTGGCTCCATCCCAAGTGTTCACGGGAGCATCCGGCAATACTGGATCGAATGCCTCAGGCGAAGGTGAAGCTACGTTGAATCCGTTGGCAGTCGATTTGGCCATGCAGCAGGTTCGACAACTCCCAGCGGGGCAGCCCCTCGGAAGTCAATCTGTTCCGCTGGATGCAGCCTCGGGGGACGATCTGGATACCATCGCACGGCACAACGGATCGAATGGATTTCGGAGAGGTTTTCGAACACGGTAGTTCGAGGGCGAATAGAGAGTGACAGCCACGAAGTGTTTTGGTTTATGCCTGCTTTTTCTGCTGCCGCTCCAAACGGTCGCGGTCGTTTCCGATAGTTGGTTCCATGCTCCGCCGAAACCGATCGGCGATGGCACCGACTACGAAGCGATCGGCTTTGGTGTGTATCGCGGTTATGGGTGGTGTACCCATCGATCTGACCCCACTTGGAAAAAGCCTTACCAGGATTTCGATCCCCAAGGTTACGCGGAGGTCATTGAGTCGCGTGGACCGGTTGTACCTGATACCAACCGCCCACCACTCCTCCCGGCTTGGATCGGCTTGACCTATCAGGTTTTACCGCGCGGACCAATCGCTTTCGCCTTCATTCGTTTGAGCTTGGCCGTAGCCATTGCATTAGGTTGTGCCCTGTTCTGTACCTGGGGTTGGCTGCTGTGTCGGAATTCCCAGTCTGTTTGGCTACAGCAGAACGCAACGTTCGTCGCAGGTATCACACTCCTGATTGCTTGTAGTGAACGAAACCTGAGAAACTACGCAACGGATTTTCTAACGGAACCGTTCGCCTTGCTTGGTGCGGCCATCTTTCTGCTGAGTAGCTGGTGGGCTATCAAGAATCGTTCTTCCTACACCTTTTTCATGAGCGGCACCATCTTTGGATTGCTAGTGCACTGCCGGAGCCTGTTTGTGTTGTGGATACCGATGCTGTTTGTCTACCTCTATTCGATAAATCGATGGCATAACTCGATATCACGGCGACAGGCACTCGGTTTGTCGGTTTTCTGGTCGATAGGTGTGATCGCAGTATTGATGCCCTGGTGGATACGGAACAGCCTGGTGCTCGAGGATTGGATGCCACTTGGAACCAAAGGTCAAACGACCTTGCTAGGAGGCTATTGTGATGAGTCGTTGGCGAACGCTGGCGAATGGCAGTTCGCCCCAGAGAGGCGATTGCGCGAACGAGTTCAAGTCGAATCCGAGAGTGATTTCGATTCTGAAAAACCAGATGCTTGGTTAGATCGAGAAAAGCGGATCGCGCGAGAAGCGTGGACGGAGGTCAAGCGTTGGTGTGGTGATCATGTCGTAGATATTCCCCGACTTGTCGTTCAACGAGTGGTCACAGAATGGAATCCATACTCGGGGAAGGCGCTCCTTCTGAAGCTGTTTGCCTTGGCTGGGCTTATCGCACTGATTCGAAATGACCTTCGGATGCTGCAGTGGCTTTTGATTCCATTGCTGATCAATACATTCTGGGTAGCGGCTCTTTATAGTGTCGGAGGTCGATTCCTGGTGCCGACCTATGGATGCTTGTATGTGTTATCGGCCGTTGGTGTTGCCGGTACGTTACACGCTGTCGCCGAGTTTGGAAATCTTCGAAAACATCGAACAGCATGACCTAATCCAAAGATCAATCCACCATCTTTTGCTTCAGAAAGTCATTGACGCTTTCTACTTTTTTAGGCTCCTCCCGTTTGAACCAACTACTAAATGTCGTTTTGCTTTTCGCATTCGAATCGATGGGCTTAGGATCTGGGTAGGGATCGAGCGCGGCCTTGGTGGAGTCCCACCATCGCTGGGTTGTTTGGCTCATCTTCTTGGTAACGGACGTGTTTTTCCTGGCGTAGGAATTCACCTTGGAGTTTTTCTTGGACCACGGCATGGTGGGTGCTTTCCATTCCGGCCACCAGGTGGATTTCTTGGAACTGGACTTGTTTGCGTACAGAGGGCTTGCGGTAGGGGAGGCCTTGTTGGCAAACGGATTCCAATTCCATGTCTCGGCAAATGCCGCGCCTGGGGTCAGCCAAAGAGTCCCTACGAAAGCGAAGGCAATTGACCATTTTGCAAGACTTGACATGACACATTCCCAAACTGAAACGCTTGAACCATCCGGTTTTTCAACTGCTGGAAATTCTCAGATAGGAAAATTGACCCTCGGTGTCTATACGGTTTTTTGTGGCGGTCAGCGAACGACGATGAGACCAACAAAAGTAAGGTCGATGAATCGATAACCTCGTTCGTTGATTAGGTGGTTTAGGTAATTTAGGTTGCGTATTGAGAAAGACGCTCAGGTTCGGAAACCGTAGAATGTTGGCTGATCCAACCCTACCTCCGATCTGTGTGGCAGGTCTGCTGCCTCTATTGGCAACGGCTTGGTTCTACACGGTAGATCGAACATCAGTAATGTCTTTTCGCAAACCAGCCTCCCACTCATTGGCCCGACGTACCAACGGGAAAACCTGCTGTTAGCGAAGATTCGAAATGGCGGAGACGCATTATCGGAACGAGGTCGTTTTCATCGGTCTAATCGTATGCGAACATCGCCCAACGTATCAGCTTCTCCTTGATGATGGGTGACATGGAGTACCGTAACCCCGAGTTGTACGTTGATCTGTTTCAACATGGCTTGCGCGGATGCACGTGTTTGCTCGTCGAGTGCGCTCAGCGGCTCATCCAGCAGCAAGAGAGCGGGTCGGAAAGAGAGCGCTCGCCCCAATGCAACGCGTTGAGCTTCGCCCCCGCTAAGAGCTCGAACGCTTCGTCCCAGCAGAGGAGCGATACCGAGAAACTCGGAAATCTCTACCACGCGATGGTTGATATCCTCTTTGTGGAAATGTCGCAGCCTCATCGCGAATTCGAGATGTTCTCGCACGCTGAGGGTTGGAAACAAGGCTAAATCCTGTGGCATGTACCCGATATTTCGATCCGGTGGTGGCCAATGCGTCACATCGATTCCGTGAATCAGAATCTGTCCACTTCGAACACGGCGCAAGCCACAAATCGCTTCGAGAATGGACGTCTTTCCAACGCCAGTCTTTCCCATGATAACGGCATACTTACCCGTCTCGACCTTGAACGAGACTTCATCCAGTTGAAATGTTCCCATCCTGAGCGTTAGATTGCGTAGCTCGATCATGACGTTAGCTCAGTCCCTGCCCAACGCAATACCAATAATACGCCGATGGCCATCGCAACCATGAGTAACGATACCGCTACAGCGGCATCCAATTGTCCAACACTCAGTTCCAGAAAGACCGTTGTCGAGAGCACCTCGGTTTTGAATCGCGTGGAGCCTGCAAACACCATAATGGGACCAAACTCCCCGAGCGCTCGAGCCCAAGCAATCGTACCAGCCGTGATGATTCCTCTCCACGCTTGCGGTAGAGCGATTTGAGCGAATGCCTGCCCTCGAGTGCAACCTAGCGTCCTGGCCACATCCTCTGCCCGGGGGTTGATTTGATCAAACGTGACTCTCATCGTGCGCACAGCAAAAGCGCAGGAGACAGCGAACTGCGCGAGTACGACTGCAGGCCAGCGAAAAGAAATTTGCATTCCCAGACTCTCGCGGAGCCAAGGATCTAATCGCCAGTCTTTCGCAAACCAATGAGAAAGTGGAAAGGGTTGATGGAATAAAATCAAAAGACTCAAGCCGAGCACAAGCGGTGGAAGAACGATGGGTATGTCAACGATCGTGTCGATGAGTTGTTTTCCTGGAAAACGGTATCGGGATAGCAGATATCCTAGAGGTACCGCGACCCACAGCGACAGGATGGCAGCCGCGCTACAGGAGAGAATCGTCAGTCGAAAAGCGGCCCTGATTTCAGGCTTCGAAAACGCTTCTAGAAAGGCAGCAGGGCGTGTGAAGCTGAAATCGGCGACGATTAGCAGGACAATCAAGAGGATAAAAAGCGAGGACAGTCCGCCGGTGATCAAGAAATAGACGACGTCGCTAAGGCGTCGAGCTTTGCTTTGTTTTAGTGGAGTGCTCATGCCGCTTTAGAACGTTGGATCAACCGATTCCCCGAATCCACGTCCGATGGCGATCAGGAGAAAGAATAAAAACGAAACATGGATTTCCGAGTGGATTGGTCGGCGAGGTCTCGAGGGTCCTGTAACAAAACAATGTATCCATCGATTTCGCATGTGCACATGGCTCCTTTGCATTCTGCAGAGGAAGGTTCGGAATTTCAATGGATAGCCTAAGGTATGCGAACGACGACTTTGCCGAAATGCTTGGCGGATCTCAGGGCCTCGAAAGCCCTCGGCGCTTGATCAAAATCGAAAACATGGTCGATTACCGGCTCTAGGTTTTCACGGGCTATAAACTGGTTCATCTCCAGGAAGTTCTCCCTGGAACCGACATAAATGCCATCCAATCGAACATTCCTAGCCAGAAGAGGAAAGAGGCTGGTTGTCGGTGGACCAAATCCTGTGAGAACGCCGATGAGTGCTATTTGACCGCCGGCGGCAACCGACTTGAGCGACTGCTCGAGCGTGCCGGGTCCTCCCACCTCCACGACATGGTCGACTCCACGTCGTTCTGTCAATTCCCAGACAAGATCCGACCAATTTGGAGATTCTTTGTAGTTGATGGTTTTCCAAGCGCCCAAGTCTGCGGCTCGTCGCAACTTCTGATTGCTGCTCGATAAGACAATCGGTCGTGCGCCTAAGGCTTTAGCAAACTGCATTGCAAAGATCGAAACCCCACCCGTCCCTATGCAGAGAACCGTTTCTCCCTCCCTCAGCTTACCGCGAGTGACCAACGAGTACCAAGCAGTCAGCCCCGCGCAGGGTAATGTACTCCCCTGCTCGTAAGTCAAGTGACTCGGAATTCCAACGACTCCTGTCGCAGGTAGATCGATAACCTGTTGCAACATTCCATCGATATTTCCTCCAAGATCCTGTTTGTGATACGAGAGATCGAAAGGTCCGGACTGCCAACGTAGGAAGAAACAACCTGCAACCCGATCCCCGATGTCCCACGAGTCACATCCTTCTCCTCTTGATACGATTTCACCAGCGCCATCCGAACAGGGGATACGACCGTCGACATTTCTGCCGGCCAGGTTCTGCCAGGCGATGATGTCCCTGTAATTCAGCGAGGCGGCATGGATTTTGATCCGAAGGGCTCCCGGTGGTGGGCTCTCAGGCAGAGATCGGTCCGTGGTCTCGAGATCAAAGGTGTTGGCATTCTTTCGAAATTGCCAGGCTTTTGAATGCATCGACTCGTCCTTTTGGGTCCAAAAACCGAAAACTAATCTTGTTCGGTTAGATCACGACGGTATTCTTTTGGCAAGAGTCGTTCGGAGGGTAAGCGAATGGCTAGCGGCTTCATTGGAAATGAAGTGCCCCGTAAGGGGTTGCGGGTTCGAGTCCCGTGCCCTCCGCCTCCTGAGCCAGTGTTTTCACTGGCTTTTTTCGTTTTTCCCTGGGATTTGCTCGTTCCGCTTCTGACGGTTGCGATACGTTCACTTTCGAATGGCCGGGGCTTCACGTGCTTTCGTACACGTGCTTTACTACTCCGAGCGCATCGCGCTTTGCGTTGCTTGGATTCTCGAGTTGGCTCATCGACTCGGAGATCTCTTCTGGTTCAGCCGATCAAAGTCTACCAAACCCTACAATTGGATAGACCATCGCGTTCCGGGGATGTCGCCCCCCGGCGACAACTGCCTCGATCCTGAAGGCCTGATGAAGAGAGTGCAGGATCATTCGCGCATGGCATCGTTCGAGATTTAGAGCAAAACCATTTTGCCTTTTCAGTTCATGGTGCGCTGGCGGCCTCTCGGTCTTTGAAGCTGGGCAAGTAAATATTCTCCGGGACATGAGTCGCATCCGAGGATCGTAGCGGACCCACGACAACCCAATCGGTCAGCGCGCGAGCCATTCGGATCATCTCGAATCCTACTCGCTTACCAAAGGGTCCACCTGCGCCGTACATAAACCATGAGGCACCTCGATTTAACAACTGAACCATCGATCCGAGGAGAGGTTTGCGCCGAACGAATTCCACACCTACGGCTGCTTGGGAAAATGCCGAATAGGTCGTCCTACCCACTGAACGGCAGTAAATCGTTAAGTTCTCACAGTTGAACTTGAGAGGATCGTAGGGGTTGTGTTTACCCACAAGCTCGGTGGCAAATTTCGCGATCTCGTGAGGAGTGCCCGTCGCGACATCGGGATAATTCCACTCCATCGCTTTGCGCCCCAGTAAAAACTCGTCCCAGGTGATCAATCGGACAATACCATCCGTCAGGTAATCGACCACTTGCCCATCCCCGACGCTTATACCGCAATGAAACGCCGGACCATAGTAAACGGCGTAGATGGAACCCGTTGTAGGTTCATCCTGAAAACTGGAGAGTCCAACGTAGGCTCGCCGCAAATCGGAGTCTTGAGCCCATCCTCCAACGCGTACGAAAGTACTTCCAATCAAAATCAGCTTGGCGCCGATTAAAAGTCCTACCCAATGGTCAGCATCAGGACTTTTCCACTGATAAAACGCAACCACCGCAACAGCTACCGATAGCAGGCCTGTCATCCACATCCAGATCTTGGTCGTCAAAGACGGAAATTGGAAGCTTGCCCAAAGGACAATGCCCCCCTCAACAATGACTGCCAAAAGCAATGCGAAGAAAAGTAAGGGTAGCGACTCTTGAGGCCAAAAAAGAATAGCCCCCCCCAATGCGAGTTGCAGTAATACGAGCATCCCTAACGATCCTCGTTCCGCAACCATGGCTGAGGAACCTGATTCCGACTTAGAAGTTCCCAATCCAAAAATAGCTATGGCTCGTTTCCATGATCCATGCAAAGAAGTTAAAAGGCCAACGATCCAGTGGAACAACCCTATCAATCCGCTGAAAAATAGCGCGCCTCCGATGAGCCACTCGATGGGGGTTGTGAACCAAATGGGCGCGACCACACACACAATACCTAACATCAACATCGCGATCCCAGTAGCCACTAAGCCCAGGCGGATACCGCCTAGTTTTGGAAGGTTGTCGTTTGGTTTATTGGTCATTGTGGAAACGCAGGGGTTGTTTACTGCTAGAGGGAGGAACGAAGAAAGACGGATCTGAAAACCGCAGACTGTTTCCGCTTTCGTTTCGGGCCAAACAGGCTTTCGAATTGGTTCTTAACTAAACGCACTATCTTAACCCAATGCAAAAACAAAAGGGCTTAACCCAATACAAAAGAAAAAGGGGTGCAGAACGGGTTGAGTTCCAGGCATCTTGCATGATTCCCGAGTGGACGGTTGGATGATGCGTTCATCGATCTCTCCATTCCCATGAGTTCGGTCGGCTCGGGGGCATTGAATAGTTGCTGTCCACGAAGGATATTGTCGGGTCGCTTTCGATCCCTTTCTGAAATCCTTCTGGCCAGACCTGCATGCTCTTTACCCTCGTCACTCTGCTATGTGCTTTCCTGACTTTACTGCCAGTAGCCATGTTCCTAAAGAACACGAGACTTTTTCAGCCAGCTTGCTCCCCAGGGGTGGTCGCGGCTGCGGGTTCGGCGACGGTGAGTGTTTGTATCCCTGCAAGAAACGAGGAAAAAAGTATTGGCAAAGCGCTCGAAGCGCTCACGCGTTCGACACATGAACACTATGAGATACTCGTCCTCGACGATCATTCGGAGGATAAAACGGGTGAGATTGTCCGTCAATGGCAAGCCAACGATGACCGCATCAAGTTATTGTCATCCGCTCCATTGCCGATAGGTTGGAATGGGAAGCAACACGCCTGCTGGCAATTAGCCTCGCAGGCTAACCACGACTGGCTCCTGTTTCTCGATGCCGATGTGCGTTTAAGCTCGGACGCACTGACGCGATGTGTTGCGGAGGCGATCCATCGAAATGTTCCACTGGTCAGTGGATTTCCCAGGCAAGAGACTGGGACTCTAGCAGAGAAGATACTGATCCCGATGATGCATTACGTACTTCTCTGCTATCTACCCATCGACCAAATGCGGTTATCAAACTCTTCAGGATTTGCTGCGGGTTGTGGCCAACTCTTTCTGGCAAGACGCGAACCCTACATGCAGGTTGGCGGACACCAAAGCATTGCTGGCTCGCGGCACGACGGGATCCAGTTACCAAAGATCTTTCGAAAAAGTGGATTCCTGACGGATATCTTTGATGCGACGGATATCGCGACGTGTCGCATGTACGAAAGTTGGGGGCAGGTACAGCGAGGTCTTCTAAAGAACGCCACCGAAGGTATCGCGAATACACGTTTAATCATCCCCTTTACCATCTTGCTACTCGGCGGGACTTGGCTCCCTCTCTTCCTGTTTTGGATCGCATGTCTCTATTGGCCTCTATGGTGCATCCTGTTGTTTGGAATTCTTTCTGTGGCGTCTTGGATACCTCGATGGATCGCGATCGCTCGGTTCAAGCAATCCGTGGCAGGAGCTTTTCTACACCCCATTGCGATCCTGTGGTTTGTTGGGCTTCAGTGGTTTGCACTCCTGCAGCATTGCCTGGGTGTAAAGACGAGTTGGCGAGGCCGAATTTAAACTGCTTAGGTAGCAGGACTGACAACCACATCGTCAGCCGCAAAGCGCTAGCTGCGGGTCCCGTCGTGTGGGATCGGC
>JBBAXA010000024.1:0-72283 GCA_040396935.1 Pirellula sp.
CCAGGCCTCTGCAGCCAGAGGCCCAAGTCCCAAAGGGCAACGCTGCGAAGAGTAGCAGGCGAAGCGACTTGGTAGACACAACCGACGAATCTCGCTCGAACGCTCCGACGTTCCTCTCAAATCATGGGTTTACCCGCATTTTGCGTGAACAGCACATGGAATGCATAGGATGTGCTTAATACCTTGACTTTTGTCGGCTGTGTCAAAATAGCCGAGCACAGTTTGTCTCAATCGAGCAACCTAGCCATTGCGATCACCTGGAAGAACGTCGACGAACGCAACGCATTCCATGAAGAATGGTCATCAAGTTCGTGAGGCTACCCTCTATATCTACTTGACGACGAAATTCACCATTCGTCCGGGAACGACGATCGCCTTGGCGATTTGCTTACCACCGAGGATCTCTTCGATCCGTTCATGACTGCGAGCCGCTCGTTCCAAATCCTCTGCTGTTGCATCTGCTGATACGGTAACTTTCGCGCGGACCTTGCCATTGATTTGGAGTGGAACTTCTACCTCTGCTGATTTGGTCAAGGACTCGTCGTAATCGGGCCATCGCTCGTAAGCAAGGGTGGTCGCATGACCTAAAGCTTGCCAAAGCTCCTCGGCGATGTGCGGCGCATACGGAGATAGCAGCAGTACGAGCGATTCCATCGCTTTCTTAGGACGTATAGGTTCTTTTGTGAAGAAATTGACGAACTCCATCATTCTCGCGATCGGTGTATTGATTGCTAGCGACTCAATATCGCGCGTCACGTTCATGATGGTACTGTGGATCACTCGGTTCTGCTCAAGCGTGGGTTCCGTGTTTTGAATACTGGGCAGCAATCGATTGTCATCGCTCTGGGTATCGATCATCAAACGCCAGACGCGATCGAGAAAATTCCGAACACCATTGACACCTTTCGTGCTCCAGGGCTTCGTCGCTTCGAGGGGTCCCATGAACATCTCATAGAGTCTCAGCGAATCGGCGCCATACTCAGCAACGACGGTATCCGGATTAATCACGTTCCCTCGAGCCTTGGACATTTTGTGGGCTCGACTGTCGATACGGATACCTGGATTCGATACTAGGACAAACGAATCTCCCTGCTTGGTCACGTCAGCTTCATCCACTTTAACGGGTTCGATGGCGCGACGGGTGGAACGCTCGATCAAACCGTTTTCGGATTTCTCAATCGCAGTGCTAGTCACCCACTGGCCATCTTGAGTTTTGTACCCCGTGAATTCAACCTCTCCGAGAATCATGCCTTGGTTGACAAGTTTCTGAAACGGTTCAGGCTGGGAGACATGGCCTCGATCGTAGAGCACTTTATGCCAAAAACGGGCGTAGAGTAAATGCAGAACGGCATGCTCCGCACCTCCGATGTACAAATCGACAGGCATCCAAGCTTGCTCTTTCGTACGATCGACAAGAGATTTGGTATTTTTAGGGTCGATGAATCGGAGATAGTACCAACACGATCCCGCCCATTGGGGCATGGTATTGGTTTCACGTCGGTAGCGTTTCCCATCTCTATCGACGTACAACCAGGCATCATCTGCCTTTGCCAACGGGGGTTCTGGCCGGCCATGCGGTTTGAAGTCCTCCAGGTGGGGAAGATCAACCGGTAATTCCTGTTGATCGACAGCCCTCTTGCGTCCGGTTGGCAATCCATCGTCACCCAACTCATGCAAAATCGGGAACGGTTCCCCCCAAAAACGTTGACGACTAAACAACCAATCTCGCAATTTGTAATTGATCGCTTCTTTCGCGATACCAGCTTTGGACAGCATGGCGATGATCTTTTCCTTGGCATCCTTCGTCGCTAGCCCATCGATTTCTCCGCTACGGAAGGCAGTTCCCGGCCCGGTGTAACAGACCGTTCCATTCAATACCTCGTCCATTTGCTCTAAGTCTGCCGAAGGGCGCACGACGCACTCGATGGGAAGGCCATACGTCTTCGCAAACTCAAAATCGCGATCGTCGTGCGCAGGAACAGCCATAATTGCGCCCGTGCCGTAGCCGATCAATACGTAATCCGCAACCCAAATCGGGATGGGTTTCCCAGTGACGGGGTTGACCGCAAAAATTCCGCTGAAGACCCCGGTCTTCTTTTTTTCTCCGTCGGTTCGATCTCGATCGCTTTTGAATGCGGCTGCTTCGCAATAGGCTCGAACCTCAGAGGCCCGATCATCTCCCACCCTACGCTTTACGATCGGATGCTCCGGAGCAACGACCATATAGGTCGCCCCATACAGCGTATCTGGCCGGGTCGTGTAAATCCTCAAACAATCCTCGGGTTGGCTTTCCGGAAACGGTTGTGATGAACGATTCTTTTTCCATTCCTCGAACAATTTCACGTCGACGATTGGAAAATCCACTTCAGCGCCCGTGCTTCGACCTATCCAATCGGCTTGAAGCTTTTTGATGCTCGGTGACCAGTCGAGGGATTCTAGATCGTTTAATAAGCGATCGCCGTAGGCGGTAATCCGTAGCATCCACTGCCGCAACGGAATGCGTTGCACGGGATATCCGCCACGTTCGCTCTTCCCATCGATCACTTCTTCGTTAGCCAGGACTGTACCTAATCCAGGACACCAATTCACGAGCGCTTCGTCTTGATAAGCGAGGCGTTGCCGATCTTGATAATCTGCGATGGCATGCGGGCCTTCTGCCTGAACGGTATTGGGTATTGGCAATTCCGCGATGGGCCGTCCCCGTTGCTGTTTGTGGTCGAACCAGGTGTCGTAAAGTTCGAGAAAAATCCACTGTGTCCAGCGAAAATAATCGATATCGGTAGTCGCGAGGCAGCGATCCCAATCGTAGGAGAATCCGAGCATCTTCAGCTGGCGTGTGAAGTTCGCAATATTTTGTTCGGTGCTCACCCTCGGTGGGGTATTCGTTCGAATCGCGTATTCCTCAGCGGGTAAGCCGAAGGCGTCATACCCCATGGGGTGCAGAACAGACTTACCGATCATTCGCGAATAGCGGGCGACGATATCCGTTGCGGTGTATCCCTCGGGATGGCCTACGTGCAAACCGGCACCGCTCGGATACGGAAACATATCGAGCACGTAGATTTTCTCTCCAACGGGCATTTCAGTACAACGGAACGTCTTGTTCTCTTCCCAGTAGCGCTGCCACTTGGGTTCAATGGTGGCTGGGTTGTAACGAGGCATCGATCAATAACTGTCTTGAAAAAGGAGATCCGTACTGAGTTAATCTGAATGGCTGAGAATCGCGAAAGGACTGGAAATTCCCGGTGTCGCGGCGCTTCACATAAAATGCGAATCGCAGTTTCGAGGGAGCATTCTCTCCGCCATTAGGCTGAGTGGATGGCCCTGCCATCCACCGCGAGCGCTGCTTCGTGAAACGTCTCTGCCAGGGTGGGGTGAGCGTGGCAACTCCGGGCAATGTCTTCGCTGCTCGCGCCGAATTCGATGGCTACTGCCGCTTCGGCGATCAAATCCCCGGCCCTCGCCCCGATGATATGAACACCCAAGACCCGGTCTGTTTTGGCATCGGCGAGGATCTTGACGCGTCCCTCGACATCGCCGAGCGTCCTCGCCCGACCGTTCGCTCCATACGCTCCAACCCCCTTGCGGTAATCCGTCCCAGCTTGCTTGAGCTGTTCTTCCGTCTTGCCAACGGTGGCTATTTCCGGATGGGTGTATACGATCGCGGGAATGCAATCGTAATTGAAATGCGAGTGGATCCCTGCGATGCGTTCGACGCAGACAATCGCTTCTTCCATCGCCTTATGCGCGAGCATGGCGCCACCGATCAGATCCCCTACCGCGTAAATTCCAGGCACATTTGTCGAATACGTTTTCAAGTCTACCGGCACAAAGCCTCGTTTGTCTGTCTCGATCCCAGCTGTCTCCAGCCCCAGGTTTTGCGAGTTAGGTACTCGCCCTGCGGCCAGGAGGACTCGGTCGCAAACGATGGGGTCTGCTCCCTTGCAACGCACGACGCATTGACCATTTTCCACTCGAGCGCTTTCGACCCATGAATTCAATCGAAATTCCATTCCTTGTCGGGTGAAAATGCGTTGTGCCAATTGACTCAATTCATTGTCCATCCCGGGCAGTATACGATCCATGGCCTCGAGCACGATGACTTGGCTACCGAGTCGATTCCAAACACTTCCCAATTCCAGACCGATGTATCCACCACCAATCACCACAAAGCGTCTGGGTACGCTCGGGTAGGAAAGGGCTGCCGTGCTATTCCCGATGAGATTGCCGTCTTCGTCCACTCCGCGCATCGAGGCTGGCCGCGAGCCTGTCGCCAGGATGATATGCTTGGCTCGGATGAGTAAAGGCTCCGAGGAGGTTTGAACAGTCACGGTGTTCTTGCCGGAAAGCGCTCCAACGCCTTGATATGCCGTCACCTTGTTTTTCTTGAAAAGCAGATCGATACCTCCGGTCAAGGTTTGTACGACCTGATCTTTTCGTTTCATCATGGTCGCCAGATCGAGTTGCACCCCTCCTACTTGAATACCATGGGTGGCGAGTCCCGACTTGGTATCGTGGTAGAGGTGGCTGGACTCCAGCAATGCTTTGCTGGGAATACATCCGACGCGCAGGCAAGTCCCACCAAATTTCGTATTTTCATCAATACACGCTGCGTTCATCCCCAGTTGCGAGGCCCGAATCGCGGCAACGTATCCACCTGGGCCACCCCCCAGAACCACCACATCGTGTTCGACTGTCTTCATTATCGTTTGTTCAACTTCTCGTCATATACCCTGAAAATCATCTCCAAAGCTTAGCGACGGCAGTTTAAATTCCAAGGTCCTGAACGCTCCTTTCGGAGTTTGAAAACGCCGGTAAACTGCAACTCTCATGATCACGAAGAGAATCGATAGACTGGTGGAATGGACAAAATGGCCGGCCGCTTGGTTCGCCGTTGCCTCTTCTCCATTTCTCCTAGTGGCTATCGCAAACCGGATTTGGGAATCCCTGGATTCGCCTGTTTACCTGGTCATGTTCTTTGCAGGGCTCGGACTTCTGTGGTTTGCATCGAGGACATCCTTCGCGAATTCGTTCGGTACGAAATTGGTTTTTCGATGGCTGCATGATGCAACGCAGACGTTTGTTTCGATGCTGATGCTCCATCCTATCGTTTCGATCCGCAAAAACGATGCGAGTCCTGAGTTACCCCGAATCCGTTGGCTAGGAAAAGGGAATTGGGTCATGCTCGCCTCACCCTATATCTTTCCTCTTTCGACGGCTGTGTTGTGGCTGGTTTCTCTTGTCTTGTTTGCTCCCTTGCGCAGCTTTGTCTTGGGACTCGGACTCGGATTGCATCTAAGCTACGTCCTCTACCAAGCGTACCAGGGAACCAGCGAATTAAGACGCTTAGGGAAGCGTTTTTGCTGGATGTTTCTGCCGGTCGCCAACGCCGCGGTCGTGGGTCTTGTTTTCTCATTCGCTATCGACGGTATTGATGGAGTCCGGGACTTTTTAGTCGATGCGATCACTTTGCCCAACCGTACTTGGTCGTGGATCTCGGATTTACTGACAGGTAACACCGCGAGATCAGGTTCCACCCTGAGCGAGGAATGATGCCTCCTCTCACGATCATGACCCGAATCGTGGATTCCCCCAGACTCGTCTGAATGACTCCACCAGTTGGGCGTTTTTTTCCGTGGATTGAACCATGCGAGGGATTCAGAAATTCCATGCCTTCGAGCGGAATCCTGAAATGCCGGTGTAGCTGTCTCGATTTAGACCTACCAAGGCCCCTTCAGGTTCCCAAGCAACAAGTTGCACTTCATCTGGAAATCTGAAGGAATTCAGAACAAAACAACTCACGCATTCGATCCCTATTCGAGAAACGACGGAGAACCTAGAATCTGCTCCCTCACGAGTGAAAGCCATCAATAGGGTGAGTTGAATCCATGCGAGTTTTGATTGTTGGAAGCGGTGGTCGAGAGCATGCACTGGCATGGAAGATTAGCCAAAGCCCGAGAGTCAAACGAGTGTGGGTCGCGCCGGGGAATGCGGGTACGGCTCTCGAAGCCGAAAACGTTCCGATCGCTGTCGACGACATCAAGGGACTGGTCTCTTTCGCCACAAAAGAAAAAATAGATCTCGTCGTCGTCGGCCCAGAAGTCCCCCTAACGCTAGGACTGGTCGACGCACTCGCCGATGCGAAAATTCGCGCGTTCGGTCCTAGCAAAGCCGCTGCCCAGCTAGAGGGAAGCAAAGTCTTTTGCAAATTGGTCTTGCGACAAGCGGACGTCCCCACTGCGGATTACCAGGCTTTTCGAGATGCGGATAGCGCGATGCGTTATATCAAAGCAAGGTATCCGAACGAAAAGGACAAAGCCCCGGTCGTACTCAAAGCGGATGGGCTCGCGAGCGGCAAAGGGGTGATTGTTTGCGCCTATCGGGATGAAGCGCTCGAGGCGATCGATCGTATCGGAAGAAAAAATGAGTTCGGCAAAGCTGGCTCCCAAATGATTATCGAGGAACGACTGGAGGGGCCAGAAGCGAGTGTCCTGGCGATCACCGATGGGAAAACCATCCTCGTTTTACCACCAGCCCAGGACCACAAGGCAGCATACGATGGAGACACCGGCCCCAACACTGGCGGTATGGGAGCCTACTCTCCAACACCGGTGGTCCACGAGGAAATGATGGAAATGATTCAGGACAAAATCCTGGTACCGACCATCCACACCATGAAGCGCAATCGCAAGCCCTTCCGCGGAGTACTTTACGCTGGATTGATGCTGACCCAATCCGGGCCGAAAGTCCTAGAATACAACGTCCGTTTTGGCGATCCTGAGTGCCAGCCCATCCTGATGCGACTCAAAAGCGACTTGCTGGATATCCTCGAAGCGACCGTGGATGGCCGTCTCGACGAAATCGATCCTCCCGAATGGGATCCTCGTCCCGCCATTTGCGTCGTCGTCGCCAGCCAAGGATATCCGGGAGATTACGAGACGGGGAGAATCATCACCGGACTCGACAAGGCGGCCACCATCCCGGACGTGAAGGTGTTTCACGCCGGAACGAAATTGCTCGACGGAAATGTAGTCACCAACGGCGGTCGCGTCCTCGGAGTCACAGCGCTCGGCTCTAGCCTAGCGGCAGCCAAACTCAATGCCTACAAGGCCGTTCAGGCTGTGCGATGGTCCGGGGCTTGGTGCCGAAAGGATATCAGCGACAAAGCCGCAGCCTACGCTGCAGCGTTGAACGAGGTCTAGCAATGCGCGAACTCCAACTCCAGCATACCCTTCTTTCGTCGGTTACCGTTCGGGGCGAATTTGTCGAGTCCTAGAGAATGCAAGAGATCCCACAACCAAACGCCTGCCGCAATCCCTCTTCCCATGCTGCCGGAAATGCTCCCGCTCCCAAGGTCGCTTGTCCGGTGTGTGGTGGACAGTTGGTTGAAATCCGGGCGAAAATGCAGTGCTCCCGATGCCACACCATTTGCGAAACCTGCTGCGAAGGTGGACGTACCTAGTTCGGACAACGCTCCGTTTAATTTTTTTAAATTGGTTCGGATTCCTTGCTTCGTTGACGCGGAACCGGATACATTGATGGAACACCACACTCGTCCAAAGTCGCTGGACTCGACGCAACACGTTCTTCGAACTCCGAACGCCGGTTGTCTATGTTTTTCAGAGGTAAAGCGGTAAATCAACGATCCGTATCACGCGGAACGTGGAGACGAAAGCTTCAATTCGATCTTCTCGAGCAAAGAAGATTGCTGGCAGGCATTGATGTCTACATTTTCAACGATGCCAACGAGTCCCGCGTGTTGGATGCGTCGGACGAAATCCGGCTTGCAGGTCGGGTCGTTTTTCTGGACTTGAATCGCAACGAAGCGCAGGATGCTGGCGAACCTCTCGCGATCAGCAATCGGCAAGGAGTCGCTCGGTTTGACGGTCTTGCTCCCGGCTCTTATGAGGTTCGTCTCCTCGGGTCGAACTTGGCTCAAAAACAAACGACTCCACTCGCTCCTGCCTGGAGCCAATGGGAAACGGTGGCTGGCACAACCGATAGCCAAAAGGTTCTTGCTGCCTTTGACACAACGGTCTGGAGCCAAAGCGAAACCGGATTAGTTCGATTCGATCTTCGGTCGGTCGGTGCCTCGAAACAGGTTTCGTTGGGCGGCCGCGTCTTAGAAACAGTCTTGACCGATTCGACAGCGTCCAAGGTAAACGGATACGCAATTGTCCAGTTCGGAGCCTCCAGTAAACTCGTTCGTTTTTCCGTTACAAACGATACGAGCGATGTTTCAACGGTTGAATCCAATACGAGCCTACGGGGACTCGCGCGATTGGGCAGTTCGATCATCGCGATCGATTCGACTACCGGTGAGTTGGTCCGTCTTTCACAGCAGAGCAATCCGCAGGTAAGCCTCAATCGATTTCAACTTGCAGAGCGAGGAAACGCGATCGATATTCAGTCGGATGGTGTCGATCGTTTTGCCGTGAAGGAATCGATAGAAGGTGGTGAGCGATTGTCGCTCTACCAGCTAGCAACAACCACCGACGCAGGGAACTTCCAAGTGCAACTTGTCGCGGAGCGATCCTTCCAGGCCAAGATTTCGTCGTGGAGCTTTCCATCGGACAGCAAATTTCTGTTCGTCGATCTAGGCGATGGTATGCAAGTACACGATTGTGTTCCCGGCTTGCCGGTTCTCTCAGTGCTACCTACTGGCAAAGGTCTGCCAACTAGCGAAGGGACAGTGCTTTACGATCCTTTGCGGAAGATCGTTTACTCAGCGGCCGATTCCAATCAACTGACCGCCTGGGATGCGACAACCTGGACCGCTCTTTCGTCGACTGATTCCAGTTCCCGCTCGAGCCTATCGGGCGCGAGACTAAGTCAGGACGGGTCGAAATTGTTTGTTGTCAAAGATGGCGGTGTTGCTTCGATGGCAATGACCAGGCCGATCGCAGCCACTGCAGTGGTACGTTCGCAAGATGTTAGTCTCGTGATCGGAATTCGATCGCTTCAACAAAATCAATCTCCATCGATTCAATCGACACTGGAGCTGGCGATCGACGAGGATACAGCGTTCACGTTTGATGCAGCTGAGTTAACAAACTTGGGGATGGATTCCGATGGAGATACGTTGCACTGGATCGTTCTTCAGAATCCCTCGAAGGGAAACCTAGCCTGGTCGACCCGTACAGGAGGAACATTCACACCTTTCGCGAACGCGGAGGGACAAGACTCGATTCTGATCGGAGCCTTTGATGGGCAAACGTGGTCTGCTCCCCTTAGAATTCCGATAACCATACGTTCTCTGAACGACACACCGACCAATCTATCGTTCACTGTCTCGTCGCTGGACGAAAACCCTGACCCGAATTCCGATTTGACGCAGATCGTTGTAGACGATCCTGACGCAGATGATCTCTATGATTTCTTCGTGGATGATAACCGCTTTACGTTCGATGGTAACAGCTTGCGTTTGGTACGAGGAACGTTGGACTATGAAGCCAATGCTTTTGTGCCGATTCTTGTTTCCGCGGTGAATCGATTCGTGCCATCGGATCGCCTATCGAGAACATTGACACTCACTCTACGCGACCGAAACGATCCACCGAGCGGAATTCGGCTACCTGACAGCCTTGCTGTTCCGGAGCTACAAGCCGGTGCGTTCATCGCAGAAATCTCCGTCGACGATCAAGATAGCCTTGGCGAATACGACTGGAGCGTCAGCGATGAGCGCTTTGAAATCCGTAATGGTCGCTTGAAGCTCGGCGCTGGCTACCAGCTCGATTTTGAGCTGGAGACATCGGTTGCCTTCACCGTGACGGCTGTCGACCGACAAAGCGGGCATGCGGTTAGCAGGCGTGTGCAGGTTCAGGTCATGGACCAGGATGACTCACCCTCTATTTTCATTGTTGCCGATGAGTATGAAGTCGCTGAGAACAGCCCGGGCATCACGATCGGATATGTTTATGTGATGGATGCGGATGCATCAGAGCAGTATTCCATCGGCGTCAGCGATAGTCGATTCGAAGTGGTTCGGGGAGCATTCAAACTGAGACGTGGTCATAGCGTCCAATGGGAAGAGCCTGGTTATCTCAATCTAACATTGACAGCGACGTCTCTGACCTCGGGAACCTCACTCTCCAGGGATACACGACTCCTGATCGTCCCTGATTCCACACCGTTCCATAACGACGAGAACCCCGGCGACGTCGATGGGGATGGCGCAGTAACCCCGCTCGACCCTCTCATCATCGTCAACCATATCAATCGTCACGGTCCAGGTACGATCTCCCCAGAGGGCGAAGGTCCGATGCCGAACCTGGATGTCGATGGCGATGGTTCGGTCACACCGCTTGATATCCTGATTTTGGTCAACGAAATCAATCGGCGAAATAGTGGAATACCCATCGACGAACGTTCCGATGACGAGCTAATCCATTCTCTCCCCGAGGGTGAAGGTGAGAGCGATGACTCACCGAAAAGTACGCTCGCAGACTTACAAATCTTGTCATTTACCAAAGAGTTGGACAACGACGAGCTTCGTCGTCGATCGAGAAAACGCTAATCTCGAGTACCGAATGGTCGGATGTTCGCTCCTCGAAATGGAGATATCCATCCACTTCAAGTATTGCCTCTCATCAACGTGCGATAGGGTTATTCTCTTTCTCCATGAGCCAGTGGGCCATCCAGGGAGCGACCTGTCGAAGCCGTCATCCGACCCTCTTGTTGAGATTGCGACAGGCCTGCTAAACCTCGCAGGCCACAAAGATTTGTTCGAGTCGACTCGGAGCAAATAGGCTCTGTTTCTACTTAAGAGAAAACGGCATTTCTATCTCAGCCCAGGAGATTCACTCGGGAAGTCCTATAGAAGTGTTTCTGCATCGATTACGAAGTTGGTTTCGAGACAATCGCGATCAGCAACATTCCAGTCGAAAGATAACGTAGAATCAGGACAAATGGGACGTTCGGCTTGAAAAGGGGTCAACAATGAATCTGCGGTTTTGGATCATGGCGTGTGGACCAGCGCTCCTGGTTGCTTCGGGAGCATTTTGGGCGTTCGCACAAAGAGGTACACCACAACCCAATACCGAATTGCTTTCCGCCCCCTATCGGGGTGTGATCGCTGGCGGGCAGATCGAAAAGGGATTGTTCAAAATTGAGTCCACGGGTGTAAGTACAGAACCAATCGTGTCGGCTGCGGAAACCTTTCTAGGTGGACTGACAGACGACCAACGCCAGCGAACAACTTTTCCTGTCGATGATCTAGAATGGCGGAAGTGGGACAATCGTCATTCCCCGCCTCGTCAGGGTGTCAGCTTCAAGGAAATGACGGACGATCAAAGGAAACATGCTTTTGCACTCCTGCAAGCGAGCTTGAGCGCGAAGGGTCTTCGGCTATCCCAAGACATTATGAAACTCAATGGAACGTTGGCCGAATTGGCGAACAATTACGAAGAGTACGGGGAATGGCTCTACTGGATCACGGTAATGGGGAGGCCTTCGAAAACGGAGCCTTGGGGTTGGCAGCTGGATGGCCATCACCTGGTTATCAATTACTTTGTTTTAGGGGATCAGGTTGTCATGTCGCCGGTCTTCATCGGTAGCGAACCCATCCGAGCGACTTCCGGCAAATTCGCCGGGACCGAGGTCTTACAGGAAGAGCAAAACAAAGGGCTCGCGTTGCTTCGATCGCTTGATGGATCTCAAAAAATACAAGCCGTTTTATCCGTTAGCAAAACGGGGAACAATGCGCTGAGTCAAGCGTATCAAGACAACTTGGATCTAGACTTTGCAGGAATCCCAGCATCCCGCTTCGATGAGAAGCAACGCAATCAGCTTTTGGGTTTGATCCAGTTGTTTGTTGCTAACAATCGGGAAGCACATGCCAATATCAAAATGGATGAGGTCGCACGATATCTCGACCGTACCTATTTCGCTTGGATCGGGGGAGATACGGACAGCAGCGTTTTCTATTACCGCATCCATAGTCCAGTGATTCTCATCGAGTTTGATCATCAAAACAGAGTTGCCCCATTTCGATCCCGCGAACCGAGTCGCGAACATATTCACGCCGTCGTCCGAACACCCAACGGCAATGACTATGGCAAAGATCTACTACGCCAGCATTACGAACGTCATAAACATTAGAACGGATCGGCAATCGACTGCTATTTTGTGGCTCGTCTATTCGCCGGATCCATGGTCGCACTTCAAATAGGCCAACCAATGCTCACTCGATTCCTTATCTGCCTAGGGCTATGCTTCTCGTCATTCGGAAACGGACGTATCCAGGCACAACCAAACAATCCACCCAAACTGCGATTGGACTTGCCAGGAGAAACCTTAACGATTTCAGGTAAGGAAGCTTTTCTGTTTCTTCCCGCTCAGGACAAGCGAACCTCTCCACAACCTTGGATTTTCTATGCCCCGACATTGCGTCCCTATCCCGATCAAGCTGAGCGGTGGATGCATGAGCGGTTTCTTGATGCGGGTATCGCTGTCGCAGGTATCGATGTGGGTGAGGCCTACGGGGCACCCTCCAGCCATGCATCGTTTTCGGCGTTGTACGAAGAGCTGGAGAAACGAGGATTCTCAAAAAAGCCGTGTCTATTGGGCCGTAGTCGCGGCGGGCTTTGGGTTACCAGTTGGGCCATCGCCAACCCGCAACGCGTCTCAGGCATCCTAGGAATTTATCCCGTATTCGACCTGCGCACGTATCCTAAACTCGCGAAAGCAGCCCCTGCCTACGGCATATCCGAAAGCGATCTGGAAAAGCAGCTTGGCGAGTGGAATCCGATTTCCAAAGTTGGACTGCTGGCCGAAAATGGCATTCAGGTTGCGATCATTCACGGAGATGACGACAAGGTTGTCCCGCTCAAAGAAAATTCCCAGGAGTTATTGCGACGCTACGAGGAGAAGGGTCGAGGCTCACTCGTCCATCTAATCGTTGCACCGGGTCAAGGACATAACTACTGGGAAGGATTTTTTCGCAATGAAGCGTTAGTTGATTTTGCGATCGCCCGCGCCAAGGCAGGAGCCCGTGAGTAACCGATCGACCCTTACACGATTCGTGTGGATCCTCACGGGATGCTTTCTACTCGCCCAAGCGCACCCGTTGCTGGCACAGCAAGAGCTATCACGAGAGTCAGCCAGAGATAGTCACTCCTCGGATAAAACCTGGAGTCTGCGAGGAATTCGGTTGAATCCGATCAGCCGGCCCAGAACTGGTCGCTTTTTCTCGGTAGGAGTCAACGTCGCAAACCTTTCGGCCGAATCCCAAAGAGCTTGTGTCGTCGCATCCATCGAGTCGTTTCCTTCGCTTCAATCGATTCGTACGGTCGACTGCGAAGGAACGCAGGTAACGACGGTCGAGCTCCGATTGCGTGTACCTGAAAATGCGAAGCCCGGGTCGCAGATTACGGTCCAGATCGCTCTGCAAGCCTCGGCAGCAGATGCTCGAATCCTGCAGTCGGTCGATGGCAAGCCGCTCATCGATTCCTTGACCCTAAGCGTGGATGACAGTCGAGCATGTACGCTTTTCTGTACAGACGATGAACCTCCCAATCTCCCCGAGTGGGCTTGGCCGAGCGTCAACTACCAAATGAGCTATGAATTCGCGCTGGCAGCCAGTCGCAGTGCAGGATTCTCCCGTCGCATGCTCCATGCACATGACTTTAAACTTCCGACCCAACTGGTCGATTGGGAACCTTTCGATTCCGTGGTGATTAGTCGGCCGGGCATCCTCAGAGATGCTGTAGCTATGCAATCCCTCAGGGAATGGATCGCGAGGGGAGGTTATGTATGGATCATGATGGACCGAATCGATAGAACCGACTCTGTGAGCTGCCTTTTATCTGACGGAAAAACCTGCGAAGCCCTGGAAGACGTTGATCTTTCTGAAATTCAATTCTCAAGCAAAGAGCTGACCCAACTCTCTTCAGAGACCAGAGTCTTTGACAATCCGGTCCAATTGCGACGCGTCGTTACTTCGGGCGGGAGGGTCGACGTTTCTGCCAATGGGTGGCCTGCACTTATCTGGTTCGAAGTAGGAAAAGGTAGGGTGCTTGTAACGACACTCGAATCGGAAGGCTGGCTTTCAGATCATGTTTCTTGGAATCCGGAAAATGCAGGTAGTTACGGTTTCAAATTGACTCCGTGGGGTCGGCCGATCGCGGATCGTTTTTTCGACATCCTAGACTATCGCGCGCCCCTCGATACCGAGAAGCACCAGTATCCGGACAAGCTGATCGGCAATCCCGTGTTGGATCGCTCGCTAGTACTATCCACGCTCATGGTTTTCCTCCTGCTGCTACTCCTCGTGAGCGCCCTCTGTTATCTACGAGGTGTCACATCGTGGATCGGTTGGTTGATTCCCTCTCTTGCTCTCGGAGGAGCGGGATTCCTGATCGCGTGCTCCAGTCGTGTGCGGATGGATATCTCAGAGGCGATGGCGCATCTTCAGTTGATCGAGATTTTGGAGGGAGGTACCACCGTACAGGGAACGGAATGGACGACCGTGTACACCTCGGACAAGAAATCGAGGACTTTACGGTCGAAAGTGGATTCGGACATCCGTTGGCCAAGCTCTGAGGATCTTCAAGACTTGCGACGTATCGATTGGCTAGACACCAATCATTGGATAATTCGGAGCGAGGATTGGCCCACTGGAGTGTGGAAATTCCACAGACATTTTACGTTGCCAGTTGCGGAATACGACGTGTTGGCAAGACTGGACTCCAAAGGATTGACACTTGAGATACCTTCGTCCATCTCAAAACCTCTTGAGGATTCCGTGCTTCTAGTGACTCCGGGAGATCCGGTCGTACTCGGGACGGTCGATTCCTCAAAAATCGTCACCGTACCTGACGGTCACTGGACAATTGATGACTCTTGGATGAACGACACAATCATCAATGACGAACAGACTCGGAGAGATGAGGTTTATCGATCTTTGCCTGGACGAAAGCTCGATCGAGCGTATCCTAGCTATCCAGCCCTCGTGGGCTGGACCAAGCTATGGAACACGGGATTGGAATGGGATGACGCAAGCGACAGACGGGGAGCCGCTCTAGTGGTCTTGCCAGTACGTTTGTTGCCGACTGCTACAGGTGAGAAGGTTTCAGTTCCTCATTCGGTAATACGATTAACGAAACCCAAGGACATTAGTACTGCGACGACCGCCTTCTCCGATGTCAATGGCCTATGGCTCGATGAGACCGTACTCCGCGCCCAGGTTCCACTACGATTCATCCTCCCCCAGCAGGTGTTACCGATTCAAGCAAATGAGGTTGTGATCGATATTCGCGTCCGCGCTCCCATGCGAACGGTGAAACTAACGCATCGAACGACTGGCATCGAATTATCGAATTGGACAGGCCCTTCAGGGAGTTTCCGTGTTGCAATCTCGGACTCGAAGATCTTAGCGGATATCCAAGATGGCTCCTTTGAGCTTCAGCTCGAAGTCAGCGATCCTGTACCGGATACCGTATCTCCGCTACCGACCTGGCAAATCGACTATTTGCGGCTATCGACGGAGGGAACGGTCCTTGAACGCCCCTAATCGATGCTAACTCCAATACTAGATTCCGGACCATGATGCCGAACGAAGAAAATGTCGTCGAAATAGCCCACTTGAGTAAACGCTACGGTGGATTCATCGCCTTGGAAGACCTTTCGATGAATATTCGGCGGGGTGAGATCCTGGGTTTTATAGGTCCTAATGGAGCTGGAAAAACCACGACGATCAAGATCCTAGTCGGCTTGTCCAAACCGTCGTCTGGATACGCGCGAATCGCTGGCGTCGATTGCTCCAAAGGAGCACGACAAATCAAGCAGCTTGTCGGATACATGCCTGATCGCTTTGGTTCGTACGACAATATGCGAGTTCGCGAGTATTTGGATTTCTTTGGAGCAGCCTACGGTATTCGCTGGTCGAAACGAAAATCTCGAATCGACGATGTCCTCGAAATCACCAAGACAGCCTCGATGCAGGACAAATTTGTAGAAAGCCTGAGTCATGGAATGCAACAGCGGGTCGGAATCGCCAGAACTCTACTCCATGACCCGGAGGTTCTGATCCTCGACGAACCAGCGAACGGACTAGACCCGAAAGCGCGGATCGAAATGCGGGAACTCCTCCTGGAGCTTTCGAAGCGTGGCAAAACGCTGATCGTTACGAGTCATATTCTTCCGGAACTAGCGCGCATCTGTAACAAGGTGGCGATTATCACGGGGGGGCGTTTGAGAGCATTCGGACCATTGGACGAAGTCATGCGGCAGCTATGCCCGAGACGTAATTTTGAGGTTCAACTCGTGGATTCATCTGCCATGACATCAGCAACGCATTGGCTCCAATCACAATTGTCGGCAGATGAGGAGCTCACAGTCAGCAGCGCTGAGAGAACCTTGAGATTCCCGACAACGAAAAGCGAGACAGAATTGGCGAATATCCTCCATAGCCTCGTTCAGAACAACATCGCGATTTCGCAATTTAGAGAGGTCGTCACCGATCTTGAGGATGCTTTCCTCTCTGTAGCGAACAGGAACTACGATGTTTAATCCCGCCGTATTCCTGAGAGACTGGTGCGAGCGTCTGAGATCGGTACGAACCTTGGTTTCGATCCTTGCGGTGGCCGCTCTCTCAACGGTGCTGGTTTGGATGCGATGGCCGACCGATTCTAGAATGGACATTGTCAGTCAGGGAGCGATGCAGGTGTTTCGGCCCCTCGCCTACGCGCTTGCATGCGCCGTGATGCTTCTCATTCCGGCTTTTCCCGCAACATCCATCGTCAAGGAACGAAGATCCGGCACGTTACTGCTCCTCTTGCAGTCACCGCTGCTGCGGGCTGATATCTATGGAGGTAAATTCCTAAGTAATCTTCTACTCGCTGCCGTTCTACTATCCTGCAGTCTACCAGCCCTCGCCGCCTGTGTCGCAATGGGAGGTATTACGATCTCGACGCATATCGTGCCGTTGCTGGTCATTCTTTGTGGGATGGCGCTACAGTACACATCTTTAGGGCTCTGGATCAGTGCTCGAGGAAACAGCACCGACGCCTGTTTACGGTGGACCTACGCTGCGGTCTTAGGAGTTTCTGTTCTCTCATTGGCACCGATTGCGATCGTCGGTAACGTCGACTCCTGGCAATCGTTTCTTGCAAAATCTCTAACCCAGTTGTCCCCGTTTGGGGCGCTACGGGACATAACGAGTTCTGAAGCAACTAGTACGGAACTAGCTCTTCAAACGAGTTGGTTGCAGTTTCTTCTCGTCTCCGTAGGCTTCAGCGCGATTGTCGGCTTGGCGACAGGTTGGCAATTAAACCCGATTCGCTTCGACCGCCCAAAGCCAACAGGGGTTATCACCGAGGAAAGGAGCTCCGGTATTCGAATTTTGAGACGTTTTCAATTCCTTGTCGATCCGCAAAAAAGAAAAGCGTCGATTCCATCCTGGATCAATCCTGTGATGGTGAAGGAATTCAGAACTCGCAAGTTCGGTCGACTGCATTGGCTCATTCGATTGGTTAGCTTGTGCGGTATCACTTCTCTGTTGATCACGCTGGTTGCAGCCACAGGGACTGTGAGTTGGGGAGTCAGTCGGATCGCAGTCATTCTCGTATTGATGCAAATCTCCTTGCTGGTTGTTCTCGGTCCGAGCCTGGCGTCTGGATTGATTGCTAGTGAGCGGGAAACAGGGGGTTGGCTGCTGCTCCGGATGACTCCACTGTCTCCATGGAAGATCGTCGTTGGTAAACTCTCGAGTGTTTTTTGGACGATGGCCTTGACGTTGCTGGCCACCCTACCAGGATACGCAGTCATGATTTGGATTCAGCCCAACATGACTCTCCAGGTCCAGAGAGTGATTGTTTCTTTGCTCTTTTGTACGGCTTTGATCATCGCGATCAGTTCGGTTGTAAGTTCCTTTTGGTCCAATGCAGCTGCAGCAACCGCCACCAGCTACGGAATCCTACTTACGCTTTTCGCAGGCACGCTCCTGATTTGGCTTTCTAAAGGGAAACCCTTCGGTGAAAGCTTTGTTGAGAAGGCGTTGCTCCTGAACCCAACGGCTGCAGCGTTAGCGGAGATTCGGACTCCTGGGTTCGAAAACTATCAGCTGACGCCTCTATCTTGGTGGATTGCAGGGACTGTCTCGGGAATCTGCCTGATCCTACTGGCGGTACGTGTGTGGCAATTGACCAAGCCCGAGTAATCCGAGCGTCCCTAAAGAGAGTTCGCACAGGAAACAACGAATGAGCAATTCGATTCGAGATATCCGAGATTTGCGGTGCATCCTCCGAGAGCGATTCCGCTCCATGAGATTCGATCCAACTCCTCGCGATGAGATTCTCCCATTTCCCATCATGCGATCCGTCGTGATCTCGATTTTAAGGGGAGTCAGTCGATGAGGCGCAATCGCTGGCTCTATCCGATCCCGTTCATTCTCTCTGCGATCTGCCAATTCACCCTGCTAGCCAGAGAAGCCGTTCCGATTCGCTACCGCTGGGAGGTGGAGCCAAAACTGGATTTCGTGTGGATACAGCCGACACCACCATTTCTTATCGATGTGCAGCCGAAATTTTTCTTCTCGGAAATCGATGACATTAGGTTGAATGCAGCTCAAACGATTTTGCGTTTCCCGAGCAATCCCAGGCTGGATCGCCCATCCTTACTGGTCGCTATTTTGAAGCGACTCAACGAGGGTGAGCCAAACCTTACTGTAGAGCACGAGTTACTTGCAGCTGCATGCTTACTGGATGATGGGAGTCGATCGGATTTGCTATGGCAGGCGGCACTCAAGAGCCCACTTTCACAGCGGATGGTCGAACGCGCCTTGGTCCGCTGGCACCGTCCCGAGGCCCTATCCATCTGGAGAAAGCGAATCGCCGATGCCAATACACCTGTTCACGATCTTTTGCTCGCCTGTCAAGGAATCGGAGAGGTTGGAACGGAGGAAGACATACCTTCGCTCCGGGCCCTAGCCTTGTCAGGAATTCAGAATTCGGAGGTTCGCATCGCAGCAGCAAAATCGATCGGTCAATTGGGTTCCGTCGTCGACCTGCCGCTCGCTCAGAAATTACGCCAAGCGAAAACAGAGTTTGCGGACTACCTGGCAGCGCTCGCTGTTCCACGCGGCAAAAGGTCCAACGATGGCTATCCTCTTCCGAACCAGGAAACGGTGGGCTTCATGACGGCCCTCGCAAATTCCGAATCGCAAATCGCCCAGCGCGCAGCTTATGCTTGGCTGTGCGAACTGGTTCCGAGCCAAGCTTCTGAAATATCGACGCAATTTATCGAGAGCCCGGACTCCGAGTTGAGACGATTGGCATTGAGGGTTGTCGCAACAACCGATCATGAGAAGCGATTTGCGATTGGCTTGTCCCTGTTGCGAGATCCTCATCCCGAGATTCGCGATGAAGCTCGCGGCCATCTAAGGGACTGGGCCGAAAAATCGGGGGAGAACGAAAGAGTTCTCAAACAGGCGATTTCAGAAGAGCTGATGAAAAGCGATTGGCGATCGCTGGTCGAATCGATACGACTAATGGTCGAGCTGGAAGACGATCGGTATCTAGATCGTTTCATCGACTTGCTGGACCATCCACGACCAGAGGTTGGAATCGCGGCCGCTTGGGGATTGAGCCGATTAGCTCATGAGCATGGAATCCTATCCAAAATGCTCATCCATGCGCGTCACTGGACCGATGTATTCAAAACATCCGAGAAACCCGTGGATGAGCATCATCGACGCCGCGTGGCACACCTACTCGAGTCCTTTGGGGTCGAACGTTTCGCACCAGCGCAACCCTTGCTCATGGAGTACGTACCAAGGAACGACGGCTTGGGACTCATCGTCCGAATCGCAGGAACTTGGGGAGCAGGACGGATGTGGGAAAAGTCGGATCATCCGCAGCTAGCCCGACTTCTATGCAAGAGAATTGCAGACAAAAACAATCCCAACCCCGAATACGCCACAATCCGCTACGCGGCTACATTAGCGTTAGGTTATTTGGCAGATCCTGCCACGCGTGAGGATCTAATCACCAACGATGAGCCTGGAGGTCCGATCGGTTACGCAACCGCGTGGGCCGTCCAGCAGTTGGATAAACCGTAAAATGAAAAGCGGCACCCTAAAGATGCCGCAATCATTCCTTTTGGTAACCACGATTTCCCGAGATCGAGCACTAAGTATCCATGCACTTTTCCAGGAGCTTCTTCGTCGCGATGATTCCATCCTCTGGGCTGAGTCGTTTCCCTTCGTACTCGATCCCTACCCATCCATGATAGTTGTTATCTAAAACAATCTTCATCATGCGTTTAAAGTCGATCTTGGTTTCATTACCTTGGTCGTCAAAGTCATAACTTTTCGCACTGACAGCCTTCGCGAGAGGCATCAGGTCTGCAACCCCTTGGTACCGATCGTAATCGTAGAAATTTCCAAAATCGGGGAGTGTGCCACAGTTGGGCATCTCGGTCATCCGAATCGTTTCCGCGAGCCACTTTCCGTTGGAACTCAAACCTCCGTGATTTTCGACAATGACATTGATCCCTAACGGCTTTGCGTACTCCGATAGACGTCGCAAACCGTCCGCAGCCAGTTTCTTTCCTTCATCGTAGTCCGCGTTGGTTTGCGCATTCACTCGAATCGAATGACAGCCCAGGAACTTGGCTGCGTCCACCCACTTGTAATGGTTCTCGACGGCGGTAGTTCGCTTGGCACTATCCTTGTCGCCTAAGCCTCCTTCTCCGTCAATCATGATCAGTAGACTTTGCACGCCGAAGTCCGCTGCTCGCTTCTTCATCTCTAGGAGATAGTTTTGATCCTTCGCTTTGTCTTTGAAGAATTGATTGACATATTCGACGGCTTCAATACCGAATTTCTCTTTTGTGATTTTCGCAAAATCTAAGTTATCAAGCTTTTTGTCGAAAAGCGGTTTGTGCAGCGACCATTGAGCGAGAGAAATCCTGAACGGAGGACTCTTCTTCTCTTGGGCAAATAAATTTTCAACTCGGAGAGCCGCTGCGGTTGCTGCGGATGCAGCCATAAATTGACGTCGAGAAACAGAGATAGACATGGACTAGCCTGAGGGAAAAAGGAATACGACAGGGAGGATTTGTTTCCTCGAAATTGTATTTTGCCCGAAGATTGTCAGCAATCGACAAGTTGCCCAAAAGCAGTCCCCACACGTTTTCCTTCGGGTATAATATGGGGGTGAAAATCGAACGTTCGTCGACGCCCCCATCCACTCGATCCAATTCAATACCCTTCCATGCGACACCGAATGCGACCCTCAAAATTTACACAGATGTTCCGTTTCGCCCTCCTCTCCAGCTCGATCGCAGCGGGAGGCTGGTTGCCCCCTCTCCCAGTGTCTGCAGAGGAATATGACTCCACCGCCGTCGCACAGGCCTTCATCGCAAAACTAAAGGTAGGAAAGAAGGATTGGCCGCAATGGGGCGGTTCGCCCGAACGGAACAATGTGCCCGATGCGGGCAAGCTTCCGACCAGCTTTGACGTCGAATCCGGCGACAACGTTCTCTGGTCTGCCGCGCTGGGGTCAGAGACCTACGGGAACCCAGTGGTTGCGAATGGAAAGGTTTACATCGGTACAAACAATGGAGCCGGTTACATTAAACGCTACCCCGCTACGGTAGACCTCGGCGTGCTGCTCTGTTTTGACGAAAAAGATGGTAGCTTCCTGTGGCAACATAGCAGCGAAAAACTCCCGACGGGACGAGTTCATGATTGGCCCAACCAAGGGATTTGTTGCGCCCCTATGGTCGATGGCGATCGACTATGGTACGTGACCAGTCGCGGGGAAGTCGCCTGCCTCGATACCGAAGGATTCAAGGACGGCGAGAACGATGGACCATTCAACAAAGAACCGAATGAGAATAAAGACGAAGCTGACGTCGTGTGGAAAGTGGACATGATGGCTCAGCTCAACGTTTCGCAGCACAATATGTGCAGCTGCTCGGTAACCGCGGTTGGCAACCTTCTTTTTGTAAACACCTCCAATGGGGTCGATGATTCTCACCTGGAGATCCCTGAAAGAAATGCCCCCAGTTTCATCTGCTTGGATCGATCCAATGGGGATGTGCTCTGGACAGACAATTCGCCAGGAGGCAACATCCTCCATGGCCAGTGGTCCTCACCCGCATTCGCAGTTCTTGGGGGGCAGGAGCAAGTCATTTTCGGCGGCGGTGATGGCTGGCTCTACAGCTTTGACCCAAAGGGGGATAATGGTAAATCAAAGCTGCTATGGAAATTTGATTGCAATCCAAAGGATTCTGTCTATAAACTCAACGGAGCGACTCGCAATCACATCATCGGAACACCTGTGGTCTATGACGGGTTGGTCTACGTGGGAGTAGGGGAGGATCCGGAACATGGCGAGGGTGTCGGTCATCTTTGGGCGATCGATCCGAAAAAGCGCGGAGATGTGAGTCCTACTCTCGTCTACAACAGCTCCAATCCGAATGTGGTTATACCGCACAAACGAAAGCAAGCCTTGGATGCTGCCGCGGGGGATTTAGAAAGAGATAATCCAAACTCGGCTGCCATCTGGCACTACGTCGGCAGCAATCCAAAGGAGTTCGAGACCACCATGCACCGCACATGCGGCACGGTAGCGATCAAGAACAATATGCTCGTCGTTGCAGATTTTAGTGGCTTGGTCCACTGCCTCGATGCGAAATCGGGCACACCCCACTGGACCTACGACATGCTGGCCGCCTCATGGGCCTCGCCACTCATTGCGGATAACAAAATCTATATTGGCGACGAAGATGGGGATATCACGATCTTCGAACTTTCCAAAGAGCAAAAGAAGGTCGCGGAGATCAATCTAGGTTCCGCCCTTTACACCACTCCGATTGCAGCCAACGACAAGATCTTTATCGCAAATCGCAACCGGTTGTTCGCGATAGGCGATAAAAAGTAGAGGCTCAAATCATTTGAGATGAAGGAAAGGGGATGTCGAGTCATCCCCATGGCAAGCTGGAACGGCTGGTTCCAGCGTTTTTAAGAATCGATAATAAACCGATTCGATTGATTGCTGGTATGAAAATTAAGTTCGCGATCGTTCGTGCCTAGCTGGTTGTTTCCTAGAACAATTGGCTTTCTTTAGTACCCCTCCTATAGGACATCGCTATGAAGAGTTACAGCTACTGTTTCTTGCTCTGGATCGTAAGTACGCTCGGCCCAGTTTTCGGACAGCTACCTGAAATCAAGCGGGCCACTCGAAGCGCAACCGCTGCTGGAGCCATCAACGAGCCCGTAAGTTCGGAACCCGAAAATAGCGATCTATGGCTCACGTTGCCCGGGAAGAACGATGCAAACTTGGCAGGTCACGGAAAACGGATCGTCCTGATATCCGGGGATGAGGAATATCGCAGCGAGGAAGCACTGCCGATGCTGGCAAAGATCTTAGCAGAGCATCATGGCTTCACCTGCAATGTCCTGTTTTCGATCAACCCCACAACCGGAACGGTCGACCCAAACTGGCTTACCAACATTCCAGGACTCCATCTGCTCGACAAGGCCGATGCTATGATTCTCTTCATCCGGATGCGTAGCTTGCCAGATTCTCAGATGGTCCAGCTGGAGAAGTTCTTCCAAGCTGGGAAACCTTTCATGGCTATCCGAACATCAACCCATCCATTCGCTTACGGACCGAAAGCGAAAACTAGCTTTAAACATTGGTCGTTTGACCACAAAGAAGGAGATTGGGTGGGTGGATTCGGACAGAAGATCATCGGTGAGACTTGGGTAAGTCATCATGGTATCCACAATGGCCAAGCGACCCGTGGTATCATCAGCGAATCATCACAAGATTCGCCCATCCTGCGAGGTGTTGCGGATGTCTTTGGACCCACCGATGTCTACGGAGTCGTGCACCTACCGGAATCTGCCAAGATCTTAATGCGAGGCCAAGTCGTCGATGGTATGAAGCCAAGCGATCCTCCCCTGGCAGGACCAAAGAATGAGCCAATGATGCCTTTGGTGTGGACGAAGGAATACCAATTCGAAGGCGGAGAAAAGGGCAAGGTGTTATGCACGACCATGGGCTCCGCTGTCGATTTTGAAAACGAAGGCCTACGCCGACTGGTGATCAATGCATCCTACTGGATGGTTGGAAAAGAAATCAACATTCCAGAGAAAGCGGATGTTCCTCTGCCTCCAACCTACAAGCCATCCTATTTCGGCTTCAAAAAAGATGCGGATCACTTCATCAAACGGAACATCAAGCCGTTTGATCTACTGCCGAAGTAATCTCGGCGTACAAGACGCTTTGGGACTGAACTCGACGCATTCCACGAGGGAGATCCCACGCGATCGTGTGTTCGCACCTAGCGGAGCACGGATGCTGGAATTCCCGTCTGGGAGGGATCCCGGTAATCGTTGACAGGAGAGACGCTCCAGGTCGATGGCGCAGCACCTGGGGATCCATAATTGCTAGAAGAGGAACTAGGAGCGAAACTGATTCCGTTGTAGGACGACACCGCTGCAGTTTCAGACGTATATCCAGGATTGTACGTCGAAGTCGATGAAAATCCATTGGATGCAACGTAGGTGTCAGGACCCATGCTGCTTCAGTGCTTTTGGGGTTTTTCGATGAGTACTCGATTGTGCGTTGGTTTCTCGGCCAGATCGAGCCAACTAGGAATCGAGGCTCTCTTGCCGATCGCCTCTTTATGCTCAACCATGTAGTTTGATCCACAACTTTCGCATGATGCGAGAACTGATCATGAAGGGGTTGTAAACAAAGGCTCGCATCAACCAGTAACCCCCCATCGTCGGCATTCCATTTGAAAACATGATTCCAGCGTTCCGCCAGTATGCGTTGGAGTGAATCCTGGAATGATCTAACCATTTACGTACCATTCCGCGTCGGTTCCAGGCCTTCATGAACTCATCCAAGCTGAGATCTTGCTCTACTAATCGCTTCAAGTTGCGTGCTTGAATGAAACGAACGCAAATGTATTGAAATTCCATCTTGCGAACGGAAAGACTTTGAGGATGAAAACGATAAAGAATGAGGGGTTTCGGAATAACGATGACTGGGCCATGCTCGGCCATTCGATTCCAAAGCTCCGTATCCTCCGAGCTATCGTAGCGTGAATCGAATCCTCCAAGTTTAAGGGCAAGCTCCCGACGAAACAAAGTCGATGAGTTCTTAAGCATGACCACAGCACCTTTCCTTCGAAGCATTTCGAATGCTTGACGAGTTGTAGGTCCATCTTGGGCCATGTCATATACTTTTCCGCTCTCGCCGATGTTGTATGCATACGTTCCCCAAAGCACCACCTCAGGCTCTCTCGATGCTGCCTCCAACTGCGTCTTTAATTTTCCGGGAAGAAAGACGTCGTCCGCATCCAAGAGTGCAATCCATTCGTATTTAGCTAACTCGATCCCGGTATTACGAGCAGTCGATACGCCTCCATGTTGATTTTCGATCAACCGAATTCTCGAATCCCTTACCACGAATTCACGAACAATTTCCTTCGTCCGATCCGACGATCCATCATCGACGACAATCATTTCCCAGTGTTGGAAATCTTGACTGACAACACTTTCTACCGCCTCTCGAATGAACGCCTCTGAATTGTATGCTGGAGTGATGATACTTATCATTTTGAAAACCTCCACATTCGCTTTACCGCGCGACAGAGATCCAATCCCCAGTTACCGCCTTTCGAAAAATCCTCATAGCGATGGCAGCCCAGGTATCTAGATTGACTGGAGATCCGTTCTCTAGAAAATACTAGATCCAGGGTCGCTTCTATTCCTTGTAAATACTGCACCCAAGCCATCACGCTTTCTGGATTCGGCCATGAAATCTTCGTGATCTTGATATCAGTCGGATTTTTCATATCAAGTATCGTTGCCGATTCCAAGAAAAGCTTGTCGCATGGATTCGATGTGAATTGGACGCGTGAATTCACGCTCGTATCGTAAGCGTGCATGAGAGCCCATTTTCTGACGAAGCTCCGAGTTCTGGATCAACTGTTTCAACTTGTCCGACAATTGTTGCGCGTTTTTCGGATCAATAAGAAACCCGGTTTTATTTTGCTCGACGATGGATGGTATGCCGCGCCATCGTGTAGACACGATGGGCAAACCGAAGGACATCGCTTCTAATAATACACAAGGAAACCCCTCCGATTCGTAATAGGTCGGAAAACAGAAGATATCCGAGCGGGCGAATATACGCCATTTCGCATCACCTATCATTTGCCCATGTAGCGTTACATGCTGGCTTAGTCCTAATCGATTAACATGATCTTTTAAGCTTGGTTCCATCCTCGCAGGCTGAAAACTTCCGACGATATGAAGCTGAAAGTTTTGCGATTCTTTTCGTAATTCAGCACACGCGTCTAGTAAGGTAAAAACGCCCTTAGATTCACAAACTGTACCAAGGTAAAGTAGTTGTATGGGTTGGTTGCTATCGCGTTTATCGGAAACGACGAATCGATCGCAGTTATCTTCCGCAGCATTTGGAATTGTATAGACACGCACTGCGTTGAAGTACTCTGCGTCGTTTCCGATCAGTGATGACAATTGGATAGCGACATCGGGTCGGTTCAGTGCACGCTTGGCCAAGAATTGAAGCAAGCTTGGAAGTTTCGGAATAAGTTCACTCACCCCCGATGCGTGAAAATGAAAAACGGTTTTCGCAAACAGCCAACGCACAGCGAATAACAGAACGATATCTCGAAATAAGGGAATCCGATTCGGTCCAGCTGGAACGTAGTAGAGTATCTTTGGATTGTGTCGGAATTTCATCAGAAAAATCTGGGAGATTACGCTGAAGAGGTGTAGGACTTTACCAAATTGGAATCTTCCGACGTCATCCATGGTTTCTGAGAAAGCCATCCGAACATGGTGCAGCTTGACACCTTCAAGTTCACTGTCGAGCAGCATTCGGATCATAATCGCTTGGCCGTGATAAGGCGGTGGCGTTTGACCAACAACCAGCACGTTAATTGCGCGTGTCATCGAAGCCTGATCGCCTTGAGTTTACTGATTGGCTGCGGATGTGAATATTCCGCCGAAGTGCTATGTATTTCGATGTGCGCCCACTTCCTGTAAAGGGATTTCGATGAGATTCCGCTTGCTGCACCCAAGTCAAGAAAGGAAAGGTACAAGAAATCGTAATCACAAAACAAAGGATGATCTAGAATGGACATAAGAACAAATCCCCACCATCATCATAAAGACTGCTGCATTCGCGCGTTTCTTGTACCGGTCGCGGACCAGAGAGATCCATGTGTGAAACAGGGGCTCCCTAAACGTATAACAAACGCACTTAAACCTACCTAACCGCCATCAAGGGGCCAGGCTAAATACTCGTGATAAGCTTTACCCACCGGAGCCTAGAAATGCTGAGGCTGCAAATCCATTTTGACTGCATGCAAAGTACCAGAGAAGCTGCTCAAGTCAAGTGATCTGGAACGTCGCTGAATGCGAAATAGACGTTGAGCTAATAGTTCGCACAGGTCTCTTATTCCGTCGCATGATTCGCCCATCCTGCGAGGTGTTGCGGATGTCTTTGGACCCACCGATGTCTACGGAGTCGTGCACCTACCGGAATCTGCCAAGATCTTAATGCGAGGCCAAGTCGTCGATGGTATGAAGCCAAGCGATCCTCCCCTGGCAGGACCAAAGAATGAGCCAATGATGCCTTTGGTGTGGACGAAGGAATACCAATTCGAAGGCGGAGAAAAGGGCAAGGTGTTATGCACGACCATGGGCTCCGCTGTCGATTTTGAAAACGAAGGCCTACGCCGACTGGTGATCAATGCATCCTACTGGATGGTTGGAAAAGAAATCAACATTCCAGAGAAAGCGGATGTTCCTCTGCCTCCAACCTACAAGCCATCCTATTTCGGCTTCAAAAAAGATGCGGATCACTTCATCAAACGGAACATCAAGCCGTTTGATCTACTGCCGAAGTAATCTCGGCGTACAAGACGCTTTGGGACTGAACTCGACGCATTCCACGAGGGAGATCCCACGCGATCGTGTGTTCGCACCTAGCGGAGCACGGATGCTGGAATTCCCGTCTGGGAGGGATCCCGGTAATCGTTGACAGGAGAGACGCTCCAGGTCGATGGCGCAGCACCTGGGGATCCATAATTGCTAGAAGAGGAACTAGGAGCGAAACTGATTCCGTTGTAGGACGACACCGCTGCAGTTTCAGACGTATATCCAGGATTGTACGTCGAAGTCGATGAAAATCCATTGGATGCAACGTAGGTATTGGTTGTTGCTGGAGCGCCAGTCCATCCTGACGGGAACAAAGATCCCGTTCGGTACATGATCGAGGACCACAAATTGGGCGCCGGGTACGCCGCTGTCACGGGATAACTTGAACCCGTTGGCATGTAGGCCAAACCTGCGTTCGGTGTAGGATTGTTTACGAACTGAGTAGCAGAGGATGCGGGATAAACAGGCTGACCGACCGAAGGTGGCCTTCCTTGGACGCCCCCCATACCATACGGATTATAAGCAGCGTAGCTAGCCAGAGACGGGTTATAGCCAGCGGGAGCTGAGCTGTAGTAGGGAGCTGGCGCGGGCTGAATCTGTGATTGAACGAGGGTCGAGTCCAACGGACGAGTGGGAAAGGCGGTACTAGGAGCGCTTGCAATAGCGGTCGTGCTCGCATTGGAATTCAAAGGACGATCCGCGAACGTCGGACGTTGCTCCTGCTTCGTAACAAAGACAGGGATCGCTTTCTTGACTTCCTTCTCAACGTATCGTTGGTAGGTCACAGGCTGACTTTTTTGAACGTTGCTGGTTTGATATTGAACTACTGGGACGTATTGCCAGTACTGTTTGGGAGACGAGAAGGGATTGGAGGAGGGTGCCGTTCTAAGCTGCAATTGGTAGGAAACCACCGGAACGTAACTGGTTTCCGTGGTAAGTTTGTTCTCAGTCACCCACTCAGGAACCCACTGCTTCTCGGTAACCTCCTGATACTGATAACCGGCAACGGGAACAGTTTCGTACGTGATATAGCGACCGTACAGTTGCCCGGTCGTCTGGTCGACGAACGTAAACACGGGTTGCCCCGCGGAGGAGGCTGCTGTCGCCATAGGATTGGACTGTGGAATTGCATTTTGGGCTTGAGCTAGACAAGCCAATGAAAGAAGAATGCTAAGGGAGAGAACGTATTTAGGAGAGCGAGACTTTGTGACCATGATCCCTGACTGGATGATTTCCAACCTTCAATGTCCAAATACCCTGGAGCCGCTTTCTCCAGCGACTGAGGAGCAACTCGCCAAGCTTGCCCATCGTTTTGCAGCTAGAGAACTCGTGACAAAACTCGGTGTTAGCGTTTCTGAACTTCCGATGCAAGGCCTAGTGAATGCAAGCTTTACGTGGTTCTATCGAATCGACGGTCCTGTTGTCGATTTGCTCGCTGAGGAAGGAATCCGTCTTTCCCAGCAAAGATCCAGTTAAACCCTCTAGTTGAACAGCATCAAACCACATAACTAGTCCATGAATTGGAAGATCGAACTCAAATGAGGTAGCCAACAAACCCGAAGGCTAGCTATTCTTTTTCAAGTCTGTCTGTGAATTAAGGGGCCGTTCCAGTTCCTGATGTTCGTTTTGTCACGACGAAAACAAGCAACGGAACAACCCTGTTCGGCAAATCTGCCACAATCATTTTTCTCACAGGAGTGTAGGCAAGCGCCTGTCACCAAGCGAAGCGACTTGGCACTAAGCGAAGCAACAGCTGAGGCCCGAATGGGCCGACAGTAGGAATGCCGGGGTGACGCAGTCCCGCGGTCGCCGATTCCCCACTCTACCTCAGGCCTGAATGGGCCGACGGCACCAAGCACGTGCCAGGCACAAAGCCAAGCGACCTCGCACCAAGCAAAGCGCCCGAATTAAGACTTTTGAACCTACCAAAACGTCGCGGGAATGCCGCAAAGCCGAGCGATTGGAGCAGATCCTGGCACTTGTGGGCTAGGATTTACAATTCGTGGCACTAGTCCATGACCTCGTCGAGCAGGGCGAGGGCCTCTGGTTAGAAGCGAGTTGACCAGAGTAAGTACCCACGCAATGGGTTCCGATTCGCGTTTCGGCGACTGGTTTTGGATGCGATAGCCACCTATTTCCATCCTGACAAGACGGCGATTCAGAATCTCTAAAGGTCATAAATTGCTAAGCGGTTTCGCGCAGCAACGCATGCTCATAAATAGTATGCATCCGGTTCTGGCGAGATCTCCACTCATATTTAGCGGCATTTTCGGTGGCCTGATGACTCAAACGTAGCCAATAGTCTCGATCGAAATAGCAGCGACGAATCGCATCTGAAAATTCCTGAGCCGTGCTCGAGATACCTTTGACAGAAATAGGGATAGAGCCATCTGGAGTCATGATATCCGCAGCTCCTTGGTGATTGACTCCCAGAATAGGGCAGCCCGCTGCGAGCGCCTCAAGCAGCCCCGTACCCGAGGTATCTCTCAGGCTGGTGAAAGCAAAAACATCGGCCCAATCGTAATAGGGTAAGGTTTCACGATACGTCGGCCAAGGAATCCAGTCCATTCGATCCTGAATAGCAAGTTTCGAAGCCAAGTTCTTCCATTCTTTTTCGGAACTCCCTGTACCGAGCACTTTGAGTTCCACGCGAACCTCGGGTGATAAGCGGCTGATTCCATGCAACAAGAGTGGCAGCGCTTTCCAAGCACGCAATCTGCCAGCCCATAGAATCCTCAACGGTCGATGACGATCGCAAGCCTCACGTTTTGGACGGATGGGATAGTCCAGACCCGTCTCCAATTCGAGTTCAACGCTCCGACGAAAGACCCTTTGAAACACATTCTGGGCCGCTGTGCTTGCAGCGATAATCGTCTTGGACTTTTTTGCGGCAAGCCTCACCCTGGGACAGTAGTTCAGTTGGTAGTGATTGATAATCGATCGACAGGACTCGCGCAATCGGTTTCGCCTATTCAAGATCGGCCCGTAGCACTTTGGAAACTGATGTTGCCCGCCGATCGGCCCCCACACGTGCGGTATGTCCATATTCCAAAGATACCCCGGCTCTCGAAAGCCGCAGAGCGAGACAAAATGCGTTAGGTCGAAGGGGCGTTCGTGATGCAGTTCTAGTGCGGTGCGATAAGCCTTCTTTTGCCATCGCTTATAGCCGGCGTAGAAACTGAACTCGGACCTCGCGAGAGACCGGTTCCACGGATCGTGTTTGACAGGAACGAACTCGACTGATTCACGACAGACGGTATCCGGGATGCTTTCATGAAGCTGCTGGACGTCGACAGAAGGAGCGTAAAGAACGGTCGTATCGAATTTCTGTGCTGCCATCATGGCACGCTGCCAGCCGTTCCGTTCCTCCATCGTACCATCGGGGCTAAATCCGAATGCTGACAGAAGAATGCGTCCACGTCCCGACCCTGTAGGCTTTACTGTTCGAGAATAAGATGCGACGGTCATCATTCGGTTTAGAGCGTACAAACGAGCGATCAATGGTCAGGGGAAATTTCCTTCCATCCTGTTCAGGTTTGATCTCAGCGACGTTCCTGCTACGTAAGCATACGATCACAGTGACCAGCGAACGCCCATAAAGATGGAATGTTTTTCGGGCCCGAGCCCTTTATCGCCTCGTCAGCTCAGGGAGCGGAACAACGCTGATTATTTCCCATTACGGTAGTCGATCGAAAGTCGCACTTCAATCACATAATCCTCGCTGGTCGGGAATGACGGAAACCATTTTCCTTCGGGTTAAGGGCTATGACAGTTCGTCTTTCCAATTGCAAGTTGTTCGAGGGAGTAACCTAAGTACGACACAAGGTCGAGACTAACAACCTTGATACCATTTTTTTAGCGATTGGTCCGAATCGCCTGTAGCATTTGGATCGATTAAAGAGTCTCTTTCCGAGCCGCGGAAATTTCCCGAAGATATTGCGCCGTTTAACGATTATCCCGATGGTTACTCGCGAGTGTGCCCAGTCGACGCAGCCATCGCCGCCACATGCTTTGTCCGTTGACACCCCAATCGATCGAAGGACTGTAGCGTTTGGTACGATTGCATAGCCTGCAGTGTTCATGCATATCGAATCAGGTTACCGATCAGCCTCTTTACTGCGACTCGGTTCTGCAGGGTTACTCCATGGCGAGGAAAAAGGAATGCATCACAGCGCGATGCACTACGAAACATAGAAAACAGTCGCACTTTAGCGGTGTTTTCTCTGGAATCACAATGGTCGCACTCCCTCCCGATTCATAGAAGGATTGCCCCCTAGGGCTCACTTCGTATCCGATCGTCATGGCGGACCGTTGGAAATATCTCTATCCGCACAGTGCCTTCAGGTGTTTCGGTGAATCGAATTGCAAGGCAATTTGTTTTGACTACGCTGGATCTGATTGGCTAAGTGTATCAGTAAGTGATGGTACCGAGAGGGACTCCATGCCTCCTAGTGTCAGCAGTAATTCCGATATTCAAGAGAAGCTGGCGAAGATCTGGCTGGCGAAGGGCAGAATTGCGCTCTTCGCGCTTTCCGCAATCATGGCTTCCGTTTGCGCGATTCTATTTCTGCCGCGAACCTACCGTTCAGAAGCGAGGATGTACCTTCAACTCGGACGCGAGTCCGTGGGCATTGATCCAACGGGTACTACTGGCCAGACCAAGGGAGTACAGATCACCTCGAGGGAAGACGAGATTGTATCGGCAATGGAGGTTATCAAAGGAAGAGGATTGATTTCGAAAGTTGTGGATGAAGTGACTCCCGAGGTCGTTTTGGGCCAGGTAGCTACACGTACTGATGATTCCCCTGCGTTCATGGGTGAATTAAAAAGGTGGGTTGGTAACATCGTCCAAGTAGTACGGTCGATCGATCCCCAATCGGATCACGAGCGTGCGATTACGGTCATTGAGAGAGAACTCTCTGTCGACGCAGAGCGGAAATCGGAAGTTATTCGAATAGGCTTTTCGGCAGAAACGCCAGAACTCGCTCAACGTGTTGTCGACGCGATCCTGAAGATTTACGAAGAGGAGCACCTCCGATTGCATCGGACGGATGGGTCTCTCGGCTTTTTCGAGGAACAACAGGGAATCTTAGGATCGGAACTAAACGCAATCAACCGAACGCTACGCGATGCGAAGAATCGGATGGGGATCGCATCCATCGATGGACAACGTTATTCCGTTGAAAATCAGAATAGGGAAATACAGCAAAATATCACCGATACGGAATTGGCATTATCGGAAGCTAGCGCTCGTTTGGAAAAACTACAGCGGGAATTGCAGAGCGTCCCGGAACGAATTGCAAGTCAACGCGTCGAGAAATCCAATTCTGCAACGGATATGCAATCCCAACAACTCTACGCATTGCAGCTCCAAGAGATTGAATACAAGTCAAAATATTCGGATTCCCATCCGCTGCTGGTTGCGGTCCGAGCGAAGGTGCGAGAAGCTGAATCCCAATACCAGAACAAAGCTGATAAATCGTCCGAACGCACAGACGATATCAATCCGATTCACCGAGAAATCTCACTCGATATCCTTAAAACAGAAGCGTTGCAGGCAGGCCTACAAAACAAGCTGGATAGACTCCAAAACCAGAGGTCAAAGGTAGAACAAAAGCTCCAAGAGCTCAACTCTTTTGAGATCGAGATAGCTGATCTGGAGCGGGAATCCAAATTGCGAGAAAAGAAATATCTAACCTACTCAGAGAGTTTGGAGCAAGCAAGAATCAATCAAGAGCTCGAAAATGGTCGCATTTCCAGCATCGTCATAGCACAGCCCGCGACTCTTCAGGAGAAACCGGTCTCCCCGTCCAAGCCGCTGATTGCTCTGGTCGGCTTCGCAATCACGTTCCTCGGCTCTTTGTTAGTTGGAATGATCAGTCTCAAAATGGATGATCGAATGCTGACACCAGACAGCATCCAGCAAAAGACCGGCTTAGCTGTCCTGGCGGTCATTCCCAAAAGCAAGACTAGCTCGATTTAGGATTACAACGACCGATCTACACCAAGAGATTTACCTATGTCGCACCAAACTGTTATTGAGAGACCGAAGAATGCCAAACAAACTTCGGCACGACTGGACAACGAAGGACTGTTGGACTCGATTCTCCAAAAAATCGAACTATTCCAACGGAACAAGGAGCTTTCCAGCATCTGTGTCGGACTGGTAAGCCCGGATCGCAGCGTCGGTGTCAGTAGCCTCGCTTATCAATTAGCAGTTCAGAAAGCTCGCAGGCAATCGACCCATGTTTTGCTGATAGATGCAAATGGAAATGCCCCTCGTCAACATCGTTTATGTAAAGTCGGTCAGGGGCCTGGTTTGGCAGACCACATCGTCTGTGAAGTCTCCATTGAAGCATGCATCCATTCGACATCAGTCGAGGGGATGGATGTTTTACCCATCGGAAGTCGGAAAATTCAGAATACGACTCTTTCTCCAATAGGCCTCCAACGGTTGTTTGAGGACTTGCGATATCGTTATCAAAGTATTTTCGTAGATATTCCGACGATCGATCCATTCAGCAACGGTATCTTTTTGGCCAGCGAAACAGACACCTGCCTACTGGTAGTCGATCCACTGAATTGCCGAGCCCGACGTGTCAAACAGCTCATCTCGGTTTTCGAACAGCACAACATCCCGTTGCTAGGGACGATTGTGAACCGATATCGCTTTCCTCTACCGCGATTGTTTCGACGCTGGTTCTAAACGTTGGTGATCGAGGCATTCTCTGAGTTAGACCTTAGGCCAATCGAGATCCCACAGACTCTCGTTAGATTTGGATCAGCTGCTCGTAGCTGCATCGGGAACCATACGCATAGACATAGTGCCTTCGCGCGGGAACAAGCATCGACTGATGCATGATGCGAAAATTTCCCGCAAATCCGACCATCCTAAGTAGGAAGGGACCCGCGCACGCGAATCGATCATTCAAAACTTCGAGAACAACCGGTAAGCCGCGTTTTGGAGGTATGCACCACCGATAGGGAGAGAAGGAGAAAAGGATTCACCGCATGAACTACACAGCTAGATCCTTGTCGATGGTGTCGCGAATCATCCGGGCGCGATACCCGAGTCTGATGGTCTGCATCGCAAGCTTCAGCTTACTCCGCTGGTTGATCGTTTCATGATGTTCGGTAGTGGTGACAACCCGACCTCCGGAGTCCTCACGGAATCCTGAGCGCATCTGCGAAGCATGGGTCTTCCCCGCTACGATTCTCGCAGTCGTTACGAGTCGTAGGTATCTGCCATCGGTTTAGTTTCGGTCCGTGGTATCCCACCGGAGGATCCTCACCCCAGCAAATTGAGCTTGCTGTCGTGCTCCATGTTGTACCAGGGCATTCCACATCAGCCCCTTCGGATCGCCGTGAAATTCTCGCGAGTAAACTAGCCAGGCCCTCGAGGATGCCTCCTTTTTCATCGATTCGATCAATCGATTCGCTTCGAACGGCTCACGAAGAACCTTGCTTTTACTACCTGCAATAGGAAGAGTCTCGACGGTAAAACCACCCGAAATGTAGTGCGAAAGCGGAACGACCATGTAATCCGAGATGACATAGATGCGATCATCGAAACCAGCGTTTTCTTCCAGAAATTTTGCTGTGCTGCGCATATCCTCAATTTTGTAACGATCCTCAAATAGTCGGTTGTAATTCGCAAGGCTGAACAAGCTAAAAGTCAGGATCATAACGGCTATTTTCCAGGTCCAGTTCTTACTCGATTCCGCCATCAAACCCAGGATCAGAGAGAAAGGATAAATGAGCCAAACCACAAATCGAACATGGTAGGTAATTCCGCTGAATGCACCGAGCAGACCAATCGAAATCACCGGAATGATCATCAAGGGGCCAAGACTGCGAATGAGTTGAAATCGTCTCATACCAGGGACTGCCAGAATCACAATAGAGACTATTGATACGACGATCATTCCCAGGATTGGCCACGATTGCATAATCACCGCATTACGCAGATCGAGTACTTGTAACTCGCGTTGGCTTGGCCCCAAGGAATAGCCAGAGACGAGTGACACGAAGGTATAGATGATCGCCCCGAACGAAAGCGATCGAGGCTCCCGGAGATCGTGCTGATACACAAAATCCGCACTCAAAAACGAGACGATTGGCAGAGATCCGATAGCAGCAACCGACGACGCAATCAAAAACGATCTCAGAGACTGCTTCCTTTCCCAACACAGTTGTACAAAGAGCATAGACCAGGGAATCATCACAAAGTAGTAATGTACATAGGCTCCCAAACAAAGAACCAAGGAGAAGCAAACCCAGTCGCGGAGACGGTTCGTACGATTGGCTACTAGCCAAAGACCGATCAGCATCGTTGCCAACAAAAGGTAGAGGGAATACCCTCGAATCAATTGCCCGTAGAAGATTGCCAGAGGATTCCAGGCCAACACCAAGGCCGTCGACAGCGCGATGCGAACGGAGCAGATACTACGTGTAAACCACCATGCCATGAAGACCGATGCAGCGTGACAGAGTACAGAAAACCAGCGTGCCTGTTCGTCGTCACTTAGAAATCGGACCCATAGTCGCAACAATATCGTAAATGCTGGAGGCATCGAATCGGGCTTGAAAACCGCTTCCCAAAATCCGCCATGTGCCACCGCCAATTCCTCGACTTCATCAATAAAAAGCGATGGAATGTGAATGGTTAATCCATGAAAAAGCACCAGGGAAAGAATCAGCCCGATCAAACAACCCAGTTCCAGCTTTCCAAGCGATTTACGCGAGCTAGGTTCGTTCATCTTAGGATTACGCAACACTATCTTTCATACTAGGCCTCAACATTTCTGCCTACACGCTCTGTCTGATCGCGGAATTTCCTCGTTGGTTCTCCAACGGAAAAGGACCATTCTTCTCGTGCTGTTCAGGAATTACTTCGTTTTGGATAAGAAGATAACATACGCATGTCACCATAACGAACATTGGGAAACCGGGAAGCTTGAAAAGGGATTCCGCAAGGCCATGGACGGTCGCATAGACAATGAGTCCCAAAACAATCCCATACTCCAATAACCCCGTCCTCGAATAACGCCTTACGCTCTCAATCAAAGCGCAACCGATCACGACGATCAAGCACACAAGCCCCAGCACTCCGACATCGAGCATCATATCGAGGTAGAGATTGTGGCCGTGTGGAATCTCCCAGTGGAAGATATCCTCCAGTCTTTCAACCTGCTTTGCGTCCCAATAAGCCAAGTATCCATGGCCTATCCAGGGCCTCTCTCCTATCGAGTCCAACAATTCCTCCCAGAGGGGTATCCGCCCTGTCAAACTCGCAACTTCCTCTCCTCGGCCCATCGTTGCAATTTCACTGAGCTCCCGAATATGCTGAGCCGGAAGGATCGTCATCGCAACGACTGCAATCGTTCCGAAAACAAACCCGACCAAAAGCGTTTCCAATCGATATCGACTGGGCAAAAAAAGGAAACTCGAAGCACCTAGCGCGAGCAACAATCCGACGAGGGTCGTTCTCGATTTGGTAAACCAAACAACCGTGAAGCCGAAAAGAAAGAGCGCTAGTGCAAACCAAAATCCCCAGCCAGTTTTCCGAAAAAACAGGGGGGAGATCAAGCAAAGGAGAGACCCGTAGATGGCTTCCGTATTCGGATGCGTCGTCCCAACAAAACGGTAGTCTCGCCAAGGGTTGAACTGCCCAAGGCTAACCTCGGCAAGAAAACCAAGCATGACAAATACGACACTTGTCATTCCGACCGCGGTAAGGAATTGAACGAGCGTCAAAGTCGAAGCGATTCCATACGCAGCCATTCCAACGAAAAGCAAAACCGTCAATTTAAACAGTGTATGAACAGGGTTTATCGACCAAAGGAAACTGAGAAAAAGCATGGCCAAAAAAACAATGGCCGCATACGGCAGCGCTACACGCCATTCCCAGCGGACTGTCCGTCGCTGTGCGAAGGCCACGATCCCCCACAGGGCGAGAGCTACTCGGGCAACCGTTGAATAGGGATTGACCTCCTTCAACCGGTCGGCCGTCACATTCTCGGCGAGATCCTCCTCGATGACCGTATCGAAAAAATAGACACTATTGGTCCAGGAGTGATCGATTGCCCAATAGCAAACAGCGATTACTAGAAAAGTGACTAAAGAGAAACCGGTCACAAACGTATGCTTTGGACTCGAAACCGATCCCTCTATGGAATTCGAATGAACTCCTTGACTTGAAACAGGAACGGTACTCATCGAATGACGTTTGGCCTCAAGACTTCTATTCACGAGGGATACTAGCAGTCGTCGCACCCACGATACGGAACCTTAAGGTAATAGCAGTTACGACCGTTGCTGCGACCCCTCCCAGTGTAGTTGCGATGGCCGCACCGTTCACTCCGAGAAGAGGCAGGAGAATACAAGCCGACACGATCGCGGCCGTAAAACATGCAATTTCACCCCAGACGTAACCCTTGGAAACACCTAGTGCCGCGAGCCCATTTCCTAGCAAAGTGGAAATACTCACGCAACACACAGAGATACTCATTAAAAAACAAAGCCATCGATAGGTTGGGTATTGCTTTCCATAAATGGTCAGGACCTCCCCGCTAAAAAACAGAATCGCGATCGAGAATACCGTTAGAACCGATACAACCACCAAAATCGATTCAAAAAGCGTAGATAGCATCGCCCGCAATCCCTTCTCATGCATTTCTCGAATGGTCAGAGGCTGAAACATATTGTTGACACCATTCACAAACATCAAAGAGATACCGACAAGACTACTGCATACACCATAGGCTCCAGCGTCTTCATTTCCAAGAAAGGCCCAGATGAGCCATGGCATTCCAAGAAACGGTAGGATGCCGAATACCCGCGCGAGTATCAACCACTTGGAGTAGGTCCAGTTTCCTTTCCAATCGACCAGCGATTGCGGCCATTGAAACTCCAATCGATTCGAATTACTCCAAAACCAGCCCAAAATGACTGGAAGACAAGAGATACCGAGAACGAGGTTTGCCCAGCCGATCGTCAGTCGATCATTCATCATCAGGACACCCAAGCCTAGGATTTGACAGGTGGAAAGAGCGATATCGAGAATCAGAATTTGAATGTACTGAAAATCGATCGTCGAAATCACTCTTGTTTGCTCTCGAAAAACGACGCAAACCAGAGCCGATACGAAAAAGAACTTGTTCGCTCCCAGATCGATCTTTCCAAATGCCTCGACCAGAATGGAGGCGATGATCGCAACGACGCCGAGACATAGCGAGAAAATGAGCGAGTGAATGATAACGCTTCCTCGATAGCTGGGTCGCTTAAACTCGCCACGATAGGCAAATGCCTGATACGGAGCCCCGATCATTCTCTCTTGCGCCGTTTTTGCGAAATGGATAAATGTCCATAGCAGGACGAATACTCCAACATCGCTCTGGGAACATTCCTTAGCTACTAGCAGCAACGTCACGAAAGATGTGAAGCTAACGACCATCTGGTCAGCAAGTGCCAAGATTCCATTATGCCACTTTTCATTGAAACGCATAGAAGCTATCGCAATCCATTTTTCATTTCACCATTCGGAGAGAAACTCTCCCGAAACATCTTGGCCAATTCCAAGGCGAGTTTCTCTCTCGAATTTTCGTACACCAACGGCAAAAATTTCTCTATGAGCTTTCATAGGAAGCCCGTTGACCGTTTCGAAGACAAATCTGAATTTCCTATCTAAAAATCTGGGTTCCCGAAAAAAACAGGCGTAGCAACCTATCGAAAGAAACACTCCAACGCGAACCATCCTCGTACTCATAGTAATTGCTCGAGTGGATGTTGAGAATACGCGAGAAGATTCTCAACGACTGGCGATCGGCATAGGCTCAGCGTCTTCCGAGAATTCCTCGCTATTTTATGCACTGTTTGGTGCTGGAGAGGCCCTCCAATCATGGAGCCCTATTCCATGTCATAAAAATCTCCCGTCGCTCGGGAGTTGACGACCGTCCCTTCCTCGAAAATCTCGGTCGAGTCTTCAACTCGAAGGAAAAGAACTTGTCCGCAGATCGTATCTCCCCAAATCGAAGGCGATTACCACCGAGTATTCCAAAGAAGCAATCACCAAGTCTCGATACCTAAACAAGCGTTTCTGGCGACCGCTTGAATAGGAATCACCCATCCCTCAACAACGAATACAGATAGCATTTTCTCGTCAAGTTCTCACGATCGAGTGCTTTCGTGATTCAAAAGCCACTGTACCAAACTCCCATACCAGATTCGATAACGAATACTTGGACGGCTGCCAATGGACCAACCAGGAAATGACTCCGAATGAATTCCCATTATTATTTTCCTGACCGATTGCGATTGATGAGTCGCCAGGAAAAATCTCTGCTAGCCTCTCACTCGCACACCTAGGCATTATAATTTTCGGGAGGATGTTATCGTTTGGCTCATCGCATCGTAAGTTCGATCAACAGTGGGATTTTTTGTCATGTCACCAATCGGTTTGGCAATCTTGTTTATGTTTGGTTTCGTTGTAAGCGATGAGCTCCGCTGGTCACTCCACTCCCAGGAAGAAACATCCGATGGAAGTAAACGCTACCACCGCGTTACCAAGAACGAGACCTGGCAACCAGAGAAGACCGCACTGATCGTCTGCGATGTTTGGGATTCCCATCATTGCCATCGAGCTGTTTTACGGGTCGAGGAACTCGTCCCACGCCTCGAGGCCACGAAAAACCAATTGCGCTCGCAGGGGGTGACCATTATCCATGCTCCAAGCGATTGCATGAAATCGTATCTAGACCATCCAGCCAGACTGAGAGCCCTAAAGACACCCCGCGCGTCCCAATTTCCGGAAAAAATTCAGGAATGGTGCAAACAAATTCCCTCCGAAGAGAAGGGCGTCTATCCCATCGATCAATCCAACGGTGGTGAAGACGACGAACCAGAGGAGCACGCCGCTTGGGTAAAAGAACTCGAGCGTCAGGGGCGAAATCCCAAAACACCCTGGTTAGCCCAACACCCTGGCATTACGATCGACAGCGAGAAGGATTACATCTCCGATAAAGGCGAGGAAGTCTGGAGCATCCTTCAATCTCGCGGAATCGAAAACGTCCTTGTGGCAGGTGTGCACACGAATATGTGCGTCTTGGGACGTCCGTTCGGACTGCGACGGATGGTTCAAGCCGGCAAACGAACCGCCCTGTTCTCAGACCTCACCGATACGATGTACGACCCACGATGCCATCCCTTTGTCAGCCATTTCACCGGTACAGACCTCATCGTCGACCATATTGAAAAATTTGTCTGCCCTACCATCACGAGCGATCAAGTACTCGGCGGGAATCCCTTTCGCTTCAAGGACGATAAGCGTCCGACGGTCGCGATGCTTATCGCGGAAGACGAGTATCGAACCGAACAAACGCTTCCCGTATGGAGCATCTCCGAACTAGGCAAGAATTATCGCTTGCGATGGGTTTTTGGTAGCGACTCCAATCGTTTTCATATTCCTGGAATCGATTCGATCCAGGAGGCTGACCTGCTGCTGGTGAGCGTGCGTCGTCGCCCCATCCTCGACGATGAACTAAAGCAAGTGAGACGATTTGAGGCGAGTGGCAAACCGATGCTGGGCATAAGAACCGCGAGCCACGCTTTCTCCTTGCGCAGCGGGGAGATCCCCGAAAAAGTCAACTCATGGCCTGAATTTGACGCCCAGGTTTGGGGTGGTAACTACTCCAACCACTATCCAAATCATTTGCGTCCCACCATCCAAGTCGCACAACAAAAACAGTCCCATCCTCTCCTGATCGACTGGGGGTCAAGCCCATTTGTTTCCACTGGCTCTCTCTATAAAGTTGCGCCTCTCGCTAAAGGTACCAACGTCCTCTTGGAGGGCTCGCTTCCCGGTGAGCCCGTTCAGCCAGTCGCTTGGACGTTTCAAAGAGCCAACGGAGGCAAAAGTTTTTACACTTCGCTCGGACACCCGGACGACTTCCAAGACAAACGATTTCAACACATGCTGGCGAAGGCAATCGATTGGCTGCTAGTCCAAAGCAAATAGTCTTATCCGAGTAAACCGCCAATGCTGTCCATCTCGGAGTGATCAGTGATCCTAGCAACTGCGGGAATTCCCAGAGGACTTGATACAGTGCCTCAGGGGCAGGTATCCCCATCGTATCCATCCAACAGAACGAATCGCGCAGTGGAGTAATTCTCGCGAAGGCTTTTTAATTCTGAATATTCGGGCGAATAATAAAAAACGAGCGCTTTCTCACGGTCTGGAAACTCCAGAATGACCGTCCGCTGAGAATTCGGATCTCCCTCTAGCAATTGAGGGTTCCCACCTCGCACGAGAAATTTGCCACCGTACTTTTGGATGACTTCCGGAGTCGCTTGCATATAGCGAGCGTACCCTTCCGGATGATCGATCGAAACATGGACCAACAGGTAAGCAGGCATAAGCGAATCGATTACGCGAGCGCCTTCTGGAAATCGCGTGGCTCGGAGGTGGGATGGTTGCAGGAGGTCGCCAGTGAACCAAAATCCAGTTCGAGTTGCTCATGGGTCCGCGTGTATCCGAATTCCTTGTACAGCAAACTCGGCTGAACATCTCGATTGTTCTGATACTTCTCGCTACGGTACTCCCGAATGTCCCCGGTCAGCTCATGATAAAAAATCTGACAAATACGAAGACCTGCATAGATCCGAACAGGCTGAACCGCAAACATTTCGATCGTCCAGTGACCGCAGAAACCGACATCACCAAAACCAGAAGCGCAATGCACGAAGAGCCCCAGCCTTGCAATCGAACTGCGTCCCTCGATCATCGGAACTAGATTGTGAGTCTCGGTGTACTCGATCGTTCGGCCCAAATAAATTTGGCCCGGGCTAAGAATCATCCCTTCGTCAGGAATCGATATTCGTCGAAAGCGATTGGGTTGCTTTGCGTCCAAAACCACCTCTTCGTAAACGAGCAGCTCATTGTGCAGCGACAGGTTGTAGCTGTTCGGATTGAGGCAGTCCTCTTGATAAGGAGTAATGCATACATCTGCTCCAAGCCGACTTCGGATTTCTTCACCTGAAAGCACCATCTCGAACTCTCTGGAATGTGAATTGGCCGCGCGACAGAACCGTGTCGCCGAAGGTCTATGAAGGATAACAAGTACCCCCAGTCACCCGCTACTACCTAGTTAAGATTTCGAGAATTTCATATCGGAATTTACTCGGTGAAGGCATTAGAACTCGAACGGGCCCTAGAGATAGCAGCCCCAAATCCGGAAGGCTTCCTAAAAACTACTGATGAACCGTGCTAGAGAAAGGGGTTATTCCATCGACTTGACGCACCGGAATCCCAAATGGTTGCTCCCGGTTCGAACCTCCCCTTTTCCGCGTGTTCCCAACATGTAGCGTGTGCAATAAAGGTCCGAACAGAGAAAAGAACCGCCGCGGTGCACTCGCTTTTTCTGATCCGGTTCGTCAGGGTCGTAGCAATCTTTGGGTCCCTGTGGATTCTTTGCTACGACTCCCTCTGACTTGAGCTGTGCGTAATAGTCGGGGCGATACCAATCACTCACCCATTCCCAGACGTTGCCTGCCGTATCGTACAGGCCATATGCATTGGGAGGATATTGCTTGACGGGAGAGATCCCCACGAAACCATCGACTCCCGTGTCACCATCTTTCACCGGAAAAGCCCCTTGATAAATATTCGCTAGAAACTTTCCATCAACCTTCAACTCATTTCCCCAACTGTATCGCATCCCAGCCTGCCCGCCACGTGCGGCGAACTCCCACTCCGCTTCCGTAGGCAATCGTTTTCCAGCCCATTTGGCGTAGGCTTCTGCATCTTCGTAGCAAACGTGCACAACCGGCAGGTTTTCCTTCCCCTCGATCGATGATTCGGGACCGAATGGATGCCTCCAGTTTGCTCCTTTCACGTAACTCCACCATTGCAAATATTCGTTCAGAGAAACCGACTGGTCGGTCGGCTTGAACACCGTGGATCCGGCGACCAACATACCGGGGAGTGCATTCGGGAATTCCTCGAGCGTGGGGGCCGTCTCTGCTACCGTCACATACCCTGTAGCTTCGACAAATTTCTTGAATTGGGCATTGGTTACCTCGGTTTCATCCATCCAAAATCCGTCGACATAAACTCGGTGGATTGGTCCTGCATCGGTGGTCGTGTTGGGCATTCCGCACAAAGAATCGTTTTTTGCATCACAACCCATTGAAAACTCACCGCCAGGGATCCAAACCATCCCAACCGGGGGCTCGGATGGTAGCGCATCCTTGTTTGGAAGCGTTGGAGCAAATCCGGTGCGCTGAAGGTATTCCGCGGTAGAGTCTTTTCCATTTCCGGCGACTGCATTCGTCTCGCTGTTACCCTGTGATGAACTCGATTTCGACTCGGAATCCCAGGGCCTGGAAAACATCGCTGCCCCAATAACTGCCAATACGAAACCGACCGCTATCCAAATCGAAAGCGTTTTTCCTGCCATGATCATCTGAGTACCTACCACTCTTAAATCCGAGGTGTACCCATTTCTCGTACCCCTCAGTTCCCTCAAGCCGAACATTTCGCCCGCTGTCATCTTATCCTAAGAGAGTCCGAAGACCATGCATGGGCGAATTAAAAACGTTGTTGCGAAAGCTGATTGGAGATTTCAAAAGCAATCTCGAGGGCCTGCTCGTAGTTCAATCGTGGATCGACCTGGGACTGGTACGCCGATTCGAGATCCGACTCCGTTAACCCCCTCGATCCGCCGACACATTCCGTGACGTTTTCCCCGGTCAATTCCAGATGGGCACCACCCAGCATGGAACCGCAGGCTCGATGGATGGCGAACGACAATTTCAACTCGTCGACAATATCATCGAATCGACGTGTCTTTCTTCCGCCCGAGGTCGAGACCGTATTCCCGTGCATGGGATCGCAGACCCACAAAACGATCTTCTGTTCTCGCAAAACGGCGTCGATTAGAGGGGGTAATTGCGACTCGATCTTTTGTCTTCCCATGCGATGGATCAGCGTTAAACGGCCAGGCTTATTCTCGGGATTGAGTCTTTCAATCAGCGAAAGAAGCTCCGCCGGCTGCATGGCTCCACTCACCTTCACCGCAACCGGATTCTTGATCCCACGGAAATATTCCAAGTGTGCCCCATCGATCTGACGCGTACGCTCGCCGATCCATGGCAAATGGGTCCCCATGTTGTAATGGCCAATTCCGCGAATGCTCTCGCGAGTCAAGGCTGTCTCGTAGTCGAGATGCAGGGCTTCATGCGACGTGTAGAAGTCAACCCGCTTGAGTTCGGGAGTGGACTCATGGAGGATCGTTTCCATAAACCGAATCGAATCCCCCAAGGATTTCACGAGTTCACGGTACCTTTGGGCCACCTCACCTTTCGCTTCGTCGACGAAAAGCAAATTCCAATTCTCTGGATGATGCAGGTCCGCAAAGCCACCTTCACTGAGCGCCCTGACAAAGTTCAACGTAAGAGCCGATCTTTCGTAGCCTCGCAGCAGACGATTTGGATTAGGAATTCTCGCATCAGCCGTAAATTCAAATCGATTTACGATATCCCCTCGGTAACAGGGGAGAGAGATCCCATTCTGCGTTTCGGTGTTACTGGAACGTGGTTTGGCGTACTGACCAGCCATCCGGCCGACGCGAATGATCCGCTTTCGCGAGCCAAAAACGATAGCCAAGCTCATTTGGAGTAATAATTTAAGCTTGCTAGCAATCGGTTCCGTCTGACATTGCTCGAACGTCTCCGCGCAGTCACCACCCTGAAGTATCCAAGCATCCCCCTTCTGGGCACGGGCTATTTCATCCCGCAAATTATCGATTTCCCAACTGGTTACGAGCGGAGGGAGGAGTCGCAGTTCGTGTAAAACAGACTCCAGAGCCCGCGAATCTGGGTAATCTGGCTGCTGAGAGGCTGGGAATTTTTTCCACGAGGTCGGAGACCAGGTCGTTGACATTGAATTTGAAGCTGTGCGGGAACTTTTTGAGACCCATGGGTTTTTCAATCCATGGCGTTGCTGAACGAACTTCTTTGTAGGATAAACTCAGAAGTTCACGGTCGTGAGTGCAAATTTGCATCCAGCAATATTTCGATCCCTTCGATCCCACACATCCCTGTCGTTGCATTAGCAAAGCTTGACAATTCCCAGGGTCTACCATAGATTCCCCAACGGCCAGGATTCTGCCGCAACTCGTTGTGGCGATGCGAGATAACGTCTTTGGTTAGCGATTTTATGAAACACATCCAAGAGATTGCGCGCCGCGTGCGCCGTCCGGAAGAACAGCTCCGTTTTCCCTGTGAACTACTCCAGCAAGGTTACGAGGCTAATTACTTAGCCAATTACCGTCCGGACGAGCTTTCGAACATCGACGAAGCGACCTTGTCTGCAATCCGACGCATGCTCAAACAGTTCGAGTCGGTGGAGGCTCATCGCGCCAAAGTCTTGGCGTCGATTGAGAAGGAGCCACTCTTTCCAAAATCGGTTCTCGAGATCGTGCAGCAGTCGCGGTCGATTGCAGAAATCGACACTACCTTGAGGCATGTACGGGCGAGAAAGAATGCGAAGAGTATCGCGGAGAAATGCCCTGCTGCGGAAATCGTGGGGAAAGCCATTCTCACCTACACCGGCGAAACACCTAAAGACCTCACGGCCTGGGTTGCTGAAGTTGCAAATGTGACTCCAGATCAAACAGACGAAATCATCGCCCAAACGAAATCCTGGCTGTCTCATCTTCTGAGCGAAGACCTCAAGTTGATGAGTGAAATGCAACAGTATGTACTCCGACGCGCCATGGTATCGGTCAAAATCCTCCCGGAACCAACGAAGGAAAGCGAGGAAACTCACCTCGAGGCATCCGAGGATTCTGCTACCGTTCCCGTCAACAGCATTGCTACGGCGGAATCGAAACAAGACGTTGCACCGGAGACCACACCAGATCCAACCCCTGTCCAAACTCTCGAGACGTCTGAGGCCAACCCACCGGCGGTAAATTCTGGCGATTCTTCGCAAGCTCCCGATCAGGAACCAGTTCCTCAGATTTTGGCAGAATTCTCGAAAGACAAGAAAAGCGCTAAACCTCTGAAGACGAAGAGTCTTTCTGAAAAACAGCTCTCCCCTCGCAAGAGGCGACGCCGCTGGCTGAGAAGCATCCTGGAAAGCTACGCTCGATTAAAAAAACCGGCTGGGGATCTCACCCCCTATCAGATTTTGATGCTATCCCGGGGACTGAGGTCCCAAATCATCCAGCTCAATTTCGATTACGACAAGAAGCCGCTGATCCAGATGTGCCGCGAGGCGTTATGCCCGGGTCGGCATCCCATGCATTCGTTCCTCTTGGAAACAGCTGACTCCGCTCTGCATACCTTTCTGCTTCCTCGTATCCATCAAGATGTGATGGCGATTTTGGAGGAGTATGCCAACGAGGAATTGACCGAGGCAGCCGTCGCTCACCTGCAGGGATTGTTACTGCAACGTCCTATCAAGGGACATCGCATTCTGATGATCGACGCGATCGGTCCCAAAATGGCTGCTGCTGCGATCGTCGACGCTGACGGCAAGATTTTGTTTACCGGTGAACTTCCCTGCAACACAAACCGTGCAGATGTGGTTGCTCAAAACGTGGTTTTGATGGGTCAGTGGGTTCATGAACATCGAGTGACCTTAATATCGCTCTCCAACGGTCCAGCTCGAAGATACTTGGTTCAGCCCATAGCGGAATTGCTCAAACAAACGAGTGAAGGCTCCCTTCAATGGACGATGGTAGATCGAGCGGGGGCCGATGCCTACTGTAGCTCTCGTATCTGCCTTGTCGAACTCCCCAACATCTCCAAACGCCACCGGGCAGCGGTTTGGTTGGCTCGACGACTCCAGGATCCACTTCGGCAGGTTCTGAAAGTCGACCCATCCCGTCTTCGTCTCGGATCGTACCAACGCGAACTCCCTCAGGTCGAACTGGAGATAGCGTTGCGGGACGCGGTATCATCCGCCATCTCTCAGTCTGGTTTGGATATCTTTTCGGCAGAACCCGAAGTCCTCCAGAGAGCCCCCGGCATGACATTAGCCGCAGCCAAGGCCGTCGTTCAAGCTTGTCGCGAGGAGAAGATTTCCAATCGCGAATCCCTGCTGACTGTTCTCAAAGAGCACCTCACGGAAATGCAAGCTAGACAAGCAATCGGCTTTCTACGCGTCTACGGCAGCGAGAACTCCCTGGACGCAACGACCATCCACCCGGACGATTATCGTTTGGCGCAACGGCTTGTCGAGCACGCCAACCTGCCTACACCTGCACCGGCACCGGAGGGTTGGCAAAAACCCAATTTCGAGGATTTGGTTGCTGCCAGCGAGGCTGCTGAGGATGCCATCGCGAAACGGCAAGAGGAATCGGGGAACGTATCCGACGATTCGAGCGAAGAAAATCTGGAATCCACGGAGGTGAACTTCCATGAGTCAGAGCATCTCTCTGACTCACATCCTTCAAACCGCGTTGCCGAATTGGACACGGAGCCCGCGAACCAAGCTGCAGTTCCGACTACCGAGAATGAAAGTGCCGAGTCCCCCTCGAGCGATGCAGCCCCAGCAGAGAGTGACCCAAACGACGGTTCGGAAGTTGGGCTGGCGGAGTCGAATTCGGCTCCAGGAACCACGGAGAACCCTGGTACCGCATCGAATGTACCTCCCATCGAGAAATCCCCTCGAACGAGAGAGGTTCTTTCCATCGACGCAGAACGCTTAGCGCGAAGCTGGCAAGTAGGCAGGGAGAAACTCCGTAGGGTCGCTTACTCCCTGCAATTCCCATTCGCAGATGAACGAGAGTTCCAATATCCAGTCCCCGTCTCAAATAAATTTCCACGTCTCGATACCTTGAAGCAAGGGGACATGGTTCAAGCCCTTGTCGTCGGTGTTACCGACTTTGGTGTCTTTGTTGACCTGGGCCCCGATTGCAGTGGGTTGATCCACGTGAGCCGAATTACCCCCAAATATGTCGAGGATCCTCACCAGTACGTTCAGCTAGGTGACCTCTTGACGGCTTGGGTGATCAATATCGACGAAAAGCGAAAGCGGGTCGCACTGACGGCGATTCCACCAGGCACTCAAACCAGGAAAGGGCAAGACTCGAGCGCGGACTCGAATTCTGAATCCTCGACCAGGGATCGGCGTCCCCCTCGGCCCTCCGCAGATGGTCGCGGTCGAGGTGACAATCGAACACGTTCTGATTCGCCTCGTGCGGCCAACACCGGAAACGACCGCGGTCCAAATCAACGAGGGGAATCGAGAGGCGGTCGACCACCTTCCTCAGGCCCGTCTCGGGGTGGCTTTCGAGGTCGTGGAGACCGCGGCAGATCGAACGAGCGAGTCGATTCTGACCAGAACGTGGCACCCAGAAAACCCGCGAGAATTACCCCACCGAAACCGATCACTCCGATTACGGATGCAATGCAGCAAGGGAAAGAACCGCTTCGCTCATTCTCGGATCTCATGCAGTTCATGAAGAAATCCAAACCGGAAACCGAAGACATCGTGCCGTCCTCAGTGATTGAGCCTTCGAGATCCGATTCCCAATCGCCAGCCCCAGCGGAATCGAGTAGTACTCAGTCCATCGTCGAGTCGAATGAATCTCCAAATGGGCCGATTGCCTGATCGATTGAGAATTGCCGATGAGTAACTTCGAAGAGAGATTGAAACAAGCGGCTGTGCGCGGGGCGACCAAAGCGAATCAGTTCCAATCGGAGGCTGAGCGGAAAAAAGCGGAGGCCGAGGAATTCAAAAGCCTTCATAGCAAATATCGTTTGGCACTCTCGGAACGCATCGAACAAGTAATCAGGAAGGTAGTTGATTTGTTTCCTGGCTTTCGATTCCAAACCGTTTTCGGTGATTCCGGCTGGGGGGCAGCGTGCATGCGCGACGACTTGGTCATCGTGCGTGGACAACGAGAGAATCGATATAGTCGATTCGAGATGGCTGTTCGCCCATTCAACGATTACTTTGTTCTCGATCTACAAGCAAAAGGGACGATCGCAAACCGCGAGCTTTTGACTCGAAATTTCTATCAGCCGCTCGCAGATGTAGAGCTGGATCGATTCAAAGACCTCGTCGAGCAATGGGCTCTCGCCTACGCGGAACTCTACGCAGCCAATCGTTAATTGCAACGAGTAGTCACTGCACTACCAACCCCCAAGACTGCGAATCATCAGCTACCGTACCTCCTGTGGCTCCAATCACGAAGATCCATCCCGTGAGCCAACCCGGATCCTATCAGCTCCCTCAATTCCTATCATGACCGAATTGAGCCCGGACCCAATCCCTAGCAGCGCAACCCTATTCTTACCCCTAAAGAAATCCTCGCTGGCTGCGATTCCTAAAGCCGTCGGTAGAGCAACCGAACCGGTATTCCCCAATCGGTCAAAAGTGAAGTAGTCTTTTTCGACTGATAGACCGAGACGATCCAGCATGCGGCGACGATGCGCCGTACCTACCTGATGACAAACGGTAGCATCGAGCTGTCCATGATCCCAATTCAATTCCTCCAACAGCGCTCGAAACGCTTGATCTCCCGTATCGATCCCTGCCTCCAGTAGTAATTCCGAATCCGTCTGCATAAGAGGCTGCATCGCCGTACCAGCTTGGTCGGTATCACTTTGACAAAGTCCATGGTGCTCGGTTCGGGCCACTGCGACTGCACCAAAAACTCTTGCTCCACTCTCACTGCTCTGCCTCTTGCCGAGAAGCCACGCACAACTGCCCGACCCGATTGTTAACGAGGCAAAAGCCGGCTTGATGGATTGACGCGAGAGGGACGAATCCTCGAGCAATTGACGCAAGGTGGTTTCTAGCAACCCCCGGCAGTCCTCCGTTCCCACGACGACTCCAGCCTCAATGACTCCCGCCTCAATCAACTGTGCGATCTGAACCGCGCCATTCAGCAGACCTAGGCAAGCGTTAGACACATCGTAAACCCAGCAGTTCGATGGCAGCCCTACCAAATGATGCACCCGACAGGCAGTCGCAGGTTCCAGGTACTCCCTACAAACGCTGGCATGAATCAAACAGCCGACGCGATCTGGGGAAATCCCTGCTGCTTCCATCGCAAGGGACGTGGACTGGGCACTCACATCGCTTAGCCGAGTTCCTGGCCTCCACAATCTTCGGGTACGAATTCCACTCATTCCTTCGAGCCTACCCTGCGGCAGCCGCAATCGATCATAAACCGGCGATAAGCGACGTTCGATATCCTCCGAGGTAACCATTTCCGGAGGAAGTATGTAGCCTACTGACAAAAGGGATACATTCTGAAATCTCACAGCTTCGCTACTTTCATGTGTCGAGTCGATTCGATGAATTCAACTGATATCTAACGATCACGACGGTCAGACAACTCATGGACCATATCCACCAAAGCGATCACATGGTCAACGGGCGTACCTGGAAGAATGCCATGCCCCAGATTGAAGATATGTCCTGGAGTCGCGTCAGCCAGATTCAGGATATGCTCGACCGCTTTTCGAATCTCCGCAATCCCTGCGAATAGGATCGTCGGATCCAGATTCCCTTGTACGGCGCGATCTCTACCGGCCATGTCCCAACCGACATCGAGAGGAACTCGCCAATCCAAGCCGACCACGGTGCGTTGATCCCCTCGAAGCATCGAGATCAGCATCGGATTTCCCGTTGCAAAGTTGATCACAGGAACTCTCGGTGAAATGGATTCGAGCAGCTCGATCATGGAGGGTAACACATACATACGATAGTCGTGGGGAGACAGGCAACCTGCCCAAGAGTCAAACAATTGAACACATTGTGCCCCGGCAGCAATTTGTTCGTTTAGATAAAGCGAGATCGACTCAACGAGCTTCTTCATGAGGACCGACCAAGCTTCTGTATCGGAATACATGAGTTTTTTCGTATGGATGTAGTTCCGCGATCCACCTCCCTCAATCATGTAACTGGCGAGCGTGAATGGAGAGCCTGCAAATCCAATCACGGGGATACTGGGAGGTAGAGCTTGACGGGTCAACCGCACCGTATCAGCCACGAACTGCAGCGGTGCCATTTCTGTAATCGGTCTGACTCGGTCGACGTCCCTCCCCGATCGAATAGGATTATGGATCACAGGCCCATCTCCAGCAGCGAACTCCAGATCAAATCCCATGGGTTCGAGAATCGGAAGCAAATCCGAGAAGATGATAGCCGCATCTACACCGAGTTTCTCAACGGCAGTTACCATCACCTCCGCACAGAGTTGAGGGTTCTTGCACAACTCGAGAAAAGAATGCTTGTCCCTCACCGCGCGGTACTCGGCCATATACCGCCCTGCTTGACGCATGAGCCAAACGGGCGTTACCTGCGTAGGTTGACGATAACAAGCCTGGATAAAAGCACTCTGGGTCCATGCATCCGACTCCTCCCGAGCGGCAACCGATGGCTCTTTCGAGGAATCAACGCGAGGCGTAACCCGAATAAATCTCTTGGCTTTCAAAATACGAGACGTCTTCTCCGCAGCAGCTTGCACTAAGTGCCCCATCTTGGAATGCTCCGGTTCGATGTCTACCGGCAATTCAAGATGCAGCAACATCTCGGTAGTGGTTGGCCCGATCGATGCAACGACCGTTTCGGTCAAGGCTCGTCGCAGCTCTTGGTCCCGTCCCATCATCTCTGCCATTCTCAGCAGATTAACGGCCTGATGTGCGCTGGTAAACAACAGGCAATCTCTTTCGTGGCGACAGATCGCATCGATGTTCTCTCGCAAAGGTTCCACATCCTCGGGAAAGTCCCATTGATAGACTTTCACATGGACAACCTGCGCCCCTCTCGCCTCGAGCCCAGCGATCAAGGAATGATTCGTTACACCATATTCCTGCAAGCCAATTTTCTGATTCGCTACTTGAACATGTTGATCGATGACCTGCAAAACTTCTCGCCAAGTATTGGGCTCTGGCGCTCGAAATGTCGGCTGCAAACCTACTTCGCGCATCGCGACCACTGGCTTGGGTCCGCGCGCAATCGTAGTGATATCCGCCAGCGAATCCAAAAATCTCTGCTTGTTGAGATGGGGTTCGACTGCAGCCAATAAATGCCGAAATCCAACTCCCGTCAAAAAAATGACGATGTTGATTTCGCCTGTCATGACTCGATAGGCGAAATCGACTACATCCCGATTCTTTTCGATGGCAACTTCCCGCATCGAGGGACTCACGTGGGGAACTCCCCCAAACCGCTCGATCAATCTCGCCAAATCATCTCGTCGACGACTCTCCAAAGCTGCGATTTGCAGCCCGTCAAACGATGGTGAAAGCAACCTTGAATCCGCAGACGGTGTGTTTGGATCAACCATAGGATTGCAGTACCATCAATGCTTGAAATGGCGTTGGCCCGTGAAAATCATCGGGATTCGATGTTCATTGCATGCAGCAATCACTTCGTCGTCTTTTTTTGACCCTCCCGGTTGTATGATCGCGATGATTCCAGCCTCGGCTGCTCGATGAATCGAATCCGGAAACGGAAAAAATGCATCCGATGCCAGAACACTGCCATTGGAACGCTCGGCCGCCTTTTCAATGGCGATCTCCACGCTATCCACTCGACTCATCTGCCCGGCGCCGACCCCCACCAAAGCAGCATCGCGAGCGAGAATGATCGCATTGCTTTTCACATGACGAACCATCTCCCAGCCAAACGCAATGTCGTCCCACAATTCGTCCGCCACGGAGACCGAGGTGACCGTTTGCCATCGCAAACTGGTAGGTGGTTGATTGTCCGCCTCCTGCACCAAAACTCCCCCGCTGATGAAACGGTAGGTCAATTCCTTGGGCTGTTGTCCCAACGGTCCAGTCGACATCAATCTCACATTGTCTCTCCATTTCGGCTTCGTCGTGAGAATCCGAATGGCTTCCTCTGTAAACTCGGGTGCAACAATGGCTTCGATAAACAAGCCGGGTGCGCAAAGAACCTCCGCCGCTTCTCCATCCACGGGGCAATTGAATCCTAAAATACCACCAAAAGCACTCAGTGGATCTCCTTCGAGCGCTTTTCGACAAGCAAACGAAGCTTTATGAGCCGACGCTCCACCACAGGGATTGTTGTGCTTGATCACAACCGCCGACGGCTTCACAAAGCATCGGACGATTTCGAGCGCCGCATCGAGATCCAAAAGATTGTTGAAGGACAATTCCTTGCCATTGAGTTGCACCGCGTCCACCAGAGAGGCTTGATGCTCGCCCGGTAAACGGTACAAAGCGGCGGACTGGTGCGGGTTCTCTCCGTACCGCAGTTTCGACTTCAACTGCATCGGAATGGTAATACGCGAGGGTAGGCTCAACGAACCCTTTCCTTCCGCGGTATCCGCCACCGAGTCCAACTGCCCCGATAGATAACTCGCGATACAAGCGTCGTACCTGGCTGTCTCTGCAAAACAGTCTGCAGCCAACCTCCTCCGCAATTGGAGCGTGGTTCCCCCCAGATCTTTCAGCTCTCTGGCGATTTCAGCGTAGTGTTCCGGGGATGTCGCCACCGTCGTAAAGGCGTGATTCTTGGCTGCTGCACGCACCAAGCTCGGGCCTCCAATATCGATTTGCTCAATCGCTTCACCGAAGCTCACATCCTTACGGTGGATCGTCTTCTCAAAGGGATAGAGATTGACCACTACCAAATCAAATTCGAGAATCCCATGATCTTCCAACGCCCTCTGATCCCCCTCCAAACCTCGTCGGGCCAAAATACCACCGAAAATCTTTGGATGCAGGGTTTTCACCCGACCGTCCATCACCTCCGGAAATCCCGTATACGAGGAAACCTCCAGGGTCTCTACCCCCTCGGCCAGCAAATACTTGCGGGTACCGCCCGTGCTGTAGATCTCGACTCCAGCAGCCAGCAAATCCTTGGCAAACTCAGACAAGCCTGATTTATCACTTACGCTAATAATAGCTCGTCGTATGGCGGCGAGCTCTGGGAAATCCATCGACTGTGCGGATTGAGAAGAAGTCACGGCTGAGGCAGAAACAGAGAAATTGCAGTCCAAACGAAGCATTCGTTCCGATTTCCAATCGTCTCAGATGCCCCTAAGCCCCGCAAGCCTTGATCCCTTCCAGAGCGAGCAAACTTTCTATTTGTTCGTTGAGACTGTCCAATTCCTGGATAACTTGATCGTAACGCTTCACTAACGACTGAAGGGTAGCGACTTCTTCGGGTGCAAATGCAATATTCGATGCTTCCTGATCGCCCCCCGAGATTTCGGTTGCCGTAACAACTCCTAAACGAACGGCGGAAAGCGGGTCAATCATTGAATTTTGTATGCTGGCTTCCGTCATCATTCGCTCCAAACGGGGTATCTCTGCGGTCTCCTTCGACCGATCCCGTAGTAGAGGCTGCGGAAAGAGCATCCAATTCGCGTCGTAGCGATTACGGATGCTGTAGGGATGTGTCAAACCTTGACGGTTAACAAAAACCTACCGCTGAATACGCTGCAGTTCCTGAAAAGGAAACCAGGTTGCTTGATTCCAAAAAATCAACCGCGCTGGTTTGGATAGAACCGATGGCCTGGAAGAAGCGAAATCCCTGACTGCGTACAGCCTTGATTCGTTCAGATGGTTCGTCTTTTTCGCCATGCCCCAGGGGGGTTTTCCCCACACCCCAGCCAGCGGATCTGTTCTAACTACTGATAAGCGAATGCTAATGATTCGAAGTAGTTGAGGATCTTTTGGGATGATCCACCGACTACCCGTCGATTGCGACTCGATCATGCTAGCCCATCGTCCCTTTCGTCATGCGTCCTATTCTTTTCATCAACTCGAGCTGCGAGGCGATTGGAACCGCTGGGCGATCGGTTTGCAGTTGAGATGCTACCGGTCCACAAAGGATTTTGTGAGATGTAAGAGCGCATGGCATGGCCCATGCAAGTGCCCCATGCGCGTGCCCCATGCAAGGGGTCCATGCACGGGCCCACCACCCTAGTGAAAATAAGCGTTCGCTGGCTAGCTTCGCAAAATCGCGGCGGCTAGCGTCCCAAGCGTTCGATGGCTTCATCCGCCCACGGGCTCTGCGGTGACAATTGCAGAAACCGTAACCAATGCTTTGGCGCAGACGAATCCCCCATCTCATCCAAACAACGCGCTAGATGGTAGTGGACATCCGGATTCCGATCATCCTTTGCGATCGCGCCTTCAAAGGCAGCAATTGCCAGCTCCGTCGCGCCAAGCTCGGAGAGTACGCAGCCGAGATTCACGCGAGCCTCCACAAAGTCCTCCTCCAACTCGACTGCGTTGTAATATCTCTCTCGCGCAGCTGTAACATCACCCGTGCGGTACAAAAGCTCAGCCAATTGAAAGCAGATCTCTGCATGGAGTCCATATCGAGCGAGCACAACCCGATACCACTCGATCGCCTCCTCTAAATTCCCAGCGTCTTCCAACTCCTCGGCCATCCGCAGCAAATCGTCCCGTTTCCAACTATCGATTTCCGCAGGGGGAGCCATTGCGCCATGTCTGTCGAGTGAGTCCAAGAGATGATCAGACTGGGCTGCGACGACAATCGGGAGCGTCGCATCTAAAACAGCACCGCTGTCGATCGAGTCGAAATCCAGATGCAGTTGGCCATTGGCACCCATCAGTTGACCTCCCTGACGCAACAACAATCGGCGACCATCGATTACGAGATCCAAGTCCATGAGTGATCTCGTCTCAATCCATGGTGCAAAACTGGATAGCTGTCTAGCAATGTCGATCGTGCGGGCGCCTTTGGCAATCCACGCTGCGAGTTGCCGGGCGTTTTGTACCTGAACGAAATCAAAATAGGGAAGCCGATGCGTTACTTTGGCGCTGGATAATAAACCCATCCGATACCATCGCCTGATATTCCGAACGGGCGTTTTAAGAATCCCTGCCAACATTGCTGGGGTATACAACTGCCCGTTGGTCTCCTCGACCAAGCCTAGGCGTTGCCAAAGATCGTGCTCTTGAACAACATGCGTCAGACCCTCGCGCAGTCGTCTCCGCAATCGGTCATTCAATAGGACGGTCACATCCTCCCCGGGCAGTTCATCTGCACCAAGGATCAAATAGTCGATGACATCCGATGAAACATCGACCAGTTCGGCACCCAAACCACGAACGATCTGCGACGCTTCTTTGCGTGAGAACGTTCCGAGTTTACCGACAAAAGCAAGACGTTTACTCGCAAGAAACCCTTCGCTCGTCGGAAGCGTTTGCACACTCATTCGGCGTATCCCATTCAAAGAGCTGACTGCAAAGGTTCACGGATCTCCACGGATGCCCCTTCCATCACAATTGGATACACCAGGAATGCATTTCGTCCAACAAGGATTTCTTCGTCATGTCAAATTGAAGAGGCGTCAATGTGATATGGCCGGATGCTAAAGCCGTTAAATCCGTCTCATGTTCCGTCTTTCGAGGTGGCGGATCGTTGGTCGACCAGTAGTAATTCCTCCCCTTAGGATCTTGACGTTTGATGTAATGCTCACCGTAGCGTTCCACGCCCATAGGAACGCTGCGAACCTCTGGCATAACACCCTCACGATAGAGCTGTGTTGCGGCGGTCGGAATGTTGATGTTGTACAAATCCTTTCGATCACCTTGATGCGTCAGTATTTGCCGAATCAGTTTGACCGCGATTTCTGCAGCACCCTCAAAATCCGCATGAGGATCATGCTCCAGAGAAACCGCGATACTCGGCAATCGAAAGAAAGCACCTTCAATGGCTGCTGCCACAGTACCCGAGTAGAGAACATTGATGCCCGCATTGAGTCCTCCATTGATACCGCTCACGATCAAGTCGATGGGACTCGACGCCAATTCGCTCACTCCGATTTTTACGCAGTCAGCGGGCGATCCTTCGACCGCCCAACCCCGAAAGTGATCTCCCTCATAGATTTCTTTGCAGATGAGCGGGGTCAGATAGGTGATCGAGTGACCAACGCCACTCTGCTCCGTCGCCGGTGCTACTACCAGAACATGTCCGAGCGACTCGAGGGCACGGCGCATGGCTCCGAGACCTGGAGCGTATATTCCGTCATCATTTGCGAGAAGGATATTCAAATTTAAAATCCCTTTTCCTTACGAATCGCGACCGAAGACTCAAAAGCTCGGCTTAACCTGGAACTTACCAAAAACCCTATTCTTGGGCTGGTTTTGTCGATCCGACGTCAAGCTTTTTCCATTTCCTGGCTGCAAGTTTTTTGAGCCCTTCCTCTGTAACTGCTCCATTCTCCTTCAGCGTCAGAGACTCGATACTTCCTATCGTTAGTAGCTTCTCGATGCCGGCATTCGAGATCCCCGTTTCCCGAATCGATAGCTCCTTCAGATTGGGTAGTTTGGCAATGACTTCTAGAGTTGCGTCCGTCATGTTAGGCACGCTCCAGATATCCAACAATTCAACAGCCTTAGCCCCGCTGAGAGATTTCAAGCCCTCATCTGAGACACTGGAGAGTTCATGCAAATAAAGCCTCTTCAACTTTGGTAATTCCTTGAATAACTCCATCGCGGAATCGCCAACCACCGGCAGATCACGCAGCGTCAAACGCTGGAGAGGCAATCCACGCAGGGCCAAAACGCCGTCATTACCGAACCCCTGGCAACGGAAGATTTCCAATTGACTGAGCTTGCTCAATTTTGCGAGATGCTGACCCGATTGATCGGTGATGGCAAAATCCTGAAGTAGCAGATTTTCGATCGTCCCATTGGCTGAAAGCATCTCGAGACCATAGTCCGTAACGGCGGTACTTCGATGCTTGAGCGCCTTCAGCTTGGGCAACTCTGCCAATACCCCCAGTGTCATATCGCCCGCCTCCATGTTTCCTCTTAGATCGAGGACACGAAGATCCTGGAGTTTAGAAAGTCTGCGAGTACCTATGTCATCCAAACGATTTTGCAGCAGCGAGAGAGTCTGCAAGCCCTTGAGTTCCGAAATCGACTTCATCACCTGATTCGACATATTCGCGTTCGAGGAAAGGTCGAGTTCTGTGAGGTTCGGGAATGACTTTACAATGACTTCCACGGCGGAATCATCGATGACCGTGTTCGTAATCGAGAGGGATTTCAAACCAGCCAGACCGGAAATCGCTTTGATATTTTCCGTATTCAAGACACGGCAATTGAGCACTTGAAGCTTTGTCAAGTCTGTTAGCTTCCCAAACAATAGGAAGTCCGCATCCGTCAATTGCGAACCTTCGCTGATTACGATTTCCGTTAGCTTATTTCCGTCCATGGTGACTTTGGCTACCTTGCCGAGCGCTGAGACACGCTTTGTAGCCGCCGAAACATCTTCCGGTTTCGCATCCGCCAATAGCCTTCCAGAAAACGTGGTTGCAACAAAGAGACTGACAATGAGCCAACAACAGCGATAGCAATCAATAGATCTCACAAAGTGCCTCAACGGAAAATACTCACGTAACGATCAAAATAAAATGGAGTGCCCAACGATGAGGTGAGGCACTCCCTGAATGTGAAGTTTTGAACATCGCCTCCAGACGTTCCAAACAGGAAACCCAAGTTTCCTGACGAACATCGTAAGGAGCAGCAAAAAAGCGTTGGTTCAGGAACCGTTCTCGAGACTCGAAACCTGCTGGCACTCGAATAGCATCGCGCCAGCAGCCTCGGTATCTCAAGAGAACTCCCGACCAACTAATCGAGACGGTAATCACCTCGATAAACAGGTTTGATCAGGTCGGCAACACCCGGCGTCTTGAGCGAAGCGAGGTTAGTCACCATGAGATTCTTTGCATCCCATTCGACTTTCTCACCCCATTCTCCCATCTCACCTTTGTCACCACCCTTAGCTGCAGCCCAAACGGCTAGATTACCCAAAAGGATGGTTTCCGTGAGAGGACCTGCACGATCGATGAAGTTTGATTTGCAGATCTTCGGATCTCCCGCCATCTTTGCACGGAACAACTCGTACATGTTATTGACGTCGTTGCTACCTTTGTTTTCTGCCCGTTCAAAGTCCACGGATACTTTCTGAACTCCCTTCAGCTCGTATTTGCCACAGTAATCGTCCGAGCTATAGAAAGCACCTTTCTCACCGACGATCAGAACACCGCTGTCTGCCACATTCTCAATTCCCCACTTCTTAAAGACCTCCGCAGGTGGTTTGTTTCCTTTTCGGTCGTACCACCAGAACGGTATGGCCGGACGTTCCGCAGTTTCAGGAAACTCAAACTTGATAATCGAACTTGCTGGGAAACTGTCAAAATCGTGCCCAGTCGTTTTGGCCTGAACGGAAATTGGATCCCTCAGACCACACGATGCAAAGGGAACGGTCAACTGATGGCAAGCCATATCCCCCAAGGCACCTGTACCAAAATCCCACCATCCTCGGAATTGGAAGGAATGATACAGTCCCGGATAGTAGTCGCGATAAGGTGCAACCCCCAGCCAAGACTTCCAATCCAAATTCTTGAGCGCTCGCTCGATCTCCTGCTTCTTTTTGTCGATGAGTGCTGGAGCTTCTGCTCGATCCTCTCTCTCTGCTTGAGCTGCGAACTTTTCGAGATTCATACGTCGGCCTGGCCCCTGAGCCCAAACGGGACGATTCGACCATGCGTACACCTCTTTGAGGGCTCCCAGCACACCAGACTTCAACTGTGCGATCGCTTCACGTGAGGAATCCAACGCCGTACCCTGGTTACCCATCTGGGTACAAACCCCGGTTTCTTTCGCAACCTTGGCCAACAAACGGGCTTCGTAGATCGTTCGCGTTAGAGGCTTTTGCGTGTAACAACTGATGCCCAGCCGCATTGCCTCTAAGGTAACAGGAGCATGCATATGGTCAGGTGTACTGACCGTCATGATGTCGATCTTTTTTCCATACTTTGCGAGCAGCTCGCGGTAATCCGTGAATGTTTCCGCAGATTTGAAACCGTCAGCTTTCGATTTGCCCTCTAATCGCTCGCGGTCAACGTCGCACATCGCGACGACATTTCCGAATTGAGCTGCATTGCTCGAATCACTCCCTCCTTTACCGCCAATACCGACGCACGCCACATTTAATTTTTCGATGGCGGAATTGCTGAGAGCCGTGCGAGTCCCTGCAGCCACAAAATAACCGGCGCTGATCACCGATGTATTCTTGATGAATTTGCGGCGAGTTGATTTTGACATTTTTTCTACCCGTTCAGTGGAAGGAATGGAAATCGAGGAATGTGATAAACAAACACGGTTGCCAAGATGCTTCGGCGGGTCGACCCTAAGCATTACCCAAGGTCGCTTTCACATCATTCGCAATGTAAGTCGTAGCAAAAGGGTGAACGCTCTCCGTCGGTGCCCTGTGAACAAACACAATCACTGACCAGGGTCTCGATCATTCTCTTGAAACAACGGTAGCCGACCTTGCTGGGTCGCTTTCTACGCCCTTAACCGCATGCAACATCTTATCTCCAGCAAATCCTGCTCGCAACCTCTCAAAAAAGAACTCCACGTTTATCCCGAATTCTCGTTATCTTCCCTATGAAACGGCCTAGAAGGAAATTTCCAATGCCGTGAATACGAACAGCCGATTACCAACCCGGGTTATTGGCAGTTCGATTGGAGATTCGTTGTGATTCGACCGGCAACTTTGTGGCGAGCCTTTTTTTGTGCACTCGGCATCATGCTGATCATTCTCGGGATTGAATGCCTGGTGATCGACAGCGCGACCTTGGTAGCAGGTGTTGTCGATGAACCGGTTCGTCAAAACGCGGGCGGAATATTCTCCGCCCCAACTCCCTCCAACAACACGCGAGTCTTCAAGCCGAGCGAATGGTTTCCCTGGTCTCTGATCGCAACCGGAACAATCGTCATGCTCTACGCGGTGTCCCTACGAACACCAGCAGATGGCTAAGTCTAGCGGCACGTTAAAAACTGACGGCGAGTTTGCACTGCCCTCAGAAGCATCTTAGTCGCGCGCGATCAATCCGGATTCTTGGTAGATGGATCCCTACCCTCGAACTGGTTACTCGCTGCGAATCCCGCAGCATGATGTCCGGTCGTTATCATGCAGCGTTCTGCGAGGCGAGATGCGGTATCGTTCTCCATTGAACCACGTCGCGATTGAATCTGGAGCAGAACGCGTCGTGAGGGAACGAAGCCTCTAGGATCCTCGCTGCTCGTCCCCCTGATGCTCATCATGAGGTATTTATCTGTCGCGAGTTGGCTTGGAACTCGCACGTCTATTTCAAGCTTTCCAACTCGGATCGCGTTGAAGATCGGTCTCAAACCAAGCGTACTCGAATCCATGGCTCCGGCATAACTACTCCGATCATGTCCGGCGTTCGTTTTCAAAAGTCTACTGCCTTCAATCCAGTAGAAGAAAAATCAACCTCACCCAAATTACAGACAAACAAATGGGATCGACATTTGATCCGTCAAATCTGATAGAAGGATCATCCACTCGCGCTCCCTCTCCCGAATTCCATTGCAACGACCAGGTGATGCCTGATTGCACTACGGAGAGCTCCAGGTCGCTTCTCGATGCTAATTGTCTGGCGTGTACCTGGGCAGTACTCCACGAAGAAACCTTCATGGACTAGCGAACAATCATTTCGTAGAAATGGTAACTCGACCGCCGGTGGGTGAGCCTAGCTCTCGAATACTCAAGTGAACGTTTGGAGGTGTGTTCTTGTCTTGAGCAGAGACCAGCATGGCATGTCGCCCCTTAGCAATCTTCATGGGGAGCCGTTTGGGAGACCATGACTCGCGTCCGAGTCGCAGATCTGGGAGTTCCGCTCCATCCAGATAGAATTGCAATTCGTGCGAATTTCCAGGACCTTGGTAGGTCGCAGTCCACTCAATCCACAGATCATCGCTGGCATCCACGAAACTAACAGCGTACGCGCAGACGATTTCATCTTTCGCAAGATTCACTGGCATCACCAGATGTTTGGTAAAGTCGAGTGGTCGGGCATCGACAACGGGCTTCCAAGGGACCATTTCGTTCCCGATCCTCTCTGATTTGTCGAAATCCCATTGCGACAATCGATTGGAAGCAAACGCGGGCTTGGGAGAGTTCGAAATCTCGTCAAAGCTCCAGACACGATTGCGATGTGGGCCCTTCAGCTCGGGCCCGATAATGAACCAGTCGCCTATGGTACCGGTACCAACGGTTAAAACGATTTGCCAAGACATTTGCGACTGTCCGACCTCCAGCGCGATCTTGGCTGGAAGGGTGTAGGTTCCCTTACAATCTTTGGGCACAGTCGCGGTCAGTGGAACGGGATTGGAGGTACCAGGGGGAGCCGTCGTCGTTGCAGGCCCCCCAGCCCAACCCTTGGGCCATTCCGGCTCGACTCGGCATCGTACAGGTAGCTCCCCCTGATTGATGATGTTGAGTACCATCGTGCCCGTCCCCCCACTTCCCGCATCCAGGATGGAATGCAACGTACCACTCTCAGAGGACTCGACGCTGACCCCTAGCAAGACGCGAGCGAGTTCAGGGTGATGCGGGGGTTTCAGTTGTTGCAGAACCTCCTCCGCTAAGTCGCGTTTCAGAGTTGTCAAAAACGAACCACTGTCGGGTTGCCCCAAACGGCGAATTGCCTCTTCGCGAGAAGTGATGAGACGACCGGGAGGAGTGACGGATAATCTTTTCAGGAGCCCGTCGACTCCATCAAAATAGTACTCGAGCTGCTCGCGGTCTTCGATCCAGATATCCGGTATGCCGCGTCCCGCGAGAGGTACTCTGACCGATTGCATGAGATTATTCCTTAACGAAACCCCTGCAGTCATTGCTCCTACCGTAATGCCTTCGGGGGAATCCGAGATCTGATTGTCCTCGATGACAATATCCTCCGCTCGAGTCGTTGTAGCACCCGAGTTCGTGGTTATTTGGATGGGTCCTGATCGTACTTGATTTCCTCGCAAGACCGATGCGTTCATCAGGCTGGGTCGCTGGTCTTCTTTCGGTGGATCGCCACCATGCAATTCGATCGCATTCCCTCCCGACTGGAACCGACGTGAATCGAGGCGAGATCCGCCTAAGCGGTTACCCAGCATTTGACAGAAATACGACGGTTCGGTTCCCTCGGGTCCATCCACATGCTGAAAACCGAGAAATCGCAAACTGGCTTCCTGACTACCTCCCACACGTTCCAGTTCATTCTCAGCAAAGAGAACTTCATGACTTAATCCATACATCTGCATCGAGCTACCATCGGCAAAACGGTTACCCACGACCAACCACTGCCTCAAACTATGATTGATGCCGATCACTGAGGTTTCGTCCAGCGGAATACTCCATGGCTGGTCTATCTCCAGCGTGGTACCTTCGCAGTCGATAACGCTCCTCGCTTGACCTTTACCTTTGCCATGAAGCACAAAAACCATGTGGCCTCCTGGTTCCCAATTCCAACCTCGTACTGGTTTCGCCAAGGTCAGCTTCACCCCGTCGATCGATTGGACGGCACCGTAGTAGACGGGTGAGGATCCATCGGAACCGAAGATCTCATAGTCCGCAGTTTGAGCAAACTCAACAGTATTACCACGAACGTAGTTTTGATCGTAATACGGGTTGGCTTTCGTACTCCAGCCGGCCCGACTCGTTTCACCACCGACCATGCGATTGTTTTCCCAGATGCACTTTCGGCCCCTCGATGCCCAGATCAAACCTCCGCTCCCGATATGAAGCGTGTTGTTTCGTACGACGCTCCCATCCGAAAAGAAACTAAATAGCAGCGGAAATCCTCCTGCCATGATGTCGCTGTTCTCAATTCGGATGTCACGCCCGCAAAGCCACACGGCTACCCCTGTCCCTGCAGCATCGAGCGACTGCGCATTGAGTTGTTTGTAAAGTTGCAGACGATCGTTCAATTGCCCCCATCCTGGCCGCCCCACGTAAGGCTGCCACCGGATGACCACATTTCGAAGAATAACATCCCCCTCCTGCCAGTGAGGTGGCCGGTTGTCCGCGTTGTAAAGCGTGTTACCACCACCTGATTTCTTATCGGTACTCGCCATGTTGTTGATCCCGTATTGGGCACCCACGTACCAAACGGTCAAGTCCTCTAGCCCGAAGTGACACTCACCATGAATCACGCTGCGCATCAGTTTGAAGTGTGGATTCACCCAATAAAGTAGAGTGCTTTCCTTCGCCTCTCCGCGCACCATCACCCGCCTGGGAATGGTGAGCGTGCGAGAGAATCGATATTCACCCGATGGGAAGTAAACTACCCCTCCACCATCCTTGCCAGCCTGGTCCAATACCCGCTGAATGGCATCGGTGTCATCGGTTTTTCCATCCCCTCGTGCACCCATTCGCAACACGTTGTACTCCCGGGTCGGCCACCGATTTGGATGCCGCACCGTGAGGGGATGAGGACATCGCCCCCAAGCTTCCCGTCCGCCACAACCGTTATGAACCCAAAGTTCGTAGTCTCCCTCGGGCAACTCTTTGGGCAATTTGGCTCTTAGGGAATAAAGGTCTGCCTCTTCCGCGAAGAGTTCGAGGGTCTCAGGACCTCGAAGAACGATACGAGTGCGTGCAACTCCGGGAGGGATTCCTGCTAATGGCTGATGTATCCCGTTCCAACCGAGTCCCAAACCGAATACACGAAACTCACCTTCTGGATTCGCGATCATCGTATCGGCACCTCGAGTCCACCAAACCATGGGAGCGTTCACTAGTACGATCTGCGTCTGCTTCTCCCGTTGGATCCTCAGCGCATGGATTCCTGGCTGAAGATCAGCCGGCAACACCACTTTGACCGAGTGCCTGCGCGGCTGAATGAGCTGTGGATTCTGCCAGCCTCCTGACACTGCCAGGGAGGCCAGTTGCTCTGCATCGGCATTTTCAGGACTTTCGGGGCTGAGATCCGCAAGCCTTCGTACGGAGATACTGGCCTCATGGAGCCCTTCACCATAGAGCAAGACCATCTGCCCTGGCTTTACAGGTTGTGAATGCCATACAACCATGTCGCCAGAAGTCTCGTGGGCAAACGCCCTTAGAGGCCCATGCGCGCTCAGGGCGATAGAAGCCAGGCAAACTTTTGTAAAGTATCTGATCGCAGCATAACGAACCATCGAAGATCCTATTTTGAGTTTTTGGAGTCGCTTCGTTTTAAACGCTTAACTCCGTTTCGAATCGAAACCTTACCTATAACGTCCAGCGAGAAACGTAAATCCGTGTCCATGGACTGTATTGTGCAAAAATGGACCCGTCGATTGCGCCGTTTGCATGATTCATCTAACCCATATCCTCCACCACGTAGACGAGGCGAGAGATAGTTTTCTAATCTCAATGGTTCTCTCCGAATCCAGTCAAACGCGTCGCAGGATAAATGCTTTGCTGACTTCGAGGGTTCCGCGAAACGATTTTTCGGAGTTGCGGCACCCATCGAACCCGCTATTTCCCTATGCAGAATCTGCTGAATAACGCATCGAGTACGTCATCGGTGTACACGACACCCGCTACCTGACCCAATTCATCGAGTGCGATCCGAATCTCGGAAGCAATTACCTCGTCCCCCACCTGCTCCGCAGTAGCTTGCAGAGCGGCTTCGATCGCCGATCTAGCTCGCTCGAGAGCACCGGCGCACCGTTCGGCAGTCATAGGCAGTGACTCGACACTCTCAGAGTTCCGTTGCTGCGTCCATAGTGCAATTTGACTCCGCAATTCGTGGATCCCGACAAGAGTTGTACTGCTCACGTGAACCACCTTTGCCGAAAAATCTACTTGATCGTTTGATGATTCCTGACCCGCCTTTGAATCGCAAAGATCGCATTTCGTCCGAATCAGCCAAACCTCTTGCGATTTGCGAGCGATGAAGGGTAGTTCGCTTGCAGGTGTACCGGATGGAACGCACCACAGAATAAGATCTGCCTCGTCGATCTGATTCCTGGTAACGGATTGGGCTAAGTGTCGAGGGGACCCATCCTCGACCTCTTCCAATCCTGCTGTGTCGAGAAGGTCGATCGTACCTTGCTGCGCATGCCACCGATACCTCACAAAGTCACGAGTCGTGCCTGGCAGAGGACTTACAATCGATGCATGGCTCGACGTGATGGCATTGAGCAAGGAACTTTTACCGGCGTTTGGCAAGCCTACGATGGCAATCTGTAGTTCCTTTCGTTGGGCGGATCGAGAATCGATTTGATGCAGCAATCGATTCACATGATCTCGTGCATGGGATAATCGACGAAAAACCTCAGCCGTTGCGATGAAGGTGATATCCTCATCGACGAAATCGAGGCCAGCTTCGATATCCGCAACCAGATGAATCAACTCCAAACGTAATTCACTGAGCGGTTCGGCCAATCCACCCGCAAGCTGCTTCAATGCGACGTCCAATTCCTGCGCATCGTTTGCATGGATCACCCCCAAAACGGCCTCGCATTGCGTCAGGTCCAATCGACCAGCCAAAAACGCCCGAAGTGTGAACTCTCCAGGCTGGGCCAGTTGAGCTCCGCGGTCCAGGAATGCTTGGACAATAGCATGAAGCACCACGGGTGAACCCAATGTATGGATTTCTACAGAGGGCTGTCCCGTGTAGGACCTATGGTCCGGCCAGCAAAACAAATCAACGCCCACGGTACCAAGCCGGTCGAGCGAGATGGTCGAGCCGATTCGCACCGACCTTTTCGGAAATTCTGGTATAGAACAAACTCGCCCAGCAATGGCGAGCGAATCGCTACCTGTCACTCGAACGATGCCTCGAAGGGAGCCCTTTTGCCCGCTTGCAATGGCACAGATTGTCGATTGTGGATCAAAGTTCAGCATGAAGATCACGGTTTTCGAGAAAGGCGACTTGGTTTACCATTGTGCCTTTTCTCGACCGCAACAATAGAGGAAGAGCGTCTTTCATGGAGAAAACAAGGGTCGCCATTGTCGGCATGGGCACGGTCGGAACCGGCGTGGCCAAACTGCTCTTGGACCACGGCGATCGCTTGGCAAGACATGCGGGACGCGTCTTGTGGCTCGAAAAAGCCACGGTGCGAGATGTTTCTAAGAATCGCAAGATCCAACTCCCATCCGGAATCCTAACGGACGACATCCGAACCATTCTCCATGATCCGCACATCGAGGTTGTCGCCCATCTCGTCGGTGGAATAGAGCCAGCGAGAACGATTATGTTGCAGTTATTGGAATCCGGGAAAGATGTGGTAACCGCCAACAAAGCTCTCCTGGCAGAACACGGAGAGGAACTTTTCGATCGAGCTCGGGCTCTCGGACGAACCATCGCTTTTGAGGCGAGTGTGGGAGGAGGAATCCCGATCATAGCGAATATCTCTCAATGCTTCTCGGCCAATCAAATTCTCTCGTTGCGAGGCATCCTCAATGGGACCAGCAATTACATCATCACTCAAATGGATGAGCAGGGAACAGACTACGGCCAGGCGCTGAAGCATGCACAGGAGCTCGGATATGCAGAAGCAGATCCGACGATGGATGTCGATGGTAGCGATGCTGCCCAAAAACTAGCGATCCTAGCGCATTTGGCATTTGGCGTGCGTGTCAAGTGGCGAGAGATCCATCGTCGGGGGCTCGAAGCATTTCATCTGGCTGACCTCAAGTACGCAGCTGAGTTAGGATACCGAATCAAGCTGATTGCGACTGCGCAGCTCCATGAAGCATCCAATAGTCTCGAGTTGCACGTCTCTCCGACACTCATCCATCGCGGTCGCCCACTCGCAGAGGTACGAGGCGCGTACAACGCAATCATGGTTGTGGGAGATGCGGTTGGGGACATGTTATTCCATGGTAAGGGGGCCGGCCAAATGCCTACCGCTAGCGCCGTTGTGGCGGATATGATTGACACGGCTGCAGGACGGACCGATATCACGTTCCGACGCCTCGAATTATGGTCTGACAGGGAGTCAAAAGTGGAGATCCTGCCATACGATCGAACGAGAGGCCGCTATTACATGCGATTTCACGTAGCAGACGAGCCGGGCGTACTCTCGCACATTACCGGCCTACTCGGCAAACACAACATTTCAATCGCTTCGATCATCCAGCATGAGCCTCAGGGAAACGACGCCATGGCCAACAGCAGTTACACGGTGCCCCTCGTCATTATGACCCACCAGTCCTGTGAGTCCGCAGCGATGGCCGCTAATTTGGAGATCCGGAAACTGCCAAGTGTCAGTAACGAGGGAGTCTATCTCCGCGTTTATGACGATCGATCCTAGTTCGAATGTCCGTCCACCAATAGAAAATTAGTGTTTTGATGAAACGAGTCATAATCATTCCCGATGGGTGCGCCGACTTTCCGATCGACAGCCTCGGAGGAAAGACCCCACTCCAGGCTGCCCGCGTTCCCAACATGGATCGCATCGCGAAACTCGGTCTGGTCGGACGATCGAACAACGTCCCGCCGGAATTCAACCCGGGCAGCGAAGTTGCCAATATGGCTTTGTTCGGTTACGACCCATACCAATATTTCACCGGCCGAGCCCCAATCGAGGCGGCCGCTCAAGGTATCTCACTCGGACCATTTGACTGGGCGATCCGATGCAACCTCGTCACGATCCATGACCAAATCATGGTCGACTTCACCGCGGACCACATATCCAACCCCGAAGCCGCTGAACTGCTGCGTGCAGCACAGCAACACATCGGAAACGCACATGTGGAATTCGTCCCTGGAGTGAGCTATAGAAACCTTCTCCTTTACCGCGGCAAGGATGCAGGCGACATTCCCTTCTCGTCTGAAACCAAAACAACCGCTCCTCATGATTTGACGGATGATTCGGTGGCCGACGATTTCCCCCGAGGTCCTGGCTGCGATTTTCTTTGCAATATTATGGATCAAAGCCATGCCATCTTTTTGGAACACCCCGTGAATCAATCCAGAAGAACAGCGGGTAAACGAACCGCCACGCATGTATGGCTCTGGGGACTTGGCAAAACACCTTCACTCCCTAAGTTCCAGGAACGGTTTGGAGCCCGAGGTGCGATGATCACCGCAGTAGATTTGTTACGAGGACTGGCAGCACTGGTTGGCTGGGATCGAATCAACGTTCCCGGAGCCACCGGATACCTGGATACCAACTATGCGGGCAAAGGAGAAGCGGCCATCGAAGCTCTCAAAAACTATGACGTCGTGTGCGTGCACATCGAGGCTCCCGACGAAGCAAGCCACGAGGGAAGAGTCGATGAAAAGATCAAAGCTTTAGAAGCGATCGACCAGCATATCGTCGGACCAATCCATGAAGCTCTGCTCCAGGCAGGAGATTATCGAATCCTCGTGACACCAGACCACCCAACTCCCGTAAGTACAAAGAAACACTCGCACGGTTGGGTCCCATTCGCAACCTGCGGCGCTGGGATTTCGTCCGACTCTTCAGCGACCTACGATGAACAGACAGCATCCGAGTCCAGGATCCAGTTCGATAGTGGCTGGGAGCTTATGCCTGCATGGATGAACGATTCTTTTCCAACGTGAGCTGATCCTCGAGTTACCGATTACTCGTAGCCTTTTCAAACGACGGTGCAACTGCAGGTAGCGGCGCAGACGTGCCTACCCCTCTCGTCATGGATTGAACATGAAACGAAACCGATTCGTAGTCCGCGTTGGATGAGCTCTCCCTTTGCGATGAGCTTTTTGCTGACGACAGGCCTCATGAAATGAACATGAAGATCGATCGTAGAAAAATCCTGTTCTTCCTCGAGGGTTCTACCGAATGCGATCCCCATAGCAGCATCGGCCAGTGCGGCCAGCACGCCTCCGTGCACTCTCCCCATGGGGTTGTGAAGCCGCGAATCCACCATTAGTTCGACGGTAGCTCGCCCTAGCGTTGCGTCTTCTTCGCTCGCTTGCAAGACCTCGAATCCGAGCAGTCGAGAGACTGGTGCCTCGTTGAATCTATCGGACATTCTTGCGTATCGTGGAGGGTGTGGGTTCGCTCAAATTAAATTCCTGCAAGGCAAAATCAGCATCCATCTTGCGAACGCTTTTCAATTGAATATCCCCAGTGCTTGAATCGATATGGTAAACAGCCATCGTCGATTTGCTTTGATCGTATACCGCGATCTGTTGCGATCCATTCGAAAGGATCGCACTTGCCATCATCGTATTTCCACTAGAGGCAACGTGAGCCGGAGCAACCGCAACAACGGTCGCCCCCAACGCGCCCGCTTTCGAAGAAAGCTCCTGTGGCGACAAACCACTCTGACTCCATCCCAGAGGAACCGGAAGGATATTTATGTAGAAAAGTCCGAAAAGAACAGTGCTGAGGGAAAGTGTCCGAGCAATCGGTAGCTTCATGGTTTCGCCGCGGTTTGATTTTTTGACCTCTTGGATACCGGAGTTCGCGTTTTACATCGGGAGGACTTCGTTCCGCCAGATCACTTGCACAGGACAACTCCCTGTCGCGTTCCCGAGCGAATTGCTCTATCATCTGAGAATCGCCTGATTTTCGCCTACAGAGCCCAGTGCATTGTTTCTCAGACTCGACGAAATCCTCGCTAGCAAATCCAATTCCTTAGGGTCGATAGCCCTCAAAGCGATGCTGTGGTGCGCAAGCCAACCCTATGCAGCAGCGGTCACGTTACGAAACTGGGCATTTGACCGCGGATTTAAAAAAACGATAGGCGTAGAGATCCCCGTCGTATCGGTCGGAAATCTGACGGCAGGTGGAACGGGTAAAACGCCTACGGTCGCATTTTTAGCCAAATGGTTCAGAGCCCAAAATAAACGAGTCGCTATTCTTTCCCGCGGTTATGGAGCTGGTAGCGACGGCCGTAACGACGAAGCCAAAGAACTCGAGATCACGCTGCCGGATGTACCTCATTTGCAGTCTCCCGACCGCATCGCTTCAGCCCGTATCGCTGTCGACGAACTAGGGATGGAGCTTCTGCTACTGGATGACGGTTTTCAACATCGACGGATTGGACGAGACTTGGATATCGTGCTTCTCGATGCTCGAGAACCTTTTGGATTCGGACACCTTCTACCGCGTGGACTGTTGAGAGAACCACTGCGTTCACTCAAGCGTGCGGATGTCGTTATCGCGACCCGTTGCGATCAGGTAGATGCGCAGAGCCTGGCGTCGTTAAGGTCACGCGTGCAACGACACAACCCGCGAGTAGCCTGGGTCGAAGCCGCGCACACACCCCTTCGATTGCGCAACTCCGAAGAAACCACGACCGAACTTGACTGGCTCCAGGGTAAAAATGTCGTCGCGGTTTGTGGAATCGGAAATCCTCAAGCTTTTCTTAAGACGATCGAAACCCTAGGCGCTCATCTGGTCGGACAAGTCATTTTCCCAGACCATCATCTGTTCAACGCAGGGGATATCCGTGAGATAGGAGTCGTCGCAAACGACGCAACGAACTGCGAAGCCATTCTTTGTACCGGAAAGGATCTGACCAAAATCGGAATCAACAACATCGATCGGTTTCCGCTTTGGAGTCTAGATATTGAACTTACGATCGTCAGTGGAAATGAAATC
>JBBAXA010000024.1:72383-78198 GCA_040396935.1 Pirellula sp.
TACCTGTTAGCTCCACGACCAACTCGGCCAACTCCCGAATGGTGAACTCACCTGGATTACCAATATTGCAGGGACCGATGAAACCGGTCTCGACGTTCATCAGTCGGAATATCCCCTCGACTAAATCATCACGATAACAGAACGAACGGGTCTGCTCTCCCTCCCCAAAGATGGTGATCGGTTGCCCTTGAATGGCTTGTCGAATGAAATTCGATACCACCCTACCATCGTAGGGATGCATTCGAGGACCATACGTGTTGAATATACGGACGATCCTGATGTCGACCTTATTTTTCCGGTGGTAGTCCATGAACAGAGTTTCTGCGACACGCTTTCCTTCGTCGTAACAAGATCGAATGCCGATTGTGTTAACATTTCCCCAGTAGGATTCCGGTTGCGGATGAATCAATGGATCGCCGTAGATTTCGCTCGTACTCGCCAGGAGAATACGGGCTCCGCAACGCTTGGCCATTCCGAGCATATTGATCGAGCCCATCACCGATGTCTTGATCGTCTTGATGGGGTTGAATTGATAATGGCCTGGGGCTGCAGGGCAGGCCATGTGATAGATCTGATCCACTTCCAGGAAGATCGGCAACGTCACATCGTGACGAATCAGCTCGAAATTGGGCTTACTTAAAAGGTGGGATACATTGGACTTCTGTGCTGTGAAGAAATTATCCAAGCAGATGACGTCGTGCCCCTCAGCGACAAGTCGCTCGCACATATAGGAGCCGAGAAAGCCTGCTCCACCGGTAACCAAAATTCGCTTGATCTTTGACACTGGAGTCTCCATTGACGCCCTAGGAAGCTCTCGAAAGGATTCGTTGGTTGATTATTGATCCGCGGAATCTTACAATCTCGACTCCACGAGAATGAACATTACGATTAAACCGGATCGTGTCCGGATACGTAGATGTTGTCGGTTGTCGCGTCTTTTCGAGATGCGCTGTTTGGTTGATGCGTTCGGATTGTTCCCAATATACCATCTGGAGAATCGTGAATGAAATCGTTCAAAATTAGCTTGATCGCTTTGGCTATCGCGACTGGAGGCTACTATGTGTCTGCTGACGAGGGCAAGTGTGATGGCAAATGTAGTGCGGACTCAGCAGGTTGCTCAATCACCGCTGGCTTAGCTAAATTACCCAAATTGGAATATCGGGTAGGAGAGGAAGCTCTCTGTTGTGAGGAATCCGCCAAAGCGTTTGCGACCAGCAGTGGCAAGAAACTCGTCTATCTCGTAGGCAAAGAAAAATTCGAATGCCCCACACAAGCATTCTCGAGCCTCGTTGAGCAAACGGAGAAGTATGTTGCGGACTTCGCAGCTCCCAAAACCTGCAATGTCTCTGGGACGACAACCATTGCAGGCGAGTGCCTCAGCTGCTCCGTAAAAGCAGGTGAAGTCGCAGCGAAAGTCAAAAAAGCGATGGATTCCGTCGCGATTTCCTACAAAGTAGGAGACAAAGTTTGCAACTGTCCGGTCGAGGCAAAGGCCATTGCAACCGAGAAGAAAACCAAGCCCCTTTTTGTGGTAGACAAAGAGGAAACCGAATGCGAGATGACCGCTCGCCTGAACTTGGCCCGAGCCAAATACAAGGCAGCACTCGTAGCATTGACTCCTACGCAACCACAGGAATCCAAGAAGAATTAGCTCCTTTCTATGAATTGCAACGGCCACGCAAATTTGTGTGGCCGTTTTTGTTTAGGGACTTGATATTCTCGCTCGATGAGCGACTATTAGTCCCGACCCAAAAAACTCCCACACGAAGACGATTTCCTTGGCGGCAATCCCCACATCCAACTCCTCTTTTTTTCCTTCGGAAAGTTCCCTCTCCGAACCTCGCTCTACACTCTGTCGGGCTACCGGACAGGTGATCGCTCTCGCTGCGAAACTGGTGAGTGGATTTACCGTGCGGTGGGTCGGAGCTGAACCGGAAACTCGGCAAAGAGTTTACTTTGCCAACCACACCAGTCACCTGGATGCGGTCGTCCTTTGGTCCTGTTTACCCAAACAACTCCGACAATTGACTAGACCAGTCGCTGCACAGGACTATTGGGGACTCTCGAGCTATCGACGGTTTCTTGCCCGTTCATTTAACGCAATCCTGATTGATCGCAAGCAAATCAAAGTCCACCAGAGCCCAGTGGATGTGATGTTGCGAGAGATCGGCGATGTTTATTCACTGATCGTATTCCCAGAGGGGAGCCGCGCCGCAGATGGCGAAATGGGTGAGTTCAAAAGCGGGCTTTACTACCTGGCCAAAAAACGTCCAGATCTCGAACTGCTCCCCGTGTACATGGATAATCTCAACAGGATTCTACCCCGAGGCGAAGTGGTTCCCGTACCTCTGCTTAGCTCGATCACGATCGGCCATCCCATTTATCTGGATTCCGGTGAATCAAAATCGGATTTTCTAGCCAGGGCTAGCAAAGCTGTAAGAGTACTCAAGGAAAGATAGGACGAAACGCGGAGGTGATACCGACGCAATCGATTCACTGAATCCCTCGCAATCTCAGGGGGGGTCGTATCCGCCGGGATGCAGTGGGTGGCAACGGCAAACGCGATACATACCTTTGATTACTCCACGAATCGAACCGTACTTTTCGATGGCTTCGATGGTGTACTGGGAACATGTAGGGGAGAATCGGCAGTTGGAGCCCAGAAGAGGACTGATTGCTCGTTGATAGAAACGAATCAACGCGACCAAACAATCTATCAAGAGTCTTCGCATCATGAACTCGTCGGATAGGCAATTCTAAAGCAGATCCAGACGAGATAGCCAATCCAGGCCAGCAGTAGGAACGTCGTCAGAACGAAGAGGAAGCGGTATCGCCGGTTCAGCATGGTCTAACTCGGATCCGATGCAACCTCAAATCGGGGCTGGAATGCCTCGTCAAAATCATATTGGTTATCAAAGTCTTCACGCTTGTCTGTCTTGCTCTTTCGCATTTCCTTGATTCGAATCAGGTTGTATACGATCTCGCCAAAATCGCTCGTGGAATGAATCCCCCAACTATTGAGCACCGTCTTGGCCATAAATCCGTACTGATCGAGCGCGTATTCCTTGATCGCTTGGCACAACTGCTGCCCTGTCAAATGATGATCTTGCGGATTTTCGCTCCCCTCTTCTCGCGAGGCCGGCATCTTCATCACCTTCTGAGCGTACGCCAATCCCTCACGAACGAACTGATAGGCCTCCAGATGATATCTTTGATCTTTCTGGAGCAATTCAACAATGGCGAGTACTTGTTCATTCACGATTGAGTATCCTTCGAGAACCTACTTCATCGAGGTCGTTCAAAATTCCTGCCCGCGTTTCAAAATGGTCAAGCATTCCGATACGGGTATCAACAATCTTCGATTATCTTCTGTCTGAATCAATAGTTGCTGACTCAGTATTTCCTGACTCAGTACCTTTCCCTTGCCGTGGGGCGTCACGATTTCGCTCCCTGCGGGAGGCATGTTCGATACCAGTTCCTCATAGGTTTCGTTTTCGTATCGCAAACAACACTTCAAACGACCACACCTTCCCGAGATTTTGTTGGGGTCGAGAGTCGCCTTCTGCAGCTTGGCCATGCGCATCGAGACCGGCGGCATCGACGAAAGATGCGTGTTGCAGCAGACTGGCTTTCCACAATCGCCGTAGTCAGCAAGCACTTTGGCTTCGTCTCGAGCTCCGATTTGACGCATCTCGATCCTCGTTTGAAACTCTCCGGAGAATTTCTTAACCAATTCTCGAAAGTCGACTCGATCCTCCGCAGTGTAATAGACGATCACCTGCTCTCCGCCGAAGATCCGTTCGACATCGACCAAAGTCATCGGCAATCCAGACTCTTTGATCATCTGCTTGCATTTTACGAAGTCCCGTTCCAAGGACTTTTCCATATGGAGCGACTCGTGATCATCGGAGGGTGTCGATTCCCTTTGGATTGACCCTGACGGCGGATCGGACATGAGGGCGATTACGCGTTCGGTCGCCTCGCAAAGGACCTCACCTCGTTCCAATCCTCGGTTCGTACGGGCTATCACGAAACGCCCACGAGAGTGCTCACTCTTTGAATTCATGACATAAAGAGTCCGCATCCTCCCACAACGCACTACGTAGCGTGGCATGGCACCTTTCACAAGAATGGAAAGACCGAGTCAACAACCGAACCACTGATTGTAACGAAATCACGATTTGTGGAATGGCATCCGCATGGGAAATGAGTAATTCATCGGAGACAATTTCATTCCGTTCCTAGGGCTAAAGATTTTGACCGATTTCCCCTTGTAGAACTCGGGATCAAAACAATTGAAAAACCGTCGCGTCTCAGTTCGTAACGACCGATTCCCACGAACTCAAACCCGTGTCATGGTTACCAATCGACAACCGAACCATCCTTCGGATCATACGTTTGCTTGTTTCGCCATTCGTGACCGAGCTTGCTTTTCAACGATTCCTCATCCACTTCGATTCCGAGCCCTGGCATGGTTGGAACATCGACATACCCATCCTTGACGACGAACGCTTTTTTCAGGTAACCAACCCCCAGGTCTACTTGTTCCTGACATAGAAAGTTTGGAATCGATGCTGCGATTTGCAGCCCCGCAGCTAGTGAGATTGGCCCGAGAGGGTTGTGAGGAGCAATCGCTGCATAATAGGCCTCGGCCATCCCTGCGATCAAACGCACTTCAGATATGCCGCCCGCATGGCACAGGTCAGGCTGCAGAATGGTAGCCGCCCCCTTTTCTAAGATCTCGCGAAATCCCCACTTGGTAAAGATCCTTTCTCCTGTCGCAATTGGCAGGGGAGTGCCTCGCGCGATCTCAGCCATAAGGTCGACATTTTGACAATTGATTGGCTCCTCGATGAACATCGGATGGTAAGGTTCATAGGCTTTGATAAGCAGCTTTGCATTTTGAGGACTGATCGCTCCGTGAAAATCAATGCCGATATCAACATCATCCCCTCCCGCTTCGCGAAGGTCTGCGAATGCTTTGGCAGCTCTCTCCACAAAAGCAGGCGACGCGACGATACCGGATCTGGTTCCGTCCAAAACTCCCGTCTTGAATGCGCGGAACCCCTCGAGTTTCCTCTGCTTGAGGAGCTCAGGATCGTTCCGCACATGCGCATAGACTCTGACCTTGCTTCGCGTAGGACCTCCCAGCAATTCATAGATCGGTACCCCCAAAGCTTTACCCTTAATATCCCAAAGGGCCATATCGACTCCACTGATCGCGCTCGTCAGCACAGGACCACCCCGATAGAAGGCGTGTCGGTACATGGCTTGCCAATGATGCGTAATATCACGCGGATCCTTGCCGATCAGATAGTCCCCCAACTCCTCAACCGCCATGGCAAGCGTCTTCGCTCTGCCCTCAACAATGGGCTCGCCCCAACCGACAAGCCCCACATCTGTATGCACTTTGAGGAACAACCAGCGCGGCTGAACAAGAAATGTTTCCAACTTAGTGATTCGAATCTTCTCACGATTCATTGGCATCGTGTCAACAGACGACGGCTCGATCAAAGTTGGCTCTGCGGCACCATAGATACCCTGAGCTGAACCGACTCGATCCTGCCCTCGGCACCAGAGTGAAACCGCCCCGCCTACAGCGGCAGTGCCCAACGCACCGTACAGGAAATTCCTTCGACCGACCGAGGCCCCACTCTGCATGATCAACTCCTTCCCTTACTGACTCTCAATGCCGCCCGAGGGATCTATGTATTCCCGGGAGATGAGACAAAAGACCTTCTCTTAGTGCCTGCCATTCGAGTGCCATTCGTGCCTGGCACCAATAGTAACAAAGGCCCAACGGGCCCGACAGTAT
>JBBAXA010000025.1:0-74184 GCA_040396935.1 Pirellula sp.
AGGATACGCCGCTTTTTCCCTACTTCATAGAACACAACTTTCGGTTATATCTCAATTCAGAGGCGAATCATTTTCTATGAATAGAGACTTGTCTAGGCAAATCGCACGCGATTTGAATGCTGGAGTCGTTGTCTTTCTCGTTGCACTTCCCTTGTGCCTGGGAGTCGCACTCGCCTCCGGAGCTCCACTCATCTCAGGCATTATTGCCGGAATTGTTGGAGGACTCGTTGTTGGAGCGATCAGTGGATCGAATACGAGTGTCAGTGGGCCTGCCGCAGGACTGACAGCCATCGTCGCTGCGCAGCTCGACAAGCTGGAATCCTTCCAGCAATTTCTCTTGGTTGTGGTTCTTGCCGGAATCTTGCAAGTCGTCTTGGGTGCGCTTCGAGCAGGAACTCTTTCTGCATTTTTCCCCTCAGCTGTGATCAAAGGATTATTAGCGGCCATCGGTGTCATTCTGATTCTGAAACAGATCCCCCACATTTTGGGACACGATAATGATCCCGAAGGCGAGATGAGTTTCGAACAGCCAGATCATGAAAATACATTCTCCGAAATCGGAAAATTATTCGCAGGTGAAATCCATCAAGGAGCCTTGGTTATCGGTCTCCTGTCCTTACTCGTCCTGGTTGCTTGGGATAGCTTTAAATTTCTCAAAAAGACTCCCATTCCTGTGCCCCTCTTGGTCGTGGTTGGAGGCGTACTGATCAGCCAATGGTTGTCAAAGCTCGGCGGGGAATGGGTGATCGGTTCAAGCCATTTAGTAGAGGTGCCTGTTGCCAATCAATTACAAGATCTGGCGGGCTTTTTCCAAACTCCAGACTGGAGTGGACTCACGTTGTCCGCGGTCTATTTCTCCGCTATAACGATAGCATTGGTTGCGTCGTTGGAAACGTTATTGAACTTAGAAGCGATCGATAAAATCGATCCACAGCAACGGCTATCCCCCCCCAATCGCGAACTGGTTGCGCAGGGAATTGGCAATATCACTTGTGGATTGATTGGGGGTATTCCAGTAACTTCGGTCATTGTTCGTAGCTCCGTCAATATCAATGCAGGAGCCCGAACAAAACTATCGACATTGATTCATGGCGGTCTACTAGCTCTGAGTGTTGCTTTCTTACCGACCTATCTCAATTTGATTCCCCTTTCATGCTTGGCAGCCATTCTGTTAGCTACCGGTTTCAAGCTCATCAGTCCTTCGTTGATCATGAAGATGTATCGAGAGGGATATAAGCAATTTGTGCCGTTTCTCGTCACAACCATTGCGATTGTCCTCACGGACTTGATTGCCGGCGTGGGTATCGGATTGGCCGTAAGTATCGCATTCATTCTGCAAAGCAACATCCGTACCCCAATCAGCCAGGTTTCCGAGAAGTACTTTGACAATGACGTGACTCACATCCAACTTGCAAATCAAGTCAGTTTTCTGAATCGTGTTGCGTTGGAGAATGCATTAACTCAAGCGAAACCTGGACAACATCTCCTGTTAGACGCTAGAAATACCGATTACATCGATCCGGATATTCTCAGTTTGCTTCGTGATTACATCGACAAAACCGCCCCGATTCGACAGGTTTTGGTCAGTACCAAGGGATTTAAGAAAGAGTTTAATATTCCTGAAAGAATACTCTTTGGCGAATACACAACCAAAGAGTTGCAAGAGAAACTGTCTCCAACAGAGGTTCTCGCTGCATTGATTGAGGGAAACAAGCGATTTCTATCCGGTCAGCGTTTAACGCGAGATTTAGGAAGACAGATAAGTGGAACCGCATCTTCTCAATACCCTCTGGCAGTTGTCTTAAGTTGTATCGATTCACGCTCACCAGCTGAGATTATCTTTGATGTGGGCCTTGGCGATATCTTCACGATTCGAATCGCTGGAAATGTCGTACGATCTAAAGTGCTTGGAAGTTTGGAGTACGCTTGCGCGGTCGCAGGTGCACGCTTGGTTCTGGTCATGGGCCACACGCGCTGCGGAGCTGTGTCGACAGCCGTCGATTTAGCATATTCGAAACAAGATGTATGCGAAGTTACTGGTTGCCAGCACCTGGAACTGATCGTAAACGAAATACAAACCTCGGTGTTCGCCCAGGATCGCGATAGATACCTCAGACAGGATACCGAAGGAAAGCGGAGAATTGTCGACGAGGTCGCACGAAGAAATGTGATCCATTCAGTTAAATTGCTCCCGGAACAAAGCTTAACCTTATCCGATCTCGTAGCTCAAAAGCGCATTGCAATCGTTGGCGCACTCTACGATGTGGTATCCGGCGAAATAGACTTTCTGATGGACGAGGCTATCGGGCTGGAGGTATAGGCAAACAAATACCGAAACCGATGTCGGAAACGTCTACCGGTGAATTGAACATTCAAAAAGTCACCTTCTCAGGCTGAGGAACAACCATCAAAAACACCAAACCATCCTCGAGCCAAGCATCGATCCTGCTCCGAGAGCGCTAGTCCTTCGAACCCTGACTCGCGGAGAGGTACAGGTGCAGCCGAGCCTTAGCGATCAAAAAACTTCTTGATGCTGTACACGGTTGCAGCCCTACCTGCCCGCGCGATGGATGTAGTGAGCGGAATTTCCTTCGGGCAAACAGCCACACAGTTTTGAGCGTTGCCGCAAACCTGAATCCCACCTGTACCCGTCAATGCTTCCATACGCTCACTAGCAATGTTTTTGCCGACGGGATGCGCGTTGAAAAGTACCGCCTGGGAAATTGCGTGGGGCCCTACAAACCCCTGATTGTAGGCAGCTTCTTTTCTCGCCTGATAGGATTCATCACTCTCACCCGGCTGCCTTTGTAATTCGATCTTGTTGAACTGCGGGCAAGCTTCCAAGCAGCAGCCGCAACTCATGCATTGGCTTAAAGGATAGCTTTGCTCTTGTTGGTCTCTCGGTATACGTTGCCCCGGGCCCATATCGTAGTAACCATCGACAGGCACCCAAGCCTTGACTCGCTTCAGATTATGAAACAACCGCGAACGGTCGACCATCAAGTCACGAAGCACAGGAAATTTGGTCATCGGGCGTAGTTCAATCTCCTCAGCATGATCCTCTAGAAGTCGATCCACCAACGCACTACAACTTTGACGAACTCGACCATTGATCACCATCGTACACGAGCCGCATACCTCCTCCAGGCAACCGCAGTCCCATGCCACTGGAGCTACCTTGGCGCCTTCCGTCGTCTTGGCTTGAGCAGCGATTTTCTGCAATACGCTGATCACATTCATGTCGGGTTCGTAGTCTACTTGATGGCGTTCCCAGTATTGGGGTAACCCAGGGCCATCCTGACGAAGAATGCGCACATTGATTTTGTTGGGCTTTCGCTTTGGAACTTCGCTACCTGGTGCAATCATGATGGGCTAAATGCTGGGAATAAAAAAGGATTTAGTTTAAGGCTACCGAGTTTCGTATAGATCTTCGTTATACACCCGCTCCCGCGAGCTGTTTCTTTTCAGACTTGCGTGATGAAGAGCGTTCCTTCCAAACTTGCTCAATCGCCTCCGCACCCACGAGACCATAGAGTCGTGGACGTGGCGGAATCAGACGTGTATCAATGGGCTCGAAGGAATGATCTGGCTCGGCGCCATTCCATGTACAAATCGTGGTATTGAGAAACTTCTTATTGTTCTCTTCAAAACTGTCGCACCATGCCTCCGCTTCTTGGAGACGTGCAGCTGAGTCGGTTGCTTTTAAATTGGGTGGTGAGAAGGCAGGCTTGAAGTGGGCTCCCCGGCATTCGTCACGCACCAGGGCTCCCTTCAAAATGCTCAGAGCGACGGGGAACATGTCCTGTACGGATTTCGTGAAGATCACGTTTTGGTTGGTCCAACTCCCCGAATCGCTCAGCGAGCAATTCTTCGAACGCTCCTGCATTTCGAGAACTTTGCTGTAAGCCTCCGTCAGTTGCTGGTTGTCCCGCACCACCGTTGCAGCTCGGGTCATCGTATCTCCCAACTCTTGATGGATAAGATAAGGGTTTTCATTGCCCGACTGACTAGAAAGCAACTTCTTGTGCCGGTCTTGTTGAACAGCGAGGGCTCGCTCAAACAGACTCTTTGGCAGCTCACTTGCGGATTTGTTATTCTTGATCCAGCTGACGATTCCAGGGGCCACAAACAGACCACTAAAAATGCAGCTGAGAAGTGAATTCGCACCGAGGCGATTAGCACCGTGATATTGGTAATCGCACTCTCCTAAGGCATACAAACCCGGTATGTTCGTCATCTGGTTCTTGGGGGAACCGGGGAGAAGACCTCCGTCACCGTTGGCTTCGTAGTCAACCCATAGCCCACCCATACTGTAATGCACAGCAGGAAAAATTTTCATGGGTTCTTCGCGGGGGTCAACACCTTGAAATTTTTCATAGATTTCGAGGATCCCACCGAGTTTACGATCGAGCTCCGCCCGGGGAATGTGGGTTAAATCGAGATAAACGCACATTCTCGTCGGATCGACCGATAAACCCTCGTTGACGCATATATTGAAAATCTCTCGGGTCGCGATATCCCGAGGGACCAAGTTCCCGTATTTGGGAAAGCGCTCTTCCAAAAAATAATACCGATCCGATTGAGGGATATCCTTTGGATAGCGACTGTCATTGGGTTTTCGGGGAACCCAAACCCGTCCCCCTTCACCCCGAGCAGACTCGCTCATCAGCCTCAACTTATCCGCACCGGGAATGGCGGTGGGATGGACCTGGATAAACTCAGGATTGCCCAGCTTGGCCCCCGCCTGGAAACAACGACTCGCAGCGCTACCTGTGCAGAAAACCGACATCGTCGATCGGCCGAAAATCAGTCCATTGCCCCCTGTCGCCACAATCACGGCGTCGGCTGGAAAGGAACGGATTTCCATCGAAACCATATCCTGCGCAATGGCACCTACACATCGGCCATGATCGTCGACCACAGGCCCCAAAAAATCCCAGAATTCATATTTCTTGACCATTCCTTCGGACTCGTAACGACGCACCTGCTCGTCTAACGCATACAGGAGCTGTTGTCCTGTGGTCGCTCCCGCGAAGGCGGTTCTCTTGTACAAAGTTCCCCCGAACCGTCGTCGATCAATAAAGCCCTCGGGAGTTCTGTTGAAGGTAACACCCAATCGATCCATCAGGTCGATCACTTTCGGGGCCCAATACGCCATCTCCTTGACAGGTGGCTGGTTTTGAAGGAAATCTCCACCGTAAATCGTGTCGTCGAAGTGCTTCCATTCATCGTCGCCGGCCTGACGGGTCAGGTCGTTAACGCTATTGATACCTCCTTGGGCACAAACACTGTGCGAACGTTTCACAGGCGTCAGGCTCACGAGATCCACCGGAACTCCCAGCTCCGCCAACTTCATCGTTGCCGCGAGTCCCGCCAAACCACCGCCCACCACTAATACTCGATTTGCCATCGTATCGTTCCGACTCGACTTTGTTACTTATCAACTTGCAAGGAATAACCCGAACCATCTGCTCGGAGTTTAACCAGTAATCGGGGAGCCAATACCGACTTTGTTCCGAGTTGGAACGACTCCCCAATCGTCCGGATTGTCCGCCAAACTACTGTCCCGACTGCACAGGGGTCGGCCCGTCGTCCAACACACGGTGACCGTCTATTCTTTTGTGCTCGTCTGGACTGATCATGTGTCCTCGAACCCGGACGTCGTACATCTCATCCTCAATCACCTTTGCCGCAGGAGCATCTGTCGACTTGACCGCGAAAAGCGAAGTGATCCCTGCGAGTCCGATGAAAACGCCAAAGATACCGCATGCGAAGCTCGCCCTCTGTTGCGCCTTGGGTGTCAGCCAAACGCCCCAAGTGATCCCTGCAGTCCAAATGCCATTTGCCAAGTGGAACGTACAGGCCAAGACTCCAATCAAATAAAAGAGCGGCCACAGGAACCCCTGCATCGCATTTGCAAGAGAGCTCGCGGCATTGTAGGGACGGAACTGTGCCATTCCCAAAGGCTCCGCAACACCCTTGAGCCACCAATCCCAATGAAACCATCCATGCAAATGGAAAACGTGCGTAAAGATAAACAGGATCGCGATGTAACCCGTAATTCTTTGCCAAGTGTATCGCCAATTGCTAGCAAATCGGTATTGCTGGTAATTCGAGTGTCCACTTTGGGCAATCCAAACGCCAGCGACTGCATGGAAAATGATCGGTCCAAAAATAAAAGCCCACTCGACCAAAGGCAAAAAAGGGATGGAGTGGATCGTAAAAACGTTATTCTGGAAGGTCGCTGCACCTGCCACCAAGCTCGCATTTGTCAGCAGGTGAACACACATGTAAGCGCCGACCGGTATTAGACCACTGAGGGAATGCAGTCTCCGGATCAGGAACTCGTGTCTCTGGAAAAAGTTTAAGGCGGGTTTTGGAGGATTCATCGTTGAGGTAATGTCGACCGGCTCGTCAGGCCTGATTGAATAAAGCTGCGCTGCGGCATGATTTGCTTGGAAACCACCCGCTTTCCTTTGACCTACTGTAGAGAATCCTGCGGTTTTAACCAGATCGGGCAACTATTTGGGGTCTGATTTTCTGCGGCTCGAGTCCTGAGAGCCCCGTCGATTCAATCGGTAAAACTGATACTTCGGTCGTTGCCGGAACGGGAAAGCTAGGACTAGCGGAATCCAGTCGGGGACAATCGTCCCAAAAAGTAGCTTTTCGTTGACAGTGGCGAAAACGCCGAACTATACTCGATCCCTAGCGGAATCTGTTTATAGCTGTCGCAACAACGGCAGCGATTTGCGGTCTTTCCTGCATGTATCCTCCTCGTCGCCAATATTTGTCGCGGTGAAACGATGACCGTTCTGGGTAGAGTCTTTACGTTTGTCATATTGATCGCCAGCGTTGCGTTTTTCGTTGCAGCCTTGCTCGCTAACGCATCCCACTTGGATTACAAGGACAAGCTGGCTTCATTGAGAACTCAGGTAGATCAATTAAAAAAGACAGTCCAAGAGACCAAGTCCCTCAACGAGCGTTTACAGACCAATCTGAGCCAAGAGCAACTGGCGCGTCGATCCGCATTGGCAGCCCTCCAGCAACGATTGGCAGATGACCAGTTGGAGTTGGAGAACGCGAACAAGAAATTGGCAGACTTGAACTCCGCAAACACCCAGAAAACGCAGCAGGCGGCCGACGCGATGGATCGGCTTAAAGCAGTACAAGGCCAAAACGACGCCTTGAGAGCTGAAATCGATAAAGTGATCACCGACCGAAATGAAAAGCGGTACGACGTCATCCGTTTGACGGATAAACTTAACCAGTTGCTGGCTAGCGAGTCGGACCTCAAAGCTGAAAAGGAAAAGCTCTTAGAACAAGCGACCTACTTTGAAGCCCTCTCGGAAACGCGTGGTAATGCGCTGAAGAGTTTTGGTCTCGAGTATGTGGTGGACACGCCACCTGCGGATCTGAAGGGTGTTGTGAATGCAGTCAACAACAATCAACTCGTTGAGATTTCCTTAGGGAAGGACGATGGACTTCGCGAGGGACATACTTTGGAAGTCTATCGAGGAGCTCAATATCTCGGGCGTATCCAGATCACAACCGCAAGAGAAGATAAAGCGATTGGCAAGATTTTGACATCCTTCCGCAAGGGATACATTCAGGCAGGCGATACGGTCGCCTCCAAGATTCAGTAGTCCGATTGTTGTATAACCCTTCTCGCTCATCCCATACAAAGTAGCCTGGCGAATAAGATGGCAGCCTCCAAGCACCCAACATCGATCTACACGGTGATGCTAATTTTGGCCATGATCTTTATGCTTCTGGCAAATCTTCTGATGGCAACCGAGTATTTCCGCTGGCGAGATACGGGCCCCAAGGCCAGTCTTTCCGCGAACCAAAATTGGATTTGAGTCGACTCCCTCAAGTCTCTTCTGCGGGCAAGGCAGGTGGTGATACGAACAACCGCCTCACCCCATCTGTCGTAGGGAATCATCCACTCACCAGTCTGCGAAATCCTGCGGATGGCATGGCAGCCTTCTAAAAATCGCTGCTGGCTCAACACCCGGAAAAATAAAACCCGGGGGTAGCGATGGGATTGCTCCTAAGGCTATAGTTGATCCATCCAAGTTGATCGAGCCCAGGAGTTTGCCATGGACAAAATTGTCAAGCAGGTTGTTCGAGCCCGGCGGCTTCTTTTTCTTCAAATAGCACTAGGTGTATTGCCATGGTGCTTGCTCGTGGCATTCTCGGTATGTTTCGCTGGTTTATTGATTCCGAAACTATGGTATTTACCCTACACGTTTGATAGTTGGAGCAGGATTTGGCTCGGGGGTAGCCTCGCGTTGGCCCTTCTCGCGACGACCGCGATCGCATGGTTTCGACGACCTTCTTTCCAAGCGAGTGCTGTCGAATTAGACCGTCGATTCGGGCTTCGAGAACGAATCAGCAGCGCACTCGGACTCGGTTTAGAAGAACGAGAGACGGCAATCGGTGCGGCTCTTCTCGATGATGCTACGACCCGGGTTGAACGTATCGACGTACGCGACCAGTTTCCCCTCCGACCTACCTCGCTACTACCTTGGGTACTCCTTCCCATTGTTTCCTGCGCCGCTTTGTTCTGGGTGCCGGATGCCGAACTTCCAAGCGGCAAACAAATCGGAGCGAATCAGCAAGAGAGACTCAACAATGTCAAAGCTCAAACCAAGCCGATTCTCGAGCAAGTAAAGAGGATACGAAAAGATCTTGAAGATAAAGGACTCGAAGAAACAGCAGAAGAGTTCAAGAAGATTCAAGAGAAGCTTGAGCAGATCCAGAAGTCGGAAACGTTAGACTCAAAGAAGCTCCTTTCCGATTTCAATGACATCAAGAAGGAGATGGAGAAGCGAAAGGAATCCCTGGGTAGTTCGGACAGCCTCAAGAAGGCCCTCGAGAATATGAAAAAAATCGATAAAGGGCCTGCGGATAAAATCGCAGACGCCCTGAAGGAGGGGGAATTCAAACAGGCTGAGAAGGAACTCGAAAAACTCCTCGATCAATTGCGATCCGATAAATTGACAAAAGAGCAAAAGAGCCAACTGGCTAGTCAATTGAAGCAAATGGAAAAGGCCATTGAGAAAGCAGTCCAAGAACAAAAAGATGCACTCGAGGATTTAAAGCAGGAATTGAAACGAGCGGAGCAATCTGGCGACTTGGAAAAGGTCGCACAAGTGCGAAAAAAAATGGAGCAGGTCGAAAAAGCGCTTGCCAAAGTAGGTAAGTCAGAAAAGATGCAGGAACAAATGAAAAAAGCAGCAGAAGCCATGGAGAAAGGAGACAAGCAGGCAGCTCAAGAAGCTCTCGAAGAAATGCAGGCCGAACTTTCGGACATGGCCGCCGACATGGAGGACCTGCAGGAATTGCAAGATATGATGGATGAAATGCAAGACGCCAAGCAATCGTCGAACTGTAAGGCGTGCAGCGGGAAAGGATGCGAGGAGTGCAATGGAGCCGGAAAATCTAAATCGGAAAAATCCAAACGCAGCAAGAATGCGAAAGGAGACGGAAGAGGAGAAGGTGAACGGGAAGAAGAGGAGTCCGATACCCAACAGTTCGAGTCGCAAGTACGCGACCAGATGAAAAAAGGTGAAACAGTCAATGCTGGAAAAGTTGGAGGCCAAAATCGTAAAGGCACGACGAAGGAAGAAACCAAGAATTCGATTCTTTCCGCGACACCCGACGATCCAGAGGCAATTGAAAACATCGCACTTCCGAAAGCTCAGAGAGATCAACTGAAAGAATACTTCGACCTACTCCGAACGAAGAAATAGGTGATGCTTTGCAGGACTTTCAGGATAGATCATCGATTTTGCGTCGTAGAGCTTTGATACGGTTCGGTTCCGCGGGTTTATCTGGATTGTTCTTCCATCCGTGGTTGAACGCGGAACCGCTCCGTGAACAATCCTCTTCCAACATTCGGCCTCGAGCCAAACATGTGATCTTTCTGCATCAATGGGGTGGTCCCAGTCATATCGACACGTTTGATATGAAGCCGAACGCTCCTGACTCAATTCGAGGGGAATTCCATCCGATCGCCTCTTCAGTGCCTGGTCTCCAAGTCTGTGAGCATCTGCCCAGATGGGGTCAGACACTGCATCATTGGGCGCAGATCCGAAGCGTAAGGCATCGGATGAAAAACCATAACTCCGCCGGTTACTATTCGCTCGCCGGGCATTCTCCGCCGACAGACGACATACGACTGCGAGATACCTTTGAGCTGTATCCAGCATACGGTAGCGTCGTCTCCAAAAAACTGGGAAGTGTTTCCCGAGGTGTACCAGCATTTGTTTCCTATCCCAATGTAATGACCGATGGCTCGGTCACTCCAGGACAGCATGCGAGCTTTCTGGGGAAAACACATGATCCTTTTTTCTTCCAGGGGGATCCAAACGAAGACAATTTTTCTCTGCCCGAACTGACGCTTCCGAGTGACCTAACGTTGGACCGGTTAGAAAGCAGGCGGGAATTGCTCCGAATCGTTGATTCACAGGCTAATATTTCGAAGAAATTGCGGGAGGCAAAAGGAGTACAGGAGTTTCAAGAACAAGCGTTCTCCATACTCTCTTCCCCGCGCTTTCAGCAAGCTTTCAACCTCAAACAGGAAAGTGATTCTTTGAGAGATGCCTACGGTAGGACGAAGTATGGTCAATCGTGCTTGTTGGCTCGAAGATTGGTCGAAAGCGGGGTGCGGTTTGTCACCGTTTACTTCTCAAGGAGCATTGGAGGCAATGGTTCCGAGGGGTGGGATACGCACCAAAAGAATTTCACAGAACTAAAAGATCGCTTGTTGCCAATGACGGACCAAACCGTTCCCACACTCATCAACGACCTACATGACCGTGGACTTCTCAAGGACACATTGGTTCTTTGGATGGGAGAATTCGGTCGAGGTCCGAAGATCGGTGACCGCGACGGGAAGGGACGTGGACATTGGCCCGATTGCTACACGGTCATGATGGCGGGAGGGGGAATCCAAGGTGGAGCTGTGTATGGAAAAAGCGATTCCCATGGTGCCTATCCTATCGAAAACCCCGTCGGTCCTGAAGACATCACAGCGACACTTTACTGGGCGTTAGGCATAGATCCTGCCGGTGAAGTCTACAACCACCAAAACCGACCCATGCCCATCGCAACCGGAAAACCGATCCAGTCCATTTTTGCCTGAACTCCACAGCGGTCTTTACACCCTGATGTAAATCTTTTTCTTGTCCATGAGCCAGGCGATTCCACCGTAGAACAGCAAAAGAGCGATGGAATACAAAAGCGAGCCAAGACGCGGGTCTTCGCTAAGGGGCTTAAAAATCGTGTTATAAAGCCATGGCAAAACAGTGGTTCGAATAGGTTCCCCTGCGCTATCCGTCGCAGTCTCCCATCGAATCAATCCCAGGAAACGAGGAAGTAGCCCACTCAAAACGAAAAGAAACAAAGGATTTCGACCGAAGATTTCAAAAAACGCAACCAAGCTAAAGACAACGTTCAACGAGATTCGTTTCAGGATTGAATCCTTGGGCTGATCGGCTCCATAAATATCGATGAGATGGATGAATACGACGAGCGATACAATCGCCAAGCCCGAAGTCCAAAGTGTGAAAGAAGATGTCCAGATTTTTTTGTTCAAGGGATAAACGAACTGCCAAAAGTAGGCGACTATCAATAGGTAGATAGATAGTACGCAAAGCCTACCCAGCAAGTCGAAACCGATTTTGTTCGCAAGAATGAGTTGTCCTACACACCAGCCGATCAAAACCTGCACCACGCATGGGAGTGTACTCAGCACGCCCTCCGGATCGAATGGTAAACCTTCACCTTGGTACAGGTGGCTCGCGCCAAAAAGAGCCAGGTCGATTTTGGTCCCAGGAAATCCTTCCAAACTCAGAGGATCTTTCTCTTCGCTCAGAAATAGACATACGAACCAATAAATCAAAAGCAATCCAGCAGAGATCCAAGCGATGTTCCGTAAAGGGGATCCCCTGGAGCAATATCTTATGAGAATCGCGGCGCATCCAAAACTCAATGCAATGCGTTGCAGCACCCCCATGATCCGAAGGTTTGCATAATCCTTCACTACAAACTCACCTTCTTTGCTCCACTGAAAAAAGGGGCTGGCATTGAGTAGCAATCCAATCAAAAAGATCAGAACCGTTCGACGTACAACGCGATTCCAAAACTGGCGATTGCTCCAACCATTGGACGCATGCATCATGAAAGCAAGTGCATTTCCCGTAGCGAACAAGAAGAACGGGAAAACCAAATCCGTCGGCGTGCATCCGTGCCATGAAGCATGTCGTAATGGCGGATACATCGCCGACCAACTGCCTGGATTGTTCACCAAAATCATGAATACCACGGTCATTCCACGAAACGCATCTAAAGCGCGTACACGTGATTTTGTGAAGTGGTTCTTCTTTCTCTGCGTCTCAGACGTTGTTGGGTCTTTCATAGTGGCTCGACAAATCATCGTAGGAACACTGATTGCCGAATCAGTCGAGGGCGTTTGAAGGGCTGCCCAGTCCGTTACGTTCCAAACGATGTCGAGGGACTATAGTTGCGAGTTATAGGATGCTCGAGGCAACAGGTGGGAATTCAAAAAGCTCCGATATGAATGCACTCTGGCATGTTCACGTTTGACAAACAGCTAAATCGCCAGCAGCAAACGGCTTGGTGCTTCCAGATAGGCGATAATATCGTTCAGGAATCGGGCTGCTGTGGCTCCGTCAACCAGACGATGGTCGTACGCCAAGCTCAAAGGCATCATCAAGCGCGGCTTGATCGAATCATCGTCCATCACAACCGGTAACTTTCGCGAACGGCCGACGAGAAGGATGGCTACCTCCGGAACATTCACAATGGGGGTGGAGTAGGTCCCTCCGATCGCTCCTAGATTGCTAATCGTAAACGTACCCCCTCTCAGATCACTGACAGCGAAGTCGTTATTCCTGACGCTTGCTGCGAGATCCGCAAGTGCGTAGGCAATATCTGGAATAGACATGCGATCTGCATTCTTGAGTGTGGGGACTACGAGTCCTCGGTCGCTATCTACGGCGATCCCTATATTCACATAATCCTTGTAAATGATCTGCTCATTCTCCATATCAATCGATGCATTGAGCGAGGGATGATGCTTGAGGGCCGTAGCAACCGCTTTGATCAAGAAAGGCATCGTTGTCAATTTGATTCCTCGAGAGGCGTAATCCTCTTTGCTCGTTTGGCGAAACGCCTCCAACTCCGTAACGTCGGCATCATCAAAATTGACGACTCTCGGAACACTCTCCCACGAGCGGTGCATCTGCGCTGCGATGGTCTTCCGTATCTTTGTCATTCGATCGACTCGAATGGGGCCATAGTCATCCTGCGATGGCGTACCTGGAAGCGCAGGGTGCGATTTGGACGACGCTTTGGACTCAGAGACCGAGGAGGTTGCAACAGCCGTTGCGGGCGCTGCGACTTTCTGACTGGCCTGGCGGACGACAGCCAGGACATCTTCGCGTGTGATGCGTCCACCATCCCCCGTTCCCTGGACAATCGCCAAATCGACCCCTACTTCCCGAGCAAATCGACGGATCGCGGGCCCCGCCGGAATAACATCTTCGGAAAATGGGGAGGTCGTCGGAGCGATGGCCGGACTCGGAACGGGTCGCTGCACTGGAGCGGGAGGCACCACCACGGGCGAAGCAGCAGGAGGGATAGGTGCTGGACGTGCAATCTCCGCCGGGGCCGGGGCGGGTAACGGAGCAACCGCCGGTTGAGGAGGCGTGGGAGCTGCTGGCGCAGGGGCCTTCGGAGCCGATGCAGCAGGTGCTGCAGCACCCGATGGCTCCAACGTAACGATGACACTACCAACAGCCACCGTCTGTCCTTCGCTGATGAGAATGCTCAGGATCTTCCCTGCGACTGGAGATGGAACCGATACGGTCGCCTTGTCCGTTTCCATTTCTACTAAAGATTGCTCTTTTTTGACAACATCTCCAACCTTCACGAGAACCTCGAGCACGTCGCCCGATTCGATACCTTCACCGAGGGAGGGGAGTTTGATTTCCATGTCCATTGCACTAACTAAGGAAGCGTAAAACTGGTTGGGATATGGCTCGCAAATCAATGAGGGCCATGGTCAGGTGAAGCCATCGAAGGGCGACACCCTTAACGAAATCTATGCAAACAGTGGGTTCTGTTTTTCCGGGTCGAGTCCCAAGTCTTGAATTGCTTTCGAGACGATATTCGCCGAAAGAACTCCTTGTTTACTCAATCGATAGAGAGCAGCGACAACGATGGACACCGCATCGACTTCAAAATGACGTCGCAGGGTCGCTCGAGTCTCGCTGCGCCCCATCCCATCACAACCTAAAACATAATAGTCTTCGGTCATGTAAGGTAAGAGTTGCTCTCCGACCGCCCTCACATTGTCACTTGCCGAAATGATCGGACCTCGAACACCCTCGAGTACGGTTTGGAGGTATGATTTTTTCGCAGCTTGGTCGGGATGCAGCATATTCCAACGCTCGCAACTTTGGGCATCTCGACGAAGTTGCGTGTAGCTGGTAACGCTCCAGACATCGCTCGCAATCTTGTACTTGTCGGCTAAGATCTGTTGGGCTTCCAACACGTGCCGTAGGATCGCTCCACTACCGAACAATTGCACGCGCCCTTTGGCTTTATCGACCTCCTGTGAGCGGAATTGATAGATCCCGCGAATGATCCCTTCCTCGATTCCCTCGGGCATTGCAGGCATGTCGTAGTCCTCGTTGTGGACCGTGATGTAGTAGATGCCTGTCTCGCCCTCCTGATAAAGCCGCCGCATACCATCGAGTACGATGACAACCGTTTCGTAGGCCCAAGCGGGGTCGTAGGCTCGAATGGTAGGAAACGCTATCGCATTGAGGTGACTGTGTCCGTCTTGGTGTTGCAACCCTTCGCCATTAAGAGTCGTTCGTCCCGCCGTTCCTCCAATCAAGAATCCCTTGGCTCGCATATCCGCAGCCGCCCAAATCGAATCACCGACGCGTTGGAATCCGAACATCGAGTAGTAGATGTAAAACGGAATCATATTGATCCCGTGGGCTGAGTACGCAGTACCTGCTGCTACAAAGCTGCTCATCGAGCCTGCTTCCGTAATACCTTCCTCGAGAATCTGACCATCTTTGGCCTCCTTGTAGTACGCGAGTTGGTCGGAATCTACCGGCTCATAAAGTTGTCCAGCGTGCGCGTAGATTCCAATCTCGCGGAAGAGCCCCTCCATACCGAAGGTTCGAGACTCATCTGGGACGATCGGAACAATCTGAGGCCCAATCTGCTTATCCTTGACCAACCTACCCAGAAGACGCACAAAACCGTTGGTCGTGCTGATATGTTTTCCTTCAAGCTGCGTGCTCATGAATTTGCGGTAGTCCTCCAAAGTCGGAATTTGGGTGACTGGATGCTTCGTCGGTCGCGAGGGTAAAGAGCCACCCAGCTTGGTACGGCGATCCTTCAAATACTTGATTTCAATGCTTGACTCGGGGGGCTTGTAGAACGGAGCGTTGGCAACCTCATCATCCGAAATGGGTATGCCGAAACGACTGCGGAACTCGAGAAGCTCTTTCTCGTTCATTTCCTTTTGATTGTGAGCAATATTTCGCCCCTCTCCCGCTTCGCCTAACCCATACCCCTTGATCGTCTTCGCCAAGATAACCGTGGGTTGTCCTCTATGTTCTGCAGCGGCCTTATAGGCAGCATAAACCTTTTCTGGATCGTGCCCCCCTCGCTTCATCTTTTCCAGCTTCTCGTCAGAGTAATTCTCGACGAGCTTTAACAGCTCGGGATACTTGCCAAAGAAGTGCTCTCGAATATAGGAACCAGGCATCCCTGTGTACTTCTGGTATTGACCATCAACCACTTCGGTCATGCGCTGCACGAGAAGGCCTGATTCGTCCTTTTCGAGAAGCGGATCCCAGTCGCTGCCCCACACGACTTTGATAACGTTCCACCCGGCGCCACGGAAAATGGCTTCCAGTTCCTGCATGATTTTGCCATTGCCACGCACTGGACCATCGAGCCTCTGCAGGTTGCAGTTCACAACAAAAATCAAGTTGTCCAGTTTTTCTCTGGATGCCAAAGTAATTGCCCCAAGGGTTTCCGGTTCGTCACATTCGCCATCACCCAGAAAAGCCCATACCTTTTGTCCCTTGGTGTCCTTAAGACCGCGATCGTTCAGATATTCATTGAATCTCGCCTGGTAGATCGCCATGATGGGTCCCAGCCCCATGGATACAGTCGGATATTCCCAAAAGTCAGGCATTAACCAGGGGTGAGGGTAGCTGCTAAGCCCTCCGCCGGGTTGCAACTCACGACGAAAATTCTCTAGCTTCGTCTGATCGAGTCGTCCCTCCACGAAAGCACGGGAGTACATGCCGGGCGAGGCATGCCCCTGAAAGTACACGAGATCGCCGCTGTAACCCGATTCCCCACGCCCTCGGAAGAAGTGATTGAACGCAACTTCGTAGAGCGTGGCGCTGCTGGCAAAGGTGCTGATGTGACCACCCTGACCCTTGTTCTTCTTGTTCGCCCGCACCACCATGGCCATGGCATTCCATCGAATGATGCTCTTGATCCGGCGCTCGAGTTCACGATTCCCCGGGTAAGGCGGTTGCTTCGAGGGGGGGATGGTGTTGATGTAGGGTGTTGTTGTCTCGAAAGGGATATCGATCCCCTCACTTCGGGCGCGGTTCTCCAACGCCTTGATCAGGTAGCGGACCCGTTCCCCACCTCTACTTTTTCGGACATAGTCCAGGGAACCGAGCCATTCACTGGTTTCCGAAGGATCCACATCAATAGGCGCTGCGACTTGGCCTGCTGCGGCCAACACCGAGGGGTCGACCTCTCCCAAGACTTCTGCGTCAGACATATTCCGTCTTTCTCAAGGATTCAAAATCGAATGATTGCGAGCCGGCGCGTGCACATGGCCAGGATAGTTGCAAACCCGAGTATTGTCGCGAAATTGACAAACTGCGTAAAGATCCGAAAAGCTTATACTACCGAGGTTCAATGGCATTTTTCCAACGTTTTCGTTGCAATTATTAGAGCAACTTGTGGGCAACTCTCTTTCACGCAGGTGAAATTGCGTCCGAAAGAAAGCCTAATAGCATGGGTGAATCGACGATTCAACCAGACAAACGCTCCACGGAGGTTTTCGGGAGCAGCTTGGCTTCTCAGATCGTAGAATCAACACGGGGAGTGTACTTGATTGGCAAGAAGGTCTTAGGCGGCCGACAGACGGGGAGAGCGTAACACTCTTTCGGAATTTTGCGTTTGTCACCCGTCACAGGTTGCTGGAACTGTTCTAAGATCTAGCCGGGAGGTTCTCGGACCAACGATCGACGAACACGAACTTTTTAGATGGGTAGATGGTGTGTTTGAGACGTATCTACCGTTGAGTCAAGCGATGATTTGGGACTGGGAAATCGATGGTTGGATCGTATTGGCTGGAGTCCTCGCGTCGATGTCTTCTGCCGTTCTTGGCTGTTTGCTACTGCTCCGCCGGTTGAGCCTGCTCGGAGATGCTATTAGCCACTCCGTCCTCCCAGGCATCGCCGCGGCTTTTTTGTTCACGGGTCAACGAGGAACCCTCGTGGTTTTTCTAGGCGCGGCAGTCACTGGACTTTTAACGGTTTGGCTTTCCGAGACCATTCGCAGGTATGGAAGGGTTGAGGAATCCGCCGCCATTGGAATTGTTTTCACATCGATGTTCTCCTTGGGGCTCGTGCTGATTCTTCGGGGGGGAGATCATGTGGATCTCGATCCATCCTGCATCCTTTATGGAAACCTAGAAACTTCGATTCTGGATAATGCGACCACACCTTTTGGTCAGATACCACGTGTGGTAATCACATTGAGTTGTGTCCTACTCATCAATTTGTTTAGCCTGACGATCTTTTTTAAGGAATGGCAAGTCACGACATTTGATGCTGCTTTCGCCGAATCTCAGGGTATCCCGAGTCGTTGCTTTCACTACCTGTTGGCGGCGTTGGTCGCGATCACCTGTATCGCATCCTTCGAGGCTGTGGGGAATATTCTGGTTGTGGCGGTACTCATCGTTCCAGGAGCGGTCAGCTTTTTGTTGAGCACACGTCTCTCGTGGATGTTTGGAATATCGATGCTGGTGGCTGCCTGCGTTGCGATACTAGGGCACTTGGCCGCTATTGGTTTGCCCCCCCTTTTCGGCCTTCGTTCTGTGAACTCCGCCGCGATGATGGCAGTGATTGCAGGTGCCTTCGTGATTGGAACAGTTCTATTTGGTTTTCGTTCGGGAATCCTATCCCAGTACTTTCGACAACGTGCAATCGCAAATCAAATTTTGCAAGACGACGTTCTCGCGCTGCTCTATCGCCAAAAAGAAAGAATGCAACTGGGAGATCGTAAGAACCAGGACGACTTGATGCCACTCGATGAGATCGCAAGTCGACTTCGTTGTTCAGTAGCGCGAATTCGAGATGCGGTAAGTCGCCTGATAGCTTCCGAATGTTGCGAACTTACCGGAAGATCGTTGCAACTGACAGAAGTGGGTCGAAAGCAAGCCCAAAACCTGGTTCGCTCCCATCGTCTGTGGGAGCAATATCTCTCGGTGGAAGCCAACCTGCCCGAAACCAAGGTGCACCCACATGCCGAAACCTGGGAACACTTCACCAGCCCGTCCATGCGAGGGGAACTGGACAGCGTTACCGGAAAGTTGGGGAAGGATCCACACGGTCGCGAAATCCCTCCTGAGGGCTAAAATGGACCAACATGAATGGATCACTCGGGATCACGGCTTCCAACAACGACCCACTGCCGAAATCGATTTCCTCAATTCATCTGTTTCGTTTTCGGCATGGATTGGACAAAACCGGCCCCCGTACGAATCAACTCCTCGATTGTTTTTTGTCTCAGCTCTAGCAGCAACGATTGGTATTCCGAGAGCAGCGCTAGATTCCGCAGTTCATCCGGATCGGCCTGAACGTCGTAGATTTCCTCCATTTCGCCCTCGATCAGGGTCCGGATGTATTTGTATCGACCGGAACGAATCGCAACCCATCGAGGAACATTCCCATGAAAAATCGTATCGTCCCTAGGAATGATATCCGTCTCGGATCCATATTTTTGGCCCATATTCTCATAGAGTAGTACGCGGTCATCCTCGACATCCGGTCTCTCCAGGATGGATGTGATATCCCGTCCATGCATCGTCCAGGGGACATCGATCCCAGCCCATGCGAAAAAGGTTCGCACGAGATCGGAACCGCTGACCGGTATTTTGCAACTCCGACCTTCTGGGAATCGTTTTGGAAAGGAAATGATCAACGGAGAATTGTAGGTCGCGTCATAGGCAGCGAGCTTTGCGCGAAAACCATGCTCTCCCATGCCAAAACCTTGATCCGCTGAATAGACGACGATCGTATTGTCGAGTTGACCGCTTTCCTCGAGCGTCTGCAAAACCTTGCCAACACCCTCATCCAGCGCCATAGCGCACTCGTTGACCTGGAGGATCCAATCCTCATACGTTTTGCGTCTTCTCTGATTGTCGTCATCGCCGAATTGCTCTCCACTCTTACCTGCATAAAGTCGGCCATCGGCTCCCCTTACCCAGGCTTGGGATCGTTCAAGCCAAGTAGGTTTCTCTGCTCGCGGGCCCAATATGTCTACAGGCGCATCGACTTGTTTACCACTGAGCTTGCCAACATGCCTCGGTGCTGGAGTCGTCGGACCATGAACCGCTCCATAGCATAGCCACAGGTACCATGGTTTCCTGGGATCTCGATTCTCTCCGCGAATGTAATCGCATGCCCACTGCGTGTAGTTGTCTGTGCTATATCCCGAGACCTGTCGCTCGATTCCCTGGAAAGCGAGAATCTGATCGCCGTAGTAGTTGCCTGCATTCTCAGGATGCTTTGGGCGATTCCATACAATCTGGAAATCCCAATCACGACCGAAGCCAGTATCGGTGCCGGTATGCCACTTCCCGATCTGCGCGGTTTGGTATCCATGTTTTCTGAAAATGGATGGCCAGAATGGGCACTTCTCCGGATCGTAAGAACTGCCAGGGTACTGACCCGCCATCGTCATCGATTCGATCGAATGGGGTAAACGTCCGGTCAACAGCGTAGCCCGCGAGGGCATGCACCAGGAACCCAGATAACAGTGCGTGAAACGCACACCTTTTTTGGCGAACGTATCGAGATTGGGGGTCTTCACCCATTCCCATGATTCCGGGTAGCAACCGACCGTCTTCGTCGATTGGTCATCTGCATAAAGGAAGAGGATGTTCGGACGGGAATCCTTTTCCTGACCGCGTACCCAATTGCTGCAACTCAACCAGGCAAGTCCCAGCGATAAACAACAACTCAGCAAAGATCGTAACCACATAGAAGACTCCGATTCCAGATTTGCCGAACAATCCCGCTATTTTGCCATGCTCCAATCACGAATGCCAGCGATGCTACCAAAACAGAACCTGATCAAACTCGGTGATTCCTGCACATCTCGATTCCCAAAATCGATAAAACTCCCAACCCAGATTATTAAAAAAGAAGTTGAGTTCGTGGACTATGCTACCCAACCTGAGCCGGGCATGGACTAGTGATCCGAACTCAACCGTAGACAGGTTCCGGTCAGTTGCGGGAAATAAATAGTTTGAGGCGGAATGGCTTATCGCCCGAGCTTTACAAACGCTGCCCGATCTCGTTGCTATCCAATCTTAACCTTAGCTAGCGTTCCACGAATTTCATCTTGCGTTCGCAGGATCAAAGTTCCGACAATTCGCCGCGGTTTGGAGTCCGGAGGAAATCGGAAAGCATGATGTCAGCAGGAAGCACAGTCGTTCGTGAACGTCCAGTTCGATGGGATCACCCCCTCGACCCTGAGATGCTACACCGCGACATCGGCTGGCTGCTGTCTCAACCGCCTTTTAGCGAACTCAATCCAAATCTCTTCCTATCGCACGGCTCGCTAGCGAATATCCTCAGGCACGATGCCAGGATTTTGCGATGCGAACCAGGAGATGTAATCGTCCGTGAAGGGGATTATGGCAGCAGTGCTTTCGTCGTATTGAGGGGATCGGTTCGCGCCTTTCTAGTATCGCTTTGGGAAAAGCGGGGCCGGCCCGAGTCGTCGGCCCAGCTTGGGATATTTCAACGCCTGAAGCAGTGGATTCCTTCTGATAAAACTTCGCAGGTTGGGAAGGGCTTACCAGAAGGTGATCAGCAGGTCTTGAATCGTCGTCACGCTGGACGCCGCAATGCCCCACAATCGCGAACCATCCCTGTGCAACAAGTGAAAACCGTCGAGGGGCGCAGTCGCATCTTCCTCCAGGATATCGAAGCGGTGGTTGCAGACTTTCAATCCGAACCGCTCGGTCCGGGTCATATTTTCGGTGAAATGGCTGCGATTACACGAAGCCCGCATCGATTTACGGTCCTTGCGGAAACTCCAACCGTTGTTCTTGAAATACGTTGGCAGGGGCTTCGTATCCTTCGAAGGGACGCCGGCTTCAAGGAGTATCTTGATGAAAGGTATCGCCATTCGGGACTGCAAAGTCATCTTCGAGAGACTTCCCTGTTTCGGTTTTTGGATGAATCGACGATCGAGCAACTGGCCTCGGAGGCTCGCTTGGAATCCTATGGAGATATGGAATGGTTTGCCGAGTACAAACAGTCTGCAAGTCAGGACATTCGGAGTCGAATAGAGCATGAACCGATCATCGCCATCGAAGGAACCGAGGCCAACGATTTGTATCTTATCCGTGCAGGTTTCGCTCGCGTGAGTTTCGAGCATGGTCGCGGGCACCAGACAGTCGCTTATCTCGGACGAGGACAAATGTTTGGCTTAGAGGAACTCGCCCAGAGCTTTCGCAACCCAAACTTGAAGCCCTTGCCATATCAAGCGTCCTTACGAGCTTTGGGGTTTGTCGATGTGATTCGTATTCCTCGAGGTATCGTGACATCGCTTTTATTCCCTCAAGTTCGACGATCGGAGTTACCACCACCCATTCTGCAACCGCGCTACGATGGTGGAGGCCGTGTTGTCGAGGCGCCGAGTCCAGCGGCTGAAACACCACTCGAGACATCGCTACTCGAATTCCTTGTCGATGAACGTCTGATCAACGGCCAACAAACCATGCTGATCGATCTCGACCGTTGCACGGGATGCGATGAATGCATTAAGGCTTGTGCGACTACACACCAAGGAATTCCACGATTCATTCGCAATGGTCCTCAATATGGTCCACTGATGTTTGCACATGCATGCATGCACTGCGTTGATCCTGTCTGCATGATCGGGTGCCCAACCGGTGCAATCGCTCGCAATCCGGATTCGGGTGTTATTTCGATTGATCCGAATACTTGTATCGGGTGCAAAACATGCTCGGAGAGTTGCCCGTACGAGAATATCGTGATGATCCAGCTCGTCGATCAACAGGGGCGCAAGATGGTGGATAAGGAATCAAATCTCCCAATACTCCAGGCTTCAAAATGCGACCTATGTCAAAAGCTGACATCCGGACCAGCCTGCCAGAACGCTTGTCCTCATCAAGCCTTGTTTCGAATCGACACCAGCGATACCAAACCTTTCCAGGTCTGGCTTTCAAAGAAAGTCGCGTAGCATGAATCGATCGTTCCCCACCACACTTGGCGAAAAAATCCTGCTCTCCCGCTCCGGCACGTCGTCGAGAGTTCTAATTCGCCCTGCCTGGATCTTGATGTTATTGGGAGCTGGCCTCTTAATTTGGATGCGCAGTTATTGGATTGCTCGACTCGGCAATGAAGCATTCGTTACTGGTTACGCATTATTGCTGATTTGCTTTGCGTTGGCTGCGTTGGGAATTCGCAAACGAATCCATGCTTTTCGTTTGGGACCGGTAGCTGTTTGGCAGAGCGCACACCATTACCTCGGCGCCTTTTGTCTTTTCGCTTACGTTCTACATGCGGGCTTTATGCCAGATGGTTGGATCGAATCCATACTCGGCATGTTGTTTTGGACGATCCTGGGTACTGGTTTCCTCAGTTGGTATGTCAATCGCAACTCGCCTCGATTGCTTCGAGCCGCGGGACCTGCGATCCTGAGGAGCGATATTCCCCATGCGAAAATCCTTGTGGGCGAACAGGCCTGCCAATTGGCGATCCAAGCCGCTGGTTCTACAAATTCGGCTGTGATCGCAGATTACTATCGAACCAAGCTGGCCGATTTTTTCTCTACTTCCCGTCCTTGGTTGTATCGAACTTTTCCCACAGGAAAAAAGAGACGTCAACTCATTTCTGACCTCGAAAACCTGGAAAGATATCTAGACGATCGTGGAAAAGTTTTGATGGAACGCATGAGCCAACTAGTACATGACCGCGATGATCTCGACTTTCAGTCAGCCATTCAAAACCGAATGCGGTTCTGTGCAGCACTCCATACTTTTTTGCTAGGAGCTTTTACGGTATTCGTAATAGCCCACGTTTGGCTAGCGCATCAGTACTCCAGCCATTGGTAGACGATGGAACCAACCAAGTACTATCGAAGCCCTCATCAAGCCTATCGATGCGGGCTTGCAAACGTAGGCCGCCCCTGTCCGAATGGACCGTTGGGTCGACGATGCGGTCAGTCGCAAAGCGACCCAGAGACGTGCTACCCGATTCGTACTCTTTATGGTTGGAGCCGACTCGGTGCGTGGATCACAACGCTTTTTTCCCTACTCTTTGTGCTCGCTTTGCTTCCGACCTGGAAAAAGAAATCGTCTCTGGTACCTGGCGCTCTTTCGATGGCTCATGCTCAGTTGCTCCACGGGACCGAGGATCATTCGCGATTTTCCATCAAGGAAAGCGAACGCTGCGCAGCGTGCCACCCCAACGTTCAAACGATGGGCTCCAAACCCGAGGGCCACCTGGCATCAGTAAAAATTGGAGGTCAGTCCCAGCTATGCATGAGATGCCATATCCACACGATTCCGAACGGTTATGAAGGGTCTCCTCATGATTTGACTGGAGAAGATCTGCAGGAACTCCTAGCGACCGTTGCATACCCCACGCCCAAAAAAATCGCAAACCAAACAACCGAATGCAGTCAGTGCCATCGCGAGCATCAAGGCAGCGGCGAGAACCTGCAAACCATCTCCTCGGAAAGATGCCAGGCATGCCACCGAAAACAGTTCGAATCGTTTTCGAAGGGGCATCCGGATCTTGAGAATTATCCAGAGGCACGTCCACGCAGCATCGCGTTCGACCACGGTCGTCATCGCGATTTGCACTTTGCGAAAAAAAATGCAACCTTCGATTGTCGAACTTGCCACCTCAGCACAAGCGAAAACAGCGTTGTTGGGAATGTCTTTCGCAGCGTGACGTTCGAACAAGCTTGTGCCCAATGCCATCTCGAGCCTCTTCGTTCTGCAATGGAGGAAGGGATAGCGGTGATCCAATTACCCAGCCTAGACCGACGACGCTTGGAACAACAGGGACTATCGCTTGGCCCTTGGCCCGAGGCTGCTAGCCAGATCATGGATGGCAAACTAGCTCCCCTCCTCATCGAATGGATCGCAACGACCACCGAAGGCCGAGAGGTTTTGAACAGACTACCTCGTTCTGGCCAATTGAGAGACGTCGATCTAAACGACCGAGCGCAGGCAGAGAATGTGACCCATCTAGCGGAATTGATTCGTTCGCAGTTGCAGCAACTGGCGATCGAAGGGCAACCCTATCTCCGGAGAAATCTGGAAAACCAGACAGCAAAGTATCTCGAAGCGAATCCAAAGCGCATGGCCAAGTACGTGAGTCAAGATACACAGGCTCCCCCGAGTTCCTTCGCGACCGTCTCCATCGATGCACCTCGAGAAACCATGCTATCGTTATGGCTGAACCAGATGGCAGGAGGAGTTCCACCTGATATGCTGCGGCTCGCGTACGAGAATTGGTACGGCAAACCGGCGGAGGGGAGCAACCGCCTTGCAACTCGCACAATCAAACAGCCTACTAGGGGGCGCTACACGCGATGGCAGTCTTCTTCCGATGCGACTGACGAGTCGCTTCTTTTGGAACCCTCCAAATCCCCAGACAGTCTGCTACAAGATTCCGATGATCTGCTATCCTTACCCAAACCTCTCGATCAGACGAAGGCAGAGAATTCCGCGAATCCCAACACGGCACGGAGCATTCGTCCGCTGAAAGCCTGGGAACATCTTCCCTACGGCGGCTGGTTTCTCGATGAGACTCGCGTCGCAATGGTGTACGTTCCACAAGGTCATGCAGATACATGGCTCACGCGTTGGCTTGAATGGAAGACCCTACAAAGCAATGACGAGGAACCGGGCTGGTTCGATGACTCTTTATCCAAACAGTGCTTGCAATGCCATTCGGTCGGCAAGGATCGCATCGCGGGTTTGTTCGAAGGAAATCCGAGAACAAAGGATCCGTCACTCGTCGCCTTTCATCCTCCTGACTCTCCCTCATCGCAGCAATTAAATGCCTGCTGGCGAATTTACCAACGTTCGACCGCCGAAAGAGCACTGACACGATTCAGCCACACACCTCACCTTACCATTCCCACGCTTCGCGATTGCCAAACCTGCCACCACTTCCAGGCGCAGAAAGGAAGTAGGGATCCGGCATTCGGATGGTCCCAGCAAGGCATGATCGTACATCACGAGTTTGAATCGATGCAGCGATCGCACTGTGCTAGCTGCCACACCAAACAGTCCGCGGGAGATTCATGCACACAATGCCACAACTATCACGTCGATTTATTCTCTCACAAGCACTAATAACGACCTCGCTCGAGGATCGGATCGCGACCCGATCGTCATGACTGAATCACTGGATGTAGGGTGGAACTTGCCAGCGAGAGTGGCCGTGCCCCCCATCAGCTGCCGAGAGACCCATGGATTGAAAAATTCATCTCCCCAAAGCCTAGACTGATCCTGAGGTCGGCCTGAATAGGAACGATTAAGCGTATTGCCCATGCCATCGACAATTCCTTTGGAAGTTTGGCCGAGTATACTAATTCGAATGATCCCTCAAATAGTTCGTTCTAAGGCATTGACGATGAGATCTGTAGACGCGGTTTCCACGAGAACAAAGATTCTCGTATTCTCGTTAAGTTTTTTCTGCTGGATGTTCTGTCTGGACCCAGCGACAGCGCAAACGGAACTCGCACTCTTTCCATCCAATACCTACGGTGCTTGGTCGACGGTCGATGGCAAAGCCGTCAATCCCAGCTGGGAAATCACCGATGGTGTTATCCACTTGAAGAAGGCGGTCGTACGAGGGGGCAATATCGTCACTAGAGAGGAGTTCAGCGACTTTACTTTAAGCTTTGAATTCAAGATTGCCCCCGGAGGAAATAGCGGTATCAAGTATCGCGTGCAAGCGTACGGCACTCGCTATCTAGGCTTTGAGTACCAAATCTATGATGATGAGGGGGCCCGGAAGGTGAACCCTAAGAATAGCTGCGGTGCAATCTACGACCTTTACGAACCGAATGCGGAGAAAAAGACCCGACCCGCCGGAGAGTGGAACGAAGGGAAGATCGTCGCCAAAGGAACTCGCCTGGAACATTGGTTAAATGGAAAGCAAATCGTGACTGCTGTAGTGGGGGATCCAGAGTGGGACCGAAAGTACGCAGCAAGCAAATTTGCCGAGACCCAGGATTTCGGCAGAAACAGTAGGGGAAAGCTCATGCTGACCGACCATGGGAGTGAGTTTTGGCTCCGCAATGTAACGCTCGAAGTGCATGCCAAATAACTCTGGAAATGCTTGCTAAAAGTTGGCTTTCTCCACGGATGGAAAGAGAGATGGGGCGTCAAGTCTCTCGTTCGGGGAGTTGACATTGAGTGGTTCGGTCGATAGCCTTTCCAGATTCTTTACAACAGGGTCGGTAGTGAAAACGGGGGTTCTGAGTTCACCACCACCCCCGCAAATTAACCCACGACTGACACCGGAATGAATCCTCAAGAACTGCTCCGAATCGTTGATTCGTTGCATCGCGAAAAACAGATCAGCCCAGATCTCGTCATTCAAGCCATCGAATCGGCCTTGGTAACGGCTGCGAAAAGGCAATTCGGCGAAGAAGCCGAAGTGAATGTAAAAATCGATCAGGGCAGCGGTCAGATCGACATGACGGTCAATGACCGCACGCTGAGCCAAGAGGAAATCGGCCGGATCGGTGCGCAGACCGCAAAACAGGTGATCATTCAAAAGCTGAAGGAAGCGGAACGGGACGCTCGGCTGGATGAGTTTTACGGGCAAGTGGGTCAGCTAGTCACTGGAATCGTCCAACGGACGGAGCGGGGATTGACCATCGTTCAGCTCGGGAATGTAGAAGCAATTTTGCCCAAGAGTGAACAAATTCCAGGGGAGTCGTATCACAATGGCGCTCGAATTCGCGCGGTGATTTATGAAGTTAAGGCCGCAGGAAATCGCGTAAAGATTATTCTCTCCCGTTCCCATCCGAGCTTTGTTCAACGCTTGTTTGAACAGGAGATTCCGGAAATTGCGGACGAAGTAATTCGGATCAATGCAATCAGTCGAGAACCAGGCTATCGAAGCAAAGTTGCGGTGAGCAGTTCGGATCAACGGATCGATTGCGTGGGAGCATGCGTCGGCATGCGTGGCAACCGGATCAAAAATGTCACCAGCGAATTGGCCGGTGAGAGAATTGATATTGTTCGGTGGAGCGACGATCCGATGGTGCTGATTCCAAACGCACTGCAGCCTGCCGAGGTGGAGCAAGTACTCCTGTGCGACATGATCGGTCGGGCGATCGCGCTTGTGAACGAAGAGCACCTGTCCCAGGCCATCGGTCGCTTTGGCCAGAATGTCCGGTTAGCGAGCAAGCTTTGCAGCTGGGATATCGAAATCATGACAGCTGCGGAGCTGGAGCGGCAGATCGAACGCGCGATGGAAATGTTCATGCAGCTGGACGGAATGACCGAGGAAGTCGCCCAGCAATTGGTCGAACAGGGATACCTGTCTTACGACGATCTCTCCGTGATTGAACCAGACGCCTTGATGGAAATGGGGAATTGGACCGAGGAGCAAGTCGACGCTATCGTTCAGCAAGCCGAGGACCGAGCCATGGAGCAGGAGGCTGAAGAAGAGGCTCGGAAGGCTGCAGAGAAAGCCGACAAGGAACGACGGGCGACCGATGAAATGGAACGGAAAGAAACGGCTGCTCACGAAGTTGCTCCACCTGCGACGCCGACCGTACAAGACCCAGAAAATGGAGCAGAATCGCAAAACTAATCAGCAGTTGACGCCTAACGCGATCCGACTTCTTGCGGTAAGATCTTGAGGATGAACGTTGCGTTGCCAACCGTTCAAGGGTGGTGAGGGCATTCGAATCTGGCCTGCGAAAGATATTTCAAGGCCGTGGGAAGACCCACAACCAATTTCGTGGGGGCATCCAAATGAAGTAATATCGAATTCGAGAGGTGCAAAAAGAACGGGTCGCAATGACCTTCTTGCTCCTCTTCAAGGGCTAAAAACCCGAGGAACTTGGCTCAGTGGCAGTAAGAATTTATTCGCTGGCGAAAGATATTGGATTAGACAGCAAAGAGCTGGTAGACCTCTGCGCGCGTTTGGGTATACAGAATAAGGGGAGCGCGCTAGCAAGTCTCGAGGATGACGAGATTGCTAGGATCAAGAAACATCTCGACGAAAAGAGCTCGGCAGCCGCGCCTCCCGCTGCTCCGATCAAGCCGACCCGCGAGGCGCCCCGTGAAGCGCCCGTTCGCGAGGTCCCCTCTCGCATCGGTGCTGCGAAGCGCGATCTTTCCTCTGGACGCAAGCCTATTGGTTCCGCACGCCAAGAGCCGGAAATTGAAGAGTTTGAGGAACCGACGCTAGCGGATAGTTCGATTGCAGCTACATCCAGCTCCGCTCCCGCGAGCGAGAAAGCCACTGCTGATATTGTCGCAGAAACAACGTCCTCTCCGGTCGCTCGTAGCGAGGATGATCGAGGTTCGGCGGAGTCGGGAAAGACGCCAGGACCCTTGAGAAAGGACGACTTCTACTCGCCCGCACAGACCAGCGGGAAGGTCAGGGTTTTGGGACGTCCAAGGCCTGGAATGGGTGCTGATACTGCCAAGCCATCCACGGACAGGAGCCGCAAGACGCGAGAACCTGTTTTGAACCTGGCTAAAATTCCGAAGTCAGCAGGTCCAACTCCCCAGCCGAAATCGCAGGAGCCGGCGACCCAAAAACCGATTGTCAAGTTGACGCCAGACGTCATCCAAGGCGTAAAAAAAGGCATGGACAAACCTGCCGATAAGCCCGCGACGTCGCCTAAATCCGGAGCAGGTAGTGGGAGCAGTCGCGCCTCCACTCCCAGCCAGACCATGCATGCAGGATTGGCGGATTTTAAAGCGAATGCAGAGAACAAGCTCAACCAAAAAGGTCGCAAGGTTGTAGACGAAGATGAAGCGCCCGCCGCACCCAAGAAAAAGGGATTTGCCGACAGCCGTGCCGATCGACTTCGAAGCCCCAAGATTCAAACGACAAAAGATTTAGCTTTAATCGAGGAAGAAGAAAGCAAATACGGCGGCAAGGGCCTGAACAAAAGGAAAAAGCAGGTCACGATTGCCCGCAAGGAAAAGGCGATTTTGGAGATGCCTTGTAGCGTGCGAAGCTTCTCCGAAGCAGCAGGCGTTCCAGCAGCCCGTGTGCTCCGTTCGATGATGATGATGGGCTCGATGGCCAACATCAACTCGACACTGACACAGGAACAAGCCGAACTGGTTGCAGCCGATATTGGTATCGACATTGAATTCAAACAGGCGGAATCCCTCGAGACAAGCTTGCTCAACAAGCTCGATGCTGTCGAGGATAAGCCGGAGGATCTTGTAACTCGTCCGCCGATTGTTACGTTCCTCGGACACGTCGACCATGGTAAGACCTCCTTGTTGGACTATTTGATTGGTACCAAAATTGTTTCAGGTGAGGCCGGTGGGATAACCCAGCACATTCGAGCTTATCAAGTACGAAAAGATGGACGGGCCGTCTCGTTTGTCGATACGCCAGGTCACGAAGCGTTCACGGAGATGCGAGCCCGTGGTGCTAATGTTACAGACATTGCGATTCTGGTCGTCGCTTCGGATGACGGGATCATGCCTCAAACAGAAGAAGCGATCTCGCATGCGAAGGCGGCTGGCGTTCCCATCGTGATTGCAGCCAACAAATGCGATTTGCCTGGTGCGGACATCAATCGTGTGATGACACAGATGACCGAACACGGCTTGACCCCCAGCGCTTGGGGTGGAGATGTGGAAGTAGTTCCGACGAGTGCGATCACCGGTCAAGGGATGGACGAACTATTGGAAACCGTTTTGACAGTGGCTGAGCTACATGAATACAAAGCGAATCCAAAGCGCGCCGCGGTTGGGGTTTGCCTGGAAAGCGAGCAAGCTTCCGATCGAGGGGTAATTGCTAAGGTTATGGTGCAAAACGGAACTTTGCGAGTCGGAGATATCGTTGTATGCGGTTCTTCGTTCGGTCGGGTAAAGGCTCTGTACGATACGCTCAAGAGGAACAAACAGTTGACAGAAGCAGGTCCATCTATGCCTGTCAACATTACAGGGCTCGATAAGCCTCCCGAGGCGGGTGAGAAATTCTTTGTTTTGGACGATATTGGACAAGCAAGGCAATTGGCCGCGGACAGAGAAAATGCATTGCGAACACAGTCGCTAGCGGGAACATCGCCCAAGGTAAGCTTCGAAACATTCCAGGAACTGCTTCAAACCGGCAAACTGGGAGTCAAAGAAGAGAAGGTCATTCTCAACTTGATCATTCGAGCCGATGCCCGTGGCTCTTTAGAGGCGATCGAGAAGGAATTGTCGAAACTCGACCACCCCGAGGTGGAGTTAAAGATCCTGCAGAAATCGGTCGGCGGAATCACGGTTGCCGACGTAACATTGGCGAGCGCATCGCAAGCCGTTATCGTGGGATTCAATGTGATTCCCGACGAAGCAGCACGATCCTTGGCAGATGCCCGCAACGTAGAGATCCGCCGGTACGACATCATCTACAACTTGGCATTGGATATCAAAGCGTTGGTCGAGGGGCGTCTCAAACCTGAGGAAAAGGTGGTCGAATTGGGACGAGCTGCGGTCAAGCAAGTCTTCTCCGTCTCTCGTGTCGGTACGATTGCAGGATGCTATGTTCTGCAGGGAGCAATCGAGCGAGGTTGTCGCATTCGTGTCAATCGAGAGGGACGTCGTATCGGTGATTACGCTCTCGAGACTCTCAAGCGTCACAAAGACGACGTCAAAGAAGTGCCCCGGGGCATGGAGTGCGGTATCAAACTAGCAGGATTTAACGATGTAAAAGTCGATGATCTGCTGGAAGCCTATCGAATCGAAGAGGTCGCTCGAACTTTGGAGTCCTCTCGATCTTAGAAGATTGGTCGATCTCAAGGATCGACCAATCTCGAGAAAGCGAATGGAGCATCTATGACGGCACGACGATTACTTAAGGCAGGTGAAGCAATTCGAGAAGTGGTCTCCATGGCGATTCTTACTGAGCTGAGAGACCCTCGCGTCAAAAACGTCACGGTACTGGGAGTCGAAGTTGCTCCCGACATGCGCGAAGCAAAGGTGATCGTCAGCGTGATGGGTAACAAGACCCAGCAAGCGACGAGTTTAAAGGGACTTCAAAGTTCTGCTGGATTTCTTCAAGCGAAGATCGCCGATCGTATCGATACTCGATACACCCCGAGATTGACATTTGTCCTAGATGATGGCGTCAAGAAATCGCTAGCCGTTTCCCAGATCCTGGAACAACTTGCAGCAGAACGTGCAGAGAGCGAATCTCAGAAAGAGCCGCATCAAGATTTAGAAATTGCTTCCGATGCGACTGTCTCTCATCCCAGGGGGATATCCTCCGACCCAAAACCGGCCAACGATGCAACCCCGTGAGGTAACCACCGGATCACTCGATATCCATTGTTGAACAACATGTCGAACAACCATTCCCGAAATGAAGTTGTTGTACCCTCCTTCGATCAATTCTAACTCCCAATAAAATGAAATGAGCAGCCGAGCAGACAAGTTTGAACAGCTTTACAAATCGCTCAAAAAGCACTTCAAACATACTGAAGGAACGGTTGAACGAAGCGTCTTAGAACACATGCTATACGCATGCTGTCTTGAAGATGCCCGAGTGGATCAGGCAGATGAGGCATTTGCGAAACTGCAGCAAACCTATTTCGACTGGAATGAGGTGCGTGTTACGACGGCGATCGAGCTGGGGGAGGTACTGTCTTCGTTGTCGAATCCTCCCGCCGCTGGCCATCGCATCAAGCGCTGCTTGCAGTCTTTATTTGAATCTCGTTACCAATACGATATCGATGATTTGAAAAAGGCAAACCTTGGCAAGGCAACCGAGGAACTGCAAGCCTGGCAAGGCATGACCCCATTTATCCTCAACTATATTTCACAGCACGCGCTCGGTGGTCATGCCATTCCCGCAGATACTTCCATCCTCGATGCCCTTCAAGCCGCGGATATCATCACCAGCGCCGAAGCAGAGAAGAAAGTGGTCCCGGGAGTAGAACGCGCCATTCCCAAAAATAAGGGGCTCGAGTTTTCAAGCTTGTTGCATCAATTCGCGATCGAGTTCGCCGCAAATCCCAAAAGTCCTACAGCTCTGGCTGTCTTCAAGGACCTCGGGGTCACACCTAAACCAAAGGCAACGGTGGTCGTGCCCGATTCGAAAGCAACCAAGAAAAAACTTGCTGCCGGAAAACCAGAAGCTTTACCACCCAAATCCCAGGACACGGCACCGGTAGCCAAGGTTGGTACGAAGGGTTCGGTAGTCAAGGATATCTCCAAGCCAGTCGCCGCAAAACCGGAACCGCAAAAAGGTGAGGTTAAACCCGCTCCGAAATCGGAGACCAAAACGGATATCAAATCCACGAAGCCTGACGCAGCAAAGAAAGACGCTAAATCGTCGGTAAGACCCGCTGACGCAAAATCGGTTACCGATCATAAAGCGAAAGAAATCAAAGCCGATTCCGGTAGGACCTCGGAAAAGAAGATGCCCCCTTCCAAAACAAAAGGGAAGGAAAAACCGAAAACTTTAGGTGCAATCAAGAGATCCGGAAAACCAGAAGTATCTCACAAACCTACAGCCTCAAAGAACAAACCCAACAGCCCTAAATCTAAGATTTCCAAAGGTGATAAACCTGTAGGTAAGAAGCCGGGAAGCCCGACAAAAAAACCCGCTAAGATGGCAAACCCACCTAAGATGGCAAACAATGTAAAGATCACGAAAAAGAAGCCTAAATGATCGGTCGCATGCGACCGTCCTTTCCTACCATCGCTTTTCAAGTATTCATCGTATTCTTCGTTTCAATCAGGAGTTCGACCCATGGCAGGCCACTCGCAGTGGGCTAACATCAAGCATCGAAAGGCTGCAGTCGATGCAAAGCGAAGCAAATTGTGGAGCAAGCTCTCGAAAGCCATCATCGTAGCTGCCAAACTGGGGGGTGGGGATCCTTCTTCCAACGTGCGGCTTCGAACAGCAATCCTCGATGCCAAGGCTGTTTCACTGCCGAGAGATAACATTGAGCGAGCAATCAAAAAAGGGACCGGAGAGATCGATGGAGGTGAGGTCGAGGAACTCCTGTACGAGGGCTATGGACCAGGGGGTGTGGCCGTTCTCTGCGATATCATGACCGACAATCGCAACCGAACCGCTCCCGAAATTCGAAAGCTTTTCGACAACCACGGAGGAAAACTAGGCTCCACGAACTGTGTCGCGTATCTTTTCGAACGCAAGGGGATTCTATCGATCAAGCAAGTCACAATCGACTTAGAGAAATTGATGGAATTGGCCCTGGAAAACGGAGCGGACGACGTCACGGAAATCGGCGACTACTTTGAGTTGACCTGCTCACCAGAGGCTTATTCCGGTTTGGTCGAGGCATTGGAGGCTCAAAATATCCTCGTGGAAACAAAATCGGTTTCCCGTGTCCCAAGTACTACAGTCGAAGTGGATTCAGAGACAGCCATTTCTGTCATGAAACTGCTGGAGAAACTCGAGGATCATGACGATGTGCAGTCGGTAGCGTCCAACGTCAATTTCACCGATGAACAATTAGCCTCGCTGCAGTAAGTTGGATTTGGATACAACGGCTTTTTTATCGTTGTATGTTTCAATGGAATGAATCGGATATCAACGGTTGCAACACACGCCACGGTTCGGCCTTGTTGACTACGGATTCCATCAAGTCTTTGAATCGAACCACTCCGACGCCTGTACTTGACGGATCCTCCCTCCAGCAACAGCCAACTCGTTCGTTCCGCTACCTAAGATTCATCATCGCGTTGAGTTCACTATGTCAGACTTATCATTGCAACCTCTTCGCTTAGAGCGACTTGACGCTTCTTCGTCGACGTTTGCTGATTCGATTCAGCAACTCCGTCGGAAACTCAGCCCTGACGGATCGGTTGTTTCCCCGCGAGGAAGAGAACTGACGCTCAAACTCTTTGGCGAGCCTCTGTCGCCTGGACAAGTTGTCGAACGAATTTGCAATGACGTCCGAGATAGGGGTACCGAAGCCGTCCTGTACTATGCAAAGAACCTAGACAATCCGGAAGTCACTCCTGATACCTTCCGTGTCCCGCACGCGTTGCTCGAGCAAGCCCACGGGAATGCGTCCGCCGAATTCCTACGAACGATTCAAAGAATCCGTCAGAATATCCAAACCTTTCAGAAATCGATTCTGCATTCCAATGTTGTCATCCACCCCAAACCTGGCGTGACTCTCGAACAGCGTTATACGCCATTGCGCCGGGTAGGTATTTGCGTTCCAGGTGGAGCCGCGGCCTATCCGTCTACCGTCCTCATGACCGCGATACCTGCTCAATGTGCTGGAGTATCCGAGATCGCAGTGGTTGCACCACCAACTCCATTGGGGGCTTACAATCCAGATGTGTTGGCTGTTTGTTATGAACTGGGGATCGATGAGGTTTATGCGGTCGGTGGGGCACAGGCTGTTGCATCGTTAGCCTATGGAATCGATCGAATCCCAGCCGTTGATAAAATCGTTGGTCCAGGAAATCTTTTTGTCGCCTTGGCCAAACGATACGTTTACGGACATGTCGATATCGACTCGATCGCGGGTCCGAGCGAAGTCGTTGTACTAGCCGACGAGAGCACCCATCCAGCCTTCGCTGCGTCAGATATGCTCGCTCAAGCCGAGCATTCGCCAGGAGCTAGTATCGTCGTAGGATGGAGTCGTGAAATCCTTGATGCGATTGAAGCGTCCATTCAAAATCAACTCCAAACGCTGGAACGAGCTGAACTCACTCTAGCGTCACTCAACGAATTTGGCGCAATGATTCTTTGTAAAGATGAGGATCAAGCCTGTGAAGTTACGAATCTGATTGCGCCAGAACATCTGCAGATTGCTATTGAAAACCCGCGTCGATTGTTATCGAAAATCCGAACGAGCGGAGCTGTATTCCTCGGACATTATTCCCCAGTTGCACTCGGTGATTATGCGGCTGGTCCATCCCATGTGCTACCGACAGGTGGCACTGCCCGGTGGGCATCGGGCTTGTCATCCAACCACTTCCTCAGAACGAGCAGTGTCATCGAGTACGATCGTGCATCGCTACGCGAGATTGCCGATGACATCGCGTTAATCGCAGACAAAGAAGGTCTGACAGCTCACAAGCAAAGTGTGTTGATGCGCTAGAATCCTTCAGCCAACCTCCGGTCCTCACGAGCGCTTTCAAAAAGAGACTTCTACGGTGCTAAAAAAGTTAGGATTGATTCGTCGTTCGGTGTAAACAACACTTCGCGACACCATTTCGTATTGCAGTCGTCACGCACATCTAGTTGATTTCTTCAAACGCCATCAGCGTTGCTATCCGCCCGAATGATTCACTAACATGCACGTTCAGAGGGAGAATCATCGTGGGCAAATCGACTCAAACAACTCTGACATTTCTTCGATCCAATGCTCGAGAGAGTGATGGGTTTCTACATACTCTCGTGCAGTGTCGAGCCGACTCAACCAGGGATCCGGGGTAATAAATCGATTACGTATCGCTTTTTCTAACGCTGCCGCGTCTCCTGGAGGAACCAGAGTACCCAAGGGATAACGCCTCAGTAACTCGCCGGCTCCTTGTTCCGTGTTGGTTGCCAAAATCGGAATCCGACAAACCATCGCTTCTAGAAGCACGTTTGGTAAGCCCTCGTATAGCGACGGTAATACGAACAGGTCGCACCGCTTCAGCAATGGGAATGGATCGGAAAGATGACCATGAAAAAATACCGAATCTTCGATCCCTGAAGACCTGGCTAAACCCACCAATTCCTGCCGCAAGATGCCGTCGCCAACAAAGTGCAAGTCGATGGGGGGAGCGATATCCGGAGACCTATCCGCACGATATCGGGCTACCGCTTGGAGCAGGTAGTTTTGTCCTTTCTCCTCGCTCAATCGACCGATCGCGACGATGTGCTTTCGGTCCGGGCGAAGAGGTACGCCTGTCCAAGGAAGCTTGGCACAGGAATCAATTCTTTCCAAGTCGACCGGGCTAGACACGATACGAAATGACTCCCGGGGTATTCCATAAAACCTGGATGCATTTTCAGCCACTCCCGGCGCCACTGTGATTAGGGAATCAGCACTCGTATAGGCTTTTCGCAGGGCCGCTTTTTTCCATCCCAGCCATCGCTTCTCCGATCGAACGAGATCGAACTCCGGAGGTGACACGATAGCAGAAGCTCTCGCAGTTTTTGTAGCTTTCGTCGCAGGCCCTGTAACCAGTGTCATATGGAATAACCGATCGTATGCCACGTCGATATTCTCCGTTCGCAATAGATCTGAAAGATGCCTGATCTGATCGCGAAGAATTCTGCCCGGCCAGTTCCATCTCGGCTGCGTATGCTCCGACCAATAGGCCGTGATTGGTACGTCGTCAGGTACCTCGCGCAATAAAAAACCTCTCTTATAGAGTAGGTACAACTGCAGGTCGAATCGCGCACGATCTAACCTCTGTAACAGATAGAGCAGCTGCTTTTCGCTCCCACCACCCTCCATCGAGGATGAGCACAGCATTAATCGTAACTTTCGTTTATGCACAACGTTTATCAATGATGTACACTAAAATCATTCGTTTGTCTCCCCATTCCAGCCAAGGCACTATGCCAGGTATCGAAATTCGCGCAGCAATCGTGAATGCAGCTCGGACGGTAATCGTTACAGCGATTGTAGCCGTTTTTTTCATCAGTACGGTATGGGCACAACCGGAACAGCTGCCAGCATATATTCCCGCTCAATCCGCCAAGGAATTTTATGAATGGTTGCAACGATTGCCTGCATCCCAGGATCGCAATCATTCTGCCCATCGATTCCTACTGGGTATTCAAGCTTCTCTGAAAATCCCTTCCGATGGCAGAATGAGATTCTTGATGCCGAGAGCCAAATCAGCATCAAAGAAGTTGAAAGGTTTACTCGATCAGTCGTTCCGTCCGGAAGAAAGAGAGCGTTTCGAGGATTTCATCGAACGAGTCGTCAAGGAATTACGGCAAAGCGCTGCTAAATTCGAATCGATTTCTAACGGTGCAGTCGCCTATCGTTTGCAGTGGCTCGCTGCAGGGTTTCAAGCGTTGCACTTGGGAATGGACGACGCTCCGTGGTTACCCTCAGAACCATTGATCCAATTGCGTCGCGCAAATCCGACAATCAAGGGGGTTCATCCGATAACCCAATGGCCTGCTTCCAGATACCAGTTGATTCAGACTCCCAATTTTGAGATCGCATTTCAGAACGCAAATAAGGATGCAGCAGAAATCGCCGAGGTGTGCGAACAGATCTATGCGATTTGGCAGCAGATCTTTTTTTCTTACTGCAACGAACCGGAAATCTCGAGTCGACAAACCTTACAACGTAGAAATCCTTTCCAAGTCGTGGTTTTTCCGAACCGAAATGCGTACGAAAAAGGATTGCAGTCGCTAGTTCCGTCCATCGGCGTTTCGACGGGATACTACAACCAAAACACTCGAGCTTCCTTCTTCTTTTTTGAGAAAAAGTCTTATGCGACGTTGGTACATGAACTCACGCATCAATTTTTTGTCGAGGCAACAGAGGGAAGTATCCTCTTCGACGCGGATAAAACCACAGGTTTCTGGGTGGCAGAGGGCATCGCACTGTTTATGGAGTCCTACTCGGCAATAGATCTGGGGGGAGCTTGCCTGGTCGATATTGGTGGTTGGGATTCGAATCGCTTACAGGCAGCAAGATTCCGATTGCTAAGAGACCAAACATGGTTTCCCTGGGAGTATTTCGGCGTAATCAATGGTCAGAAATTCAAGACTCTCGACGACCTGGCACCTCGCTATAGCCAAGCCTGCGGACTTGCCCATAGTTGGATGGAGATGGATTCAAAATCACGGGAGTTACTGATACAAAATCTGACGGCACTCTATCGCCAGGGTACTCCGAGTCCTCTCCAGCCATCGACGGACGACGAATTGATCCCATGGTACCGCGCGTATATGTTGAAAGGACCTGCCCATTCGATCGATTATCTTCCCCACGATAATCGTAATGAGTTGGTTCTGAGCCGTACAAAAATCGACTCCGCCTGGCTTTTGGAACAGTTGAAACTGAAACGTAACTGGGATTCGCTCGACGTGGCGTTCACCGAGGTCGATGATACCGCTTGGACGAATCCCAATGTGCCTTGGGATATTGTAAGATTGAATGTCGAATCCACGCATATCACCGATAGCTCATTGGAGTCATTTGCAAAAATGCCTCGTTTGATCGAGCTCGATTTGTCGAACTGTGAAATAACGGATGCAGGCTTGCGAAGTCTTGCAGGAAATAAGACGCTCCGAACGCTGTGGTTGGCTGGCACAGGCGTAACGGATCAAGCTCTAGAGATTCTGCTTTCGATGCCTCGTCTAGAGGCTCTTCAGGTACACGGAAGCAAAATCTCCGAGGATGGTTGGCAAAAGCTCATCAAGAAGCTTCCGCGTCTAAAAGCAAATTCAACGGGCCCTTGAATATCTAGAAGACCTATTGGATTCAGACAAACTCGTTGCCTGAATCAAAAGCTAAGCGAAATAATGCGAGTACTCACTACCTGTTGAACTGGGTCTTTCGTAGCGAACTGAAGGGTATTGGAATACGACATTTGGAGACTAGAGAGAGACACTAGGGAATACTTTTGATCCAGGTATACTGATGGTACCAGCTTCTCAAATGAAACGTCCTACGACGGCACCGATTTTGCGAGTTCATCGCTGATCGCGTTCGATGGATGATTCGAGGAAACTCCAAAGTCGTTTAGAAATTAGGCTTTATGACAAATCGAGGATGTTTTTTTCTCTCCGATTTACATCTCCTGTCCAAGCGTTCGACAGCGACACGATTCAATTCCTCGATCCATTATGCGGCACAAAACGCCCATACGATCATCCTGGGTGGAGACATATTTGATTTCAAATGGAGTGTTTATCGATCTTTAACAAAATCGATTGTAGAAGCTATTCGCTGGCTAGAAAAACTAGTTCTCGAACACTCAGATACCAGTTTTTATTATCTGCTCGGCAATCATGATTCCCATCCGGACTTCGTGACGGCACTCGATCGGCTAGCATTTGAACAACCCAGACTGCAATGGCAACCGCACATACTACGATTGGGTTCTTGTGTCTTTCTGCATGGTGATGTTTTGGATGGAGGACTCGATCACGACGTACTCGATACGCATCGTCGGATGCATGATGACAAACCTCCACCCTTGGCATACCGTCACTGGCTCTACGATGCAGTGGTGCAGACTCGTATGCATGCGATGGTTACCGCGGTGGCTAAGCCGCACACATGGGTATTACGCAAACTGTCGCGTTATCTTGATGACCAGGGGATGCATAAGGATCAAGGAGTTTCGGACGTGTATTTCGGACATACCCATCGAATGATGTCAAGTATTACCTACGATGGTCTACGCTTCCATAATGGAGGTGCAGCGATTCAGGGAATAAACTTTCGTATCGTGGAAGCGAATGTAGAAGATCCTTTACTCCGCTAGCCGTACCATGTATTCACGATCCTCTCGCGCTATTTCTTGCCTCCCGCGAATTCGAACCAAAGAAATGACATTCTCCGCGTGAACTTTCTCAACAACCTGATGGAACATGATCCTTCGTTTTTTTGGGTGCTCGGCATCCTGGTGATTCATACATCCATCACACTCGCGATTGTCTTTCGCGTGATCATGAGCAATCGGTCCGTTGGGGCGACACTTTCATGGATCTTCGTTGTCTTCATGCTTCCAGCGATTGGTTCTTGCATTTACTTGCTGATAGGTGAATTAAGATTGGGCGCCCACCGAGCGAGAATGATTAGCAAGCTATCGATTCCTCTTCGTTCTCGATACGGCATGCTGGACCGTCCTCACCTAAGGGCTGACTGGCATAGTATCGGCGAGGATTATGAACTTCTTGCACGCGCGGGACAGCGTATGCTTCAAGTCCCTCCAGTGACAGGAAATCAATACGAACTCTTCAACCATTGGGATAAGGTTTTCGATAAACTCATCGAGGATATCGATACTGCAACGATCAATGTCGATATGGAATTCTATATATGGCATGATGCAGGTCGAGCCTGTGAGGTAGCTGCAGCGTTGAAAAGGGCAGTCCAGCGTGGTGTTGTATGTCGCGTATTGGTCGATGCCATGGGGAGTCACCCATTCCTGAAAAGCCGAACAGCTATCGAACTTCAGGCGGATGGCGTTCGAATCCAAGAAGCCCTGCCGGGAGGGCTCTGGAGGCTTCCATTCGTTCGATTCGACTTGCGTATGCATCGCAAAATTGTGTTGATCGATGATCAAATAGCCTGGACGGGAAGTCTGAATCTTGTCGATCCTAGGTACTTCAAACAGGATGCCGGCGTAGGGCAATGGATCGATGCAATGGTACGGATCGAGGGGCCAGCGGTCGAAGCGCTCGCAATTACATTTCAAGCGGACTGGTATATTGAAACCAATTCCGACTCAGATCACCTACCAGACATAACTGGCGAACAACCTATCCGGAAAATAGGGACCTCGGTCATTCAGGTATTGCCGTCGGGACCGGCTAATCAGGTTGAGGCTATCGAAAGATTGCTCATCACGGCAGTCTATTCGGCTCGAAGAGAACTTGTGATCACAAGCCCTTACTTTGTTCCGAGCGAAGCCCTGCAAATGGCACTAGCCTCGGCTGCATTACGTGGAGTGAGGGTGATTGTGATCGTTCCAGCCAATGTGGACTCCCTGCTGGTGAGATGGGCAAGCCAAGCTTTTATTGGCGATCTGATGCACGCAGGTGTGTTCATTGCGAAATTCCGAGGCGGCTTGCTTCACACGAAAAGCGTTACGATCGATAGTCGTGTGAGTTTGTTTGGTTCACTGAATATGGACCCTCGAAGCTTTCGACTGAATTTCGAAATCACCTTGGCGATTTACGATTCAAGCTTTACGACCGAGCTTAGAAAATTACAGCAGGACTACTTGGATCAATCGGAAATGATTGACTCCGAGAGCTGGTCTCATCGCCCTGTAATCTCACGTTTTGGAGAAAAAGCGGCCCGACTCATGGGTCCCTTGCTCTAGCTGGACAGACCACGACTCTCCAGGGCTTCTCGCATTTTCTCTAGTTTTTTCGGGGATATACTGATTCGGGTTCCGAGTTGCTGGGAATGCGACGACACCCTTAGCTCCTCGATCGCCCAACGGTACTCCAAAAGTTGATCCGTTGCATAAAGCATCGTCGCACCGAGAACTTCCTTGCCCTGCATTTGAAGGCTCTGCCAGGTCGACGGCGGAGGCTGTATCGCCTTGAGCCTGGCGACGTAGTCCACCCAAAAAACCTTGGCAATATTCTCCGTGGACTGATCTTTCACGAGCCCCCCAGACCTCAGTCGCTCAGCTCGAATAGCGAGACTTTGCAAGTACCGAGGAAAATCCTTGGCAATACACCAAGGGGTGTTCCAAACAAACGATGGGTCCAGGATGCTTTTAGCCTGTTCCCGGATTTGCTCGATACTAGCCCCCCAAGAAGCCGGCGCTTTCTCCAATAGACCACGAAGCCTATGGTTCGCATCCGCTAACTTAGGCAACCATCTCGCAATCTCTGCTGCCGAGAGGCTGATTCGTTCGAGTCGTTTCTGACGAAGAACTTCGAAATCCAGTTTCGATCGCAGTCCGTTCTCTAATGATTCGCTATTCCAGTTCCGATCCACAAAGGACAGTCTCGCAACCAAATCCCCTAACATTTCGCGCAGCGAATCGCTGGAATAACGATCCGATAACCCCAAACTTGAAGTACTGAATTGGGGTAGATATTGAATATGGCTCCGTATCTCTTTCCGATCGATCCTATGCCACAACCTGATCGTACTGACACGAAGCAATTGATTTGCCAGAAGCCTATGATCGATTGCGATGGTTCGAATATTTCCATCGACAACGATGATCGTCGGAAAGGATTCGATGCGAACCCCGCTTCGATTCTCGATGATAGACTCGGGTAATACATCGATATCCCAAGTATCCATCTTGCATCGGTTCCAACTGTATCCCGAGGAGGAAGAAACCGAGTGTGTTGGGCTGTCAGGGGCACGATTCTCTATTTTTTGAAGGTCGGAAAGCTCGCGGCTTGTTCCGACAATCTTCCCTTGTTCATCCAGCAATTCAATTCGAAATCGGAGGTGGTCAGGCAGTGTCGTCAGGTCGAAATCCGCCTTTTCAACTCGCTCATTCAATTGCCTGGATAATAGATCACAAAGGGATTTCCAGAACGGAGCTTGGGCTGCAGCCTGTCGTATCATCTCGGGGAGAATCGTTTGTACCGTATCAGGAATGGGTACCAGTTGGCGTCGCAATTTTTTGGGCAACGACTTGATTAGTTGAGTGAGTTTCTCCTCCATCAGTCCTGGAACGATCCATTCTAAGCGTTCGGAATGCAATTGATGGACTACGCTGCGCGGTACGGCGACGCTGACTCCATCCTCGTCGTGTCCAGGTTCAAAGCGATATTTGAGTGGTAGCTGGGTCACTCCCAGGGATACGCGATCCGGGAACTGCGTGTCGACGGTTCTGCGGTCGATGGGTAATAAGATGTCATCCCAGGTTAGGTACGGACTATTTTCTTTTCTTTGGATTCCCGACGTTGTGTTCAGGGATCGATCCCATCGTTCTAAGCTCGCCCGATCGATGACATCGCTCGGTATGCGTTTGTCGTAGAACGCGATCAAGCGTTGAGGGTCAACAATGAGATCTCGCCTTCTCGTTTTGGCTGCAAGGTTTCGAATTTCCAACAATAAATTTCGATTGTGCTCCCAGAATTTGGCACGCGATACCAATTCCTCTTCCCCGAGTCCATGCTCGATGAGAAGTTGCCTTGCAAGGTCAGGCCTCAGAGGCGCGAGCGGCACTGCAACTCTCGGTGAGACAGGAAGACCAAAGAGCGTACCGCGACGCATCACCATCGCGCTTCCCTGCTTTCGACTGAAATGCGCTTCGTCGTAAGAGTATTTGATAAGGTGGACAGCCGAGCGTTCGATCCATTCCATCTCGATACGAGCTGCTGTTCGGGCGTAACGTTGGGAGGTTTCAATACGTTCAGCCGCAACGATCCACTTGGGTTTGCTACCGCGAATGCCGGAACCAGGCCAAAGAACTACCTCCAAACCTTGAGCAGCTCGATACCTGCCTGTATCCTCCATCATCGCGATTCCCGATAGCAAACCCGCCAGGAGCGATAGATGGACCCGGTCATAACCGGCCGGCAATTCCCCTTTTTTCAACTCGGAACTCCCAGCCTTTTCGTTCCTTCGACCGGCATACCCCGCATGACTGTCGATTATCTCGTTCTCGAGGGGTGGGAGATGGAGAGTTCTCTCACCCAACGAGATTTTGGATTCCTTACATTGCTCTAACAGTTGCCGATGAACATCGGCCCATTCACGCAGCCGGACATTCGATAAAAAATTTTGCTGGAGCGCTTTCTCTAGACGGGCGCGTCCGAGTTGCTCGCGAAGTGATTGATAGAAATCCCAAATCCGAAGATAGGCAACAAAGTCACTAGCGGGATCCCTGAATTTAGCATGAGCCTCATCCGCGGCCGCGGCTTTCTCTGGAGGTCGAACCCTGGGGTCTTGCGCCTCCAAAGCAGATGCAATAATCAGAATGTCATTCAAGCAACCATTCTTCTCTGCTTCGATAATGATCCGTCCGATTCGAGGATCGACTGGCCAGCGAGCCAGTCGTTTGCCAATAGAGGTCAATCGATCTTGATCGTCAATCGCTCCAAGTTCCCGCAAGACCTGCATTCCCTCACGCACGGCATCGGGTCTCGGGGCGTCCAACCAGGGAAGTCCCTCGAAGTCCTCGATACCCAACGATTTGGTATGCACAATTGTGGCAGCCAAGTCGCTTCGACGAATTTCGGGAGTTGCGAACAAAGGACGAGACAGAAAATCCTGCTCATCGTATAAGCGGACGGCGATACCCGGCCCTAGTCGTCCGCATCTGCCGGATCTTTGATTCGCAGATGCCTGCGGAATCGGTTCAATCGGTAATCGCTGCACTTTACTTTTGGCTGCGAATCGAGATACCCTCGCGGTCCCTGTGTCGATAACGTATCGGATTCCAGGAACGGTCAGCGAGCTCTCTGCGACGTTCGTTGCCAAGATAATTCGTACCTTGGAATGTGGCTGAAAAACACGTTGCTGTTCAGCCTCGGTGAGCCTCGCATAGAGGGGAAGAACCTCGACTTCATGCAATCCCCGTTGCTGGGTGAGATGTCCTCGTAGATGCTTTGCCGCATCCCGGATATCCCGCTCTGTTGGAAAAAAAGCGAGTATGTCTCCCCGTCCATCCTGAAAGAGCTCGTCAATCGCCTCACAAAATCGCGACATGAGACTTGCGTCTTCAAATCCATCGGAATCATGCACCGAACGCGACAGTGAGTCCAACGCACCTCGGTAGCGAATCTCCACAGGATAACTTCGACCGGAAACATGTACGATGGGTGCAGGTCCGATCGCATCGACAAAATGTTCCGAGAACCGCTCTGCATCGATCGTTGCACTGGTGATGATTACTCGCAACTCTGGCCTCTTTGTAAGCAATCGTTGGAGATATGCCATCAACAGATCAATATTCAACGATCGTTCGTGAGCTTCATCAACGATGATGCAGTCGTAAGAGTCCAGAAATCGATCCCGTTGAATCTCGGTCAACAGTACCCCATCGGTCATCAGTTTTATCAATGATTCAGGTTTTGTCTGATCGTTGAAACGGACCTTAAAGCCGACAACGTCACCTAGTTGACTTCCGAATTCATCGGCTACCCGCTTGGCAATCGAACGGGCGGCAATTCGTCTGGGTTGGGTATGTCCAATCCAACCGAATTTCCCGAGGCCTGCCTCTAGACACATCTTGGGGAGCTGCGTGCTTTTGCCCGACCCTGTTTCCCCGCACACGATGATCACTTGTCGATTGTGTAGCAGGTCTATGATTTTGTCGCGATAGGCGCTAATCGGTAATTCATCATCGTAATCGACTCGGTAAGACTTTGCCTGCCTGCTTTCGAACACCTCGATTGCATGCTGCAATGCATGATTCCAACGTTCCGCGTCGACAACTCGTCGAGAACCCTCCGGGGTCTTGATGATGCGATCTCTCTGTTGCTTCAAACGAATGTAATGCCGGCGAAGCAATCGATCGGCAGGTAGGTGACTCAGAGCCGTGCCAGCCCCAACGGGTTGAGCAGAGTCAGAGCTCATGAACGTTCCCAACGCGTGGCGAACAGCCGGGCAAAGACGATGAAAACAGCAGCAGACGCCGTCAATACGCCTAGTTCCATCCCGAGTTGCTCCAGGGGAAGCTCTCTCCAAAATACCTTGTTGTATCCCTCTAAAGCCCAAGCATTGAATGTACAGAGCCCGATACGCTGGATGGATTCGCTCATGAGATATCGAGGCACCATGCTACCACCGAGTGCGCTCATACTCAGTATGACGATCGTGGATACCCATCCCAATTGAACGCGTGACTTGCACGTGGAAGCCAACAGTAGTGCAAAACTGGATGCCGCACCTGCCGTAACAAGCGTCATCGCAGCAAACCCCTCCCAATGCCTCAAAACATCGATCTTAAAAACGAGTGATCCCCACAAAAACATCAAACAAACCTGGATGATACCAATCAGGGTCAGATAAGCCCATTTCCCTAAAAGTAATTGATCCATGGTCAGTCGGCTACAAAGGAGCCGATCCAACGTGGAGTTTTCCCGTTCCTCCAGCAAAGAGCCACTCGCGGTCGTCGCACTGAAGAGAAGGAACATGACTGCAATACCAGCCGCATACATGGCAACCACCGGATTCGTTTTTTTTCCACCAATCAAATCGACGTTTTCGATTTCGGGAACAGGAGAAAACGGCAATGCGCTACCGGTGAAAGCAGCCGGAATAACGGGGTTGGTACCATTCTGCAAACCCATCTCAAGGGAGCTGTTCTTGCGCAATTCCCCTTGGGCAGTCATCACAGATCTTTGTACAACCGCCACCAAAACCTGCGATGCAACTTGGTCGAACGAATCGGACAGTACCTCGACTCGAGGTTTGCTTTCTACGGATTCATTCTTGACGAAAACGATTGCCGCCGAAACCAACCCTCGACGGACAAGATCCTCTGCATGGACCCGACTCAGCGAGGAGATGCTTTCGCGATCGCGATTGGTTATTCGCAAAGATTTCTGCTCGGCAAGATTCTCGACAGATCGTCTCGTCAAATCCGTTTGGACTTCATCGCAGACTGCGATTTTGATTTTAGGCGTGGACGATGATGCATCACGCGATCCGAAAATGACGGCAAAAATACTGAAAAAGACGATAGGAACCACAAAGGTTAAAAGGAGCTCCGACTTGTTATTGCGCAGCCGTCGCCAGCTCGTTTGTATGACAGCCCAGATCACTCGCGAAGCTCCTTACCAGTCAAATGCAGGAACACATCGTGCAGATTCGGTTGGTGAACATCGAGATCCTTCACGACTCCACCTGCTCGATGAATTCTCTCCAAGATCGCAGGCAACTCATCAGCAACACTGTCAACGGTCGCGATGAAGCGACTGCGATTAGAATCCCATCTCAGATTGGAGGGAACGGCCAACGTCGTTCCGTGAATGGACATCAACACTTGTCGTCGATTACCGGTGGTATTGGCAATTAATTCATGGAGTGCACCATCCGCGATGACACGCCCATGGTCCATAATCACAATTCGATCGCTTCGTTGCTCTGCTTCATCCAAATGATGTGTTGTTAATAGGATTGCAGTACCCAGTTGATGCAATGTATCCAACATGTCAAAAATACGCTGGCGACTTTGTGGGTCCACACCGACAGTTGGCTCATCGAGAAGCAAAACCTGAGGACGGTGGAGAACTCCACAAGCGATGTTGACTCGTCGTTTCATACCACCCGAGAATCGGCCCGTGAGGTCGTTTGCTCGTTCGGTCAATCCGATCCAATCGAGCGCCCATTCCACTCGATCCCTCAGTCGATTCGATTTCAATCCATGAAGTCTTCCAAAATACTCAAGGTTTTCCTTAGCGGAAAGATCTGGATAAATAGCGAGTTCTTGTGGAATCACTCCCAAATGCTGCATCGCGGAAGGGTCGCGAATGGATCGACCGAGAATCAAAATCTGCCCCTGATCCATGCGAATGCGTCCGCAGATCGCTCGAATCAGGGTCGTCTTACCTGCGCCGTTGGGACCCAGTAGAGCCAATCGCTCGCCTTGACTGAGTTGAAAGCAGGCTCCAGATAAAGCTTGACTGGAACCGTATTTTTTCCAGGCGTTTTCGACCACCAAAGCGATCTCACTCGGTTCTGTCCTAGGCTCATTTCGTCTGGCAGTAGCAGTGGTTGCGGTAGTCACAACGGCATCATGGGTTGAAGATCTTGGGGATGAAACCGATTGGCCGAATCGTATCAAGTCGGATGCCTTTGAATTGGCTCCGGAATTATAGGAACTCGTTTTCTCGAACGAAATGCAGCTTTCCCCAAACAAGGCTCTCTCTTCGAAACGAATTTCCTGGAATCATGCTCGCAAAGGGTCCTCTCTACTAAAGTTTTGAACGCTCTTGGCGATCCTTGCTTTCGGCAGTATAGAATCCATTGCTTTGGATAGACCCGGGCTGCCGAGTGCATTCCCAGCTGTCTCTCACCAGGTCTCACGGGATGAACCGAAAATCTGATAAACCCATTTCAAAATCGTTGCCTACCTTCCAACCTGGCACAAGTTCGCCGCAGAACTCTCGAAAAGCTTCGGCTTGGCTTCCTATTGGTTTGATAGCTATTGCTGCCGGTTTCCATTGGCTCGCTCTGCCTCCGGTACGTCAACCTTGGGCCGCCTATGTCTCGGCTTTCTTTTACGCCGCAGCTGTCTATTGCCCTGTGGAAATAACCGGTCGGGGATGGTGGTGCATCTATTGTATCGGCAGCATCCTGTGGCTCGGGCTACTTCAAGGTATTCGCTTGGCCTATTGGCCTTTGTATGGAGGGTGGGTAGCGCTGAGCCTATACGTGGCAGCCTATACACCCGCTTTTGTAGCTATCTCTAGATCTCTAAGAAGGGGCTTCGATTTTCCATTACCGTTCGCTTGCGCTATTAGTTGGACAGGATTAGAGCTCTTTCGATCCTATTTTGCGACGGGTTTTGCTTGTTGCCTGCTTGGGCACAGTCAAACTCCCTGGCCTGCAGTACTGGATCTCGCGGCGCATTTCGGAGCCTACGGCATCAGCTTCTGCATCATGCTTTTAGGTGCATCTATCTGTTATTTGGTAGCATTGATTTGCGAGCGTCGATGTGAGAAGGTTACGCAGAAGTCACGATCTGAACAGTTCGGTGTCTTGATCGCTGGCTTGCTTTCTCTCTTCTGGATCTTCAGTTCGTTTTCGAACTATCGAATCTATGAGCGACAGGCTGCATCGCAAGAGACCCCGGAGGGATTGGGCAAATTCATGATCGTGCAGCACAATATGCCGACCATGTTCGATCTGCCGCGTGAGGAATTGCAAATTCCTTGGTTAGAGCAAGCGAGACTGACGGAACGATCGCTTCGGTCGGAATCCGCCGGTGATGTTGAGGTCGTTATCTGGCCTGAAAGTACCTGGGACGGAGATAAGTACTTTTCCTGGCTTGATTGGGACGGTTCGAAGGGACAACCTGCCCTCTTCGGTCAATCCGAAGAGTCTTTGTCGAAAGCCCAACAATGGATCCAAAATTGGACCCGAGATCAACTAGCTCGCTTCCATGTCGCCGGACAAGATCAACCAGCCTTTTTAGTCAGTGGAGCTGTATGGAAAGTTCGAAATGGGAAACTCGAACGATTCAATGCTGCACTCTGGCTAGACGCGGATCGCGAAGGGGCTGATTATTATGCCAAGAGACATTTGGTCATGTTTGGCGAGTATATACCACTGGTTTCATCGTTCCCCCAGCTACTTGCAATGGTAGGGCTAGGAGCCCTCGATGCGGGTCAGGAATTTGTTGCCTGGAAAACCAGTAGCGGAACAATCGTAGCCCCGAGCGTCTGCTTCGAGAATGTCGTTCCCCAATTGATTCACAGGCAGGTGAAAGAACTTTCTCGGCGAGGCACTCCCCCAGATATTTTGGTGAATGTAACCAATGATGCGTGGTTCCGCGGTTCCAGCATCGTAGATCACCATCTCAATAATGCTATTTTATGCGCCGTTGAAAATCGTCGTCCCATGCTGGTTGCCGCAAACTCGGGAATTTCTGCTTGGATCGACGGATCGGGACGTGTCATCCGCTCCCTGCACAAATTTGAAGAGTCTGCTCTGGTTGCGACCCCCAGCCGTGACGCGCGTTGGGGATTATGGCAAACGGTCGGTGATTGGCCAGCTCGGATAACCTGCTTGGTATCCCTGTTGCCTGGATTACGATGGACGCTTCGAAGAATTCGGAAGAAATTTTGGTCCTAATGGATACGACAAACCATCGAATGATTCCAGCAAACGTCATTGCAAACAAAAGAGACGGTCAGCCGCTATCGCGCGAAGCGATCAGGTTTATGATCGACGGCTTTACTTCAGGGGAGATTCCTGACTACCAGATGTCGGCTCTGGCGATGGCGATCTTCTTTCGGGGGATGTCGGAAGCCGAGATTTTGGATCTCACACAAGCCATGGTCGCTTCAGGGGATGTCCTAAAACCAACAGGCTCCGCAGTGCGGGTCGACAAACACTCGACGGGTGGATTGGGTGATAAGACATCTTTGATCATCGCCCCCTTACTCGCTTGCTTGGGTTATCACGTTCCGATGCTCAGTGGCCGTGGACTCGGTATCACTGGTGGAACATTAGATAAACTCGAAGCAATCCCAGGATTTCGAACCAATCTGGAGGAAAGAGAGATCGATGAGCAACTCCGGAATGTTGGATGTGTCATCACAGGGACTACCTCTCGCCTCGCACCTGCAGATCGCAAACTTTATGCATTGAGGGATGTGACAGCAACCGTTCCATCCATCCCGTTGATTACAGCCAGTATCATGTCGAAGAAGATAGCTGAATCTTTAAATGGTTTGGTTCTCGATGTGAAGTACGGTAGCGGTAGCTTTCAATCGTCTATCTCACAAGCACGCGTTCTTGCCAAAGCCTTGACACGTATCGGCCAGCTGTCAGGAATCACGACTACGGCATTACTGACCGATATGACACAACCCTTAGGGAGTATGATCGGAAATGCATGTGAAGTTGTGGAAGCATTGGAAGTACTGCAAGGAAAAGGGCCTCAGCGTGTTCGCGATCTCTCTGTGGAACTCGCCGCGAGACTCATCTATTCTTTAGATCCCAAACATACCATTGACAATATCCGTGCACGGCTGACGGGACTGTTGAACAACGGCGAGGCATTCGAGAAATTTTCATCGATGGTCCGTTCGCAAGGCGGAGTTCTCAACAACCAGTTCAACCTAGAAAAGACACGCGTCATCCTTGCCACGTCCCAAGGGATCTTGACAGGATTGGATTGCCAGAAGATCGGCTATGCTGTGATTGCCATGGGAGGTGGAAGGAAGCGTGCAGGCGAGTCCATCAACCATCACGTTGGTATTCGATGGCTTACCCCGCTCGGGATGGTCGTCCATCCAGGGGATGCAATCTGCGAAGTCTTCTGTAACTCGGATAGCCTTTTTGAAGATGCGAAGGCCTTAATCGTCGCCTCGCTCGAGTTCGATAAAGGGACATTCAAATTCCCTCCCCTCTGGACGGAATGACTTCATCAGTTTGGTTTCCGTCCAGAAGGAACCCTTCGAAAACGAGTCCTCAGCACTATGCCTCCTGCACCCCCAAGAGAATCCGATGAAGCTACCATCGAGGCACCTTTTCGAACGCTTCAATCCAACTATATTCAAGCTGAAAGAGTTAGCGGCTGCATTGCTTCGCTTTTGTTTGCAACCATGAGCCTCACTGCATGGTTGGTAATTACCCTGGCTCTCTTTTCCTGGATGGACTTTCGATGCTGGCTCATCGGACTCGTCCTCTTGATTTTCGCACTGCTTCTAACCGTCTTTAGTTGGCAGGAGCCGCTGTGGAGGTGGCAAAGTACTCGCTGGAGAGAACTACCGAACGGTTTTGAGCTTCAGCGCGGTTACCTCTGGTGGCACCATATTTTTGTCCCTCGTGAACGCATCCAACATACCGATGTGGTTCAAGGTCCCTTAATGCGTAAATTTGGTCTAGCGACGCTGGTGATTCATACTGCGGGCACACATGACCATTCCATTAGCATCGATGGACTCTCTTTGGAGGAAGCGCAGAGTTTAAGAAAATCACTATTACCCACTTTATCTAGATCCTTGAGAATCGCCTGCTCTACCGAATCCGCAGGAAACCATTCCCACCAAGAGGATGCAGACGCCTCATCGAGTACAAACCGATCGCATGAAACCTACGACATGCAAAATGAGCATGCATCAAGGAATTCCGTCGTGTCTGTCAAACCCGACGCCGATGCGGACACCCCTGTGAAGTGAGCTGGATCATGCATCCGAATCGTGATTCAGTCGAATATCATGGCTTGCATCCGCTCTCCCTGCTTTTTGAAATAGCGCATCGGCTTCGTCTCAATATTATCCCAGCGATCTTTGCCAGTTTCTCGGTCTTCACGGGAGGAGTCGTAGGATTCTACATCGGTAGCTCGATTTTCACGATCGCGTTTGCGATATCACTCATTCGATTTCTCACGTATCGCTACTACTTGACCGACACAAAACTCTCCATTGACCACGGACTGCTCTTTCGTACCCATCGTTCTATTCCTCTAGCCAGTATCCAGAATATCGATTCGATTCAAAACCTATTCCATCGTTGGTTTCATGTTGCAGAGGTCCGAATCGAGACCGCTTCAGGCCGGGAACCCGAGGCGACGATGCGGGTTCTCAGTGTTCAGGAACTGGAAAGGATTCGCACGAAGCTACAAAGCGTACGAATCGATCAATCCCATCAAATCACAGGACTACCGAGTTCGATTCCCAATACCAGTCCGGAACGCCCAAGGGACGTCCAGACTGTAGTAACGTTAACGATCTGGCAACTGATCCAAGCAGGACTCCTTAGTAATCGTGGCCAGATTCTCGCGGGTATCGCCTTGGGATATGTTTGGCAGGCGATGTTCAACGGGTTCAACCCTAATTTTGATCCAGGTGATCCTTCGCGTAAGGACGAATTTCGAAAGACGGTTCAGCAGTGGTCGCGTGATTACCTGGATATTACGGGCCTTTTCAATTCGCTATCCAATACGATCGGGCTCGTCGGAAGCGCACTGATGGTCCTAGGTACCCTACTCCTGGGAATCATCCTATTGCGGCTCTTTAGCGCAGCTTGGTACATACTGAAGTTTCATGGTTATCGACTGAATCAGTGTGCCGATGAGTTGCATATCCAATGTGGTCTATTTACCAAGGTTTCGGTAACCATTCCTCGCGATCGAATTCAGGTCATCAGTATTCAGCAAAATTGGTTATCCAAACGTTTCCGCTTGGCATCGATATGTATCGAAACATTGGGTGGAATCGGTGGGGAGCAAGGGGACGGATCGAAAACGATAGGGACACGATGGTTTGTACCTATCCTACCAGAAGCTGAAATCCCCAGAGTATTGGACGCTTTCCATCCCGGTATGGCTACCGAGGTTCGTGATCTCTCATGGAGATCCTTGTCCAGCAGAGCATGGGAGCGAATGATAAGGGTTCCCATTTCTTTAACGATCTTTTTCCTGCTAGCGGGCTTATGGATGTACTCCCTTTTTACCTGGCAGTCGGTTTTGCTATTGGTTGCGACCGCCTGGATCCTAATCTGTATAAGTATGTGGTACTGCTGGATGAAGTCAAAGAGTCGTAGTTATGCCCGATCCAATCGTTTCTTCATTTATAAGAGTGGCGTATTGACGCAAAAGAGATCATTTGGACAGTTAAATCGAGTTCAGAGTGTGGTATTGGTGCAGTCCCCTTTCGATCGTCGATGGAAGATGGCAACACTCGGTTTCGATACGGCTGGAGCGGGGGCTGCGAATCACTTGTTTCACATCAGTATGCTCGATGCCGACTGGGCAACGTCTGAATTCCTCAAACTAACACATCGAATCCAGTGATCCCAACGGCTGACCTTTGCTAATTCCGTCGAAAAACATCATCGATCCTGGATACCGCTTGTTCGAGTGCCTGCGTTATACCAGAGAGTCGCTGCATCCTTGATCGGCTGAGAGCCACTCCAAGCGAAATTCGCGATCGCTAGATCCACCCGTCCATCGTTATCCCAGTCCCCTGCAGTGCAGGAGTAGTGATCGCACTTACCTGTCTCTAGCACATAAGATTCGAAACGTTTTTGTTCGATCTGTTCGAAAAACACTACGGAAGGCAACTGAAGTTTCTCGCGTTCCGGAAATTGCAAGGGAGGTAAGAAACTAACCGCGACAACATCCTGGTCACCGTCACCATCAAAATCAGATGCGACTGCGCGCGATGCTCCGTACATGGTTGCCAACAGATGACTTTGGAATGGGAATCGACCTTCGTTCTCCAACCATCGGACTCCATGATATGGCTTTAACAAGTAGGGGGGGTCTAAGATATCGCCATTGGTCAAAAGGATGTCCAGATCTAAATCCTGATCCAAATCCACCATCTCAATTCCGCTACATCCATAGGTTGGGTGATCAGCAGCAAAGACTATTTCCTGTTGGAAGTTTCCTTGTCCCTGATTGATATAGGCAGTGACTGTCTCGTGCTCCTGACTGATCAGAGACACAAAATCCGGTCGATCGTCTTTGTTCAGGTCAGCGATGTGCACATGAATCGCGCCATGCCGACTATCGATTACACGCGATGTGCAGGAGGGGTTCGTCCAGTCGGAAGTTGCATTCTCCAGCAACAGTATCTCACCGCCGGTCCTCCAGCCAAACACAGCTACAATGAGCTCCAACTGCCCATCTGTATCAAGATCTGCGACCTGAATATCTGTAACTCGTCCGACTCCGTCTAAGAGCGTGATGGGTTCAAATTGCCCTGGCGATTTACTACGAAGCCAGAGGACTTTCCCAAGTTTGTCGTCGGTGGGAAAAAAACTACCGATGGAAGCAACCAACATGTCTTGGTTTCCATCTTGATCAAGATCGCAAATCGTGGTGTGGCACGGAGCTTTTACCTCCGGAATGACGATCCCACCAGGCTTTGTCTCGTAGGGTTTCAATAGGAGCAATGCATCCAATCTCGAATCGCAAAGTATCAATTCCTTCTTCGGACCTCCGAGCAATCCTGCCAGGTTGGCATTCGCGATGCCCGGCTGAACGGGGGCATTCGGTATCCAGCCTGTTCCTCGCTGAGTGAAAATAACAGGAGGTAAGCCTTGATTCGACTTTTGCCGAATGGTCTCAAAGTGCTCCGGCGCCCTTTGCTCATAATAGGAGACGACACTCTCAAGCGAAGGATAATCTCCACCCCAAGCGGAATCTCTCAAAAAGTCAAAACCTTGCTTGACCTCCTTCCTCCACACCCCTCGGGGCATGCTTGCCGGATCGGGGAATGCGTGACAAGCACCACACAATCTTTGAACCGAATCCTGAGTCGCCTCGGTAACCGGCATGGATTTTGTCGTGTTTATGGAATCCGTTACGATGGAATCGTTTCGCTGCGAGTCATGATTTGTCGCAATAAGGGATGGAGATGGCAAGTCTCCCCCTCCCAATTGAGCATGCATCTTGGATCGAATCGATTGCCCTCTCTTGCCGAAATATTCCATCAAGCCAAGATGAGCTGGGGCATGATCCGAATTTTCCTTCAGAGCCAGGTAAAACCATCCTGCCGCCTCTTCTTCCTGTCCTGTACGCAGCATCCAATGCCCGACGTCCGATAAGCACTCGAAATCCAGTATCGATTGACTTTGTCTCTCTTTCAATTTGGCCTGATATCGTTCGCTTTCTTTGATGTGGCTTTCCAGAGTCGGATCCACGCATTCCTGAGCCTGAAGAGTTAGACGCAGCAAGCGATTCGCGTCGAAATGATCCGGACTAATCGCAACTGCTTGTCGAAGCGATTTCTCAGACACTTCAAAATCTCGCTGCCTCAAGGCCATACGGCTACGTTCCACGAGTGCCTCAACCGATTCCGGTTGATTGGCAAGCACCGCTTCGATGATCTTTTCCGCGTCTGCTAGACGGGCTTCGTCCTGCAAACATCGCGCTAATGCTAAAAGTACTGTTTGATCATCCGGGCGTTCCAATTGCATCGAACGGTAGTACTCCATCGCCAGTCCGACGTATCCCTGTTGATGAAGCAGTCTGGCGAGAGATCTTCGGATTTCATACGCGTTCGGTTCGAGTGCTAAGGCCTTCTCGAAGTCGAGTCGCGCAAGTATCCCTTGCTGCATTTCCGCTCGAGCCATACCACGTAGCCAATACGCGTTCGCATCTTTCGGCTGCTGCTGGATCATGGACTCGGCAAGCGCTGCAGCCTCCTCCCATCGAAATGTCGCAAGCATTCCTTTCGCTAAGGCTTCGAGGATGAGTTGGGCGTCCGGTTTACCCTCCTTGATTCGCAACCGCAACATTCGCTCTTCTCTTAAGTCCCCCTGCTGTACGGCTAGGAGTTGGTCCTCCAGAACGATCTGACTCTTGAGTCCGGGTAACCTCCAGCATGCATCCAGCAACTGCTCCGCTGCAACATACTGATTATTTCTGCGAGCCCGGATTGCATCCGATAGAGTCCGCTTGGAAAAGGCGTATATCGCCAATGAAGAGACGGCACTCGCAACGAGGCACAACAGTAACGCACGACTTGGCCGGATGAAAACACGCATCACTCGATTCGCGATCCGAAATCGTAGGATCGATGAGACTCCGTAAAGCTCAATTCACCATCATGTGGTCCAGTGGTCATTTACCTGATGTTAGCTTCAGTTCGACAGGTTGCATCCCAGGTTTGACATCGATCGAGATGCCTGAGGTCTTCGGACTAACGTATTTGATGGGAGTTTCGTACTTCATGGGAACGATTTCACTCTCCTCAATTTTTTTGTTCGGTTGCGCGACCACGCTCTTCACGACCGAAACACCATTCATGCCTGCCGTAGCACCTTCCCCAACCCCCGCCGTCGAAAGCGTGAATTCACCATTGGGTCCAGTGACCCCCGTGGCTGGAACCCCGCCTCCCTCAGGCTGAAATAGGACTGCCGCGTTCTCGATCGGCTTACCATCGACGAGAACGAGTCCCTTGACGGGCACCAACCCGTTGTCGCTACAACCAACCAAAGCACAGAATCCCAACAACAAAACATACCCGAAGAGCCGACTTGCCATACTTCGCTTTCCAAACCAGTTGGATATCCAGTCAAAAATGCAAACAGAGATTCGATAGAAAACGCCCATCGAATCGAAAATTCTATCTCGAGGAAAACACATTCTCTATCGAGGTTTCCCACGCTTGATTCCAGCAGAATGACTTCTTCTGCTAGTTGGGAATCGAAGCAACCTGACCTTCCGATTTCCCACCGAGGTATTGGTACGTCCAGTGATCGATGTTTTGCGTTAAGAAATGGACGGAACCGTCCCCAAGCACGAAATTGACGCCACCGGTATGAAGGGATTTGAAACCAAAGTTCGTACTCCAGTTATCCCACCAACGGCAAGCACCCCTCGACAAGTCTCTCGTGCAAGTATCGACATTCATCGGGTAGATCGTGCTGATCATCCCGCTGAGATTGCTCCCATGGACCCAACCTCGAGTCGCCGGAATGGAACAATTCGCACGTATCTCTCCCACAAAAATGGTATTCGACAAACCATCGGATACGTCAGCAAATCTCCCGATGTAAAAACGACCGAGCCGGGTGAATGGACCCGCTGGCGTTTGATCATTGTTGCTCAACTTATAGGTATCCCAAACGGCCCGCTCCGCGCAAGAACCTGCAGCATTATCACCAGTGGACGTCGGACCCTTTGAGCCCGCATAGCTATGAGATGCCAGCCTACCTACTGGAATAGCGTCAATCACGTTTGTGTTGAATTGTGGACTATCATCGCTAGGACATCGGTAAGTCGGAATCGATTGCCCTGCAATGTACTGAGTTGTTGAACCGGGAACCAATTGGTATTCGGGTGGCCTGTTGAAATCGAACAGATTGTACGTGTTCCCCTGCTCGATGAACTGAGTCAAACGCATCAGCATCGAACCTCGATTGAGCTGGAAATTAGGGTCTGCGATGGCGTTTGTAAACCAAAGTCCCCCAGGCGGTAGTCGCCGATACGTATCGTGGTAATTGTGCAGCGCAATCCCAATCTGCTTGAGATTATTGGTGCACTGCATTCGGCGAGCTGCCTCACGGGCCGCCTGAACCGCCGGTAAAAGTAAGCCCACCAACACTCCAATAATCGCGATAACAACCAAAAGCTCCACAAGCGTGAACGCGGACTCACTTCGCTTACGCGACGATTGGAATGAAGAAAAAACACATTTACTGAGAAATCCAGATTTCACGATGCTAGCTCCGAATCAAAAATTGGAGAGGAAAAATCCCTCGTAATGACGTCCAAAAAACCAGAGATGCAACTTCCCACACCCCATAAGGAGTATCCCGCACGCCGGATGTCAAATCAAGCTCGATCCACTGACAATGTCAGAAATCTGATCCAATCCACGACGTTTGAGGAATTCAACACCACCTTGAGTGACAAGCGTAGATCACGGTTTTTATCGACTTTCCCGGAACGTCGTCGCATAAAGTTGCTCTGTATGTCTCGACTCCGAGGAGCGTAAACCATCCATGTACGTTAAGCAGGGAGACCCGTCCTGATCCTACTGCATGCATCAATGCCCTGCGCTTGAGCACTCGATGGAGACTCCGACAGGCTGTCTCCTACGAACGCTCCGCCCCGATTTTCATCGGAATATCGGAACAGCATAGGGAAGAATGTCTATTTGCCTTCATGACAGGATTCACACAGCTCTTCTATCCCATTGCAAGCAAAGTCGTTTCGCTGACGACCAAAACCAGGCGCACCATTTGTCGAGCATGAGTCGGCGGCGAAGGGGGACTCATCCTGTAAACGACTCCCTTTGATTCGACCCTCACAAGATCTATCTCTCGCTCTTGAAAGTCTCGAAACTCGGGAACCCCTTTCTGATACATCACAAAGATCCTCTTGAATCAACCACACGACGGATGAAACGGGGAAGTCGAGTAAGACTGACGCGGAATCCTACCTCGCGTGCACGCCGATGGAGTTCGCGGTTGTCACTTCGATTCCTCTCGATACCCTGAGCCAGATCGCTGAATCGGTTTCCCGTACGATCTCGAGGAGTCGATCGGCGATGATCGACTCGGCTTACCACCAACAACGTAGACCATCTCGGATCAGCACTCAAGATGGGCCCCACAGCCACTGCATTATGCCGGTCTGCCTCGTTCTCCACGGACGGGGCCATGTATCTGGCTATTCCAGGGCGCAATGCAGACACCTCCTTTTTGTTGACGACAATGTCTAGTACATTGTCAAAAATTCGAAGTTTGTCATCACTGTCAAGGAACCCCTGCATGGCGCTTTCATCTCAAGAACTCCGGCAATTATGTACAGCGAAAGAATGGGCAATCATTCTTGCTAGCCAACCCGGAACGATCGAAAAACTTTCGTCTGTCGATCTCAAAAAACACATTGCGAATACACAGAAATTCGTTTCGAAATGGCAAGACCTCTCTCGTTCCCAAAATAGAGTTGAGAGCCGCAAAAGTGGGTCCCCCAATCATGAGTCTCGCAGCCATGAGAAACATGAGGCCCTGAAGAACGCGTTAGCTGCATTTCAATCAAAGCTTGGCTCTGCTGCCGCCCCTGCTGCTGGAACAGAAACCAAACGCAAACCGAAGCCTCAGGAACGCAGCGTCGAATCCAGGTCGGCTCGCCGAGATACCCGCAAGACCTTGAGTCAAACGAAGCAATCTCTCAATCGACAAGCAAAAGCTACGGCTCGTAAAGCTACCTCGCCCGCGATCGCTCCGGTCGCCTCCGCTCCAAGCTCTTCGGTAAGCAGCCCCGTCGTATCCAGTGGTTCCACTCCCTCGACCAAGACCGCTTCTGTAAAGAAGACCGCGAAAAAGAAACCTGCCGCCAAGAAAGCCACTACGAAAAAGGCCAAGTCTAAACTCGTAGCCCGAAGAAAAAAGGTTGCGGCAACGGAATCAGTACGGACCTTACCGTCGCAAGTGAAGGCGCCTAAGGTCATCAAGTCAGTGGATACCCCTGCCAAACAAAGTAGTTTAAGTGGCAAAGTCAAGGCAACTCGCGTCGCCATTGCCGTTCGAACAAACAAAATCGCCGGGCATGTTTCCGGTAAAGGAAAGCGGGTACAGGGGAAACGCGATGCGCGTGGACGCTGAGAGGCAGGCTGTTCTGTTCCTTTAGAAATTGCCTTGATTGCATAGAACCACCATCCTTCGGGAAGAGGATGGTGGAATTTCTCGACGAACCGAGGAAAGTAAGACGGATTTTTGATGGATGGGTTGCAGCAAGAAACTTTCCGCTCCGTAGGACGCCATGCTAAACTGGTCAGGTGGCGATTCCCGAGCTAATTCTGCAGAGTTGATGTCGATCCTGATTTTGGACTCGCATGCTCATCCGTTATGCGAACCTACTTTGTAACTCTACTCCTTCTATCCCTGTTGATCGACTGTACCGCACCTTGCGACCAGCGAGCATCGGCACAGGATACAAATTTAAGTTCCATCGAGTCTCTCGATCCGGCGCTCGTTAAGGATTTCGAGGAAAACGTTCTTCCTGTTCTGAGCCAGCATTGTTTTTCTTGCCACTCCCACCGGCGAGAGATACATGGAAACCTCACACTCGACTTCGCGAGCGGATGGAGAACCGGAGGGGACCGAGGCCCAGCGATCGTTCCCGGAAAACCGCGTGAGAGCCTGTTGCTCAAAGCCGTTCGTGGTGAATTACCCGAATTAAAGATGCCACCCGAGGAATCGCTTTCCTCCGAGCAAATCGCGGCGCTGGAAAAATGGATTCAAATGGGTGCAGTCGACCCTCGAACGACTCCGAAATCGAAATCGGAATCGGCCCCTTGGTGGTCGCACCTCCCGATCCATGAAGCTCCTGCTCCCGATACTATCATTCCTTCGGGAAATGCTGTCGATGCATTCCTTCGCGTTCGTATTGAAGATGCAGGTTTAAGAGTAAACCCTCCAGCCGATCGACGCACTCTACTGCGTCGGCTCATGATCGATTTGCATGGGCTCGTTCCAACCAGCGAGGATATGGTCTCGTTCGAAGAGGACACTTCTCCCGATGCATATGAGTCGTGGGTCGATCGATTATTGGCTTCGCCTCGATACGGTGAACGCTGGGGGCGTCACTGGTTTGACTGGATCCATTACGCGGACACCCATGGATTTGAACACGATGTCATGCGAACGCATGCATGGCCCTATCGAGACTATGTTGTTCAATCTTTGAATGCCGACACACCTTGGGACCGCTGGATCCAAGAACAACTCGCTAGCGACGTTCTTTTTCCGGATCGTACAGATCTCCTCCCTGCGCTCGGTTTTCTAGCTGCTGGTCCGTGGGACCAGAGCACTGCAGCCACTGCGAAGACCACCTTTGACTATCTCGATCGTGATGCAATGATCACTCAGATTTCATCCGTGCTTCTCAGTTCAACCGTCCACTGTTCGCGCTGCCATCATCACAAGTTCGATCCGATTCCCCAAGAGGATTACTATGCAATGCAGGCGGCACTGGCAGGAATAGGAAGAGGAAATGTACCCTACGATCTTGATTTGGACGTAGCCATGCGCCGACGAGAGGCGAAACAGCTTCTCCATGCTGTCAAATCTCGAGACAAATCGCAATTACTCAATAGCGGTCTACAGAACGAAGTGGCAGCGTGGGAGCGAGATCTCGATGAAGGGCAGGTTTCTTGGGAGCCACTGCGAGAAGATTTGATCCTGACCACCGATGGAACCGAGATTCAAGTTCTCGAGGATGGTATTTTGCAGGCGTCGGGGCCTAAACCCGCAACCGAAACCTACATCATCAAGGGTCGAACGGACTTGGATATTGTCACCGGTATTCGACTCGAGGTCCTCCGAGATGGATCGCTCCCTCAGGGCGGGCCGGGTCGAAATGACAATGGGAATTTCCATCTAAGTGAATTGGTTGTCGAACTCCTCGCAGATGGCTCGAGTACAACCAGTCCAATTCCGATTTCAAAAGCCCTTTCGGATTTTGACCAAACCAGCTGGACGATCTCCCACGCGATCGACGGGAATGTCAAAACAGCATGGGGTATCTTTCCTCAGGTTGGCCAGAACCATACTGCTGTCTTTCAGTTTGAAAAACCTGTCCGTTTACGTCCTGCAGACAGGATCATCGTGCGATTGCGACAACTGCATGGTGGATCGCATACGATTGGACGATTTCGACTGAGTATTTCCTCGAACCCCAACCTGCAACGTGCTTTGATACCCCGCGAGGTTCAGGCCGCTTTATCGGTTCATCGGGATCGTCGCACTGAAGAAGAGAAACTAGTACTGGCTGCTTACGTTGGTGACCACAAGGCGACCTCGCTTCTCGATGCCCTGCCGAAACCAGCGTATGTCTATGCAGCTGCTCCCTATTTCGAAGCTCTTCCGGACAGTGGTTTTTATACCCCCTGGTCGACTCCCAAAAAAGTATTTGTGCTCAAACGCGGTGATATCGACAAACCCACTGCAGAAGCCACTCCAGGGGCGCTGACATGCATGACGCATGGGCCGAGTCGATTTGATACCGCCACAATACAAAGTGACGCGTTGCGACGAGTCGAGTTGTCAAAATGGATCACGCATCGTGACAACCCGCTTTTTTGGCGTTCCATCGTCAACAGGCTTTGGCAACACCACTTCGGTCGAGGGATCGTGGATACTCCGAATGATTTCGGTCGTATGGGCTCCCGACCATCTCATCCAGAACTACTCGATTGGTTAGCCAACGAGCTCCGACGAAGCGGCGGATCGCTCAAACAGATCCAACGGCTTATGGTGACGAGCGCAGCGTATCAAAGGAGTTCAAACTCAGAACCTTTACAACGGTCGATCGATCCGGAGAATCGACTTCTGGGTCGAGGTCCGTCGGGGCGATTAGATGCAGAGACGTATCGGGATTCGTTAATTCATTTGGCCGGAACACTCGACTATCAAGCAGGAGGGCCTGGTGTTCAATGGTTCAAGCTCGGACCAGGCAATCAGCTAACACCGAAAGTCGAATACTCCCAATTCGATTGGACGCAGAAAAGTGCCCATCGCCGATCGATTTATCGATTGGTCTATCGAGGCCTGCAGGATCCGTTCATGGAAGCTCTCGACTTCCCAGATGCCGCGCAGTTGGCACCCGCGCGCAGTCCCACTGCCTCGCCTCTCCAAGCTTTAGCTCTCTGGAACCATGATTTCGTACTACAGGCGTCGACCGAGCTAGCGGCCCGCTGCCGGAGGGAACGAGATTACGAACCTATCGACGTCGCATTTCGCCTGATTTTCCTCCGCAGTCCGACGAGTCAGGAATGGCTCGAGGCCTCACAGTATGTCGAGCAAAACGACTTATCAGCGCTCCTACGAGTGATGATCAACAGCAACGAATTCCTGACCTTTCGTTGACCCGTATTCACAACACGAGCGCATCCTTCATGAGCAATTCACCGAGTACAAGGCGCGATTGGTTCAAAAACGCCGGCGAAAGCTTTGGTTGGTTGGGACTCGCATCTCTCCTCGCCCGCGATCCTCTCTTCGCCAACGACCATGCTACGGAAGAGGATGCTTCGAAACCGTCGATCGGTGGTGAACTCAAGGTACGTTCCGATGGAGGATTGCATCACGCGCCTCGTGTACGCCGCGTCATCCAGTTGTTCATGAATGGCGGTGCCAGTCCGATGGATACGTTTGATTACAAGCCCGCGCTCGAGAAATACCACGGGCAGAGTCTCGGACCGAAGGAAAAACCCGAAGGCTTTACGGCTCCCGCTGGTGCTGTCATGCGGAGTCCGTTTTCATTCCGACAGCATGGTCAAAGCGGGCGTTGGGTAAGTGATGTTTTCCCCCATCAAGCAAAGTGGGTAGATCGCTTGGCCTTTATCATGTCCATGGTATCTAAGACCAACGTCCACGGCCCCGGTAGTTATATGATGAATACCGGCTTCACGCTGCCCGGCTTTCCGTGTTTCGGCTCGTGGATCTCCTATGCACTTGGGAATATCGTAGATGACCTACCCACTTTTGTTGTACTCCCGGATTCCCGAGGCTTGCCCTACAACCAGCGAGGTAACTTCAGTTCAGGTTTTTTACCGGTCAAGTACCAAGGGCTCGTTCTCAACGCGTCTGCAGATGAACCCATTCCCAATCTACGGCCCGCTTCAAAATTTGCCTTCGCACAGGGCGCCGCAGATCAACAAGGAATGCAGCTCTTGCAAAAATGGAACGAGCGATTTGCTGAAGCGCAGCCACACAATGGGCTGCTTCAATCCCGAATTGCATCGTACCAGCTAGCTGCCAAAATGCAGCTGAGTGCTCCGGAAGCTTTTGATCTCAAAACCGAAACAGAGTATACGTTCCAGCAGTATGGATTAGACAAACCAGTAACCGAGGATTTCGGTCGACGCTGTTTGCTGGCGAGACGTCTGATCGAGCGCGGTGTTCGATTCGTTCAGGTTTGGAGCGGCCCACAGGGGGCGACGAATAACTGGGATAATCATGGGAGTATTCAAGCCGAGCTCCCACCGATTGCCGAAAGTGTCGATCAACCGATCGCTGCTCTGCTAGCCGATTTATTCCAGCGAGGACTGATGGACGACACCCTCGTGGTCTGGACTACGGAGTTTGGACGAACCCCTTTCGCTCAAGGAAGTGTCGGCCGCGATCACAACGGTGGATCGTTTGTTTCATGGCTATGCGGCGCAGGTGTCAAAGAAGGCGTTGCCTACGGGGCGAGCGATGAGCTCGGTTATCAAGCGGTCGAGGGAAGAGCCACCTGTTACGATTTTCACGCAACGTTGCTGCATTTACTGGGAATTGATCACAAAGGATTAGTTTTTCGGCATGCCGGTATCGATCGGCGTCTAACTGACGTGCATGGAAAGGTGATAACGGAACTCTTAATTTAGAGTGCTCGCTCTTGGGACTGAGTTTTTTCGGAATACAGTATCATTCGTTCCTGGGTTAGAATGATTTCGTAACCTCACAAGTGTAAGCTTTAGTGATTGGATAAGCCCTGCTGGACCAGTTGCCTGATAGCAAGGCACCTTTAGACCGTTCGTAAGGTAAACGTTTCTCCCATTTCCCGAAAACCGACAACTCATCGATGATCCGTGTGTCCCTGTCCAGTCATCCAAGCTATTACTACTTGCGGATCTTTTTCTTCTCCTCGATCTGCTTCGGTACCCTCTCCTCGATATCGGCTGCAGACAAAGTGGATTTCTCCCATGAAATCGTCCCGATCCTGAGGGCACGGTGCGCCGAGTGTCATGCAGGGGACAACAAAAAGGGTGGGTTTTCCATCAACGATCGACTGTCCGCTTTGACAGGTGGCGAGAGTGGTAGAGTGATCGAGCTCGGGAACGCCGGCAAGAGTTATCTGATGGAACTCGTAAAATCGGATGATCCAGATGTCCAGATGCCTCCGCAAGGGAAGCGATTAACCACAAAGGAAATTGAAACAGTCTCACGCTGGATTGATGAAGGAGCTGCTTGGGAAGCTGGATTCACTTTCGATAAGCAACCCTATGAACCCTCGCTCGAACTCACCACTCCCACCCTACCTCCTGCGACCGACGGTCGGGAGCATCCCATCGATCGCCTGATCGATCACTATCTCGCAGAACGAAAGATACCAAGACCTCAAGGTATCAGCGATCGAGTTTTTCTGCGTCGATCATCGCTCGATTTAGTGGGGTTACTCCCCAATCCAGATCGAGTTCGCACCTTTGTTGAGAGCCAAAAGCTGGGAAAACGCACCGAGTGGTTGGAGGAATTACTGACTGACGACGTTGGTTATGCCGATCACTGGATGTCCTTTTGGAATGACCTCCTTCGAAACGACTACAGTGGGACAGGCTTTATTACCGGCGGTCGGAAACAGATCAGCACGTGGCTTTATCGATCCCTAATTGATAACAAGCCGTTCGATCGGATGGTGCACGAGTTGGTTTCGCCGACCGATGACGAAAGTCGTGGGTTTATCGACGGTATCAAATGGCGAGGCGAAGTCAGCGCTGGCCAAACTATTGAGATCCAGTTTTCACAGAGTGTTGCCCAGAGCTTTCTCGGAATCAACATGAAGTGTGCTTCTTGCCACGACAGCTTCATCGATCGTTGGAAACTCAAAGACGCTTACGGACTCGCTGCGATCTATGCTAGCAAACCATTAGCTATCCATCGATGTGATAAAGCGACTGGCGAAGTGGCCGTGGCAACCTGGCTCTATCCTGAACTGGGTAATGTCGATCCGCAAGCGACTGCAACTGAACGGTTGAGACAACTGGCGGATTTGGTCACCAGTCCGCGCAACGGGCGCTTTTCAAGGACGATCGTAAATCGATTGTGGCACCGGATGATGGGCCGCGGTCTAGTGAACCCAGTCGATGCGATGCAGACGGAGCCGTGGCACGAGGCATTGCTCGATCATCTAGCCTCACACTTTGTCGAGATATCTTACGACTTACGAAAGATGCTGTTGTACATCGCAACATCGGAAGCCTATCAATCGACCACGGAATCACAATCCTCAGAACCCCAGGATACGGACTACCATTACGCAGGTCCTCGAGCTCGGCGGCTGACCGCTGAGCAGTTCCTCGATGCGGTCTGGACCGTATCCGGCAAGGCTCCACTCGCGTACGACGCACCGATCGTGCGGGGCAAAGTGAAACCTGCAGCGATTGCGGCCGCAACGCCCGCAGGCAAATGGATTTGGGCAAAGGTCGAAGAGACAGAAAATGGTAACGACAATAAAAATACGATTTTATTCCTGAAGAACTTCACTCTGAACGAACTACCGAAAACAGCCGGAATCGTCATCACTGCCAATCGGGAATACTCGCTTTTCATCAATCATCAATTGATTGGAAAAGACGCTGACTTCAAGACGTTCGAAATGTTTCCTATCCATAAGCAACTCCAACAAGGAGAAAACACGATCGCAGTCATCGCCCAAGGACCCACCAATGCTCCAGCAAACGGACTGCTTTATGTCGATTCCATCATGCATCTCGAGGATGAGCGGGAAATGCGAATTGCAAGCGATGAGTCATGGCAATTTTCTACGACGCCTCCGGCTGTCGATGGTCGCAAGCTCAATGCAACCCATCCTGAAAATTTGGATTCCGTAATAATCCCATCGACGAATGCTAACCAACGGAAAACTATAGAAAACCAAACTCCCATGCTGTTGGCACGAGCGGGGATCCGGGATGATCGCATGATACGAGCCTCGCTCGTAAAGAATAGTTTCTTGATGCGTTCTTTGGGACGACCGAATCGCGACCAAATCGTCTCGATGCGGCCGAATGATTTGACCACTTTAGAGGCTATGGACCTTTCGAATGGTCAACCGATATCCGATGCTCTCGTCGAGGCAGGGAAACAGTACGCGGAACGTTTTGCTGAGGCACCCACCGAACTCGTGTCATCCCTCTACGAACAGATTTTGACACGGGAAGCAACACCCGAGGAAATGCAAATCAGTACAGACGTATTGGGTACCAAGCCTCGAGCGGAAGCTGTCGAGGACTTGTGCTGGGCACTATTCATGTCACCCGAATTTCAATACATTCGCTAAAGAGATACAGTCCATGGATACGAAGCATAATAAAACACGGATCACGTCCATAAAACATATTGAGCGACGCGATTTCCTAACAGCCCTCGGCGCCGCTCATGTCGCAGCTTGGATGGCCAATGAACCTATCCTGGCAACAACGAGTCAACCTTCGCTCGATGAAATATCTAAGCCTACCGCAGATGCATGTATTCTGCTTTGGATGGCAGGGGGCATGGCTGCGCCCGACACCTTTGATCCTAAGCGATATCTGCCATACGAAAACGGTCTCGAAGTCGCAAAAATGCTCAGCACTTTCCCATCCATCGATACGAATGTGGATGGAATTCGAATTTGTGAGGGTCTGGAAAACATCGCAAAGGTCATGGATCGTGGCACGCTGATTCGATCGGCAATCCAACCCGATCTGGGGAGCATTTTGCATTCCCGGCATCAGTACCATTGGCATACCGGATATGTACCTCCTCAAACGGTTGCAGCACCGCATCTAGGAGCTTGGATGGCAAAGGTACTCGGGCCCCGCAATCCCGTGATTCCACCATTTATCAACATCGGCCAACGCTTAGAGGGTGTTGGTGAAAGCGAGGAACTCAAAGCCTTTACGACCGCTGGCTTCTTTGGCAGCGAATTCGGCCCGCTCAACTTACCCTTCCCCGACCAGGCAGCCGCATCTGTTCGGCCTCCAAAGGGCATGGACAGCAACCGTTTCGCCGATCGCAACAAACTCTTCAAGCAGTTGGTCGATCGTAACCCACATCGCGAATACATGAGCGATTATCAACATCAATCGCTATTGCGAAGCATGGACAACGCGTATCGCTTGCTCAGTTCCACAGAGCGCGAGGCATTCGATATCACACTGGAACCAAAGGCATCGCGCGAGATCTATGATACCGGTCGCTTCGGGCAAGGAGTATTGTTGGCGCGTCGATTGGTGGAGGCGGGCGCACGGTTTGTAGAAGTCACGACCGAGTATGTGCCATTCCTACACTGGGATACGCATAAAAGTGGACATGAGACAGTCGCTCGATTGCATCAAGAGATTGATCGACCCATCGCTCAGTTGATCTTGGATCTGGAAGCGCGAGGTCTGCTAGATCGTACCCTTGTGATCATCGCTAGCGAATTCAGCCGCGATGCTCTCATGGAAGGAAAACCGGGGTCTAACGCAAATGATCAGGCAACTTTCAAGGTCGATACGATATCGGATCCTGCGCACTACGGCTTGCATCGTCACTTCACCCACGGCAGTAGCGTCCTCATGTTTGGTGGGGGTGTGAAGCGAGGTTTCCTCTACGGACAAACAGCGGATGAACGTCCCCTGATGGCAGTCAAAAACCCAGTCACTGTAACCGATCTGCATGCCACCATCATGTCCGCGATGGGAATTAGTCCCAAGACCGAGTTTACGATCGAAGGTCGACCCTTTTATGTGACTGAAGACGGCCTCGGAAAACCGGTCACTGAGATTTTTGCGTGAACTCCCGGTCCATTGCATTGAAACCTAGGATGCAGGATTAGGACCCTCGATCTCTCTCTGACGGGATACCCATGTTTCAGATGAGCAACACTCGCTATCGGCAGTAACCGGTCGGGCTAGTCAATGCAGTTCTCTACCTGGATGCCTGCGCCATCCTGCATTGCTAGAGCTCCAGGATTTTCTCAAGCGCTTGCAGTGCAATCGGCCATGAAGACTTCGTTTGCAGGTAGGTTTCCCACCAATCCATCAACAGCGGGACGATATCCCCAGAAATACTCCTCTCCACAGGGATTGGAATATTCCAGTGTTCCATCGCCAATGCAGCGATCTCATTGGTACATGGACTTAAATCGACGACCTGGGCGGCAGCGAGAGTCGCGGGAAGCATCGCCAAAGGCGCAATGAATTGTAATTTTTGTTTCCCGAGTCCATCACTAAAGATAGGTGCCTCTAACTGCAATTGCGCCAGAAGCCACGCGAGTCGCACCACTTCTGGCAACTCGGCGAGTGGGTTAGTCAACACGGCTTCGATACGAACTAGGTTGTTTGGCAGATGCGCAAACCCAAATCCACCCATGACCGGTTGGACCGGGACGACTCTCGCTTCGTGCACCAACAGATTCTTGTCGGTAAGCCGTCCGATATGGGCAGTGAGTCCTCCACCATAGCCCAACCATTGCTCTTCGAGCGGTCTCGATCGATATCGAATCTGATCGATGAATTTCGGATAGAGCTGCTTGAAAGCCGCTTCGATATCCGTGATTCGACCCGCCAATACAGAAACCCCGGATGCGTCCATCGGACGGCCACACTTGCGCATCGTGATGTCGGCAAGTTCAAAGTTGGATTCGATATCCGCCGCGGTCGCGATCAGTATTTGCCAAAAGGTCGATGGCATCGGGCAGTCCATCGCGAGAATCCATCGGTCGATCGATTCGGTGAATTCACCGAGGGAATCGACGAGCGATGAGTCTAGCACTTGATTGCGAAATTCGCTGATGCATGCCGCAGCGTGCAGAGCGCTAACCGACCCGTTGGGTGTCCATCGCAACTGCATGGGCTACCCGGCAAATCTTTCCTGCAATGACAGCACGGTCATCGACTTCTCTCTCATCGCAGCCATCGCTTCGACAGCGATACGCCCTGCGGCCACGGTCGTGATGCAGGGAACACCGAATTGGACGGCAGCAGCGCGAATTTTTCCTTCGTCTGTTCTCGCTCCCTTGCCATTGGGCGTATTGATAATCAGAGAAACGTCGTCATTCTTCAGATAATCGATCAAATTCGGATTGCCTTCGGCGAGCTTCTTGACCGGCACGACAGGAATATGCGCCCGCTGCAACTCCGCTGCCGTCCCCGCGGTAGCCAACAATTTATAACCCATCTCATGGAGCTGTTTGGCCATATCCACAATACCCACGCGGTGACGACTCGATATGCTCAGAAACACAGTCCCTTGCTCTGGAAGAACCACTCCAGCAGCGATTTGACTCTTGTTGAAAGCGATCGCAAAGTCGTCGCTAATTCCCATCACCTCGCCGGTGCTTCGCATCTCGGGTCCGAGAACGATATCGACACCCGCAAACTTTCGAAAAGGAAACACCGACTCCTTGACGGAAACGCTGCGCGGTATGGGTTCGGAGGTTACCCCTAAATCGCGCAGCTTTTTCCCAACCATGACTTTCGCGGCAATATTGGCAACGGGAGTCCCTGTCGCTTTCGCCACAAACGGTACCGTTCGGCTCGCACGAGGATTGACTTCTAGAACGTAGACGACAGGCCGACCTTCCTCCTCCTTGATCGCGAACTGGACGTTCATGAGACCGATGACTCGCAGACGCTTTGCCATCGCGACGGTCGCGCTGCGGATTTCGTTAAGGATCGCCGGACTGAGCGAAAAGGGTGGGATCACACAAGCGGAATCCCCTGAGTGAACCCCCGCTTCTTCGATATGCTCCATGATTCCCATGATGATGACCTCATCACCATCGGATACCGCATCGACATCGACCTCCGTTGCGTCCTCCAGAAATCGGTCGATCAAAACGGGCTGCCCTTGGGCAACTACAAACGCTTCAGCAACGAATCGATCGAACTGCGAATGGTCATAGCAGATCTCCATCGCTCGTCCTCCGAGTACAAAACTCGGTCGTACCAGACACGGAAATCCGATCTTCTGAACCTCCGAACGCGCTTGCGCCATATTCCTGGCGATCCCGTTCGCTGGTTGCTTCAGCTTCAACTCATGTAGCAATAGCTGAAACTTTTCTCGATCCTCTGCATCTTCGATGGTTTCCACACTCGTACCGATGATGGGGACACCCGCATCCGAGAGCGCCCTTGCCAGATTGAGCGGAGTCTGTCCACCGAATTGAACGATCACCCCGTCAGGTTCGACCGTATCAAAAATATTCAGTACATCTTCCGTGGTTAATGGTTCAAAAAATAGCAGATCACTCGTATCGTAATCGGTGCTCACCGTCTCTGGGTTGCTATTCACCATGATCGACTCGATGCCGAGTTCCCGCAGAGCGTAGCTCGCATGGCAACAGCAATAGTCGAATTCAATTCCTTGTCCAATTCGATTCGGTCCTCCACCGAGAATCATGACCCGACGCTTTGAGCCTTTCGGTGGGGCTTCATTTTCATCTTCGTAGGAGCTGTAGTAGTAGGGAGTGTAGGCTTCGAACTCTGCGGCGCACGTGTCGACCGATTTGAACCTGGCGATGATATTCAGAGATTTCCGCCAATCCCGAATCTCCATTTCGTCCGAGCCCAAGATGTGAGCCAATTGGCGATCCGAAAAGCCCATCTGCTTGGCTTGTTTTAAGGTCGCTCGATCGACTGCCGTTGTCGTTTTCAAGCTGCGTAAATGCTGTTCCATCTCGACGATCTCAGAGAGTTGATCCAGGAACCAGCGGTCGATGTACGTAATGTTGTAGATCTGATCGATCGTCATCCCATTGAGCAACGCATACCGCAGGTACCACACGCGATCCGCGTTCGGTTTGGAGAGCTTGATCATGATTTCCTCATCATCAGGTCGCCTCTCCGTAAACCAGAGATCTTTGCTGTCGCTTCCGAATCCGAATGCACCGACCTCGAGACCTCTCAAGGCTTTTTGAAACGACTCTTTGAATGTGCGACCGATCGCCATCGTCTCTCCAACGCTCTTCATTTGAGTCGTTAAGGTGGAGTCCGCTTCTGGAAACTTCTCAAAAGCGAAACGCGGAATCTTGGTCACAACGTAATCGATCGTGGGCTCAAAACACGCTTGGGTCTTGCGCGTGATATCATTTTGTAGTTCCCACAATCGAAATCCGACGGCGAGTTTGGCCGCGATCTTGGCGATCGGGAACCCTGTGGCCTTGCTAGCCAGGGCGCTCGAGCGACTCACTCGGGGATTCATCTCAATCACAATCATCCGCCCTGTTTGCGGATGGATCGCGAACTGAATATTCGAGCCGCCAGTCTCTACACCGATTTCCCGGATGATCGCCAGGCTGGCATCCCGCATGCGCTGGTACTCTTTGTCCGTCAGGGTCTGAGCGGGGGCGACCGTAATCGAGTCACCTGTATGCACACCCATGGGATCGAAATTCTCGATAGAGCAGATGATGACGACATTATCGTCGGCATCTCGCATGACCTCCATCTCATATTCTTTCCAGCCGATGATCGATTCCTCGATCAAAACCTCATGGATTGGAGAGAGGGTCAATCCGTTCTGGACGAGGCCTTCGAAATCATCGCGGTTGTAGGCGATAGCAGATCCACTGCCACCCATGGTAAAGCTGGGACGAACAACGCATGGCAATCCTACGTCAGCGAGTACGCGTCGTGCCTCCTCGATGGAATGTACGACTTCGCCTCGGCACACCTCCTGTCCAATTTTCTCCATCGCTAGTTTGAAAGCATCGCGTGCTTCGGCCTTGTGAATGACTTCCGGATTCGCTCCGATCATTTCACAACCATATTTTTCGAGCACGCCGTGCTTCGCCAAATCCATGGCGATATTCAGTGCGGTTTGGCCCCCTAAGGTCGGGAGAATTGCATCCGGACGTTCTCGCTCGATCACCTTTTCGACCATTTCCCAGGTGAGCGGCTCGATGTAGGTCCGCTCGGCCGTACCGGGATCGGTCATGATGGTGGCCGGGTTGCTATTGACGAGTACAACCTGAAAGCCTTCTTCTCGGAGCGCTTTACAAGCTTGGGTGCCCGAGTAGTCGAACTCGCATGCTTGGCCGATGACGATGGGCCCGGAGCCGATGAGGAGGATCTTCTTGATGTCGGTCCTTTTTGGCACAGCAAATCCTAGAATGGAACGGGTAAACGGCGGTTTCTGTGGCCACCTACCCAGGACTCGATTCCAGCTCTTCGCCGATTTAATTTTTCCTGCGGACTGCTGGAATATTGTGTAGTGGCCAAAATTCCACAGAACTTAGCATGAGCTCCCTGTCTTTGGTAGTCTAAAGGAGTTGCGATGAGGTCGAACGCCGCACCTTCGATTGCATCGGGGATTGGGTCTCTCAGCGAAATACCGGGAAATACGGGCTCTCCCTACCATCTCTCCTGCATGAAGTCGATGGTTGTAGGCAGGTTAGGAATTTCGCGTGGAATGCGGAGCCTTTTCGAGCTCTGAATCGGATGAAACGGGACGAGCAGCAAAAGTCGACTCGAACCGGTCCGGGACGACAGATGTGGAACCATCTCATACGGATTACGGTGGGATTCCACCTGGCCCTTCGCCGTATGACGATCGTTCCGTCGTTTGATTTTCGAGCGAGTAGGCCTTGAACGAGCTGGATTTTTATGGACCTAAAGAGCTGTGTTTGGATATCGATACTGGCACGTATCTCCTCGTAATGGCTGGCATCGGTTTGAATCCGCAAACATCCAAGCTCAAAGAGCGACTACCACGCTCAAAAAGGGACGAGCGCATCGGCCGGGAGGTCCCGAAGGGAATCCGGTTTCGGAGAGTCAGCCTCGATAGATTTCTCCTTGAAGCATCGACGGTAGATCGTTCCCCATGTCTTGGAGTTTAGTACATCTTCCTCACTCAAATCGTAGAGCCAGATAGAGTACCCGACACGTCCTATCGGTTTGAATTGCTGAAAGTAAGTGTAACCGCTTTCGAGAGGATTTTCCTTCCGCCTATCCTTTGGACTCGATATTGTCCCTTGAACGAGGCATACGCTAACTGCATAGCGCCCTGGACTTAATACTTCGGAGCACTTTTCCGTAGTGAGGTTTACATCATCCTGCCAGTAATTTGAATTCGGAATCGACTTGATCTCAGCTTTGATACCCGCGAGACTCAAATCGTAGCGAGCCCAAACGAGGATCCCAA
>JBBAXA010000025.1:74284-78149 GCA_040396935.1 Pirellula sp.
ACGATCGGTCCCAGAAGCAAGGCCGTTTCGATCGAGAGTAGTCGATGCTTTCCTGTTCGAGATGAAGTCAAATGACTTCGCTGTGATGACTTTTGAGACACAAGAGAAGAACTCAGCACTCCTAAGGTAGCTATTATGAATAATCCAATCTCAGAAATCGTGCACTTCAGTAACAGCACGACAAAGTAGTAGTACCACCATCCTCCTAGTCTTTTCTCTCCGCACAAGAACCCAATAGAGGTTTGCGATACCATCGCTGCTTCCTGGACGTCGACACCACGAACGAATTCGGTTGGAAGAGGAACTGGAATCCTTCCCATCCAGGAATCCTTGAAGCGGTTACAAACACCCTCAAGTTCACCCGATTTGGAATACTCACGGATTTGAAGTGAAGGGCTACTAAATTCAAAGTCACCTAACGGCTTAAACTGATCGGAAAAGCCATAGCCTCCAAGCAAGACGATCCAAGCAACAAAGAGTTGAACTAGGGATTGGCTAGCCAGAGTTAAAAGGTTGCCTCGTGAATAACAGATACCCAGATTCAAGAGGAACAGGACGGGGTGTAAAAAAATCCAAGTCGATCTCGTCAACTCAGCCAACCCAACCGACAACCCTACCAAATACGCGTTTCCATAGGTGGCGTTTCTTGTCCATTTCCAGTATCGGTACAACGCAAATACGCCCATGGCAGCAGAAGGAACATCCGGAGTCAGCGCTCCTCCGAAAGCTAGAACCAATGGTGATGTACACCAGAGTAATAAGGCGATAACTCCGGCTTTTAATCCATAGAGTTCCGAAGCCCATGTGAAACAGACCCAAGCAGCAAGGCATGAAAAGGGAATACATGCCCACCGCGCTATCATCAACCAAAAAAAATATTTTGATCCTACATGCGATAAGAGCGTATCGCCTATCGCGAACTCTTTTCTTAGGGATAAAACCAATCCTCTTGCATCGCGTACGACTCCCGCACGAGAGTAGATTTTGATCAGATAATCTTCGTCCAATGACATTCCCAAGTAGAGTGGTAAGGTTCCGACCACTCGCGGCAATGGCGGATTCACGTTGTAGAGTTCAAAGTCGCCAAAATACCAATGCCCCAGACCTGCAGCCACATGCGCAATTTCGTCTGTCATCGGGGAGTGTATGTAGGCGCTGAAACCGAGCATGGTTGCATGAACCAACAGGCAAGTCGGCAGCAAGTAATGCCTTAAGGCTCTGCGATAACTGATATCGATACTACACCCCCAGATATCCTGGCCTTACCCTACTCTTTAGAAGTATTCTCATCCGAATGTCACTCAAGTGATCCCGATAAGCCATCGATGGGATCGCATAAGTGCTGGAAGACGAAGGGATCGATGGATGCAGTGATCGAATGGATCGATCCGTCAGCACAACATCCCACCATGATTGTTTGATGGAGGGCTTGTAGCCGACGGTAGTCCGTCGCTCCGACGCGGGGGTTTGGTTGAATTCCACCTGGATTCGTGACTCCATTCCAGCCATCCCGAAACGAGGGGTCGCTACGTGGTCCTGGCCCGAGATCGGGTGAATCGGTTTTACGCAATGGAGCATCGAATACGGGATTATCCCACCATGAATAACCTTCAAACTGCCGTTCTTTAGGCAAGTTCGAAGGTGTAGGAAAATCAGGTGCAGCTATGGCTCCGTCTCGCCAATCGTTGGTAGCATTCTTACCTCCGCGAGACCAAATACTCCATGTGAACGAACCTGAGGCCAGGTTCGGTGATGCTGTTGAAGGATACTGATCACCGTGCGAGAAAGCCATTCTTTCTGCGAAGAGCATCGTATTGCTCAAGCCATCCCTGATCTTGTCGAAAGCCCCATCAGCGCGCGTAGGATGACCAGCCTGGAAAATCACACTAGCAGCCTTCGCATTCAATGCATACGAAGTCCCGCCGTATTCACCATCTATTGAAGAAGCGCGACCTGGATGAATCTCCAGCGCACTCCCGATGAATTTACCACTCGAAAGAGTTGGATCCTCAGGACACACAAAAGTTGCTACTGAGTTGGTTCGAACATGAAAAGAAAAGCCATCTGCTTTTTGATACAGAGAATCTTGCTCCAGATGCGCGAGCATCAAGAAATGCCCGGAGGCCATTAGTCCCCGCCCAACGAGTACCCACGGAGGTAAAGTCTTTCGAGCACTCTCAAAGTTGTGACAAGCGATCCCCAATTGCTTGAGATTATTGACGCATTGCATTCTGCGAGCAGCACCTCGAGCAACTTGGACAGCTGGCAATAATAGACCTGCCAAAGTGCTGACGATCACAAGAACAACTAGAAGCTCCGTAAGAGTAAATCCCCCCCTAAGGAATGAGTTCACTTTGAGACCTTTCATGCGTGAAGAAAGACTCGCTGAAATCAAATCACTTGTTTGCTTTGCACAAACTTTTCCAAAATTATCTCGATCGCATATGCCTTCGCGATCGAGCTGAAAAGATTGATATTCCAACAAGACGAAAGACCTCCGAGTATCCATGCTTGGTATTCCAAACCCGCAAGGTTTCTTGAAACAGGCGATCGGAGAGAAGCTCGACACAATCATTCACCTGCAGATGCTTGGACTGTACCCAATATTCTTCCTGTTACTGGGATCTTGAACTCGAATTCACCCCGTTTACTACTCTTAATCCTTAAAGTAAGCTCATCGTTGAACACTCCAATGACACTGCCAGGTCGGGCAGTTAATCGCAGCTCAATATCCTTTGCAACCTGCCGCCATTGCAGATCGATGAGTTTGTCACCCAAGGTACTTTCGACTAGGTAAGAATCCTCCATCGAGACCTCCTCATCCCGGGAATAGTTCTTCCTTATCCAAAAAACAATATTGGGTTGGCTGTTTAGGTCCGCAGGTGGAAAATACAACTCTGTAGGTACATCGAAATACGAAGTCGTTGTGGTCTTCACTTTAAGAGTGGCTTGTTTTTCGTAACCAGCAACTTTCAATTTCCCCACCCATTGGTGGCCTCCATCCTGTTTTGGAAGCTGACCAACTACTTTTAAAAAGGGCAAGCCGGAATCGTAATGAATCGCGAATTGCAAAGTGCCGCAATGAGGTTCCTCAAGTAGGAATTCCTCGGGCTGCAAGCCTTGTTCCAAGGGGAGTTTGAACTCACTATCAAAGTTAGCTGAGGAATAATGGATCCCCATGTCCACTTGATAATCGGCTTGCAATTTCGGAAGACCAAAAAACCCAATGACCTTTGGCTGAAAGACCGGAAAAGCAGGATGGTTGGAAAAAATCTCAGCCGTGATCGTTTGATGACCACTCAGTTTCCTCGGGTCTATTCGAATCGTAATCTTGCTTTTGGAATGAGGCGGAATCGATCCACTTCCGATATCAATCGTAGTGCAGACACAAGGAACGCCACCTACTTTGAGCCTAACCTCGTCATTGGTACGATTATGAATCCAGAAAGGAACAGCCGTGTTTACACGATTTTCCAAATCAATATCGCCAATATTCTCGCATTGGGGTATCAGAACAACCTCTTCCTGGTTCGTGCACCCGGCACCTACCAGGAAAACCAGGAATAGGTAATTGCGAAAGCTCATTCCGTCTATCATGAAATCAACCTCTTCTACTTCCACCTTTTTCGTAGAAAGACAATCGCTACTGAGCTGGTGAGTATCACGAGGAAAATCGCGAACCCGATTTGCAGGGAATTCGTCGAACGTACGCGAATCGCCATCCTGTCCTCATAAGTCGCTTGCAAATTTTTCGGTGTTGCATCGATTTCCTTATCAACGGGTTGACCAAAATTACTTACGAGATAGAGCCGCTGGTAACGACGGAAGTAGTCATCGTCTATCTTGTTGATTGGCTGATGATCCA
>JBBAXA010000026.1:0-75836 GCA_040396935.1 Pirellula sp.
CCAGCAAGAAACGCTTTCTAACCCAAAAGAGCTGTGACCCCAATTGAGCCCACCCAAACAGCTGTGACCCCAGCTGGGCCAAGGAGTTGTACCCCCAAATCAAACCGACGGTTGTTTATCGTCCGTAGAGAGGGGCGGGAGCCCCGGTGGGCGGCGGTCCGTAAAAAGTGCCGGGTTGCGGTTGCGGATAGCCTTGTGGGTATGCGTACCCGGGCGGCAAGGCTGGATAGGAGGTTGGCACAGCACCGGCAGTTCCGGTGGCGGGTGCCGCGCCGGCTTGCATGGGAGCACCGACTGCATTAGGGCTTGGCACGATAGGTACTGGTCCTGCGGGTGGTGCATAGCCAGCATACGGATATCCATTGTAGGGTCCATAGGTTTGGGGTGCACATCCGCATCCCACAGCGAGTGACACGAACAACGAACCGTAGATGTTGTAACGAATTTTTGCTGCCGTTCTTCGGTTGATCATCATGTTGCCTCAGCCAAATCTTATTCCGAGGAATTGGAGACCGTGTCCTGGGCCGCGATTGCAAACCCAACGTGATTCGAGCGCGTTTCTGACTGCGCCCTGTCCCCCCAAGGGACTGAATTCATTCCCAGCTTCAACAGGCTGGGACCACAGCAAAGAACTCCCACCACAAAGCTGGAGAGTAGAGGAAAACGGATTTGAACGCTAGATCGAAGTTTGAGTTTCTTGGAATACCGTTGCACGAAACCGAATACGAAGTTGGAGCAGGATGATCTTTCTCTGGGCTCTTGTTATTGCTGATAATCTCTAGCAAAAAATTGACGGATGCGAAACCGTTTTTTTGGATCAAGATCTGGTCGAGATTTCATGCCTGGAGTCGTCGAAGTCACCGGTACGCAGAACATCCTTTTTGAATCCCTATCCCTGCGGCGTAGTCCTATTTCCTTCCGACGATTGAATTGACCAAAGATCCCATACTTGCAATCCTTTTTCAAAACCTAAGCGTCTCACGCGGGGGACTGGAATGAATCCCTTAGGAACTTGGAGTGCTCTCGCGCTACCGCTACTATCCCCAGCGTTGCAGCGAAAACTAACCGGTAGGTTTTTACTTGCCGTTCGCCTTAAAGCATCGTGTTTTACGAGCTATTCTCCGTCTCTCGAGATTTGCGAATGCCTCGGATTGTACCTCTGGATTCAGGAAGGAAGTCTCAGAGCCCCAGACGCTATGGGACTACCGCAGGGGCTATCGAGCCACAACGCTATATGACACGGTTGAGTAAAGGCAGCCCCGACGAGTATCTCTCTAGATTCGAGAGGAAATGTTCGACCAGTCCGAGCATCTCCTCTCGAAATCCACCTGCGGTGTGAGGTGTAATGAAACAGTTCTTTGCAAACCATAGAGGGTGATCTGGAGGAAGAGGCTCCGGCGATGTCACGTCAAGGTAAGCCCCCGCCAAGTGCTGATCGTTAAGAGCCTGGATAAGCGCCTCCTGAGAAACGGTACTTCCACGTCCGATATTGTAAAAAAATGCACCTGGTTTCATTCGACGGATAACGCCTTCGTGGAAGAAACCATTCGTGGATTCATTAGCAGGTAAAACATTGATGATGTGGTCCGCATTTCCGAGTAGGTCGCAGGATTGGTCGATGGAAACAATCGGAATAGATTCGTCCCCCCGGGGATTGCGGCGTACGCCGACCAACTGCATTTGAAATGGGGAGAGCAGTTCTGCCAATCTCTTCCCGATTTCCCCAAACCCAAAAATCACTACTCGTTGACCGCTTAACAGGAAAGAGTTTGCCCGACGAGTGGCCGCTGGCCAACTACGATCCTCATGCTGCGTTCGTAAAGAATATGGCAATTGCCGAGCGAATGCCATTAACATCGATACGACATGCTGTGCACAGGGTTCATCGTAGACACCTGAACTCGTTGTGAGCGCGGTACCATTCGATCGAAACCAATCGCGCAGATCGTCTCGGTCGTATGCAGTGTAGCCGGCACTGGTCAGATGCACCCAACGGATATTTTTCAATTGCATCAGTTGAGAGGCATCCGGCTGACCAAATGCAATCGAGGCCTCCGCGAGCTTTGGATCTGCTGGAGAGGTTACCAAGTTGAGGGAGCTGGTCGTTGCGGACGTCAACCATGTGTGGCATTGCGATTTCTCACGCAAAAAGGCATTGGCATCCTCCGGGAAAGAAGCATTGGTCCAAATTTTGTAAGAGTTGGCATTCATGGGTTTCTAGAAAACGAGACGAGATAATGGAGGGGGTATCGTACCGAGCTTCCTGTGATCGTTCCAGGCATCTGGCACATCCGATCTTCTCTACCGGACCGGGATGGGCTTTGGGAGAGAATTGACCTCGTGGAATCGCTCTGTGTACCGATCCATAGTCCTTCAATCAGCCATCTCAGATTTGGGTGTATCGCGCGGGGGCATGGCGGTTTTTGGGGGACTCAATCCCGCGAGGCCGCCGAGATTTGTTTCAAGTCGTGATCTACCATAATGCTGGCAAGTTCCTGCAGGGACGTCCGCGCCTCCCATCCCAATTTCGCTTTTGCCTTGGCCGCGTTTCCGAGCAACCTCGATGCGTCGGCTGGCCTGTTGAATCGTGGGTCCAATCGGTAATACGAACTCCAATCGAGTCCTACGTGCTCAAAGGCCATCGATAAAAACTCTTTGACGCTGTGCGTTCGGCCTGTTGCCAAAACGAAATCGTCAGGTTGGGGTTGCTGTAACATCAACCACATCGCTTCTACAAATTCTTTTGCGTAGCCCCAGTCACGCTCGGAGTCGATGTTTCCCATTACCAATTCCGATTGCAATCCTAATTTGATCCGGGCAGCGGCCAATGAAATTTTCTTCGTTACAAAGTTCTCCGCGCGGCGCGGACTCTCGTGGTTGTAACAGATCGCATTGCAGAAGAACAATTGATGAGAGTCTCGGTAAACTTTGACCATCTGGGTCGCAAAAGCCTTCGCTACTCCATAGGGTGAATTCGGTTGGATCGGCGTGGATTCATCTTGAGGCATCGAATTCGGTGTTCCAAAAATCTCCCGAGAACTCGCATGTAAAAAACGGGGTGGGCTCGGGAGATCTCTCAAAATCTCCATAATTCGAAGTGTTCCAATCGCAGTCAATTCACAGGTGCTCTCGGGAATTTCAAAACTGAGGCCGACGTGTGACTGCCCAGCCAAATGGTAGAACTCTTCAGGCTGAATCTTGTGAACGATTCGGCGAATCGAGGTCACATCTGACAGATCCGCGTAATGCAGGAAAAGTTTTTTCCCATAGATTTCCGGATCGTTATATTGCCGTGATAACCGAGGTCGGTCGAGCGTACTCGATCGGCGTACGATTCCGTGGACGTCGTACCCTTTGTCGAGCAATAGCTCGCAGAGATACGATCCGTCTTGCCCGGTGATACCTGTGATGATGGCTGTTTTGTTCAACGTAGATTGTCCCTAATCCCGAATGGTCGAAGCTTGAAACCTGGGAGCCTCGATATCTTTTCACTACGAGGCTGATGCCAGACCGAAAGCTTTTTGCATCTGCTTTCGTACGATTGTCAATCGCTCCAACCCTCCGCCCCCGACCTCTGCGGTGGTCCACCCTGAGAAGCCGATTTCCTGCAAACCCTTCTGCACCTCAGCCCACGGGAGATCATCTTCTTCGGAGGTGATGTCTACAAACTTATTCTTGGCTCGGCTGAAACCTTTCACGTCGAGTTTCACAGCACGTCGTCCAAACGCGTTGAGCCATTCACGTGGTTGGCCATACTTCCAATGGTTGCCGATATCGTAGTACATTCCCACCCAAGGACTGTTGAAACTGTCGACAAAATCAATGAACTGCTGCGGAGATTGTTCGGGTGGTTTGTCATGGTCGTAATGAAGCTTGTTCCAGACGTTTTCGATTAAGATCGATTGGCCCAGGGAAGCGGCGAGGGGCAAGAGTTTTTTGATTTCCACTCTTGCTCGATCGTTGCACTCTTTGGTGGAGCCGTCATCGCCTCGTCCTACGACGATCAGAACCCCTGAGCCACCTATCGCATGCGAAACGCGAATGCAGTGTTCGATATTCGCAACACCTTTCGCACGGACAGCAGGATCCTGGCTGGTAAGGCGATCCTGCCAGTGGGCGTGATTGATGGCGTTGTGACAAAAGACTCCGGATTGCTGGACAGCTTCTTTTGCTTGCTCCACCGTGACCGTTCCTGCCTCATCAAAATCCACGCCGTCGAATCCGGCTTTTGCCGCCAACTGCAATCTCTCTACCAGCGATAGGGCTCGATCTCCCTCCTTCTTCGCGATCATTCCGAGTTTGCAAGATAGAAGCACATTTTTCTCGCCTGGCGGAACGATCGTTTTGTCTACGGTGGGAACCGTGTTAGCGGATATCGTACCGGTCGTCAGTAAAGCCGACGCAGCGGCGCTAGAGGTCAGAAAACGTCGTCGATCGAAGCTGGGGTTGGACATAGTTTTAAACAAAGTCATTGGAGTTTTTTGAGGATCAATCTGGCTCTAGTATAAAACGTCAACGTTCGAATGGTGAGGGGGAGAATGGGGATAGGAGCATGGATCTCGACGTCCTACCTGTTTTTCTCATGGAGCAAAGCCCAGGATGGAAGTCATCGATGCACGGCGGGGGCTCTGGCAAAGGGGTTCCCGATCCAAACCGTGATTCGCTGGGCCGGTCGAGACGGGCAGGAGAGTAAAAGATATGCAAATCGCAGTCTTTGGGAATCATCACTCTCGTGATAGCTTCGCTGCGTTGTCGTGAGATTTTTGAAACGCGCTGCAACAGGCTCGGAAATCGATCGCGATCTACTGTCCTTGTACGAACGGATTAGGATTTCGTTTCGCCATCAAAACATACAAAACACCGCAGAGTATCGCGGTTGGCAGAGGCAGAAAGGATGCGAACAACCCTAGCTTCTGCTGTGCAAACATGGCGAGAATAACGGGAACGAGCCAGGCTACAAAAACTCTGACGTTAAAGTACTGCTTGGTCGATGGTTCCATCGTTCGGGCTAGGTTCATTCGATCAGCGAGGAAATGATCCACGATAATTATTGCCCCGACTGGTGCGAGGATTGTTCCGTAGATACCGACAAAGTCTAAAAGGTTCATCGCAAACGCAGGAAACATGCCGGCAATCGTACAGATCGAGCCAGCGATGAGAGTGGCGGCGTTGCGTCCGATGCTCGGCATGATACCTTGGAACGCCAATCCAGCGCGATAGATCGTAGGATTAGCCGTCGTCCATCCTGCGATGATAATACAGATTAGCCCCGTCCATCCCACAGCATCGTTGACCATGGTACCTGGATCTTTACCCTGGGTCGGGTCGACACCATGCACTCGTACCCAGTAAACGAGCAGCAGCGCTGCGCAAATCCAGGCGATGTAGTGTCCCAGAAACATTCCTGCTGCGGAGGCATACCCATACTTTGCCGACCTGGCGAAGCGTAGTACGCTCAGGTCCGACATGCCCAAATGCATGGCTGCATTGCAGAACCAAGAAAAGAACACGACCCCCCAAAAGCCGACCTTGGGATTGGTTCCCTCCGGCGGAGTTAGCAAATCCCACAGGTTCAGCGTATCGAGTCTGCCGAGTGTCACCATTGCGCAAGCAACAAAGACCAACAACATCCAAGGGGCAGCGAAGTGCCCCACTTTGGCAATGACGCCGTACCCCTTCATTGCGACGACGGTCATGGCAGCGCCAATGACCGAGCAAGTCACGATCCAACCAAGACCGGTTGGAAGTTTGGACTCGAAGGTTGGCATGGGCATCGAAGGTACGAAGGGACCCACTGCAGTGGCAGAAACCGTGATCATCGCACCTGCCAGAAAGCAAAACAGCACGCCGTTTGCGAGGTTATACAAGATCACCAGATTGCGACCGGCAATTTGCTCCAGCTGATAATAGAGGGTTAGGCGACGCTGCGTTGCAATTTCTGCTGTGAGAAACCGCCAGGTAAGGACCGCGAAGGCGTTCCCCAACAATAATCCGAAAATAAGACTGGCTGGAGAAGCGCCCCAGGCGACAAAAAGTGGACCGATCATGAATTCCGTTCCAGCGGTGTGCTCTCCAGCATACATTCCCCAAAAGGATGCTGGACCTTTGAGAGCATGCGAGGGAACAGGTTCGCGCTCGTACTCGGAACCGACAGTTTCGTCTGACATGATTTTTAGAAAAGAAAAGGTTCGATTAGCGTTTGGATAAAACGTTGCGTTCGTAGCGAGCGACTTCATCCATCCATTGCGCACCGACCGGGACCTCCGACATCAAACAGAAGTAGTCCCACACCGCACTCCAAGGTAGCGATTTGCACTCCTCCATAAGTGCCAGGCGTCGCGTCAAATCGCCGTTTTTTTCTGCAAGCGGTATCGCTGATGGTTCGAGCAGTGCACATAGAACTGATTTTAGCGTGTTTCTGGTGCCGATGGTCCATGCTGCAATACGATTGATACTAGCATCAAAAAAGTCGAGTCCGATATGGACGCGATCCATCACTCGATTGCGAACGATTTCTTGACAGATCGAAAGCAGTCCATCATCGAGGGTGACGACATGGTCGCTATCCCAACGTACACCTCGACTTACATGCAGCAGAAGACGGGGAACAAAAAGTAGCGTCGAGGAGATTTTGTCCGCGATAGACTCCGTAGGATGAAAATGTCCAGAATCCAGGCAGAGTATTTTTTGATTCTTGATGGCATACCCAAGATAAAACTCGTGACTTCCCACAACGTAGTTCTCACTCCCGATCCCGAACAATTTGGCTTCGATAGCATCCAGGTTGTACTTCTGCGGGAGACGTTTCGAGAATATTTCATCGAGGGATTCCTCCAATCGTTTTCGAGGCGAGAGACGATCCGCAGGCAAATCCTTATATCCGTCAGGTATCCATAGATTGGTTACCGCGGGAGTCCCCAGGGCCTTTCCCATCGCGGCCCCGATATCTCGGCAAGCGATACAGTGGTCAATCCAGAATCGACGGATCGATGCGTCCGCGTGGCTTAAGGTGAAGCCATCATTGGCATTCGGATGGGAGAAGCAGGTCGGGTTGAAATCAAGTCCCAGCTGACAATTCTTGGCCCAATCAATCCAGCTTTGGAAATGTTTGACTTGAATATCGTCGCGGTCCACCTTTCGTCCACCAAACTCACCGTAAATAGCATGAAGATTGATACGGTGAGAACCGGGAATCAACGATAATGCCATCTCCAAATCGCTGCGCAGTTCGTCTGCATTGCGAGCTTTTCCTGGATGATTTCCTGTGATGGACAAGCCACCTCCCAGGGCCTTTCGCTCGGTCTCAAAACCTCCGATGTCATCTCCTTGCCAGCAATGGATCGAGATCGAAACGTTGTGCAGAGCCTGGATCGCTTCCTGTGTATCAACTCCCAGTTCCGCATAGCGTGCCGCGGCCAGATTGTACGCTTGGCGGATGGATTTTGCTGAATGAACCATAGTTAAGCCTTTTGAACTCGTCAGAGTTTGGTGGAGCGTTCCAGAATAGAGTACCAATTCCAGGACCTCTATTCAGTATCCTTTGCGAATCGCTGTCCACAGGATAGTTGGATTCAGGGAGGTTGCGATACGTGGTTGATGGAGTCCAAACCAAAAACAAAAGGGCTAGGGAAAAACCCTAGCCCTCCGTCATTCCTAAGTATCGTAGGGGGCGTTTATGCTTCCGGAATCTTTGATTCGGTTTGAGCAGGCTCAGCCGACTCCTTCTTGCCAGCTAGGCCAATCAACGCATCGAACTCATCATCGGCGGCATTTTTCTGTGCGTACTCGAGAAATTCATTCTCCGCTTTCTTTGCATCCATCCCTGCTAGCTCGCGAGATACCCGCGCATTCGCGACAGCCTTCTGTCGCATGTCGCGTAAACGCTGCAGTTCCTGAGATGTCTTGTCATTGGAAATTCCATTGACCATATCCGCGATCTGCTTTTCCTCTTTGGCGGACAGAACGTCAGCGACTGCGTCGTGCTTCTCTTCCTTGATCTTTTCCAACTCGCGCATCAGGGTCTGGATCTGTGTCTTGTGGCCCGAGACATTAGCGATGAGCTGTCTTAGGTCCTCTTCGAGTTCTAAGGAACGCTGCTGCTTTTCTGCCAGAGTGCTTGAAAAATCCTTGAAGGCCGATTGGCATTTCAGATACTCCGGATCATTCTTCACCGCCTGCGAGTCGCCATGGTATTTGTCGACTAGTGTTTTAGCACGGGCCGCTGCACCCGCTTTCAGCTTTTCGAGTTTCTCAATTTCCTGGGTCAAGCTGGTGAGTCGTTCCTTCTTGCTCTCCTCCTGTGCAATCATCGCACTGATCGCATCTTTGTATTCGTTCAACCGCTTTTTCTTGTCCTGGATGACCTTGTCAAAGGTTGCGGAGATCACCGTGGGGTTAGCGCTAATGGCATCTGCAGCCTGATCCACTTTACCCGTGAAGAGATACTTGATCGCCCGGAAAAATCGGCCGATAGCGTTGAACATATTCAGGAACTCCTGTCTAGATGAGGTGATTGAGTGTTGAGTATCGGGTTCTAACTTAGTTTTTTGTAGCGGATTTTGGGTGATCCATGGTCTGAGTGTTTTTATGGTTCCCCAATTGGCTGGCTCAAACCCGCAAAACGATCGTGGACCAGATCTCTAACCTGTTTCCCGTTGGCTAGAAATCTTAATCTGTCGGTTGCGTGTCGGATTTCGTGGACGGGCACTGACCCTTCAAGTTCTACGACTTTTTTGGTCGTAGTCATCCTGGCGTCTAGATCTACCCAAAACAGACCTAAAGTTTTAACCAACACTTGAGTTGTTCGATAGACACCCAGAACAATTGATCCCAATGGCTTTCCCTGGGGCTCTTTCGCCAGGTTGGATTCGCAAGATTCGACAGGATCTTTGGAATCGGCACTTCAGCCCAGGTCGAACAATTCTCGATCCACGGTCCAGCCATCGCTACACGCATCTATCGTCCTGCCACGAGACCCAATATTGCGCCTCGCTCGGTTGTCCGAAAGCATTCCCGCGAGACGGAAGCGGGCCTGTGATCGATTCCACGAAGAAAATGCAGAGGAAGGAACCCAGGTAGCAGGTGGGAAATGCTCGCGTCATGCCCTCCTGTTCGGCCGCGTGATTCCTTGGTTCCTCATGCTGGACGAAAGGTGGGCCAAGTGGGGTGGGTGGCAAAATGCCGAGCGACCTGCGCTAATAGTGGGTCGATCGTTTCCGGTTGTATCGAGTGGGGGGGTGACCATGGATACCATTCGAAACCGAGGTGCTCGGTCGGTTGAATCGGCACATCCTTGATCAGGAATCCGAGATAAATCGCCAGTTCTTTTAGTTTCCTGTCGCTGGAATCCGGGAACTCGACCCAGTACTGGCTAAGAAACTCGAAATCGGGATCTATCCAGACCAGGTTGCTTCCGATCCCCGTTTCCTCAAAGAGCTCGCGAATCGCCGCTTGCCGCTTTGTTTCTCCGACATCCAAATGCCCCTTGGGGAGATCCCAGCGTTTGGCATGACGCATGAGGAGAAACTCGAGGTCGTTGATTTTCCGAAAGACTAAAAAACCGCTCGAGTACACTTGAGGCCGCATGATTGGATCCGTCCGGGGACTATTGTCATCATTCTATATGGCTATGATAGACCTCAGTTTGATAGTTGACGGCTACGAATGCAACCGATTTGGGCTCGCGAGCGGAGTGGATCTGGATGAAATTGCACTGCCTAGGTACTGCAGGCTACCACCCGAATGACACTCGCCACACCAGTTGTTACTTCATTCCTGAAAAGAATTTCGTTCTGGACGCAGGGAGCGGGTTTTACCGTATCGGAAAACTAGTTCGTGGAGAGACATTGCACGTCTTTTTATCTCACTCGCATCTGGATCATGTGTTGGGCCTTACGTTCGTTCTCGACCTGGTCGCCACGAGTCAACTCTCGAGCATCCATCTCTACGCGCAAGCAGAGAAAGCCGAGGCCATTCGTAACCATCTGTTGCACCCGATGCTATTCCCGGTAGTTCCAGCCTTTCACTGGCATATCCTGGAGGAGCTGGGGAATGTGTTCACCATCGATGATGCCAGAATTGAGTGGTTTCCACTGGAGCACCCTGGAGGGTGTGTGGGATTTCGATTTGACTGGGAAACGACATCGCTTGCCTATGTTACCGACACCACTTGTTCGGATGACTCCACCTATTGGAAGTGCGTCCAAGGTGTCGAATGGCTTTTGCACGAGTGCAACTTTTCGGATGCGGATAAGGAATTAGCCATCAAAACGGGACATAGTTGGACAACAGCTGTGCTCCAAGCGGCGTTCAAAGCGAGGATTCAGCGGCTGTTGCTGAGCCATTTCAACCCGCTGGCGGAGGGTATGGATCCTATCCAGCTTACCGAGTCTACCGCCGCGAGCCTTCGAGAAACCCCATCGGAGATCCTCTTGGCTACCGATGGATTGGTTCTGGATCTCGATAGGCTTTGATTCACGGGAATCGGGGCCTATACTTTGACCAACGTGATTCGAAACTTCGAGCGATTTCTCTCGGAAGCGATTTAAGGATGCCCACGTACCCTTTGGAAAGCGCGACTTCATGAACCCTTATGCATCATTGAGTGACGACTTTTATATTAACACACATCTTCACACGGAGATGGATCTACCGAGTACGCGGGAAACAGTTCTGCATTACTTCGAGCAATTGCAGCGAAGGTACCCCAAGATGGGGCATTTTTATCAGCGAGAACGTGGCGAGTTCATTTTGGAGGAAGATAAATCCCATGGTGCCTATCGCTGGGCATCCGTGGAGGCTCGTCGAATTTGTAGTGGTGTCGTGAACCCAAACACATTAGATGAGGCCATGGAACAGCATTTCCAGATTCTGGAAATGGTTCCTTATCTCCTGTCGATTAGCAAGCTCGATTGCGAATCGATGGGGCTGATGTATGGATTCGACTACTCGTTTCGCGGAAACCATAACCAATTGCTGGCTGAAGCGATCGGGCTGCCAGCAGCCTTGGAGGGGATCGCATCAAAACCTGGTGCCCATTTAATGAGTTTTGAACCTGCCATTCAAATCTCGCTCGATGAAACGTTTAAGACGCACGCAAAGATCAATTTCGAGCCGCGTACTACCGTCTATCAATCGAAGACAGGCGAGTACAACGAGGAGTTATTGAGCGTTTATGTAACCATTCGACGATTCGAATCCCTGACTCCCGAAGAGAAATTTACCGATGAACTGGCCCGGCTCGAGAAGCTTATGCGCGAGTTGATGGACAACTACGTTATCGACCAGGTACTGAAGCCACTGCAAGCCGCCATTGCGGCTCGCTGAGCTTTCAGAGTTAGAGTAGTCGTAGGCCAATCGTCTAAACAGCAGCTAGGTACCTTTTGCGATGTTCGCTGGCTGGGAAATCGAAGTAGGTCTCTCGATCCAGTCTCTCAATAATCCTGAAGAAACTGCTGCGATCGCTTCCGCAGATCTGGATTCGAAGATTCGTTGGCAATGCGGACCAAATCGTCCCGAAGGCTCGGGACCAAACTACGGATTTCTCGAACTCTTGCCAGGTGCACCAACGAGTTTTCCGCTTGCTGCTTCAATTCCGAGTCCTCCAGAAACGATCTTAGGAACTCCACCGTACCAGGTAGAGTGACCGATTTCGCGCGATCCAAAACGAGCTTGCGATCCTCCTGACCGCTAGACCAAAGCATTAGTCGCTTCATGATCGAGAGTTGCTCTTCGGGGGTGTATTGGCTGGATGGAAGTACAACCACTCGTGCGAGAGCACGAATCGCGCGTCGTCGCTGATCTTCAGTCTCACCGAACTGTGCGATTGCCAGCAAGCGGGAACCTGCCGACGCGTCTGGCCAATTACACAACGCGGTGATCGCCGCATCTTTTTCGGATTGCGATCCGTTCTTCATCTCGCGACTCACGAAATCCCGTGCGGCTTTTCCTCCGATGCGTCCAGCGATAGACATCAGGTAGGGTCGCAGGTTCGCATCCGCATCATCGTAGGCGGCGATAATCGGCTCCGCTTGAGTATCCCTATTTGGGATACGTTGGCACATGGTGACGATAGCTCGTGATACTGCCTCTCGTTCTTCATAAAGAATCTTTGGCAGATTCTTGAGTAACGTGGTAAGTTGCGTCTGCGTGCCGAGTTGAGTAAGGATGCCGATCGCTTGTTTACGTATCGCCGGGTCTTGCGAACCCAAAAGATTCGAATCCAAGACGAAATCTGCGAGTGCTGGAGAGCGTCGATTGGAAAGAACTTTTATACATAGCATCCGTTCTTCATCCGAAGCCAGGAGAGGTAGTCGTTGAAGAAGCAAGCTATCGACGTCTGGATCCGCCATAGTTGACAAGCTTTTAATCGCTGCGCTTTTCAGCGGGTCGTCGCCTCGAAGTTGCTCGAGGAGTAGTTCAAGATGATCTTTGGAACCAATGCCTCCGAGGGCGGAAATTCCGGCCAGTTTTAATTTGTTATCCCCGCTTTGGCAGGCTTGTTCGACAACAGCTATCGCCGTTTTTTTATGGCTCGCGCCCAATGAGAACAATAGCGGAGCTTGGACAGTTTCCGGCATTTGAGGAAACGCTTGCAACAGCGACCTCACATTCTCATCACTTAGTTGTGGGACGTAACCCAACGCAACCTGTTGATCTTGGCGACTAGAACCTTTGAGAGCAGCAACCATCAATTCCATTTGGTCATCCGTCTCGAGAGGTAATAAACCCGCGAGGGCAGCAGCATGGGTACTGTCGGTGACAGTAGGGCTATCGTACAGTGCGCGAAGCATATTCCTCGCTTCCTCCATGGCTCCCAATTTAGCAGTCCGAGCGGCTGTCGCGATGACTGCTGTCGCTAACGGCGCTGCTGTAGCTGTTAGCGCTTTTTGCCAAGCGGCAAAAACGGCCCGTGCGGCAGGGAGTGAGTCGATGTTGGAGAGCGCTCGCGCCGCAGCGATCCGTACGTCCGGTGAATCTTGGTTCAGTTGAGATATCAGAAAGGGAGCAGACTCGATCTCCGCGCGAGCACCTAGTCGGTCGATCATGTGGATTCTCTGTGGGGTGTCGGCAGAAGATACCAGGAAATCCGTCAGAACTCGTCGCGCTGCGGCGGTTGGATTGCCCGCAATAGCTTGAAGGGCTGCGTCCGCCACAACGGAATCGCTGGATTGGGCCAGAGACTTTAGCACAGGCACCGATTCTTCTTTACCGATCCATTCCAGTTGGCGCAGAAGGAACAGGGTCTCTTCGCGAGAGGGTGTAGCTCGTAGAGCATCCTCCATCAGGACACAGGCTTTGAAACGTAGCGATTCCTGGCTCGGGTGACTGGTGGCTAAACAAAAGGTCTCCCACTGCTTTCGGGATTCTGCCCTTTTGGCTAGATCGATAGAATCGAAATCTCCACGCAAACGTGAAAAGTCTTGAAGCGATATCGTTTGAAAGCCGAATGCGAGAGAAGGAAATAGGACCCAGCAAAAGATCATCCAAATCAAGCGGTTCAATCGAAGGTTCATAGGATTTGCAGGTGGATAGACTTCTGGGATCGAGCTTGAATTCGGTACCAACTCGCTACGATAAGGTCCAGGGGCCCCGCATGGGACGATCCAACCAACGACTGGCTTCCGGATCGTTCAAGATTTCCTCTCGGACTGGATCCCATTTCAGGGGCCGGCCTAACCAATAAGCGATATTGCCAAGGTGGCAAACCGTCACGGCTCGATGGGCGATTTCGATATCGCGAAATGGAAGCTCTCTCGTTTTCACGCAGTGAAGAAAGTCTCCAAAAATGCCGCCGGTTCCCTTGTACCCCTCCAGTTCGACTCGTGAGAGCATCGGCGGATGAACACCGGGAATCGAGCCCTCGGTTCCGTGGTAGGAAATGTTGTCCGTTCCCCCTCGATACATCTTCAAACCACTTTCAAAAACATAGGTCAAATAAGGGCTGTCGCCGTCTTTTTTGGGGGGAATGATCTCGACGGGACCGGTACGGTGTAGACCCGTAGCGAACATCGCAGCACCGAATCGATGAGCACCCCAGTCGGTCATCCCACCACCCGAGTAATCGCGATAAGGTCGGAACTGTCCCTTCAGCAGACTGCTGTGAAATGGACGCCAGGGTGCTGGACCTAACCACAGGTCCCAATCGACTCCAGGAGGAATTTCCTCTGCCGGTAAAAAACATTCTCCTGATGGATCTCCGCAGCTAACAAAAACCTCACGGACCTCGCCGAGTGCCCCTCCTCGGACGAGTCTCGGCGTATCTCCGTAATCATCGAGGACCCGTTGGCTCCCCCCGGATACGACACGACCGTACATTCGTGCCGCGTGGACCATCTGACGTCCCTGTCGAACGGTTAAGGATTCGGGCTTCTCACAAAAGACATCCTTACCCGCTTTGCATGCGGCGACAGTGATAATTGCGTGCCAATGGTCTGGTGTACCGATGAGCACCGCATCGATGTCCTTTCGATCGAGTACTTCCCGAAAATCCCGATAGTCCTGACAATCGTCCGTATCGTAATAGCGGCGAACGATTTCCTTCGCGTTGTTTCGATGCGCCAGGACCGGATCACAAACGGCAACCATCTGTACCTGGGGAAACTTCATGAAGGCTTGCATGTCGCTCCGCCCACGCCCCCCGGTACCGATGACTGCCATCACGATGCGTTCGCTAGGTGCTGTGAATCCGTCGCGTCCCAAAGCGGACGCGGGAATGAATGCTGGGGCGACGGCGCCCAGCGACGCGCTCGCGAGAAACGCTCGTCGATTCGTAACCAGGTTTTTCATTTGGAGCTCGAATAGCTAAATTGAACCGCAAAATGCTGGCAGCTAGTTTTCCATACTAGCGACCTGACCATCGTCTCGACCACACAGACGCTGGAACGCTCCTATGGTGGCCCAATTCACTGTCGCTGAGTAGGGTGTCTCGGTGTGCTGAATCGTCTGAGACATAAAATGAACGGACCCATCTGCCAGTACGAAATTCGAACCTCCCACATGCTTGCTACTAAAACTGTTGCGCTTGATATCTGCACTGGCGAGACTGGGCGGATTCGTACGGAACTGCCCCACCCGCATGATCGCCTCGGGAGCATCCGCGGTACCCGAAGCCACCTGATAGTGGCCGAACCAAGTCGGATCCCAAAGGAAGCTACCCGCGGTACCGTTACCATAGTAGATCGTTTCCCCAGCGAGGATGGTGTTCGAGGTGCCGTCCGTGATACTCCCAAAATTCAAGCGGGTATCCTCCATGATAATTCCATTTTTCCGACCTGCCTCGGCAGAATAGTACTGGCTCGTCACAAACGAACCACCGCAACCGACGTAGTTGGTTGCCAGGATTCCAGGATCGCTGTATCCAAAGCCGGTTCCTGTCGTACCCATCGCTTTGTGGGTGGAAGGGTTCGGTGCGGAGGGACAGACGGCAAGGGGGACTCGGGACGCGACCAGCACCCTGTTCGGTGCCACATAGATTCTCAGTCTGAAGTCCAATTGATTGAAAATCGCGGACTGTTCGATGTACGGAAGAAGTGAAGAGGTCCAGGTAAATCCAGGCAGCCTTCTCGCCCGGTCCCCTCGGTCGATCATCCCGGGGCCCTGGAAATAAAAACCCGAGGGAAAGATCCTTTGGGCATCGACATAGTTATGCACCGCTAAACCAATCTGTTTCAGGTTATTGGTGCACTGCATTCTACGCGCAGCTTCACGTGCCGCTTGAACCGCTGGTAGCAACAGTCCGACGAGAACCCCAATAATTGCAATGACAACCAGCAGTTCCACCAATGTGAAACCAGGCCTAGTCCGAAGCGTCATGATCCATTCCTCAAAAAATAATATAGGACAAGGGCGTTATTGATTCTAAGTCGGAGCGATTTTAGTTACTCGCGAATCGTCTGTTTGACTTTGCCAGCACTGGTTTGCAACGAGAAGTCGAATACATTCGCCTTGCTCTCGACTACCGCCTTCAGCTTGGTTTCGGAATTGTAGACCGAGGGGATGCGTTCTTTGGACGCAGGAGTATCTCCTGTCCCAACATCCGCAGTTGTGATCCTGACGGCATTCTCACCAAGCCAAGCACCACGCTCATTGTCGGAAAACATCATCTCGTACTCGCCGCTGGCCGTTGTCCGTCCATAAGATGTTGTACCACCCGCGACCGGCGAGAAAACGACGAGCGCTCCTACGACGGGCTCCCCATCGAGAGTCACCTTTCCCGTGACCCTAGCTAGATTATCGTTACCGCCGCACCCACCGAGTAGGAGTAGAGCGGTAGCCACCAAAAATGGAATTGCTTTCATAGGGAAACTAGCAAAATGATCCATGAGGAAATGGAACCAACCAATCGCGCACTACTGCCTTGGCCTAACAGAACTGAATTTACAATGGCTCGCAGTGGTACGTATCGGACATCAATTTTTCAAATCTACCAAAATTTCGAGCAAAAGCGGATGTTTTGTTTCTCTTCGCTTCGCGGGATGGGGCGAAACCTTGATCCGACCCTCTCCAGGCGGATAGGGACCATTTCCAATTACTCCAAGATTTAAAGCAATTTTTTAGTCCAAAAAGGTCCGGTTTTTATCACTATTAGCCGGACATGCGATATGCGATATCCCAATCGTAGGTGAGTGGGGCTCGAAGAGGATCCGGATGGTGGAGTCGATGGGAAACGAACCGAATTTCATGACCCTTTTTTTGGAACACGAGTGGCGGTTGCGAGCTTTGGCTCGGGCGTTGGTCCTCAATCCGCATGACGCCGATGAGTTATTCCAGGAAACGTCGGTCACGATGTTGAAAAAATTTGATTCACTCCCTCAGGATGTCGAATTTTCGAAGTGGGCTTGTCGCATCATGCTCTTCAAGTTGAAGGAGTTCAATCGTTCGCGGCTTCGCGACAAATTTCAATTTAGCGATAGCGCAGTCGAGTTGTTGGCCACTGAGTCAACGTTGCTACCGAGGAACCTCGGGGATAGGGGCTGGGCCTTGGAGCGGTGCTTGAAACATCTCACGCAAACGAATCTGTCCGTACTCCTTTACCGCTATCGGGATGGATTTGACATCCCATCGATCGCCGATATCACGGGACGGACTACACAAGCGATTTATCGCTCTCTCTCCCGGACGCGTCATCAATTGCACGAGTGTATCGATCGAACCTTGTCGGCAGCAGAGAGGTAGATTCGCAGCAATGAGCCAGAAAAAAAAGCAAGAACTAAGGTTGCTGATCGATATGAGCCTGGATCAAGAGCTGTCGTCGGACCAGGTGAAACGATTGGACGAACTGATCGTCCATGATCCCGAGGCTCGGCGTTACTATCTCGAACAGATCGCTTTAGTTACTCAACTGCATCGTCGTCAATCGATGGACGGATCGCTCCATGAATTTTCTACTGCTAGCGAATCCCCGAAAGTCTGGCAGCGGTCGGTTCTCGGTTTCCGTGGATGGTTCGCCTACGCGGTCGCTTCTATCGCGATCTTGGGGGTGACTCTCTTCTTCATTTCCTGGCTCCAGTCACGCAGGATTAGCACGGCGCCTGCCCTCTCATTTGATAGGCGGGACGATTCGGCAGGGGAGACGATCGCGACGGTGGTTGCCTCCGATACAAAATCGATCAACGCAGGATTTTCGCGGGGTGACAGACTCAAAGCGGGCCATTTTCAAATCGGATCGGGCGCGATCAGCTTGGTGTTGCGCAACGGTGTCACTCTCGACATGGAAGGGCCGTTAGACTTTGACATCAAGAGCCTGAATCTGCTCGAGTTAAAAAATGGAACGGTGAGGGCACGTGTTCCGGAGACCGAATCGCAGTTTGTGATCAAAGCTCCAGATCTCGAGGTCCAGGATCTGGGAACCGAATTCGGCTTGAGCGTTCGCGATCATCGTACAACCGAACTGCACGTATTCGACGGAGCTGTCGAGCTCCGTGGGCACAACGGCGAACATGAAATCATTCGAGAAGGGACTGCTCTTTCTTGGGCCCATGGCGTTCGACTCGTCAAGGATAAAACCGAAGAAAGTTCCTTTGCAACTCCTGACGCGATAGGTTTCCGCAATTGGCAAGCTTACTTTGAAACGATCCGTCGTGATCCAGCATCCGTGATTTGTTTTGATTTTCAAAATCTTGAAAACTCGAATCGCGTCATGAACCAAGCTTTGGGAAATCCAGGTCGAGCCAATGCGATTGTGGGTGAAGTGCATGGTCCTATGGAGGTAAGCGGGCGTTGGGTACCCAAGGAAAGCCTACTCTTTGAGAAAGGTTCGAGTCGCGTTGAGTTCGAAGTTCCTGGAAAGTTCGAGACTTACACCCTTTCCACATGGGTCTGTCTCACGCGTTTGGCTGATTCGCTGCAAGCGATCTTTACAACGCATGCTGCCGATCCGGGTGAACTCCATTTGCAAATTGAACGAGACGGTGCCGTACGTATGGGAGTTCAGAGGGTCTTTGGTGTATCGAGTTCGCAGGGAACGCTCAGCGTTGGCAAATGGCATCACGTCGTGGCCGTTGTCGATCGCCAGCAGGGATTTGCGAAATGTTATGTGGATGGTGAAGCAGTCATTCAGGAACATTTTGCAACTGAAATTCCATTCGTATTCGGAAAATCTCAAATCGGAGCGTGGGCGATGGTCAACGCAAGATCTGAATTGGAGTATCGACGGTTCCTCCGCGGGAGAATCGATGAATTTATCTTGCTGCAACGCGCGATGACTGCGACAGAGATTCGACAGATGTACGAATTAGGTAAAGCGGATTTTGCTCGTGTAACATGGTGAAGTTCACAAGAGTTGCTACATTCGAGATTTCTCTAACAACCGAGGTGTTCTAGATGCGGTCCGTCTACTCTTTCATGTTCTGCCTTGTATCGGTGTGGTTCCTCGGGCTCTCGCCCACTGTCGTAGGCAATCAGAAACCAAATATTCTGTTCTTGTTCGCGGATGATTACACGTACGATGCGCTCGGCATGCTTGGAAAGGTGGATGTCGAAACCCCCAATCTCGATCGATTGGCTTCGCGCGGCACGTTGTTCACTCATGCCTACAACATGGGCTCCTTCAGCGGAGCCGTGTGTGTCGCCAGCCGTAACATGTTGTTGACAGGCCGCACTGTTTGGCGTGCGGAAAAGATTGCCAAGTCAACCGATGCCGAAGCTCAAGCACGCCGCTTATGGCCACAACTGCTCGAAAACGTTGGCTACGATACGTACATGACAGGCAAATGGCATCTCCAAGCAGATCCGGCAAAGAGCTTTGGGAGCGTCAAGCATGTGCGCGGTGGAATGCCCGGTACGGTCGAGGCATCCTACAATCGTCCGTTGAGTGACCAACCTGATCCCTGGTCGCCATTCGATCGGTCGATCGGTGGATTTTGGCAGGGCGGAAAACACTGGTCCGAGATCGCTGCCGATGATGCGATCGAGTTCCTCGACACAGCCAAGAAAAAGCCGAATCCTTTCTTCATGTACATCGCGTTCAACGCCCCTCACGATCCACGACAGTCTCCTGAGGAGTTCCTGAAAAGATATCCACTCAGTCGTATCACCGTACCCCGTTCGTTTATGCCGGAGTACCCATTCAAAGATGCAATCGGATGCGACCCTTCCCTGCGCGACGAAAAACTAGCTCCTTTTCCCCGCACCGAGCATGCTGTCAAAGTACACCTTTCGGAATACTTCTCCATCATCACGCATCTGGACCAACAGCTCGGAAGAATTCTCGACGCATTGCAGGCATCCGGCAAAGCTGACAACACCTGGATCTTCTTCACCGCGGATCATGGCTTGGCGGTAGGCAAACATGGGTTGTTTGGTAAACAGAACATGTACGAACATAGTTTGCGTGTTCCATTTCTGGTCGCCGGACCAAACGTACCGGCTGCGAAAAAAATCTCGACCCCCATTTATCTTCAAGATCTGATGCCAACAACGCTCGAACTCGCAGGAGTGAATCCACCAGAAACATGCGAATTCCACAGCATTCTACCCCAAATCAACGGGTCGAAGACCCAATCTAGCTATCCGGCTATCTACGGAGGCTACTTGCAATTGCAGCGCTGCGTCATCGTCAACGGGTGGAAACTAATCGTCTATCCCAAAGCCGGTATCATGAGGCTCTATGATTTGACGAACGATCCTGAGGAGCTTCGAGATTTAGCGAAGGAAACCCAGCAGCGTACTCGAATCCAAAAGATGCTCGAACAATTGAAAGAGCTACAGCGACAGTATGATGATTCCCTGGATTGGAAACAGGTCGTAGCGGAGTGAGCCCACGCCACCCGCAGCGCCCGAAATCTTATGAAATCCATTCGCTTCTTCGACACTTAAACGAGAAATCTTCGATGACTGATTTGTTATTAACCTTAAGTCGAGCTGCGCGTTATGCGGGTGCACTCGTCCTCTCTGCCGTGATGCCGACGGCTGTCTTTTCGTACCAGGGCTCTCCGACATCGCCAAACATCGTTTTTGTGTTCAGCGATGACCATGCCTATCAATCGATCGGAGCCTATGGCTCGAAATTGGTGGATACACCCAATCTCGATCAACTTGCACGCGATGGAATGCGTTTTGATCGTTGCCTCGTTACCAATTCCATCTGCGGGCCAAGTCGCGCGACGATCCTTACAGGTAAGTACTCGCACAAAAATGGATTCCTCACCAATAACAAAGGTGTATTCGATGGGTCGCAGGTCACTTTCCCGAAACTCCTACAGGCTGCCGGCTATCAAACAGCCATGGTTGGTAAATGGCATTTGGTAAGCGATCCGACTGGATTTGATTATTGGCACATCCTGCCTGGTCAAGGAGCCTACTACAATCCACCCATGATCCGTATGGGAGAGAAAGTAAAGCACACAGGTTACACGACCGACATCATCACGGATCTATCGCTCGAGTGGCTCAAAGGTCGCGACCCAAAAAAGCCTTTCCTATTGATGTGCCAACACAAAGCTCCCCACCGCGAATGGTCTCCGAACCTCAAATATCTAGGACACGACAACGATCGCAAATACCCTGAGCCATCCACGCTGTTTGACGACTATGAAGGACGTGGTAAAGCAGAGCACGAACAGGAAATGATGATCGCTAAAAATATGAGTCCCAATGACCTGAAGTTGAATGAACCCAAAGGTATGACCGACGAACAACTCGAGAAATGGAACGCTTACTACAAACCTCGAAATGAAGCATTTGCTAAAGCGAAACTCGAAGGAAATGAGCTCGTGCGTTGGAAGTACAATCGCTACATGCACGATTACCTGGCTTGCACCAAAAGTGTTGATGAAAGCGTTGGTCGAATCGTCGAGTACTTGAAGGCAAACGGTTTAGAAAAAAACACCCTGATCGTCTATTCCTCGGACCAGGGTTTCTATCTCGGAGAGCACGGCTGGTTCGACAAACGATGGATCTTTGAGGAGTCGTTGAGAACACCATTGATCTGCAAATGGCCAGGTGTTGTTACTTCCGGTGCTAGCAATGCAGAGATCGTTTCGAATCTAGATTTCGCAGCGACCTTTCTCGAGAGTGCGGGAGTTGGAATCCCAGCCGACATTCAGGGACGCAGTCTCCTACCGATCTTAAAGGGCACGACGCCCACCGATTGGCGAAAAAGCTTCTACTACCACTACTACGAATTTCCCGGTGCCCACAGCGTGAAGAAACACTATGGGGTGGTTACCGATAGATTCAAATTGGTGAAATTCTATGGAACCGATTCTGATTACAGCGAACTATTCGATCGGGTCTCCGACCCGCATGAAATGAAAAACGTTTTGGACCATCCGAGCTACGCAGACACTCGCAAAATTTTGGAGACCGAACTGTCTCGGCTTCGAAAAGAGCTGGAGGTTCCAGAGCAGGATCCCCCTGAGGGAAGAAACCGCTAATGCGACCGCATCGCAGACGGAATGGATCGACGACCATTACCGAGTGGCCGTCAAAAAATCCTCCATTTCAAGCGATGCCGACCGGCAATTTCGGTGGGTGGTGTTGTTCTGGATGTTTTTTTGTGCTCGTGCTCGATCCATATAACCGTTGTATCACTCCGGCATGTTTAGCGAACGGGTCGGGCGGGAATTTGCGAATGGACACCGCACAGTTTTCATACACCCAACCCGTTCGATTACGAGCACGCGCATTGTCCGCCACAGTGGACTGAGTACGACTATGATGGGATCCGATCGACGATGGGCTAGATTCATTTTTGAAAAAGAAAACATCACCTAACGAGAAGTCAAACAGGTGTTCCATGCGTCCCAGGGTTTTTGGCCATAGTTTCATTTGTTCGATCTCCGTTTGTTCGATGATGCTGACAGGCGCATCGATCTCCTCAGCAACCACCACCATTCGTCCCAATATCGTATTGATCATGGCGGACGATCAAGGTTGGGGAGAAACCGGATTTCATGGGCATCCTCATGTCAAGACACCTGTTCTAGATGAGATGGCAAGTCGCGGAATACGCATGGATCGATTTTACTCCGCGCACGTCAATTGCTCGCCAACCCGGACTAGTATCCTGACCGGACGTCACCCGATTCGGTCTGGTGTCTTTGGTCCTAATTGGTCGACACGCCCTGAGGAAATCACGATCGCGCATATCCTGCAAAAGGCTGGTTATCGTACAGGGCATTTTGGCAAATGGCACGTCGGTGCCGTGAAATCGGACTCGCCAACCAATCCCGCGAGGATGGGTTTTGATGAATTCCTTTCCCACGACAACTTTTTTGAACTGAATCCAGTCTTCAGCCGCAACGGCGCGACTCCGGAAAGATATGAAGGAGAGAGCTCTGAAATCGTCGTGAGGGAAGCCTGCCGTTTCATCCAATCCTGTGCAAAGATGCAACAACCCTTTCTGACGCTCGTTTGGTTTGGCTCACCGCATTCTCCGTATAGCGCTCTCGAACGCGACTTGGCAAATTACGCGCACATCGAGAACAAACAACTACAAAATCGACTTGCAGAAATCAGCGCTGTGGATCGGGCTGTCGGCACGCTCCGCAAAACGCTTCAGGAACTGCAAGTCGATGGTGACACTCTCGTCTGGTACTGTTCGGACAATGGAATAGGTCACGATCCTCGTATGTCCTTCAATGGACCTTGGAGAGAGAAAAAGGGATCGATCTACGAAGGTGGAGTGCGAGTTCCCGCTATCATCGAATGGCCGAAGGGAATCAAGAAACCTCGAACCACCGAGGTTCCATGTGTCACAACGGATATCCTCCCGACGATCCTCGATCTCCTCGAATTGAATCAGTCGTTGCCCAACCGTCCACGGGATGGCATCAGTCTGCGGAAGATGATCGTCGATGGAGACGATTCACCTCGATCCAAGCCCATCGGTTTCTGGAAGTATGCCACCGATGGGGAGTCAAAGAACGAACGCTGGATGCCCCGTGAACTGACCATGGGTACAACACCTACGGTTTCCAACCCGTCGATCGACTTTTTGAATTTCCGACACCCAGTAGCCCGGAGCGAATTTCTGGGCGATGCAGCTTGGAATGACAACCGGTTCAAGCTCGTCGTTCGAGGCAAAGGAACACGACGCCAAGCGGAGCTTTATGATCTGCTCGAAGATCCTAGCGAATCGCGTGATCTCGCTTCCGAGAACCCAGAGAGGGTGGCTCGAATGACCGAGCAGTTGATCCAGTGGCAAAAGTCCGTCGAAAACAGCCTGACCGGTGCGGACTATTGAACGTTCTGCGCCGGAGGTGGAAAGGGGGATCTCTAAGCCGACTGTGGGAGATTCCGTGGTTTGCTAGCTCGTCTTTTGTCCAACTACGACGAGAACGAACCAACGTCACGGCTATCCGATCTAGAAACGATCATCTGGAAGACATTTCCCACGCTGCAGCGACGATCCAATCGATCGATAAGCCGGCTCCATCGAGATTCGCTCTTTCAAAACACGCCCCAAAAAGGGGTTTGCAACGATTGCCGCTACCTGGCTCCTCGTGCGGCCTTGAAGCGGCTTCGTCGCCGTTCATCCGAATGGAGAGCGTCCTTTTAGATCAGGAATCCGGATAAAACCGCTTCGAGATGCCATTATCCTCGTTCGGGAACGGTGTCCGACCCAGACTGACTTTCAAATCCGGTTAAATTACGTACCCTATCTATACGAACCAAATGTTTCGAAATGTCGTTTCAGCAACAAAAACCTCATTTCACTCCCTCAATTGGCATTTACCACCATGATCAAATTCCCGCTGGTTCTTCTGTTTACGGCGATGACAGCTCTGTTTTGGGGAGTGTACGGCATCTTATTGCATCGCGGCACCGACCTGCTCGCGCATAGTTCCCTCAGAGCTTTCGTGGGAGTCGGGATCGCCTATTTTCTAATTGCGGTCTTAGTGCCAGCGATCTGGCTGAGCAGCAAGCCCGAAAAAGGCCATTGGTCCGTTATGGGTGTCCTACTCTCTCTGCTGGCAGGTACCGTTGGAGCGTTGGGGGCTCTGGGTGTAACCCTGGCGGTTTCCTTTAAGGGGAATCCCATTTACGTGATGCCGATCGTTTTTGGGAGCGCTCCGGTAATCAATACCCTAGTCACCGCAGGTATCAACAAGTCGTTTTCGCAAATGAAACCGCTCTTTCTTCTGGGGCTGCTTCTCGTAGCCCTGGGAGCTGTTGGAGTGTTGATCAACAAACCAGCACCTACGAGAGCAGTTGCGGTGCAACAAGCAGAGGTAGAAGAAAGCCCATCGGCCGAGAAGCATGTCGAATCCAAATCGGAGGCAGTGAATCCTTTCGCGATCGGCGCGTCGATTGTGCTGGCGGTTGTTTGCTGGGGAGCTTATGGTCCTGTGCTTCATGTCGGGCAGACGAAGATGGGGGGCTCCCGTCTAAGACCGTTTTGCTGTGTTGGAATCGCTTACTTCATTATTGCTGTTGCCGTGCCGGTACTGATCCTGATGGCAGCACCGTCGGGCGTCAACATGTCTTGGGGGGATCTGATACCAGGTATGATGTGGTCCATTTTTGCGGGAGCTGCGGGTGCTCTAGGAGCTTTGGGAATTATCTTGGCATTCAATTACGGCGGCAAGCCTGTCTTCGTCATGCCGTTGGTCTTTGGTTTTGCGCCAGTCATCAATACCTTTGTATCGATGATCGTTGGTGGTACTTTGGGTAAAATCACTCCGATGTTTATCGGCTCCCTGCTCCTCGGTATTGCAGGTGCTGTCACCGTTTTGGTCTTTGCCCCAAAAACAAAGCCGCATGGCAAACCTGCTGATCTGCCCCATGGTAGCGCGGGAACTCCCGTCGCGGACCCCAAGGCATGAGGCATCTCGTCTGGGTTGCTGTCGTCGTCGATGGGCGTTCGACGAAAGGATGTGAACAACTCGCCTGAACTCGAATCTGAGAGCGATCTGGCTCGCCGCGTGATGTCGAGTTCGATAGGGGTAGTCCGGATGATTTTCTCTCTAGAAATAAGAGAGCGTTTCTCAATCTGAAGAACCGAGAATCCGTAGAGCTCCAGCTCAGAATCTCATTGTTCATGAGCCGACTTAGCGCTTCACGCTCAGTTATTGAAGGGAAGGCTCAGGCGTATTCTCTTCGAGTCTACAAATGCTGGCTAATCGACTGTGTCGATGCATGAGACTCTGAGAGTGGAGAGAGGGTGTCGGAAACGGAAGATATTCCGTCGCAAAAAAGAAGGTAAAAATAAAAACCGCCGGGCGGAAGACCGTCCAGCGGCTTAATCTGTTGCTTGGAGCAGAATCTCAGCGAGAAGCTGAGTGCTCTAGCAGAGCAACGGTTCCATTACGAAGGAGACTTGGTTGCAGTCTTCTTGGCAGCCTTCTTCTTGGCTACCTTCTTCTTGGTTGCAGCCTTCTTAGGTGCAGCCTTCTTAGCAGCCTTCTTCTTGGCTACCTTCTTCTTCGTTGCTCCAGCTTTCTTTTTGGCCACGGATCTATCCTCCGAAAAGCGAAAACTTAGTTGTCGCAGAGGACACTTACCAGAAGCAGTTGGCTCGTGCTCTGTTCTCAACAACCGATACTAAAAACCCTTTGTTGAAACCGCTCCGACTTTTGACATCGTGTCTCACTCACAACGAGTTGCGAGTGAAGCTGAAGCTGTTTCCTCAAAGGAACAACATCCAATGTCGTAGTTGTATAAAACTCGAAGCGTAATGCAACATCTTTTCGACAATTTTTCCACATAAATGAAACCATTTTTCCACGATCAATGCGAGTTGTTCGCGTGCAAACTCTTCGATCGAGATACGCACGTTGGGTTGTGCAAACGTGTCATGTGTGAGATCTGAACATCGTTTGAAAGTGGTTATCGAATGGTCGTTTTCGGTCCTGATTCTGCTCGAGGATGACGGTAGTAGTCCTATCTCGAAACCCGTTTGAAGAATTGTGTTGCAAAGCATTCAACGAGCATGCAGTGGTTTCAACACCAATAAATTTATTGGAGAAATCGCAACTCTCCGGTGATACGACTTGTTATGTTTCAGGCGATCGTTGCACCGTATCCGCATATCGCTGACGATTGTTTTCAAGATGTCGAAGAGACACTTTGTTCGATCGCAATGAGTGCCCGCATCTGCGAAATGCGCGATGTGCTTCGCCCCTCATTTCGACTGAATTCAACTACGGATGTAACGAGCACGCGAGGCATGTTCGCGATCAAAAAAATTTTTCAAAATTTTCTTTCCACGGGCCTGTTCGATCGCTTCAGGAACTCATTGCGAGCCCTTTCGCACGACTCGAACCGCAAACAACGCACCGTCGACTACCAGATCGATGTCCCACGACCTGCCTGAATCATTTGTAGATTGGTGTAACCCATCGAGGCGAAGAATAAGGCCATGAAGACTTGATCGCGTTGGTACATCCAAATCGTCATCAGCCCTGCAGCCACTAAGCTGATGCAGCATGCTTCGTAGAGTCCATCTCGTTTCATCGTCATCCCGATCACATGGCGCGCGATTTGACCTCCATCGAGCGGATAGATTGGAACGAGGTTGAGCACCGCCCACCAAATGCTAGAACTCACTAGGAAATTGACGGCACAAAAAAGGTAGGGATTCTCTGGAAGTGCGAGATGCGTAAACTGAATCCCGCACAGATCCGCCAGGAAAATCGTGGTTGTGTCCGGGATCCCGCACCCAACGGCGATCAGGCCGACAGAGAGTCCCAGCAGAATCTGAATCGCCGGTCCTGCGGCCGAGATGATCAGAGATTTTGCGTGTGTCAGTTTGGTTCGGTGCCCCTGACGCGTCCAGATCAGCCCGGACCCCGGGATCGCCAGTCCTCCCATCTGGTAGAGAACAATTTGGGATTCGATTCCAAAGTATCGAAATGCAAAACTGTGCCCCAATTCATGGACCAAAATACTCGCAAACGAACACAGGACCCAAATGAAAAGCAAAATTCCCAAATTGACTTGGATGTCGTAGTTCGCCAACGAGTACTGCATCGACAAGGCGCGCGAGTGGCCGAGCGCTGCGCTAATCGCCCAAAAGAGCCAGGTTACACGTACAGGGAATCCGAAAATGTTGAACCGCCAGTCGTAGTTGCTGGGCTGTGGTTCACTCATCAGCATGATGATTTTCCTGATGGGGTTAGTGAGGGAAGTCGCATTCGAGACCAAGCTTTTCGCAGTGCATGAAGAAGTCGTTCGGTTTCCTCTCGCCCAATCGTCAGAGGCGGGATGATCGCGATTCGATTTCGTTCTGGTCCTGTGAGATGGACCAGGATACCATCCTCAGCCAATTGCGCGACCAACTCATTGGGCCTTGCTGGATCTCCTCCGAGCATCTGCAGATCGATCGCCGACGCACTTCCCGTCCCGACGGTCCAATTCTCCGGGACAAATGCATCGAGTCCTTGCCGGAGGCGATGGTGTTCGATGGCGGAGGTTTGTATCGCCGATGTATTGTTCAAGAGATGGAGTACCTCGATACCCACTCGGCATGACAAAGGGTTCGCAGCATAGGTCTCGGATTCGATATTCTCAGGTAATCCATTCATGAGTTCTCGGTCCCCGATGACAGCAGATAGAGGAACCAATCCCCCGCCGAGCGATTTCCCGAGGACCATCAAGTCCGGATTCCAGCTCTGCGCGTGCGAGGCTACCAATTCGCCCATCCGCCCGAGTCCCATTTGAATTTCGTCGCTGATGATCAGGATACCGAACGACCTGGCAAGCTCGGTAAGTTGTTGAAAGAAGTTCGCTGGCGCAAAGAAATAGCCCCTTGCGCCAATCGCTGGTTCGATCAGCAAGGCAGAGATTTGGGAACGTCGAACGCGAAACAACTGCTCCGCCTCCTCGAGGCTCTTTTGGCATTCCGCTTCGATACATTCCCCCGGTTGGCAACGCGGAAAAGCGACTTCCCATGATGGAAATGCCGGCAAATCGGTCTCCCCGTAGACACAACTGGCCCGTTTCGTATCCGAGATGCAGGAGGTGGCCAGGGAGCGACCGTGGTAGCTCAGGTCAAATCGAACCAATCGGCCAGGTCGATAGGCGTGGGCGATCTTCCATGCAATCTCAATCGCCCTGGACCCTGTGGTTGAAATCCACACAGCTTGGTCGGTCTGGATCAATCCGTGTCGGCTGGACGACTCGGAGACTGCCGAAACGAGTTCTGCTTCCAACAGATTCCGTTCGGACGAATGGGCTCCCGGGCAAAACGACAACTTCGTTACCTGATCGTGCAGAATCGATACCAGTTGGGGATGGCAATGGCCGAAATTGTTCGCGGAGTAGCCTGAAAGGCAATCGAGATATTTCCTTCCCTGGACGTCCCAAAGCCAAATGCCCTCGCCTCGATCCCACTCGAGCGAGTCATGGGGATCGTGGGAACGTCGGCAGCCCCGCGGACGAAACGGCGAGGGAACTGGCTGCAGCGTTTGCTTCATAACACCGTGCCGACAGCTCGCATTTTTTCCATCAAAGCCGGAATGGTTTCGATCGGAACGAATTTCTCCAAGGCTCGACCGTTCCCCAACGCGGCGATCTGCTTGATCAAGGAGCTCGAAACATGGGCGAATTTCTCGTCGGCCATCAAGAAAACCGTCTCGATGTCGGGGTCGAGTTGCCGATTGGCCATCATCATGGTGAACTCGCCAGCAATGTCGGTAAGAGGGCGAATCCCGCGTACCATGACTTTCGCGCCGATCTCTCGGACAAAGTCGACAGCGAGACCGTCAAACGCCCGGACCGTCACGTTGGAGAGATGACGTGTAACCGAACGCAACAGATCGATGCGTTCATCGGTCGAAAAAAGAGATTGCTTGGCTGCGTTGACCCCGACGCCGATGATCAGGTCGTCGTAGAGTCGAGCGCTGCGTTCGATGATGTGAAGATGGCCGAGGGTTACCGGATCGAACGAACCGGTGTAAACCGCTTGTTGAGAACGAAGATTGCTCGACATAGCTTCTGGTGATCAATGAGGGAACTTGGCGCGAACCGAGGCTTTGCTCGTATGAAGGAAACTAACGAGATAAAAGAGAATCATTGCGAGAGTGTAAATCGCCATGAATACAATCATGCCTGCAAAGATTCCATTTAGGATCGCATTGAAGTCGACTTCAGGTGCTCCCTGCTGCTTTTCAATCTCGGCCATGAAACTGCTGCGGAATCCTTCGAACATTTCCGTGCTCAGGGAGTAAAGAGCAGCTGTTTCTATGACCTTGTGAATAATCCAGTAGAGTGAACACCAACGCACGAGGTCCAAACCTAATCGCTTCTGTTTCAGTCCGATAGCTCCGCCTACGAGCATCACGATACTTGCGATGAACGATAGAACGTTGAATCCGAGGAGTGTCAGCTCCGTCGTTTTTGATAACTTGAAGGGCGCAGCCGTCCCCGATTCCGCTTCGCCGTGAGACGCTGCATCGTTGCTGCTGGCAGAGACCGCCAAACTGATCGCGGACTGCGCAATGGCCCACAGACCACCGCTGACACCGAGGATCCCGAAAATGATGAAAACAATGAATAGAAACTTGGTAAAACCGCCCATGGGACCTCCTACCGGCGTATCCGGTGCAGAGGCAATCGTGGGATCATAGGGGTTGATGGGAGGTATGTTACTCATGTAGTCCGTGTTTTTTAAAGTGGTCTATTGTGTGAGATAATCGGTCAAGGTCCGAGTTGTCATTGTAGGCATGTGTCGCTATTCGCAAACGACCATGTCGTACGCTAAGCATGACTTTATGACGGATTAGAGCCTGCCTCAGTGCCAGGGGATCCCAATCAGGAAACGTGAAACAGATAATTCCGCTCAACAAACTACCCTTCTGTTGCGCCAGTCGGCATTCCCGGTGGACGGTCGCCCCCGATCGGCGAAGGGACTCCTCGATCATCGCTGCATTTTCCAGTACGGCGGTTGCAACGGGAGACATGGTTTGATTCGCCCCCAATTCGAGCAACAGTCGCAAACTCGCCTCCAGACCAATTTGACCCACATGGTTCGCGGAGCCTCCTTCGTACCGTGAGGCATCACGTTTCAATTTGCGGTCCTCCGAGCGAAACAGGTGGGCGGAAGCCAGCGAGTTCCAGCCGAGCATCGTCGGTTCCAAAACCTCGAGTTCGTCTTTGCGAATGTACAGGATTCCTGCCCCTTCCGGACCGAGCATCCACTTGTGACCATCCGCAGCTAGATAATCGATGGGCAGGGTTGAGACGTCGCATGGAAAGACACCGAGCCCCTGAATTGCATCCAAAAAAACTTTTGCTCCTTTTGATTTCGCAATATCGCATATCTTTTCTAGATCGAGCCGGTATCCGGATGCATATCCGACCCAACTGACACTGACAATCTGCGTCGATGCATCGATCGCTTCCCGCAGTCGATCTAAATCCACGATCCCAGTCGGGTCAACCGAGACCATTCGGATCTCGACACCCCGTTTTTGCAATTCCCACCACGGAAGCAAATTGCTCGGAAATTCATTTTCCAGCACGACTACATTCGGATTCTCGCAACTCGACCAGGGATACGAGTTGGCGACGACATTAATGCCGAAAGAGGTGTTGGGAACTAAGGCGATTTCTTCGGACTCGCAATGGATCAGGTCGGACGCTAGGCCTCTCAAACGGGAGGCGGTCGCCGACCATTGGGGCCAACAAAAGTCCCCCGAAGATTCCGCTTGCTCCAGGAATTGACGCATGGCGTCGGCGGAGCGTCTAGGGATGGGGCTGACGGCTGCATGATCGAAGTACGCCCACTCCACCGCAGCCAAAATCTCAGCTCTCAACTGGGTACGAACGTCTGGAGCGGATGGTTCTGAGGTTGTTTCGGAAAGGCTCCGCGGGGTCTCCATATCGGCAAATCCTAGAATTCCTTGGTGTAACTTTAGTTTTTGAAGAAAAAAAGAGCCTGCTTGGGAAGGGCGATGACAGTGGAAAAACTTCAACTATACTAGCCTCCTGTTGCAGCCAGCACCTTTCCTTATCGTTGACTCCGATTTTCATCGCCACAGGTCCAGATTTCGCCTCCAATGCGTAGTTATCGTTTGAGCAATCCGGCCTCGGCTGGGAAGTGTATCCTTGCAGAGTACCGAGGTCGTTGATGCCAAGAATTCTGTGTTTGGGTGCTCTCGTCGTATCTGGTTTGGTGTTTTTGCTATTCCTGGTCAATTTCATTATGACCATTGCTGGAATGGGATCGCTGTTCCGATATCCCAGCATTTTGATGGATATTCTTTTCTTGGTTAGTTCTGGTGCACTCGGCTATTTGAGTTGGTCTGCATTTCGCGAACTCAAATAGACCCCACCATGAAATTTGACCCGGAGGAATGGCTTTTCCACAGACCCCAACTTGGGGATTTGGATGGTATTCTGATTCATCCTGCCAAGCAGAGCCCCAAAACATTGGTGGTCCTCTGCCATGGTTACGGCGCGCCCGGTACCGATCTGGTCGATCTTTTTGATCACATCCTCCACTGTTTGCCCGAGCAATCCGCTCCCCACGCATTTTTGTTTCCTCAGGGGCCGATCGACTTGTCTAGTCAAGGGCTCGATGGTGGGCGAGCGTGGTGGCCGATCAACATGGCCATGTTGATGCAGTTGGCGATGACCCATTCCTTTTCCGAGATGCGAGAGACCGTTCCACCGGAATTGGATCATGCCAGAGAGGCTCTGATCCGCTGTATCTCGCTCGCGTCCGAGCGATTACATTCGCAGTTTCCTGAGGCTACAAATCTACCGATCGTTCTCGGTGGCTTTTCCCAGGGGGCCATGTTGGCTGTCGATACGGTGATTCGGGGTGGATTACCGAATGTCGGTGGTTTGCTCGTTTACTCCGGAGCACTTATCTGCGAGTCGCTATGGCGTCGCTCCGAGGTGCAACTCCAGGGATTGCCGTTCGTTCAAAGCCATGGTCGGCAAGACACGATACTCCCGTTCGAGACAGGGGCATGGCTCCATCAGCTATTGATCGACCTGGGCCTGCAGGGAGGGCTTCTGGAGTTCGATGGAGGGCATGGTATTCCCAACGAAGTGGTGATGCAGACCGCCAAGTTGTTGCATGTGCTTTGATCGACCGCCAAATTCTCTGGACTCGGATCGAGAGTTAAAGCGATGGTGTTCGCACTTTCTCAAATCGTGATCGATAAACAGGCAAACCGTTGCGCCTTGTACGGCGTTCGAAGTGCGTTCGATAATCCATGTCGTGGTTTGCCGGCGGCTCGCCGACGAAATAAGGGCCGAGCAGGGACGTTGCTTGGTCGATCCTCTCCAAAGTCAACTCGTAGTAGTCGAGCACATCTGTCCAAAAATGAAACGAACCACCGGCTTTCAAGGTTCGTTCGATGTTTCTTAGGGTTTGGTCGTTGAGGACCCTTCGCTTTTTGTGTTTGGCTTTCCACCATGGATCTGGGAAGTAGCAATGGATAGCGTCCAATGAAGCATCAGGTATGTCGCACTCCAAGACAGCGACGGCATCAGACGCAAAGAATCGCACGTTGGTAAGTTGCGTCCTCTCGACTTTGTTCTGACACTCCCACGCATATTTGGCCGCTAACTCCAAACCAATCCACTGCGTCTCGGGATGCGCACGAGACGCATTGATCAAAAAAAGACCTTTTCCTGACCCAATCTCCAATTCAACTCTCGGCTTCGCGGTCAAGCAGTCGGCTAACAAAGAGGCATCCCCCTCGAGGAAGAATCGACCACGCGGAGCCGTCGGATTTTCGTAGGCTAGCTGTTCGTCGGAGGACTCGATGGTTTCCAGGAATTCCGACTCTCTCTCAGAATTGTCTTGTTCGCCTGGTTCGTCTTGTTGCATATGAAATGGGTTGAGTTATAACCGTGAAGTAAGCGTTTCGGTGACATTCTCTAAGATAAAGGATCGTTTAGAATGCGATAGATCGAACGCTGTTCTCGTACCCACTTCCCTCCCCACGGTAGCTCCGTTGCAACCCCCTGGAGCTCTAAAGAAATGACTCAAACATCTTCCAATCCAGAAACAACTCCCAACCGTCGTGGCTTTGTGAAAACCGGGAGTGCCCTTGCCTCCGCGGGACTTGCGAATTCGTTTCTCGCTCGATCGGTGCACGCGGCTGGTAGCGATACCATCAAAGTTGGATTGATCGGATGTGGGGGGAGGGGGAATGGAGCCGCGAAGAATGCCATGACCGCCGATCCTGGTTGCCGATTGACCGCGATCGCCGAGGTTTTTTATGACCGGATGGTCGATGGAAAAACGCAATTGCAACGATCGCTCGGAAACCAATACCAGGTCACAGATGATCAGTGCTTCAGCGGATGGGAATGCCTCGAGCAAATCTTGAAGACAGATATCGATGTTGTGATCCTGGCGACTCCTCCCGGTTTCCGACCCGCTCAAATGGAAGCTGCTGTGGAGGCAGGCAAACACGTGTTCTGTGAAAAGCCTGTCGCGGTCGATCCTGTCGGGGTTCGTCGGGTCATGGCCGCGAGTGCCAAAGCAAAGGAGAAGGGCCTTTGTGTCGTTTCCGGCTTGTGCTGGCGTTACGATCTCGGAGTCAAAGCAACGATGGAAAAGATTTTGTCGGGTGCGATCGGCGAGATCATTTCCATCCAGGAGAATTACCTGACCGGTACGCTATGGTCGAGGAATTCAAAGCCGGAGTGGACCCCCATGCATCGACAGGTACTGAACTGGTTGTACTATCGATGGCTCAGCGGCGACCATATCGTAGAGCAATTCATCCACTCCCTCGATAAAGCGATGTGGCTGCACAACGACGTTCCACCGGTCAAATGCTACGGCACGGGGGGGCGGCAGGTACGAACATCAGAGATCTATGGAGACATCTACGACCACTTTGCGATCGTGTACGAATGGGAGGACGGCACTCGATGCTTTGCCACCACCAGACAAATGTCAGGCTGCTTTAACGAGACAGAGGACTTTGTTTTCGGTACGGAGGGGACAGCTCGTGTGCTCGCCAATCGCATCTCTGGCAAGGTCAACTGGAAGTACACAGGAGAAAAGCCGAGCATGTACGATCTGGAGCATGTTGCGTTGATGAATGCGATTCGTCGCAATGAACCGATCAACAATGGGGATTACATGTGCAAGAGTACGCTGATGGCAATCATGGGGCGTGAAGCTGCCTACTCGGGACAAGTGATCAAGTGGGAGGATGCGATCAAGAGCGACCTGAAATTGGGGCCGGATAAAGCAACATGGGGCGAAGCTCCAGCGGTCGAAATCCCCATGCCAGGTACTTATCGATTTGTGGACGCATAAACGCGAGTCGCATGTTCAAGAACCTAACAAACTTCGCTAGCGCTATGAAGAACTTGACCCAATTGGGGCCTCAGGTTCGAGCGATGCACGTGAAGCTGGAAGCAACACGTGTTTACGGTGCAGGCAAGACAGAAACCGCGACGGTGCATGTCGAGATGAGCGGTTTGGGAATGGTCACCAACGTTAGCATCTCGCCGGATCTCCTCGCTCCAGAACATCATTCGATGCTCGAGCAATTGACCAAACAAGCGATCATGGAGGCGAATCGGGCTGCGAAAGAATTGCACGTCCAGGCCATACGTGAGTTGACCGGCGGCACGGAAGTGTTTCCCGGTTTCAACGACTTACTCAAGAACTTTGCGGGGTAGCGATTGCCTGGGCCCTCCATCGAACCCACGCTGAACGTCGTCCTGTTCCAACCGGAGATTCCGCAGAATACTGGAAACATCGGCCGAACCTGCGTCGCGCTCGATGCCAAGCTCTGGATTGTGCGTCCGACGGGATTCCGAATGGACGAGAAACAGTTGCAGCGTGCTGGACTCGACTACTGGCAACACCTGAGCTGGGAAGTTGTGGATTGTTGGGAGCACATGCTGCAAAAGATCGATCCCCACCGATTGTGGCTCTTTACCAAATTCGGTACCCAGTGTTATACCCAGATCAGTTATCAGCGAGGCGACTGGTTACTCTTTGGAAGTGAAACCAGTGGACTGCCAGCGACTTTGCGCGACAGCTTTTCCTCCCAGTGCGTTCGATTGCCCATGATCGGACCCGTACGAAGTCTCAACCTGGCTGTTTCTGTCGGGGTCGGGGTGTACGAAGCCTATCGCCAAATCAGCGCGGATGGAACGAACTTAGCTGATTAACATCGAGTTGCACCGTACACTCCCAGCCTCAGTCGTTCCGAGGTCAAGTTGGGCTGTTGTGGATTTGATGACTCGATTTGCGGACTCAGGTTGTGACGGTGCCCGAGGGTGAGCAGGTCATTGGAAGGCTAGGAGGTCGCCTTCAAGCAGTCAGCGATCGAGTTGCACAAATAATCCATCGTTTTCGTGGACATTCCTGCGACATTGATACGACCGGTTCCAACGATGTAAATCGCGCGTTCCTTTTTCAGCCAATCGGCTTGCATGCTATTGAGACCGCTATAGGAGAACATCCCCTTTTGGTTTGCCAAAAAGGAGAAATCGCGATCGATACCACTTCGCTTCATACCGTCGATGAACTGGGTTCTCATTTGGGAAATACGATGACGCATACCATCTACCTCCTGGACCCATGCATGATGCAATTGCGAATCGCCCAGTATGGTGGAAACGATCGACGCTCCATGCCGAGGCGGATTGCTGTAATTGGGTCGAATGGAGACTCGAATCTGGCTCAGGGCCGCTTCGGTTTTTGAGACATCGCCGCTGATCATCATCACAGCTCCCACCCGCTCGGAGTACAAGCCAAAGTTTTTCGAGAAAGAACTGCAGACAAGAGCTTCGGGGTTCCGTTCCAGCAATCGATACATCGGCAGTGCGTCTTCGGTGAGGCCATTCCCGAACCCCTGATAGGCGAAGTCGATCATCGGGATCATCTTTTTGCTAGCGAGTAATTCCGAAATTTCGGACCATTGCTCCAAACTGGGATCGACTCCGGTGGGGTTGTGGCAACAGGCATGCACGCAGACCAGATCGCCAGCACGGCCTTTCGATTGAAGGTCGCCTAGCATGCCGCTGAAGTCTAACGAGGTCTTATCGCTGGAGAGATAGCGATAGACCTCCGTATGCATTCCAGAGGTCTCGAAAATCGATGCATGGTTGGCCCAGGTGGGGTTGCTGATCCAGACTCGCGTTCCAGGGAAATGGCGCGCAACGGTCTCCGCCCCGACACGCAGAGCGCCTGTGCCGCCGGGTGTCTGTGCTGCAGCGATTCGATCTGATTCGATCTGATTCCCGAAAAGAAGCTGCTTGACGAATTTCAAATACTCGTGATCTCCTTCAATCGGCATGTACCCTTTGGTCTTTTCAGCATCCAGTAGCTTGGCCTCTGCTTTTTTGACGGTTGCCAGGATCGGGGTGGCACCGTCCTCCGTTTTGTAAACGCCCACGGTTAGGTTGATCTTGTTGGATCGAGGGTCTTTCGCAAAAGCTTCGCTCAATCCGAGGATGGAATCGGGTGGGGCGATCGGGAGGTTCTCAAACATGAATTTGCTGATGGGAAGTAGGTGACGAATTGGAGGCATTCAAGCCTGTTTCTAACGGATAAAAAGGTTACTATGAAATAGAATTCGTGAGGAGTCGGGATTCATCGCGAATTGTGGAAACTGATGTTGACGTGGTTGCGTGGAACGCGGCATACTCTTCCCCCGAGTTACGGATGACTCAACTGCTATTGCGTTGCCGACCCACGATTGCTCCGCAAATTAGCACAGGAACCCGCTCCTGGAAGAGACACGCGAACCACCCGAGATCGACTGCGTCCTATGGTTCTACCCGTTTTGGGTTTGAACTTTTGCTCCGATCCTTTGGTTCGCTAGGAGAATCGAGTGTCCTTCACGATTGACAACGAAGTCAAAGATCGAATTCGATTAGCGGTCAATATCGTTGACCTGATCGGCTCTTATTCGGAAATCCGGCGGCAGGGGCGCGGATTTGTTGCCTCGTGTCCCTTCCACGACGACCGTCGGCCCAGTCTTCAAATCAACCCAGACCGGCAAACCTGGAAATGTTGGGTTTGCGATGTTGGTGGAGACGTTTTTAGTTTTCTGATGAAAAAAGAAAACGTCACGTTCCCAGAAGCATTGCGCATGCTAGCGGATCGGGTTGGCATCGTTCTAGAGGAGAAGAAGGGGAGCTTTCAGCGCGACGAAAAAAAACGCCTCTACGAAGCCATGCAGTGGGCTGTGGAGGAATTTCATAGGCACCTTCTCCATGCACCTGACGCGGAAGTGGCTCGTCGGTATCTGGCCGAACGAGGCCTCACGCAGGAGAGTGTTGAGCGATTTCATCTCGGCTACGCTCCCAATAGTTGGTCTTGGCTGATCGATCGTGGAGTAGCCAATCATCTCTCCGCAGACGTGATCGAAGCCATTGGGCTGGCAGCCCGAGGCGACAGAGGGACGCGTTACGATCGATTCCGCAATCGAGTGATTTTTCCGATTCGAGATGTGCAATCCCGGCCGATTGCTGTCGGTGGACGCGTCTTGCCCGGTGCTCCTGCGGATACCGCCAAGTACGTGAACTGTAACGAAACACGGCTCTATCACAAAAGTCACCAACTCTACGGATTGGATATCGCGAGGGATTCGATCAGCAAGCAAAGACAAGCTGTCGTGATGGAGGGCTATACGGATGTCATGATGGCCTTCCAGAATGGGATTACCAATGCCGTCGCGTGCTGTGGAACAGCATTAGGCGAAAGTCAGATCCGACTGCTGCGGAGATACTGCGATTCCGTAGTCCTCTTGCTCGACGGGGATGAGGCGGGTCAGCGAAGAACGCGGGAAATCCTCGAACTATTTGTGACGGAGCAGATGGATCTGCGCATCCTGACGCTTCCTGACAATTTGGATCCCTGCGACTACTTGACGAAACATTCCGGGGCACAGCTGAAATCATTGATCGATGGGGCTGTGGACGCCTTGGAGTACAAGCTGCAATCGGTCTCGAGAGGTTTCGATCCTCTGCTCGATACCCATCGAGCCAACACGGCTCTAGAGGATATTCTCAGTACGATGTCGAGGGTGTCGAAAGATACGATGCTCTCGAATGAAGCGATGAGACTCCGACAAGATCAGTTGGTGGCTCGGTTGTCAAGACAATTTGGGGTGGAACAGTTGGAGATCCGGTCTCGGATCGACTCCTTGAGAAAAGAGAGCGTCGATCGAGCCAAGCAGCGGCAGGAGTTTCGAAGGTCGCATGCCGATACTCGCCCGGCAGGCTCTCCTCCTCCCTCCAGTTTGGGGGGGATTGAACAAAATGTTGCGCCGGAGATGGTTCAATATCGGTACTCGGAGTTGAATGCTATCGAATGCGAGCTTTTTGAAGTCATGGCTTTATATGAAGAGATCGTTCCGATGGCCATTGAACGATTCCCTGTTTCCAATTTGAGCAGTGCCACGGCAAAAAAAATTTTTCAAACCTATTTAGACTTGGAACTCGGCGGCCATACGCTAGACTTTGTAAGCGTGTTGTCGGCCGTGGAAGATGCAGGAGTCAAAAGCGTCTTGGTCAGTATCGAGGAGCGTGCGCACGACAAAGCGGCTCTTGCTCGAATGACACCCGACGAACGCCTCCATTCGCTATGTGAACGATTGACCGGTCAAGAGGACCGAGCCTTTCGTCGTCAACAGATTAGCCAGTTGGAGAATAAACAAGTCGATGAGAAAACAGAAATCGATCTGTTGAACCAAATCGTGCAGCAGGCCCGCCTCAAACACGGCTTGGTACCCATAGAACCTTCGTAACCCGAAACTTTGTCGACCCAGCGAACCTACATCGGACGTAGATTCGTCGACAATTGCATTACCACTATCAAAGGAGTTGATGTCGTGGAAACCCAAACGATTGATTTACAGCAATTATTGGAACTCGGTCGCTCGCAAGGATTTTTGACCTACGACCAAGTCAATAGCTACCTCCCTGATGAGGCAAGCAATGCTGACAAACTCGATCAACTTCTTTTTGCTCTGGAAAGAGCTGGAGTCGAAATTGTCGATGAGGTCGAGAAGGAAGCCGAACCTCAGCTCAAGGTTTTTAACGGCGAAGCAGCTCCGGCTGAACCGCCCCCTCGTCTGACAAACGATCCGATCCGACTCTATCTGAGTCAAATGTGCGAGATTCCACTTCTCAATCGGGAACAGGAAATCTCCCTTGCTAAGAAAATTGAAATCACTCGACGCAAATTTCGCAGAGCAATACTCGGTAATGACTTCGCATTGAGGCACACCGTTGAGATCCTTCGCAAGGTAGCAGCCGGCGCTCTCCCCTTCGATCGAACGATCAAAGTTTCGCTGACCGAACGCCTGACCAAAGAGCAAGTCAGCGCCAGGATGCCACACAATTTGAGAACACTCGACGCACTCATGGAAGAGAACCGAAGAGATTTTCATACCATCGTCCGAAAGAGTACTTCGCTCGTTGATAAAGCCAAGGCGAGTAAATCCTACCAACGCCGCCGACTCAAGTCCCTCGTGTTGGTTGAGGAACTCTCTCTCCGGTCCCGTCGCGTGATTCCATTGATGCGGCAACTCGAGCAGTATTCCCAACGCATGGACTATCTCCAAGAACGAATCGCTCAGCTTCGTACCAGCGGGACCAATCCGATGGAGTTGCAGCGCAATCTCTCGGAATTGCGGCACCTCATCCTGACAACTCAAGAAAGCCCACGCTCGCTGAGAGCGCGTTGTGAGGAATTCCGCCGAAATTTCCGCGAGTATGAAGCCGTCAAACGGCAGTTGTCGAGCGGTAATCTACGATTGGTCGTATCGATCGCTAAAAAATACAGAAATCGCGGATTGAGTTTCCTGGATCTCATTCAAGAAGGGAATACGGGACTCATGCGCGCCGTGGATAAATACGAATATCGAAGAGGCTTCAAATTTTCGACCTACGCAACTTGGTGGATTCGACAAGCCATTACACGAGCCATCTCCGACCAGGCACGAACGATTCGGATTCCAGTCCATATGATCGACGTGCTCAGCAAGCTGCGAAACATTCAAAAACGGCTGACTCAGGAATTGCGACGGGAACCGAGCATGTTGGAAATTGCCGAGGTCGCGCAACTCCCGGTCGAAGAAGTGCAACGGGTTCTCGATATCGGCCGAAGCCCGATCAGTCTGGACAGACCGGTCGGCGAGGGAGAGGACAATGCTTTCGGGGAATTCCTTGAGGATCCTGCGAGTGACAACCCCGTGCGAAACGCCAGCAACGGAGTCCTGCGCGATCGTATCGATTCCCTACTCAAAACACTTACCTATCGGGAACGTGAAATCATCCGTCTGCGATATGGCCTAACGGACGGTTATTCCTACACGCTCGAAGAGGTTGGACGAATCTTCAAAGTGACGCGTGAGCGCGTCCGACAGATCGAAGCGAAAGCGGTTGCCAAGCTTCAGAATCCGGTTCGAGCACAAATGCTCGAGGGATTCCTCAAGCAAGTCGCTTAGAGACAAAGAGATTGTAGGCAAGTGCCAGACACAATTGGCCTTCCCCTGAGCTTGCCTCAGGGGAGGCAACAGTAGGCAAGTGCCAGGCACAATGGGCCCAACTCTGGGGAACTTCGAGTTCGATCTCTTACCAGCTAACTCCCAATACAAAATACAGCTAAACTGTTGGCCGACATTCGGTAATCGCGTACGGAGCGACTCCCTCTATGCATAGTAACCTACGACTAAAAACGGAATATGGCAGACAACGACAATCCAAAACGATCGGATGTTCTCCCTCAAGACACCTGGGATCTAACCAGCCTATTCGCCGACGATAAACAGTGGCTAGCAGCTCTCGAGGAACTGGATCGATTGGTTTCTGGGTTTCAGCGTTTTGCTGGTCGCTTGGGTGATTCGGCAGGCATTTTGGCGGAATGTCTGGCTTACGATATCCAGGTAGATCGCTTAGCCGAACGGGTAGGCGTTTATGCCTCGCTGAAAATGAGTGAGGATCAGGGGAACAGTGAATACCAGGGGTTTGTGGCTCGCTACTACAACGTGGCCACCAAAGCGGGGCAAGCTGCCAGCTTTATACGTCCAGAGATTTTAGCCATTCCCGCATCGACTATCGACAAATTTCTTGAGGAACCTGTCCTCGCACCCTATCGGTTGATTGTCGAGCGGATCAATCGCTACCGGTCACATACGCTTAGCCAGTCCGAGGAGAAACTTCTTGCGATGCAGGGAGAGATGGCTCAAACGGCGAGCAAGGTCTTTCGTCAACTCAACGACGCGGACATGAAATTTGGCAAAATAAAAAATGATCGGGGCGTCGAAGTGGAGCTGACGAACGCTTCCTTCAGCTCGTTTCTAATTTCACCCGATCGACATCTACGAAGCAACGCATTCCATCAGTACTACTCGCAGTTTGTTGCCCATGAAAACACACTGGCAGCGACCCTGGCGGGGAGTGTTCAGACCGATGTTTACTACGCGCGTGCTCGGAACTATGAAAGCGCTCGCGCGAGTTCTCTGTTTGCTGACAACGTACCACTCGCAGTCTATGACAATCTTATCAATGCGGTCCACAAGCATCTCCCAGCGGTTCATCGTTACTTCGATTTGCGGCGGCGCAAGATGCAACTAGATACGATTCATCATTATGACACGTACGTACCAATCCTCGCCGATCAGCAAACCCATTACAACTGGAACCAGGCGGTCGATGTCGTTTTGGCTTCGCTACAGCCGCTCGGGTCTGAATACGGATCCATCCTGGAGCGAGGCCTGCGCGGTCGCTGGTGCGACCGATACCCCAATCAAGGTAAACGAAGTGGTGCTTTCAGTAGCGGTGCCTACCAAAGCGATCCTTACATTTTGATGAATTATAAGCCTAGTGTACTCAACGACGTGTTTACGCTGACCCATGAAGCGGGGCACTCGATGCACACTTACTACTCGTCTAAATCTCAGCCCTTCCAATACTATAGTTATACCATCTTTGTAGCCGAGGTCGCATCGACCTTCAATGAACAGTTGCTGACCAAATACCTGATCGATCACGCTCAATCCAAAGAGGAAAGAGCTGCTCTCATCAATCACGAAGTGGATAGCATTCGAGCCACGATTGTACGGCAAACGATGTTCGCGGAATTCGAAAAGAGGACCCACGAAATGGCGGAAGCTGGCGAACCGCTCACGGTCGCTTCCATCAAGGAGGTCTATCGAAAATTACTAGAAGCCTACTTCGGTCCTGATTTCACGCTCGACGAGGAATTGTCGCTCGAATGCTTACGAATCCCTCACTTCTACAATGCATTCTACGTCTACAAGTATGCGACAGGACTCGCAGCAGCCATTGCCCTATCGCGACGGGTACTCGGAGGTGGTCCGCAGGAATTGTCGGACTACATGGGGTTCCTTCAAGGCGGATGTTCGAAAGATCCGCTCGATCTACTGCGTGATGCAGGGGTGGATATGAGTCAAACCGAACCCGTGGAGACCGCGCTTCAGGTATTCAGCGACTTGGTCGCGGAGTTGGATTCGTTGATCTAGCCCGCTTAAAAGTTGCGCACAAACGCTGGTGGTGGTCTGAATGCCAATCCTTGCGTGTCGATCGAGACAGACATGAGGGTTACTTGGTTCCAATAAGATGGCTAGGATGTTCGACCAAGAATGCAACATGGAGCGTCGTGCGGTACTCTTTGATCCTCCCTTCCTCCACAACCGCAGTTTGTTTGATAACATCCACGCCCTGGATATGGCGTAGTGATTCACTCGCATCGTGAATCGCCCTTTCGGCGGCATCTTGCCAGCTCTTCTTCGAATTCCCAACAAGCTCGATGATTTTGATCGTCGACATGACTTCTGATCCTTTTCTGGATGAATTGTTACAGCCCAATGACTTCTCGAGGAAATGCCTATATCGCAATGCATGAAAATCGCTCTCCCGAGACACTTCTATCGTGGGATGAATCCCATCTGTTGCAATCGTGAACGAAAGGAATCCCCGATCGAGGAAACCACTAGAAGGCCTCTGATTCGCTCTTCAAATGTCGCTGATGATTTTGTGTCCCATCCTTTTGGACCGGAGAAACTCGGATTTTTCTGGTTAAGAACTCATTCTTCTGGATGTCGTGCGCGGTCCGAGTCTGGTGGTTTTCACCAGTTGGAATTCGTACCCTCCGCGATTCAATCCCCTGCATCCATCAGAAATAATCGAGGTATGGATGATTACGGATTGCTTTAGTGATAGCAATGAAACTTGGTGCATTCACAAGGAGAGAAACAATGACTGGACTATTGCGGACACCACCACGAGGACTCCCCTGGTTTCGACGAGGTGCGATGACAACCCTCCACGATTTGGAAGATATGTTCGAACGTTTCTGGAGCGAGGGTGGTGACGGTTGGGGAGCTCAGCTTCTCGCTCCAGCAGTCGATATGATCGAAACAGACAAATCGATTGATATACGAATGGACCTGCCCGGCGTTAGTGCAAAGGAAATCGATATCCAAGTCAATGGCAACCAACTGACGGTGAGTGGTGAACGAAAAGTCGAGAAGGAAGAGAACGGAAAAACATACCATCGCATGGAACGATGTGTCGGTCGATTCTCGAGATCCATGACATTACCCTGCAATGTCCAGGATGATAAGGTTGACGCGAAATATCAGGATGGTGTTTTGAAAGTCAATCTGCCGAAGTCGCCTGAAGCAACAACGCGGCATATCAGTATCAAGACTTAGTGGATTGCATATCGATCATTATGGTAATTCGATAAGGTCCACGGTCGGTCGCCCGACATCATGACGAGAAACGAGAGTTCATGTGACCGGCCGTGGGCCTTCGATTTTTAGAAGCCTTAGATTTTTTAAAAAAGATGTTTGTGTGTAACAACCCCACACAGCTAGCATCGAGCGATGCAAAGACCAATTCGTTCGGAAGAAATTCTTAGCAAGCGTATGGATGAAAAACTGGATCTAAAGAATCCCTGGCTTATCGCAGTTTGGCCAGGGATGGGCCAGGTTGCGTTGAGTGCTGGGTACTATTTGATGGCCAAGCTAGGGATGCATTTATTCGCGGAGTTCTCCGCCTCCGAATGGTTTGATGTCGAGTCTGTGGATGTGAAAAATGGACTTATCCAGTCCAACCGAATACCCAGAAGTCGATTTTTTGCAAGTAAAAACGGAGAGTTGAAACAGGATGTCATCGTTTTTATCGGCGAGGCCCAACCGTCTCATGGTAAGTACGCCTTCTGTCGACATCTGATTGAGTTTGTCCAGGGGTTGGGGGTCCAGAGAGTCTTCACGTTTGCAGCCATGGCGACCTCGATGCGTCCAGAACATGATTCACGTACCTTCGTCGCGGCAATCGATGCGGAAAGTTTGGCTGAGCTTGAGCGATTGGAGGTGAGCATCCTGAAGGATGGTCATATCGGCGGGCTGAATGGAACGCTTTTAGGGGCCGCGGCTGAGGCTGGATTGCGCGGTGGTTGTATCCTTGGGGAGATGCCTCGACTCTTTTCTCATTTGCCGTTTCCCAAGGCTTCGTTATCCGTTCTCGATGTTTTTAGTCAACTCAGCCAAATAGAAATCGACACCTCCGAGTTGTCCGAACAGGCGCGTGCTGTCGATGAGAGGCTCGGGGAAATACTCTCGCAGATGGAGGGAATGGTCGAACAGGAAGAAAGCGCTGAACAACCAGAAACACCTGAAAGCGAGTTCCAGGAGGACGTGGAACCTCCATCTCCACCGGAAAAGAAAATAGAACGCAAGGACAGAGCTCTCATCAGTCGGCTATTCGAAGAGGCGAAGAAAGATCGTACCAAAGCGTACGAGCTCAAGCAGGAACTAGATCGCCTCGGAATTTTCCAGGAATATGAGGATCGCTTCCTCGACCTCTTCAAAAATCCAGACTAGGGGCTCTTGGAAAAGCTTCTGTTGGAACGCATCGCGGAGAGATCGATGGACAAACCTGTCAGCCGCTCTCCATCACCCACTGGGCAGCGAAGCGATTGAGTTCAGCACTGTTATTCAGATGCAGCTTGAGCTTGAGCTTTTCTCGATAGGTGTCGATCGTATGAACGCTAAGAAACAATTTCTTGGCGATCGCCCCGGTCGTATTCCCTTGACCGATCAAGGTCAGTACTTCCAATTCCCGATTGGAAAGACTCTCCACGGGAGACTTGCCAGGTTCGACCATTCCCCCAATACGACTCTTTAGGATTCGATCGGTCATCTCAGGGCTGAGATAGGTTTTTCCATCGAGGATCGTTCGGATTGCGGTGATCAACGTCTCCCCCGACGATTGTTTGTTGAGATACCCCATTGCACCCGCTTGCAAAGAGCGATCGGCATAGACCGTCTCCTCGTACATGGAGTGAACGAGGATTTTTATGGTGGGATTGCGCTCGCGAATCCGTTTAATGAGATCGATCCCATGACCGGTTTTCAAGGAGATATCAACGATCATCAAGTCGGGTGAAAGATCGCGGGCCATTTGAAGGGCAGGGTCGACATCATCCGCTTCGCCACACACAACCAAATCGGGTTCACGGGAAATCTTCGTGGAGATGCCATCGCGAATGGCAGGGTGGTCATCGACGATGAGAATCCTCGCGGATTGTTTGGTACTATTCTTGAACGAACTACTCTTCATCACTAACTCCTTCCTTATAAACTCGACATGTTATCACTGTCCCCCCGGTCTCGAGCATCGAGATGGTCAGGGAGCCACCGATCAAGCCAGCACGATACTGCATCGTTTTCAGCCCAAGCCCCTTTTCGGCTCGTTGGCTGTCGAAATTTTTGCCGTCATTCGCAATTCGAAGAATCCAATGCCGCTCGTCAGCCGCTAATTCAATAAGAATATGGGAGGGGTTTGCATGTTTGAGGGCGTTGGTGACGGCTTCTTGGGCAATTCGATAAAGATGCGTGGCGATAAAGCCCTTGGTGATCGTAATCTTTCGATTGCACTTGAATGCGCACGTCACGCTTTGGAGTCCATCGGTTCGCGACGCCAATTCCTGCAAAGCTTCCATCAATCCATTCCTGTCGAGCCGGATCGGTGTCAGACCTCGCGAAATACTCCTGATTTCTTCATGCGCTCGAGACAGTCCCCTTTTGATCTTTCCGGTCAATTCAGTGATTTGTCCACTCGCTAGCTCATCCATTCCGATCGATTCCTGTGCAAAGATGTCGATCAGGGTCTGGAATAAAAGTCCGGTGCCAGCCAGTTCTTGTTGGACGCTATCATGCAAATCCTGACCTATCCGTCGTTGCTCGTCTTCCAAAATCCCCAAAACATCTCGTTGAAGGTTTTTGCGCTCACTGATATCGCGAATGATACCTGTGAAGAGGCATAGATTATCGATTTCGCTGACAGCCAGATCGACGGGAAAGGTTGTTCCATCCTTCCGCTTTGCTAAGGCTTCGCGACCTGATCCAATCACGTGAGCTTCCCTCGTTGCGACGTAGCGTTTGAGGTAGCCGTCATGCTCATTCGCGTAGGGAGCTGGCATCAGCATGCGTACGTTCTGCCCGACCAGTTCCGAATGACTGTAACCAAACATTCGTTCTGTGGCTGCATTCACACTAGTCATGATACCTCGTTGATCGATCGTGATAATAGCATCAGCAGCCGTATTGAGAACGGCGGCCAATCTTTCCTCGCGATCGTGTAGAATCTGGTCTGCCCTGCATCGCAAGATAAAATCTGCAGCTTGACAAGCATACAAATCCAATCGGCGCAGTTCCTGCTCGCTAGGACGGTGAGGCGATCGCCAATACGTAGAGATTATTCCCAACGGTTTTCCTTCCGGGCTAAGTAGCGGAGTGGATTGAACTGCCAGGTAACCACTCGACTCGGCGATACTTCGAAACTCTGCATACTCAGGGTCGTTTCTTACATCCTCAATGATGATACGTCGACCCGAATAGAGAGCCCTCCCGCACGCGCACGATTGCTGAATATTTACTTCTCGAAAGAAATTGAGAAACGGCTCACCGAAACCGTGCTGAGCCGCGATAGTCAAAGTTTGGCGACTGGAATCCAGAACTTGAATATTCCCGAAATCGGAAGACAGCATTTCTATTGTCGCATGCAAAATCTCCTCAAGACCTGTTTTCAAATCCCTCATTTTCCAAAGTCGCGAAGTTGCTTCGTTAAGTCGGATCAAGGAATTGGCCTCGATGGTCAACTGTGATTGGCTCTCCCTCAAGGCGATTTCCGCACGAACTCGGGCAGTGATGTCACGAGCCACGACTACCGAACCGATGATATCTCCGTCAACACTGTGGATCGGCGCAAAGCTATAACTCCCGATCCATGACTCCCCTGAATCCTTGCGGCTGATATGGTATTCCTCCTCAATACCTGTTTCCCCCCTTAGGGCGCGCGGCACTGCCCACATATCCAAGGGAGTTTCCGTGCCATCGGAAAACCTCACTTCGTAAAGCGAGGGATAATCTTCCAAATCCACACGAAGATACTCTTCGTTTTTGAAACGATGGAATACGAGAAACGCATCATTAAAATCCACAAAGCGCCCCAAGGCATCTGTAATTACGACCGCATCCGTCATGCTATTCAATGCGGATTTGAGTTTGGCTTGGCTATCTCGGAGTGCATTCTCCGCTTGCTTGCGCTCGGTGATATCCTCAGAAAAAAGTACGATGCCACCAATGGTCCCGTCCGCGGTGTACCACGGCCTCACTTCCCAACGTAGCCAATGCATACTGCCATCCGAGCGTAAAAAACGGTCTTCGTCATTGCGAATCACCTCACCAGCCAATGCGCGACGATGCACCGATTTCCATGAATCCGAAATCTCCGGGAAAATCGCATAATGCGAGAGTCCGATGATATTCTTATCGCCTAAACGGTAGTCGTTCATCCATCGGCGACTGGCAACGAGATAGTGCATTTGGCGATCCAGCATCGCTAATGCAGCCGGAGCATTCTCGATAAACATCTGTAGCTGCATTACATGCTCAAGCGATACGGTTTGCGCATGTTTCTGCTCCGTCACATCTTCGATCGCTAGCAGCATCAAACGAAGATGGTTTTGGTAGACGAGCGTCCGCGCATTGAGCAGCATGGTCCTTTTGCCGAGATTCTCAAAGTTGTAAGTCACTTCGAAATCTTTGATTTCCGTATGCTTTGGTAAAACTTCCTCGAGCAATCGATGCAGTTCCGGGATGTCCCATTGACCATCACCCAGGTCATAGATCAATTTTCCTTCGGTTTGAGATGGGAGCACCTGAAACAGCTCATAGAATGAGCGATTCGCAGATCGGACACGGAATTGATGGTCGAGAACGAGCAATGACTCGCGAAGTGTGTTGACAATCGCCTCGGAAAAGATCGACTCTCCATCGGCGGCAGGGATCTCATGGAAAAGAAATTTAGGTAGCGACTGTTGGTCGGTCGAGTTATCGGGCTTTGCCATTGGTCAGGTGCGCTTGGAAAAGACAAAATCGCAGAGAGCGGTCGCGACTATTTTCATCCGGTTGCTTTCAGGCAGTCCGATGATCCATTTCAGGAGATCGTTGTGCATCGCGAGAATACCGACGGAACCGATGTGTTTTGTCCCTCTTGTCGCAACGGATGACTCAAGACAGTGAGCCCTCGGGTTATCCCCAATCCATAGATCGAATAATTTAGATACCAACTCATGGGAGTACGAGTAGGGGGGGCTGGTGATCCGAGCGAAAACAGGAAATGGTGGATTCCACCACGCGCGGACATCCCGCTTCCAGGATTTCAAGGAATACGACTACTTTTGGGCGTAGAACCAAGGAATAAATCGGAGTAGTTGATCCTCGAAGAAATGCAATCTGCCCGTTTCCATCCTAGGAGAAGGTTGGAGGGGATGAAAATTGGAACGGTGGAATCCGCTATCCAACAACGGTGAACGCTCCGATTCCGCGGAATTACAGAAGTGAAACAATAGCTTTTTCGTACAAGTAATTGCTTGATTGGCCTGCTGGGGACGTGATGTTTAATCCGCGCTGACTTATTTCGCCAATCGGTTCAAAAACCTTCTTAGAATTCGTAAGCCAAGGATTGTATCATGCGCGTGCTATTGGCGGATGGGAACAGACAAACCGTTCGGAACCTTGTAAGATTGCTCGAGCGATTTGGTCATGAGGTGGAAACAGCATCTGATGGTTTGGAATGCATAGCCAAACTCGATCGATTCCTGCCCCAAATAGTACTATTGGATCAAGGACTATTATGGGGTGGTGCTGACGGAGTTCTCGAGTGGGTTCGCGATCACCCATTCCTGCAAAAGACGCTGGTCGTACTTACTGTATCTGGCGAGTTATCCTATGCATTTCGAGGTAATACCCAATTTCCGATTCTAAATTTTTCAAATTCGCTTTACGAGGCCGATGCGAAACGCATTGGTGAATTGTTATTACAGGGTGATGGCGTTCGATGCGAAGATCCGCAAGTTGGTTGGATGAATCAGAATTATCGAGGCAATCGATTCGTTGATTCGGGAACTTCAGCGGGCTAGTTCTTTCGTGTCACCGTTGGTGGATGGAATGGGGGCTATCGATTTTCCTCTGATGTCGTTTGGTAATTGCAAACCATCGATTCGAAATTCTCAAAAGAACGATTCGGGATTCCCCCATGCATGCGGGGCCGCAGAGCGAGGAGCAGTTTGAATGGATAGGATGCAAATCAAACGGAATCGCACTCATCTAATAGTGAGTAATGATTTGATATTTTGCAAGGACTTGCATAACGAACTGGAAAAACGTGGGTACCCCGTGGAGGTAGCTAACGACATTCGTTTCGCACTGAGTCATTGCATTGACAAGACGATGAATGTCGTTCTTTTAGACATCACAGTCTGCAAGCGGAAGTCATCATTCCTCGAGGCTCTTTCTGATTTAAAGCGGATCTGCGACTGCGAGGTCATTGTAATGTCGGCCTCAGGATCGATCGAAACTGCTGTCCAAGCTATGAAACGAGGCGCCTATGATGTAGTAAGTAAACGGATTTGCCTCAATCGATTGTTGAAAAAGATCGAGGTGGCCGATCGAGCCGTTGAAATTCGCAAGAGAAATCGTGGCTGGTATGACTCGGCCCTCCCTGCAGATCCTAACTTAGGGATCTTCGGGGAATCGCCCTGTATGAAGGAGGTGTTCCGCTTGCTACGACTCATCGGCCCGAGCGATAAACCCGTACTGATCCAAGGCGAGACGGGGGCGGGCAAGGAACTAATAGCACGAGCACTGCATCGGCTTAGTTCGCGAGCTACTCAACCGTTGGTGGTTATCAATTGCGCGGCTCTGCCCGAAACCATGCTCGAGAGTGAACTCTTTGGATACGAAAAGGGGGCATTCACTGGTGCCAATGAAGCGAAGCCTGGACTGATCGAGATCGCAGATGGCGGGACCTTTTTCATCGATGAAATCGGTGAAATGCCACTATCCATGCAAGCCAAGTTGCTGAGAGTCCTCGAGGGTGGTTGGTTGCGTCGCCTCGGTTCGTTGGAGGAAAAGACTGTCGATGTCCGCTTGATCACCGCTACCAACCGACGGCTCAGTCAAGAGGTTGCTCAAGGCCGATTTCGACAAGATCTGTTCTATCGTTTAGATGTGTTGCAAATTGAATTACCACCCTTGAGACATCGTGAAGGGGATATTCCTTTGCTCACCTACCTGCTGGCGGGAGAGGGTTGGGAAATCGAGGCGGAAGCCTTGTATGCGATCTGTCATTATCAGTGGCCTGGGAACGTTCGCCAACTTAGGAACGCTATCGAGCGTGCAAAAACCTTGGCAGAGACGAATACCATTCAATTATGTAATTTACCTCCTGAAGTGATTCGATCTCCATTCCTTAAAGATGATCAATGTATGAAAAGCGTGGTAGCTTGTGGTGACTAGTGGAGATTGGACCGGCCTAGCCGGAGTCCATTCAAGCGTTTTACTGAAAGGCAAGTTGCCTGAAGGTACTCGCAAAGGCGTGGCGGTGTAGGGGAGTATCATCCTGCATGTTTTCTAACTTTTTGCGGAATGGATACTGACCCAACAGGTTCGAATAAAACAATCTCTTTTTGAATGAAAACAGGGCTTTGTAGTTCTGTCTTGAACGATGCATTCCTGTCGTGCTTTCGAATATCAATTTTTCGTGGATGGTTGTATCGGTGTGTATTTCTTTAGAAGTTGTACGACTTGATCATCTTCGACCTGATCAAAGGACTCGTAGAATTCACCCACAGCGTTGAAATCGGACGGTGCCACTAGGCAAACGAATCGATCGCAGAGCTGGCGCATCTTTTCAACCCGGTCGGCAGGAGCAACAGGAACCGCAACGATCAATTCATGTGGGTTTTGCCTTCGGACGACAGCGATAGCAGCAAACATGGTCGAGCCGGTCGCGATCCCGTCATCGGTGAGGATGATAGAACGACCTGCGATCTCTGCCGCCGCTTTTGCTTTTCGATAAAGCTTCTTCCTGTGCTCGATTTCGTAGATTTGCCTTTGTCGTTCCTGCTCGAGATACTCGTCCGTCACTTCGGCGATTCGCTCGATGACAGGGTCGAGATAGACCTCTCCATTTTCACCGATTGCACCAAATGCTAATTCGGAATTGCTTGGCGACCGAAGTTTACGCGCCAGAACCACATCTAACTCCGCATGCAGAGCGTTTGCTAATTCGGCTCCGGTGGCGACACCTCCTCGCGGGATCGCGAGGACCAGCGGTTGATGCAATTCCAGCTTCTGAAGTTGCTTTGCGAGTTGACGAGCTGCATCCTCTCGGTCTCGGAACAAGAATTTAGATCTTTCCCACTTCACTTTTTCGGTACCTGTTTACCCGGGACCTTGTATCAAATCGGCAGCAAGAAAACCCATCGCTGGATGACTACCCTGGAATAGTAACTGAGCGGATTCATTTTCGATGGGTTTTTTCTTTATACATTACTTTCTTACGAGACGAGTCGAATCGCCGACCAATTGTGTACGAAACCACTCTTTCGTCAGTTGCGCAACCTCTTCCAATGCTCCTGCTTCCGGGAATAGATGAGTTGCACCAGCAATCGTCACAAGTCGTTTTGGGCAGTGCATAATATCGAGAGCTTTCTTGTTGATTTGGAGTACCGGTTCATCCTGTTCCCCGACGATGAGCAGTGTAGGAGCTTCTACGTTTTGCAGATAGGATCCCGCGAGATCTGGTCGGCCGCCGCGAGAAACGATGGCACCCACTGACTGAATTCGTAGCGCTGCTGCAACCAGAGTTGCGGCTGCTCCGGTACTCGCGCCGAACAACCCTATTTTCATATTTCGAGTGATGACAGATGTGGTAATCCAATCGATAGCCTCGATCAATCGATCCGCTAGTAGCTCGATATCAAAGACCTTTTGTTGATCGCCTGCTTCCTGTTCATGAAGTAAATCGAGCAGGAACGTCGCAAATCCGAATTGCAGCAATGTATCCGATACAGATCGGTTTCGAGGACTGAGGCGATTGCTGCCACTACCATGGGCAAAAAGTACGACTCCCTCTGCATCCCTGGGTATCGATAGCATACCGGGTAGTTGACTAGTCCCAAACTCGAACGTTTTCGTCACAACCGAAATTCTAACTTCCATTTTTTTCGAATCAGCTCCATGAGGAACATCGCCTAAGTTCCGTACCTGTTTAGCTACTCATTCGTTTGATGGATGCGATGAGGACCTAATGATCCAGCCTATCTCCCCAACAGCCATTCTCCGACGGACACAGGGCTCGGGAATCAGGAAATCGTCTAATAGCCCATGGTGAGTTTCACCATAGCTCTCCAGGGCTAGTCGTCGAGATAAAATCGCTTGGGAACGTTGTAGCTGAGTCCGCCGTGTTAAAATCGTAAAAGGCAGCTCGGTAGAAACCGTCTCATTTTTGGAGGAGTATTTCAGCGGATCCGATGTACCTGAACCAAAGCAAGTTTTCGCTGGCTGTCATCGTCGATCGGCTTCGCAGTCAAGAAGCCTACCCGGTACCAACTTCTCGGGTTGAGGTCAAAGAAGCGCACTGGTCGTGGGTCTTTCTCACGGATAAGTTCGCTTATAAATTGAAAAAGGTAGAAGCGAACCAGCCATTGGATGCCTCCATGCTGGAAATCCGATCTCGAAATTGTCAACGGGAAGTCGATCTCAATCGACGTTTAGCCACGAACGTTTACTACGGGGTCGTGCCCGTGACCATCGATACGGCTGGCCTGATTCGAGTGGAGGGTGAGGGGACAACGATTGACTGGCTTGTCAAAATGAGGCGTCTCCCAGCGGAACAGATGCTCGACTGGCAGATCGATCACCACATGGTCAACGAGGACTTCTTTCGTCGAGCCATTGTGACTCTGTGTAAATTCTATAAAAAGTCCTCTCCAGCAACGATTTCCTCCCAAAGATATATCGATCAGCAGATCAGGGATCTAAGGCAAAGCTACCATGAGTTACTCATGCCGCTTTATGCTCAATCCCGAGAAATGGTAAGCGACGTACACGAGTCTCTTCTTGGTTATTTAGACAGGAACCAGGAGAGTTTTCTAACTCGCGTTGACGAGGGACGAATCGTAGAGGCCCATGGCGATCTGCGACCGGAACATATCTGTCTGGAATCAGAGCCTGTCTTTATCGATTGTCTCGATTTCGATGCTAGGCTGCGCATACTCGATCCTGCGTCGGAACTATCGTTTCTGTCTCTCGAGTGCGAGCGTTTAGGTGTCGGTCATCTGAGCGATTTGATTTGGCCCGATTATCGAGAGATCTGTCAGGACAAGCCGGACATGAATTTGCTGCGATTTTATCATGCGTTCCATGCCTGCATTCGAGCGATGTTATCAGTTTGGCATCTGAAAGATTCTCTCGCCAGCTCTGAAAAATGGATCGCGAGGGGGCATTCCTACCTGAAACTGGCCGAATCGACAGTGCAAAAGTTATCGAGGAATTGACAATTCGTTCCCTATTCCCAAAGCGACTCACCCTCGATCGGGCTTCCCTCGTGTAGTCGTCGGATGACTTGCGCGAACATCGGAGCAACATCGAGAATTTTCACATCTCCTTCAGCGAGGGTTCCCTGAATATGCCAGGGGGTAACCGTATTGGTAATGACGACTTGACTCAATACTCGATCGGCCAGAACGTGAGAGGTGTTCTGGACCATGAGGCCATGGGTTGCGACGGCGATGACGTCGATAGCGCCTCGATCCCGACAGGCATGTGCGGAGCGAACCAGAGTTGCTCCCGTACTGATCAAATCGTCAACAATAATTGCGCGTTTTCCCGCGACGTCGCCAGCGAACATGTCTCCCCGAACGATTCCTTGGCTGCGATGCTTTTCGAGCATAGCCAATGGAATGTCGCATTGGAGTCGCTCACTTAGCGCTCGACGAAAACTCTCCGCGCGTTTCATTCCACCCGCATCCGGAGATACAACCGTTACGGCATTCTGCAGGTTTTGGCCTACGAAATAGGATAGGAAAGCAGGAATCGCTTCCAAATGCACGCAGGGTTTTCGAAACGAGTTCTGAAAAGCGGCAACGTTATGAACATCCATCGTCACAACGACGTCCGCACCCGCGCACTCCAGTAATTGTGCGACATAGCGACTCGTGATCGGATCCTGTGTTTTGGTTTTGCGATCCTTTCGAGCATAGCAAAGATAGGGAATCACTGCCGTAATCCGTCGCGCTCCCGCATCCCGAATCGCTCCCATTAGGAAGAGCAACCGACAAAATTTATCATTTACCGACTTTGATGGATCACTGTACAGCGATTGAATAATGTAGACGTCCTTCTCTCGCACAGAGGTCAAGGGACGTATTTTATGTTCGCCATCCTCGAAGTCCCGTTCCTCGCATTCGGCAAGCTCTATCTGAAGATTTTGGGATACCGCCGAGCCAAAAAGGCGATCGGACTGAGGTGCAAATAATAGCATTGGATTACCTGTGTAATTCGGATCTCCGTCTGGCGCTGTCCTCGCGATCACTATTCTTCTCGAGAATTGCCTCAGCAAAACATATATTAGCAAACTCCTCTCCGGGGGAGTGGAGAATGGATCGGATACAGGGATCGATCAAACTTTCAATCCAGTTCCCTGGAGGGACATCGTGAGGTCGACCCCTGAATTGCTGGAATGCTATTAGGAAAACATCCTCCGCGAGATCCGAAATTTTATTCGATGTGCCAAACTGGGATTCGATTTCAGCAAAGCGCTGAATCCATCGGCCGATACGATCATTGCGACCTGCATCAAACAGTCTAGTGCTAGTCGAAATGCGGGATAGTCATCCTATGCGATAGCATCCTCTAGTTTTCCCAGATCGAATTCCTGTGTCGGGCTAGGCAATCGCCGCCCCTCGATCGCGTTAAGACTCAAGTCCAGGTCACCTCGCATCCGTTGTTTGTAGGCTGCAATTTTTTCGCTAGTTTATGAATACAACGCTCGTAAGCAGGATGAATCAACACATCTCGGTCGCCCGTAAGAAGGGTTTTGCCAGGTAGAACCAGGCTGGTTTTGACATGATAGTCACCATACTTCACATGACGATGCACAGAGATGTACAAGGTAGATACGGGGAAATCGTCGACCATTTCATGGATCGTTTGTAGATTCTTCTCCATGGCCGAGATCTCCGCTGTCGATAGTTCGTAACCGTGACTATCCAGTCCTGTGTCTGGAATTAAGGTGTCACAGTAATATCATTTTCTACAGAGGTAACACCTGGAGCTGCCCAGGCTGCATGCTGAGCTTCTTCTCGTTCCGACAACGAACGTACATTTCCTCGAAGAATGACCCGGCCATCCTCTGCTTGTACGTCAATTCGTCGAGCATCGATATCCGCATGTCGATGAAAGGCGGCGACGATCTTATCTTTGATATCCTTGGTTGCTATGTGATTACACACAATGATCTTATTCATCACTCCAGCCACACCAATTAAGTTACAAACAGCCGTGTGTGCTGCTTCTCGTTGGTATCGCCACTGAACTTGACCTTCAAGAGTGACCTTCCTGTCGCTCACAATGATTTTGATCCTATCTGCGGGAACCAAATGATTGTTCTTTAACGCGTTAATGCAAGTGAGTGCAATCTCGTCATCTGAGCGTGTCGCAGCACCAGGTAATTGCACTTCTAGATCATTCGCGACTGCCTTGACCCCGTAGACTCGCTTGGAAGCTCGTTCCGCCGCACATCTCTCCGCATAGGAACCGACGTGGCCTGTCAACGTCACCACTCCGCTTCTCGCAGTGACCCCAATATGAGCTTCGTTTACCACGGGCTCCCATTTCAGTTCGTTTTCAATATCAAGTTTTAGATCGCTGTCATTTTTCATCTTCATTCTCCAATATACAACCGACACTTCGTACTATCGCAATTCCTGACTTGTCTGGTGACCTGTGAGGCTCGCGCGGCTATCCATTTTCTACCCGGTATCCTGTTGGATCCCGTTAACACCGGAATTATTACGATCGACAGATAGAAGAGCCTATCGAAAGAATAAGGATTGTTCTCTAGTGGAAATCACCACCTAGAATCATGGAACGATGCATCGAATTCCATCGCATGCGAAGTTATGGTTCATGTTCTGAGCGCACCTCGGCCTAAATCGTTATTCGGCATGTACGTCAGACTAGATAATCCTATGCATGGAGATCCAACCAGAGCTGTTCTCTCGATAGGTCGAGCGAGGAATAGCTTCGAATCGATTGAACCATGCGTTCGCGGGTATCTGAGTTCTTACAATTCCATTACCAATCAGGGAGCGATAGGTTCCTAGTTCTTTCACGTTCTCTGTCAGTTTCGGTAGACATTCACTCGACGCTCGCTTCATTCGTCAGCCTGTTGCGCTTTTTGGAGGGTCGAGATTAGCGAGGGGAAGGTGCGATATGGAACCTGTCCGATAGGTATCGATGATTCCTCTATTCGCTTTTGGGAAAAGGTTCGATTCAGTACAAAGGACGGACTCCCCATAATGCACTTGTCATTCGCTGGTAGGGAATGCGTCGACTTTCAGAAGCCAACGAATGACCCAACGAAGAAGAACTTCGTGGGGAAACTCAGACATGATGCATACTTTAGGAATCGTGGGAGAGAGAGTCGCATGGATAATTTCACTATGAAGGATTTGAAGCAACTCGCGGAATCATCGCAGAGCCCATGTGCGACACTCTGTATGCCGACGCATCGATCGGGGAAGGATCGAGAGCAAGATGCCGTACGCCTAAAAAACTTAGCAGACCAAATCGAAAAGGAACTCGCTGGTCGTTGGTTACGGGCTCCCGATGCGAGAGACTGGGTCGAGCCGATACGGAATATTCCAAGTGAAATCGACTTCTGGGAAAAGCGGGATCGCGGTTTGGCGATTTTTTTGAATGGTAAATCCGTACAACGTTTTCGCGTCCCGATTGCACTGAGTGAACTCGCGATTGTCGGAACCCGATTCCATACCAAATCCCTTTTACCGCTGATGAGCAATAGTCATTTTCTCATTCTTGCACTGAGTCAGAATCGAGTCCATTTATTTGAAGCGACTGAATTTCAGATCGACCCAATCGAGGTCGATGGTTTGCCCAAGCAAATCGATGAAGCACTCAACCTGGTAAGCGTGGATCGAGGGGCGCAATCTCACTTTGCTATGCGAGGGGGTAAAGGAAAAGAGACCACTGTTTTCCACGGTCAGGGGGGAGTCAAGGAAACCCATAAAGATGAGCTTACCCTTTACTTTCGGATGATCGATAGCGCGCTCCAGCCAGTTCTGCGTCACAGGTCGGTTCCCATGGTTTTGGCAGGTGTTGAATACCTTTTGCCACTTTTTCGTGAAGTCTCACACTATTCGCATATCGTAGCCCCCGAAGTCAGAGGCAACTGCGATTATCTTCACGCCGATGAAATCCACGAAAAGGCTTGGCAGAGTGTGAAGAGCCTACTCCATGAAAAACGGCAACTTGCGTTTGATAAATTCCAACGGTTGAATGGTACAGGACTCGCGACAGATGATATTAGCCAATTGTTACCCGCAGCCTTCGACGGACGTATCGAGACATTCTTCGTCGTACCTGATAAGTATTCATGGGGCGTTGCAAGCCCGATAGGCAGGTTGATCAGCCTACACGATACGCGTGAGCGAGATGACGATGATTTATCGGATGCAGTAGCAACTCAAACCTTGCTGCATCATGGACAGGTCTATGTGCTTCAGCAAGAAGAAATGCCCTCGAAATCGATACAAGCTGGTGTGATGCGTTTTTGATCTTTCCATCCATTCACGATCCATGGTGATTCCCTCCAGTCATTTTTGAGTCCTCACTCGATTGGCAGGAACGGCGCGTAAATGATACTTGCAACGAGCTGTCATCGTCGTACCAAAAGCGACGAAGATGCCCCCCAACAGGGGAAAACAGAACTTTTTATTCAATGGAGAAGGGTGATGTCAACCATCGCAATGGCCACCGCGAACCATACCATGAAGATGGTACAGGTCTATCGGGAAACACGTGATCTGGCGATCGAGGAAAAAGTCAATGGAGCCTTGCGTGCTTCATCCTATGGCCCGGTCCGAGGAGTGATCTGTGAAGCCAGACGAAACAAGCTCATCCTCAAAGGCGTCGTGCCGAGTTTCTTTTTGAAGCAGATTTCTCAAACGATTGTACGCGAATTAGAGATTGGTGATCGAGTGATCGAGAACCGGATCAAGGCGAGCGGTACATCGTTACCAGAGGATTCCTTTGACTGAGTCTCGGCCTTTGGGATAATTTCTTTGCTGGCAACTAGGAATACCATTTGAAAGCGGCTGTTGCTGAGACAGTCATTATTCCGCTACGCTTCAGGGAAGACTCTATGGCTAGAAGCCTGTCCTTCTAACCACGAGGATGGAACTTTTGGTGGATGCGTTTGAGCTTTCCATTCTCGACCTGGGTGTAGATCTGCGTCGTTTGGATATTGGCATGGCCTAGCATTTCCTGAATCAGTCGGAGGTCAGCGCCTCCCGCGAGAAGATGCGTTGCAAACGAATGCCTCAAGGTGTGTGGACTGATTTCTGGATCGATATTGGCTCGCAGTGCGTATCGTTTTATTAATTCCCAAAGCGCCTCGCGGCGCAATCGTTTACCACTTCGAGACAGGATCAGCCAAGGGATCGAGGACGCATCACGGCTACCGAGCAATTTGGGTCGATACTCCGATAAATAGGCGTGCAACGCTTCGATCGCACGATCTCCGAGCGGTACCATTCTTTGCTTTCCACCTTTTCCCTCGGCGAGGCAGTAGGCTTCGTCCAAATGGACGTTAGCTGTCAATAGATTGCAGATTTCTGAGACGCGACAACCCGTCGCGTACATCAGTTCGAGGATAGCTCGATCCCTAAGAAAGTGGGGGTCTGACTTTTGAGGAGCCCCGAGAAATCGATCCACCTGTCCGATCGTCAGCACTTTGGGCACGCGGTGCCAAGTCTTCGGAGTGAGGATCATTTCGGCGGGATTTTGGTCGATCGCCGACTCCAACTGCAGGAACTTATAGAACATTCGAATCGCGACGATGTGTCGCGAGATCGAGGTCGGTGCGAGACCTTTTCCTTTTAGAAATGAAGCAAAATCTGTCAAATCCTCAACTTTGAGGTTGGTCGGGGATCGCCCTCGAAGCCATTCCTTCATATGCTCCAAATCGCGTCTGTAGGCTTGCACGGTGTTTTCTGACAGGTGGCACTCACTGCGTAAGTAGACGGTGTAACGCTCGATCCATCCGCCCATCGTTTCTGCGGGCTGGGGGGATTCCTGCACCGTCTGCTTGAGTTTCTTAAGCTTGCTGACGCCCATCGTCGATTTCCTACTCGCGAAACTAGGGATTAGGCTTTACGATTGTGCAGAATTTAGCGGTCGCGTCGATACACAAATGGTAAGGTTCGTTAAGGAGCATATTGGATGAAGATTTTGGTCGTCGGGGGCGCCGGATATGTTGGATCGCATACCGTTCGACTCCTCAGGGCAGAGGGGCATGACGTCTGGGTTTACGACAATCTTTCACGCGGCCATCGAGAAAGTGTACCCGATGGCTGCTTGATCGAGGGGAATCTCTCGGATCGAGCGTTGCTCATGCAGGTGATGCGCGACAAAGAAATTGAGGCGGTCATGCACTTTGCGGCTTATGCGCTGGTTGGCGAATCTGTGCAGCATCCCGCCATGTACTATCAGAACAACGTAACCGCGACGTTCGAACTCCTAGAAGCGATGAGAGCGGTAGGGGTTTGGCGATTTGTGTTTTCTAGCACGACCGCCACCTACGGCCAGCCGGAAAAAATGCCCATCTCTGAGGACACTCGCCAAGAGCCGATCAATCCCTACGGCTTTACCAAATTGGTTGTCGAAAGGGCTCTTCAGGATTATGCCCATGCGTATGGATTTGGAGTGGCCGCACTTCGTTATTTCAATGCATCGGGCGCCGCATCGGACGGTGCTCTAGGCGAAGACCATGATCCGGAGTCCCATTTGATTCCAATCGTTCTACAAGTACCTCTCGGACAGCGACCAAATATCACCATTTTTGGGACAGACTATCCAACACCTGATGGGACATGCATTCGCGATTACATCCACGTGGAGGACCTAGCAACTGCCCACAAATCAGCCTTGTTGAAACTCAGTCCCAGCTCCGTGATTCAAATGAACTTAGGAACCGGGGTCGGTCATAGCGTACGACAAGTTATCGATGCTTGCCGAAAGGTGACGGGCCACGCCATCCCAGAGATTCACGGCCCACGACGTGAGGGAGATCCTGCATGTTTGATCGCGGACAGTACCAAAGCACAACGGGAATTGAACTGGAAACCTCGATATGTCGACATCGAGAGTATTGTCGAAACGGCATGGAAGTGGCATAAGCATCATCCACGCGGATACGCAACTTAGGCGAGTGATCGATTTGTCCCACGCCCTTCGCTTTGCTCAGGGACGTGCCAACCGACCTTACAGTGCCATTCCTTTCTGGAATGTGCACCCAGATTCGTTAAACTTCATGTGCCTGTGTTTAATGAATGGTATGGTGTGGCACTCGCTGACATTCTTGGCAGGGTGTGGCACGCCCAGAGCATCGCGATGGGCATGCTAATGTCAACTGCGGGTTTAAACAGCCACGATGCAGCTTGCGTTGCTCCGGTCGTAATGGTCGTGGAACTGCCCGAGCACTTCACTGACCTGATAGATTCATTCCCAACTCTCGCTCGAGGACACTTGCCCGTTCTCTCGGCCTAGCAGCAACGATCCGTAGGTTCTAACGACCTGCTCCAGGAGGCGAGGATGTGGGGCGAATACGCCCTGGGGGAACTTGCAACAACTTGGGATTCGTTGGTGCACGTTCGAGGGATGTGACCGGTGGAGGCACATCTCCATCTTCGCCAAAAAGCTCGCGATTCCAATTTGCCGATAGCAGCAGATCAAATCCAGGATTGCGTTCCTTCACTTGGCAGGAACAGGCGCCGCACAAGAACATCGTCAATGACTCGATCAACGCGGCATCCATCTGCTTGCCGGTCATGACCTCCAACGCCCTCCCGCGACCGAAAACAGGGATGAATAAAGGTTCATCAACGAGCCCCGGTTCAAAACTGCGAAAAAGTGATACGAGGAGTTCTTCGTTTTTATCCATCGGATTCAATTCGAGGATTGAGAACTTAAGGAGCAATGGGACATCCGAATAGAGTTCGGAGCCCGGGAGTCCGATCCCATCTGGCAATTTGAGCTTGGACTCGAGACGGCTTAGTTCCTGCTTGAGGAGATTGTAGGACAGGTTGTTTCGAACGTCCTCATTCGACTTGAGCATGATCCATACTACCGCATCTCCCTCGAGTAACCGTTTGGATAACTCTTTTCGTACGGGGGAATCGACGACCGTCGGGATGGATTCGGCTCGGAGGGGGCCGTTCCAGAGGGGAACCACTTTGCCATTTCCCAGGGACGATTGAACCGAGAGGAAAGGTAACCCTCGACGCTCAGGTCGATTGAGGGACTCCCATGATTCCTGTAACTTGAGATCGGTTTTGGTCCTCAGGTCGTATCGGATCAATTCCAAATTCGAAGAGCCTCCAGCCGCAATCCCTTGACTTCCCCATCGATGGACAACCGATTCCTGTTCGGAAGTTAACGGCCCGTCATAAAAGACAACGACGCGACACGCATCGGGTTGCCATCGTTCGAGGGCGTATCGGAAGACGGGAATATTGCACACCGCTGAAGCATTCGAAACGAATGCACCGCAGATTCCCAAGCAGAGAAGGATGGATCTCATAGAGCAACTATTTCCCGAAACAAAGGATTTGGCCATCGGTGGTTGACAGGTAGATTCTACCGTTGGCTCCGGCCATTCCATCCCATGCAGGAAGGGTTCCTAGGTCGATTTCGCTTTCGATATTACTGGAATCGCAATCGATTGCCATCAGCTTTCCTGAATACTTTCCTTCGATAGCATCGTCCTGCTTGGCAAGCAGGGCTTGCACTTCAGGATCCCGCTCGGATAGTTGTTTAAAGGTTTTTTCTTCGTCGATGATGTCCATCGGTCCAGCGACGAAAAGTTTGTTTCCTGAAAGTATCATGGCACGAACATAGATTGGCAAATCGGATGTCCATTTCGGTTTCACGAAGCTGTTCCCCGCTTGATTTGCATTGTTGTTTTGTGCGTTCGCCGGTTTGGAATCGGCAGTCTGAGAAGCAGCTTTTTTGGCTCCGTTCCTTTTGCCTCCAGGAGTTGCGCTGGCCGTGTTTGCAGGCTTGCTGAAAAATCGCATTCCTTTACCAATCTTGCCATCTACAGAGTTTCCGCCCTCCATGGTTCCATTGTTTCGATGAACTGAGAAATCTCGTGCCGTTCCATCGTCGAATGTCAAGACAAGCGATGGGTCCGGGCCGATTTCAGAGCCACTCTTAAAGCGTTCGACAATGGCTTCCTCTTTAACGTCGTTGAAATAGAGTCGGACCTCATCGATGATTCCAGTGAATGGATTCGGGGATGTGTATTCCGCAACAGCTCCGCGAGCGTCGGCACCGACCTCCATTCCTTGCGCTGGGTCCTTGGTGACAAAACCTGACGCTTTGCCTTCCGCGACGCGCTCGCCATCGACGAACAACTTCAATTGTTTATCGCTCGTCAGAACTCCGACAACATGGTGCCAACCACCGATCACTCGATTAGGACTCTTCACTTGAGAAAGTTCGCTTGCAGAGCGGACCGAGAACACGACTTGCCCCTCATTCAACCATAAGGCGAATCCCTCCGCTGGGCCTCCTCGAGCCAAGATCACACCCTCCGGTTTCGTCGTTGTGATCCAGGCCTCGACAGCGATTGGTTTTCCCGCTGGGTTCAAGCTTGGTGTGGTCGGGAATTGAGCAAACGAATCGGGGAGTGCGGCATCGGCGTTGGCAGCTCCCGACTGTTGGAAGTTTGCAGGTAATTCGGGAGCTTCGGGCTCTGCCTTGAACAATTGATGCTCCATGGTGGTTGTCCACCGGAGATACTCCGGCTTTCTACCGTAGCCGTAGACATAGCCGTTCCCTTGTACCAGGATGCGTCCTGAAGGAGCAAAGCGTCCGGCCTGGTAGTAACCTCCATGTCCACCTGCAAAACTTCGGCCCAGAACCCAATACGATCGGTGGTACCAGGAGTCATCGAGGAAGCCCATGGGAGCAAACAAATGTGCTCCTTCCCCTCGCTGCACCGAAGCTTGTCCCACGAAATCACCGGAATGTGGACCGATCTCCAATCGATTGCCTTCGAGATCGAACTTCTGAGACTTCATGTACATGAATTTCCCATCGGAGGAGAGGATGTCGGGTAATCCCACGGGCATCTGCAGGATCTTGATCGTCTCCTGCAGGTTATTTCCGGTTGCAGGATTGGTCTCGTCCATGATGTTCTCGCTCAGTTTGTTGCCCGTCACCAAGTCGAGTCTGAGCAACCTCAGCCCGCCATCGAGGAAATTGGAACGCCCCGCAACGGCATTCACGATTCCGTTTTGGATCAGCACGCTCCCATGAACAGGCCAGAGAGATTCCAATTGCTCGTAGGCCATGGTTCGGCGATCCAACGGAGCAGCGCGATAGCGCCAGGCGAGCGCACCATCGACTGCTCGCAGGCAATAAACCCAACCATCTGCACCTCCGAATACAACGCGACCGCGATGGATTGTCGGTGGTGAATCGATTCGTGCACCGATCGTGTAGGTCCAAAGGGTGGATCCATCGGATTCATTCAATGCGTACAACGTGTGCGAATCGCTCCTGGCCACATAAACCGTTCCCCCGGCAATCACTGGAGAGGTCAATCGGCCCCCCAATTTGATACTCCACTTTTTGCCGATGGTTGTATCGATCGATGTCGATGCCGATCCACTGCGAGCAGAATCGTGTCGGAATGTCGGCCAATCCGATCCCTTTTCCGCATCCTCGACGAGCGATGCTTGGTAGGCCGGCCCTCGCTCCAATCGGCCGGATTCCGGTACCTCTGCAGGGACAGGCCGTGTCGGTGCCACGGGGGCCAAGGCATTGAATCCAAATAATTTCGCTTCGGGGTAGCATGCGCAATTATGGGGTGGTGCATACGTCAATCCATTGCAAGGCATGACTCCGTACAAACATCCACCGCGTACCCAATGATGAATATCCCAATGCTCTTCCGATGGGTCTACGAATTCAACACCCGTACGAGAGGGTATGATGTACTTGTCGGTCGCTTTGGCTATGTAGCAGCGATGGTGGAACCAGTAGGTGTCGATATCAGGCCCGAAACTTTTCTTGACCTCGCCGGTCTTTGGATCGCGGCCGGAGAAAACACCCGAGTCTTTCCCAGAGGTGGTCGGCGCGCACCAAACGAGTCCATCCACAACCATCAAATCTTGAGGAGACTGGTAACCTGAGTTGGGATGTTCGGCACTCCAGAGGATTTTCCCATCCGGCTTGGAAACACTGATCATTTTCCCGTCTCCGCCGGCGTAAAGAACGACTTCTTTGTCGACTACCAACCGAGGACCAAAATTGAATGTGAACTGATTGCGCCGACTCACAGGCTCCGTTTTCCAAACCAAATTTCCGGAGGACTGGTCTACGCAACTCAAAATCTCTCCATCGTGGAAGTAGACGCGATTCGAATCAGCGGCGAGCGTCAGCGGCGAAATACGAGTTTGCTTGGCCCACAATTGTTTTCCCGTCTTGGCTTCGAAAGCCATGAGAAGACGAGGTTCTTCATCCCAGAACATTTCACGCGCGACAGCTTGATCGCCGACGCGGCCATGCAGTGGCGCATAATCGGCTAATTCGGCACGTCCTTTGCGAACGACGAGAAACAGGATCCCGTTGGCGTTGACAATTTCCTCCGTAGCATCAGAACCTTTGTATTCGCGAAGGGTCTTTCCAGTAGCAGCATCGAGGGCAGAAAGAGGAGCGTCGTATCCCAACGTTACGTAGACAGTATTTTCGTCGGAAACCAATCGTCGAGAAAGTTGTGTTGGACCGCTCTTTAGTGGCCACAAATGGTTTTGCCAGTTTTCGATGTCTCTTTTCCAGAGCACGGTGCCATTGAATGCATCTCGCCCGATAAGCTTCCACTTGGCGGGTAGTTGAATCGAGATCCGACTCCCTTCGTCCATGATGTAGAACATCCGACCATTGGTCGAGACGAGCGCGCTCATACTTGCCATTCGATCATGATGCCTCGAGTAGCGTGGACTTCCGACCCACTGCAGGTGGCGAGGTGGTGCTACTTCTTGGTCGTGGGCAACGGCATTCCCGGTCGGGTCGTGGAGATAGTGTGACCATTCATCGATGGTGCTCGGGCGAGGTTTGACCGATTTCGTCCAAGTACCATCACTCTTTTTTTGGTAGGCAATTCCATTGGGTACCAATACCCGCATCATTTCTTCTGTGGAAATATTGCTTGGGTCCTCGATAACCAACAGGTTGACGAGATTGTCGATGTAGGGGAGTTGATCTCCGTCCAGTCTGTCAAATGCGACATCGCCGTAGCGCTCGCTCGGGATCTCTTTCCTCAGGTCCGCAACGACCGATGGGTCTCGATTGAGACCGTGAACTTGGGTTCCATCATTCTGACGGAGAGCCGCGGTAAGCAGTGCATTGGTGGTACCGAGATGTACCACAAAACCTCCTTGAGTTCCGGTCGCGGCAAAAATCTCGGAGGCACGTTTGGTCGCATCGGATGACAGCGAGAGTTCCGCGAAGGATCCAAAAACCAGGAGGACGGCGCAAACCGCAGCGAATGAGCAACGCATGCTTCACCTAAGAAGGGAGGAAGTATCAAACCGAACGAGATCTTCGTTAAGGCGAGCGGGGTGGGGATCAACCTGTTAATACACCGAAGCGCTTACGCACTGCCACTGAGTTTTTTAGCGGTTCAGCGCAAGCGACACGGTACGATCATGGCTGCCGTTCGCCTTCCGAAGCATCGATTATAACGTCAGCCTGCTCCCAATTGGGTACACCCCACCTACACTCCACAGGTTCCTAAGCATTTCCCGCGTATCATGAGAACAAAGCTCGGATCGGTTTTCCCATGTCGGTGATCGGGACGGGCCGATCCCCATCGTAGAGATTTTTGGAGTAATCTACCCCAACGGCCGCATGAATGGTCGCGAAAAAATCGGGGACGCTGACCGGATCCTTCACGATCTTCTTACCCAGCTCATCTGTCTCGCCAAATGCACCGCGATGATTCAAACCTCCACCGGCTAGGACGCAGGAGAAGGCAGTTCCTTGATGCCCTCGGCCACCTCCACTATCGAATTCTGGTGGCCTCCCAAATTCCGTGGTGATCACGATCAAGGTTTTGTCGAGAAGCTTTTTGCGGAGCAGGTCCTCAATAAATGCAGATAAAGCATGATCCAGCTCCCGAATGAGGGCATGTTGTTGAAGAATTCCTTCGTTATGAACATCCCAGCCGGCCCCGTTCAGGAAATTAAGATTGTGAGAAACCTCAATGAATCGGGTGCCTCGTTCCATCAAGCGTCGTGCGAGCAAGCATCTTTGGCCAAATTCACCTCCGTAGGCGGACCTCAAGTCCGCTGGTTCGCGATCGAGTTGGAAGCTCGACATGAATTCAGGGCCGCTCAGTTTCATACTTTGGGAGATCGACTCGTCGTAATCATTGAGCTGCTTGACTGTCGTCGGTGTTTGTGACGTGCGCAATTGAGAGAGCACTCGTTCTCGACGGGCTTGTCGTGCGTCCGTGATATCCTGTGGACGAGAGAGCCCGGAGGGTCCCTGGCTCGTATCGGTCAAGTAAAGATAACCCGCTTTGGAGCCTAAAAAACCTGGGCCGCGGGTCACATTTGGATAACCGATGAGGACGTAAGGAGGGACGCCTTCGGCGAGAGATCCTCGTTGATGGGCGATGATCGAACCGAGCGATGGGTAAACGACTGTACCGCTGATCGCCCGGCCCGTATGCATTCGGTTGGTAGCCGCGGCATGTTCATCGATGACGTCGTGATGTACGGTCCGAACGGCCGTAACATGATCCATGAGCGTCGCTAACCTCGGGAGGTGTTCGCACAATCGAACTCCATCGACCGAAGTTTCGATACTGTCATAGTAGGAGCCCGGAACCTTTGCCTTCGGATCTCCCTTTCGTTTCGGATCAAAGGTATCGCATGCCCCCATTCCTCCGCCGAGCCAAATCGAGACAACATGCTCGGCTCGACCGCGAATCATTTTTTCTGGGACCTCTGCGCGCGAAACATGACCCCAAGAGCAAGCCGCTGCAGTTCCGGCTAAAAAGGTTCGACGCTGCATCAGGGTATCCTCTCGATGAAAGGTGGAACGATAGGCATGGCTTTTTCGAAGCTCCTGGGCGTTCATGCTGTTTCTCTCGGGCAGCTATTCTAGCGAATCAGCCCTGAGGGTTGACTGCAGGAATCCCAAAGGCTTCAAAATGATGGGCCATCGTAGGCCCGTTTTTCTAAGGCGAATGTCCTCGCTGGGTTCCAGCCTCGTCGCGGTAAGAGGGTTTCAGGAATGATCGATTCCTCGACGCACCGTAACGTAATCGGTCTCCAGAATTCGCACATCCATTGTATCATGGAATTTCGGGAACGTAGGAGCATGTTCTCGCCAGAATCGTTGTCTCCGAGTTATGATTGGGCTTCTTTCCGACTACCATGTCCACGGCCAGGTCCTATGAATCAAATCGATAGCAATACTCCTCCTGAACCGCCTATCGTTGCGTCTTTTGCATCTCCCCCGTTGACCGATACACAGCGGATCTATGAAGAGGCCGTCAACGAGATCGGCAAGGTCTTCGTCGGTCAGGAGGAATTAGTGAGTGTGACGTTGGTGGCTCTATTTTCTGGGGGGCACGTACTGATCGAAGGGGTTCCTGGGCTCGGGAAAACGCTCTTTGTTCGAACGCTGGGTCGGGTACTGGGTTGTCAGTTTGGTAGGATTCAGTTCACCGCCGACCTGATGCCGTCAGATATTACCGGTGCTCCGATTCTCGATTTGAAAACACAGGATTTTCGTTTCCGACCCGGTCCTGTATTCACACAGTTTCTACTCGCAGATGAGATCAATCGCTCGCCAGCCAAGACGCACGCAGCCTTGTTGGAGATCATGCAGGAGTACCGAGTGACGATCGACGGCATAAGCCATACTGTCCCAAGACCCTTTTTGGTAATGGCGACCCAAAACCCCATCGAAAGCGAAGGGACTTATTCCCTTCCCGAAGCCCAACTCGATCGTTTTATGTTCAAGGCGATGGTGTCGTATCCAGAGGAGGCGGAGGAAGCGAGAATCCTCGACCTGCATTCCAGGCAAATCGATCTCAACGCGATTTTGCAGAACGACGTCAAGAGAGTTACGGATGCGGAAACGATTCAGCGTACGATTCAGGAAAACGCACGAGTTCGAATCGAGCCTAAACTCCTCGAGTATATCAATCGTATCGTCCGCGCGACGCGGAGTTGGCCGACATTTCATATGGGAGCTTCGCCCCGGGCAGGCTTGGCACTCGTCCAGGGTGCTCGAACTCTGGCTGCCTTTCGAGGCAGGGACTATGCCGTTCCGGATGATGTTGTCGAAATCGCTTTACCAGCGCTCCGGCATCGAGTCGTGATGTCAGCCGAGGCCGAAGTGGAGGGACTCAAAATCGACGTCGAATTGACCTCCCTGCTCCGCAGCATCGATGTACCGAGGCTCTAGAAGCCGTGAACTCGACCACCGATCGCCTTTCGATCTACGATACCATCGGATCCTATCTTTTCTGGGCTCCTTGGCTGGGGCTACTCGCATTGCTAGTACCACTCTTGGTCCTGGCGGTTGTGTGGAGGATTTATCCGACCCTCCGATGGCTCTGGTTCCTTGTCCCACTCACGCTGACGACATTGTTCATCGTCGTTGAGCCGTTGGCCATCTACTTTTTTGTCGTGCTGGATCTCCTGGCGTTAGCGCTAGTCGTTCTCGATTTGTTAACCATTACCGGCCCCAGCGGCATTCGTATCGAGCGTCAAATGCTAAAAAGTGCCTCGTTAGGTAGCCATCATGATGTCAAAATGATCATCGAAAATCGGAGCGGTCGGAGCAAGCGACTGGTTTTCCGGGACGATCTACCAGCAGAATTAAAAGTCTCACCGACCGAACATCGCCTTCAGCTCGACACGCGCAAACGGGTGGAATTGGAGTACAAGCTCACGCCTACGCGCCGCGGCATCTTCCGATTCGAAAAAGCGTATTTCCAGCTGGTGAGCCGACTGGGCTTGTGGGTTCGAGGTGTGGAGCGATCGCTGCCAGGCGAGCTATTCGTTTATCCCGACATGAAGCAACTCGAGGAATACGCTGTTCTGGCGAGGACGAATCGATTGAGCCTCATCGGTGTTCGGAAAACACGCAAAGCGGGGCAAGACAATAATTTCGAAAGATTGCGGGACTACACCCAGGACGACAATTATAAGCATATCGATTGGAGATCGACGGCCCGTCGCAACAAACTTACTGTAAAGCAATTCCAGACCGATCAAAGCCAGAGGATCGTATTCCTTCTCGACTGCGGACGTTTGATGGCAGCAGAGTATCGAGGTTTGAGTCTCGTCGACTATGCATTGAACTCGATCCTCATGCTCAGCTATGTGGCTTTGCACCAAGGTGACTCGGTAGGCCTGCTATGCTTTTCGGACAAAGTAGAATCCTACGTGCCCGTGAGAGGTGGAGACTCTCAAATGAATCGCATCTTGCATGCTGGTTTCGACCGGTTTCCATCGCTCCGTCAATCGAATTACAACGAAGCATTTCTGCACTTCTCTCGGAACTGTCGAAAGCGTTCCCTGGTCATTCTGATGACTAGCATCATCGACGATGTCACCGCTTCGCAAATCACAGGCTATCTCTCCACTCTGCGGGGCAAGCATCTGCCGCTTCTCTGTTTGTTGCGAGATCGCAGTGTTTTTGATTATGCAGACAATCCGGATATGGAGGAAACCGTTTTGTACCGTAGCGCCGCAGCCGCTCAGTTGTTGATCTGGCGAAATGAGATCATCCAAAAGTTGCAAACAGCTGGCGTGCTGGCGGTGGATTCGTTTCCCGACACCCTGACATCACCGCTCATCAATCAGTACCTTGAGGTCAAAGCGAAACATTTGCTATAAAGCAACGATCGCAGATGAATTCCTCTCCAGCAGCTGGCTGATATCCTCCTGGCTGTTCCAATCGATCCCTTTTGCAATCGATCCCTTTTGCAATCGATGCATGGTGCTGAGGGTGCAGGGTGCTGCGGGGGGTGATGAACCGTTGTGAGCTGCCTTGCAATGGACGTGCTGAGTTTGGCATCTTCCTGGTTCGTTGTTATTGTTGTTATTGTTGTTGTTGTTGTTTCATTCGCAGTAATGCTTTTGCGAAATGGCTGTAGCGTTAGGAACTGCGGGCATTTCCCTAAAGGATGCGAGCTCGAAAGACAACGTTTTCAAGTAAGCGGTGCCGTCGACTACCACCGCTGGGCAGCTTGTGCATTTCGGAGCAGATCGCTTGCATCCGGACTCAATCCAAAGTCAGTTCCTGCCTGATTGAGTTCCAGGAACACGATGTACTTCGAGTGGTCTGCACCCGAGTAGATGATTGGGGCCGGTGAGATGTGCAGGACATTAACGACCCGATTATTCCAACGCGTCGTAAATAATTGCCCACCGAGGGATTGCTCGGGCTTCAAGCCGTAGTACTGGACCATCAGTTGATTGAGTTGCGCTGCGTCTCCGGTCAGACCGTGCAATTGAATACGTCGCAGCGCTTGGCTCGAGTCGAAGTAATAGGTGAGTGTTCCGGCGAGATCCGTGGGCCTTGTCCCCGTCATGAGCGGTACGCGCAATCCATCGAACTGGACATTCGAAAGCACGGTTGTTACTCGCGAAAAGCGTTGGGGAAGCCATTGGGGGGTGATATCGAATCTCAGGACCTCTCGAAGGTCATGTACCTCACCACCACCGATCGAGGTTGGCTGCTGTTGTAGATTCTGTAAGCTAGGCACTCCAAGAGTGTAATTCCACAGTTGACTCGTGCTACCTGGAACTAGCGTCGAGGGCCCTTGTTTCGATTCGATGTTTGTTGGGTTCGAGGGTACTGCACCGTTGTAGGGAGGCACGCTCTGGGGTGATGCAGGATTCGGATAGTACGGGACGGGAACGGATCCCTGCGATACGATGGTCTGCGGATTGCCCGGGGCCGGATAAGCCGCTCCTAGGGGCTGCACCATGGGTTGCCCATACGAAACTGATACGGGCTGTCCAGGGGGTATCCCCTGCATCGGGAGCACGTTGTTCGCGCCGTTCGTAGGAGAGGGTAGCGGAGCACCGTTCGGAGCGAAAAGCGGAGAACTGGGACCACTAGGGGAGTTCGCAGTAGGATGGATCAATGAATACGGATCTTCGGCTGGATTGCCTTCCTTTTCTGACTGGGATGAAGTCAGTCGAGCGATGGTTTTTCTAAGAGTCGAACCAGCCTCGGTCTCAAAGGCGGCATAGGGACCACCGATCGCCGCTGCGAGAATGGCGGCAACACCGGTTGGCTTTTGAAGGATATTCATATTGATGGATGCTGATCGAATCTAAGTTCGATATCTCAAGAGCCCCGTTTTTATCGGCGAGTCTCTCCGAGGCTCGTTGTTTCACCCCTCAAAGAGGGTGACCGACAACCGTCCAGCACATCCATTCGCATCGACCCCTATCGTCCTGCGAAAGGCCGACTCTTCATTCCATTTTCGCAGGGAGTAGACCAGATCGCGATTCACACCCGAATGCGCCACTCCTACCGGGATCTCTCGTTATCTCGACTATGACGGTTGGTCCTACCATTGAAACGGATTCACACAGCGCGGGTAGAGCGGGTTAGGTAGGACACAACAGCGATCACGATAAAACTGAGAGGTATGGTCGCGAGCCCCGGTTGACTCAACGGAACCCACGCCTTGTCGGCTGGCAATCCATACATGTTTCGGAACATATCGGGGGATACGAGAATCCAGGCGAGCGATACCAAAACGCCAGCGAGAATACCTGCGATCAATCCTTGTTTGGTTGTTCCTTTCCAAAAAAGAAGCATCAACAGGGCTGGTAGATTGGCTGATGCTGCAATCGCGAAGGCCCATCCAACGAGATAGGTTACATTCATACCCTCGAACGCTAAACCGAATCGAATGGCGATGATTCCGATGACAATCGAAGCGATTTTGGCAACGCGTATGGTTTGCTGCTCAGACAACTTGACCCCGAAAAAACCTCCGACGATGTCATGGGCGACGCTTCCGCCGGCTGCGACGATCAAGCCGCTGACAGTGCCTAGGACGGTGGTGAATGCAATCGCCGAAACAGCCGCAAAAAGGATGTTACTGAAACTCTTTGCCAACAGCGGCGCCGCCATGTTGGAGTCTGTCGGATCGAGGGTCCCGCTCACCATCGCCCCCAGTCCGATATACAGGGTCAACACATAGAAAAATCCAATCGATGCAATACCAACGATCGTACTCTTTCTCGCTGCGGCTTGATCTTTGACCGTGTAGTATCGAATGAGAATATGAGGCAGGCTGGCGGTGCCTGCAAACAAAGCCAACATCAGTGAAACAAAATCTAGTTTCGCGAAAAGTTTATCTCCTCGGATTCCGGAAAACGCTGGTAAATTGCCGGGTGTTAGCAACTCGGTACCCGTATACGATTTAGGAATAATTTTGGTAGTGGACACCCCGTCTTGTTTGGTCGGTTTCCCGCTCGCGATCTCGACTTCGGATTTCGCGATCAAACTCAAGTAACGTAAGGGGCCAACGGGGCCCGACGATGTGAGACCCTCTGGGAGCGACTTGAGATGCCCGACCGGTTGGACGTTGAATTCACCCTCACCGAGTCCCATGGGCTTTCCATCGATGGTTTTACGACCGTCGATATTCTGAACGATCGTTTGTTCCTTGCCTAACTTTTCGGGAGGAGTGATCGTCAATCCACGAAACAAAATCATGACGGTCAGCAGCAGAGAAAAAAGGACCAGCAGTCCTCCTTTGAGGAACTGAACGTACGTAGTGCTCACCATGCCCGCTGTCACAACGATGAAAACGACCACGGTGCCAACTAAAACGACCCCATGCCAGTATTGCAAACCCAACAGCGGTTTAATAAGCGTTCCCGCACCGACCATTTGCGGAATGAGATAAAAAAGGCTTACGATCAGCGTGCTAACGCCCGCGGCTGCTTGAATCCCACGCGAATGGAATCGACTGTCCAATGCGTCCGCAAACGTGAATTTCCCGAGTCGCTTCAGCGGCTCAGCGATCACCAACAGAGCCACGATCCAACCCGCGAGGTAGCCGATGGAATAAAGGAATCCATCAAACCCGTAGAAGGCAATCATCCCACAGATTCCGAGAAAGGAGGCGGCCGAAAGGTAGTCCCCGGCGAAGGCGATACCGTTAACAAACCAATGGATCTGTCCACCTGCAGCAAAATAGGCTTGGCTCGATTTCGCCCGAGCACCCAACCAAAAACTGAATCCGATCGTTGCAGCAACCAAAGCAACAAAAACAATGATTGCGAGAATGTTCGCTTCGTAAAGCATGGGGGAGAAGTAAGGGGCTCAAGAAAAAAGGGTTGCCGTGGCGCAGAGTGGAGTGTAATCCAATTCGAAGCACCCGAATAGCAAGCTACCGCTCGAACCTCTGCCGAACAAATCCGTCTCGAGCACGTGGTGAATTCATCCGACTATTATAGAATGATCAAACTTCATTAGTCTTCAGGAGAACTCCATGAGCCACTCTAACACTCGTAGCGCCGAACGAATTCTATCGGAAGAATATCTGGTAACTCGGGCCAGGATCTTAGAATTGGCCGCAATCCTCGACCGACTCGAACGTGGGCAAGGCTCTGTTGAAAAAGATCCTCACTTCGCATGGATCCGCCAAGGTTTGGAGCTGTTGACCGATGACTCCGGTAGGAAGGCGGAACGGATTCAATTGCTTTTTAGTCGGAAATACGATCCCGATTGGAGAAGCAATCTGTCGGTTGACTCGGGCTTGAATACCGGCAGAGTCACTTCGCAAGCATAGTTTTTGGAAATACGAAGGCGATGAAAGAGATTATTTCCCAAAACTCGTTCGTGCTTGTACCTGCCAAAGAGGGAATCAGTTTTGGATGTGCGTTGGCCATCTGTATTTCATGGAGCTGTTACCATTCGGTCGTCTGGGCGATCGTTCATGGTTTGTGCTCTTGGTTCTTTGTGATTTGGTGGTGCCTTTTCGGCCCCGCTGTTCCAGCTACCTGAGCGCAAGCGATCATCGAACGGATTGGCCGACGATCCATCTGGGAAACTCGGCCAGCTCCAATTCATTTGCTAGTATGAATGACTAGAGGTGTGTGGGAGGCCACTCGACAACATCCTGGTGGCTACCAACGGCATATGAAAGACATCGGATGGTCCACAACGAACATGGCCGTCGACGGTGATTGCTGCGAGATAAACGTTTACTGCTTCTTATTGCTCGCGATTGAAAAGAAAAGTGAAAGGCTCCGGTGGGAGTTGAACCCACGCATGGCGGATTTGCAATTGGGTATTTTTGCTGGTCAATATGCTGAAAAACCCTTCAGTTCTTCGAATTCCTAGCTTACCAAACCGAGACGCAAGTATCAATCAGGGGAGTTGAATATCGTTTACCGTATTAACCGTACTGACCCATGACACTCGGAAGTAGTGTCCGAAGGAGTTACCTATTTCGATGTTCTCACCCAAAACCACTACGATAAATACGATAAATCGAGTTTCGTTCTGAGTTTCAAAGACAGAATCAAACTCAGTTTCCCGCTGCTCGATGCATCGGCGGGAGCAGTGAGGGAGAATGGCAACGATGGGATATGAGCGAAGATCGCGCATCGCAACTCATCGCAGCCTCATCGGCGTCCGAAAAACTACGACAATTGTCGGACTTTTTACCCTCCAAGGAATCGCACGTTCGCGAACTGCTCAAACTCCTACCCGAGTAGGAGATTGGAACATCAAGTGGTGCGCCCTCGCACG
>JBBAXA010000027.1:0-10704 GCA_040396935.1 Pirellula sp.
CGCTAGCCGCGGGTGGCTGCCGAGCTCGCTTCGCGAGCTAGAAGCTAGAAGCTAGATGCTAGATGCGAGCTTGCTTCGCGAGCTAGATTTTTGAAAATAGAAAGTAGTGAGTAGAGGGAACAGCCATGATGCTAGAACCTAGAGGCTAGAACCTAGAGGCTGCCCTTGACCACTCCGTTGGAGAATGTGCGACCGATAAATAATGAAAGCCGGACCGCCTGCATGGGATACCTATGCCTGATATCGCTTCGTGCCGACGGTCTGCAATCGAGATTCGGTGGTTGGTCCTACCCTCAACTGCGAGTATTCTAAAGTGTCTGTTGGCCATCCGAGCCTTGAAAGGTACGTTGTCCTCGAGGTTGTTTTCGTTTTGCGGTTGAACGGCATTACCGAGGCAGAGTTCTTCATTTCCCAAACGAGCGGTCGGTAGCAGATTGAAAGAAGTCGATGTCGCTATAGTCGGATGTGGACTGGCAGGTGCTGCTGTTGCCTGGCAATCGCATCGCAGAGGTTTGCGCGTTGCGATCATCGACCGTTGCGCTTCTTCGACCTCTTCTCGTGTGGCTGCAGGATTGGTTACTCCTGTCACGGGATCTCGGGGTGCTATGAGCTGGGAGTGGAGTTGGTTCTACAATGCACTCAGCGAATTTTACCCCTGGGTCGAGCGTAGGGTAGGTTGCCGATTTTGGTTCCCCGCACCGACTATAAAGATATTCCTTTCCGAGGAAGAGCGCCATCGCTATTGCGATCGTTGGTTTAACGATTCGCATCACCCAACCGACACATCTTTCGGAATGCCTTGGGCTCGCGCGGAAGATCTCCCGCAAAGCATTGGATTATCCACGCCTTGGGGAGGATGTGAGCTGTCTCCAGCAGCGCGGTTGAGCACGATCGACTATCTGAATGCGACGCGATCCTACTTCGAAGCTAGGGATGAGTTCAGGGAAATCGATTTGCTGTGCGATCGAGATATTCAAGCTCGGGAAAAGGATAGTATTATCGAACCGCTGGAGATCCAAGCAAAAAACTTGGTTTTTTGTCAGGGAGTCGAAGCGAGGAAGAACCCTTGGTTTTCAGTTCTCCCGCTCCATCCCGCGCGAGGTGATATTCTGACTATCTCGACGGAGTTACCGCTTTTCGATGCGCGAGTGATCCACCACGAAGCTTGGATTGTTCCATTAGGCCCCCAACTGTTTCGCATAGGGGCGACTTATGACCGTTTCACTTTGGACGACATAGTCGACTCAAGACCATCAGTGTCACAGGCTCGCAATGAGTTGCTCCAGAGATGGAAAAGTGTTTTGGGTTACGCGACTAAACCTACTGACGCATTTCATTATGAGGTCGTCGAACATCAGGCGGCAGTGCGCCCCGCTAGTTATGACCGTAAACCTCTTATCGGTCGACATCCTATCTTTGCGAATGTTTACTGCCTCAATGGGCTAGGATCTAAAGGGTCGCTTATGGCACCTCGGTTGGCCATGCATCTGCTGGATGCAATGGACGGGGCTGTGATCGACTCGAGGCTAAACTGGAATAGGAAATCGTAATCGTGGGAATTCGCTAGGAAGCTTTCGAAAGTAGTTGGAACCTCTCTAAGGTGCTCAAGCGCTAAGCGAATTCCGCGGTCGTCACTCGTTGGAGAAATCTGGCAACTTCGGGAGATGGAGCGTATATGATTAAGAGTAGATCCCTGTTCACGGAGAATTTGAGAGTGTTGAGATTGCTAGTCGCGTCGTTGATGTTTGCATTTGTAGGGGGCGGTCAGGCGTATGCGCAGCGCGGTGATGCAAATCGTCGCGATGAAAAGAGGGAAAACCAACGTGTCCAAGCGGCAGAGAAAGAAGTAGGAGAGGCGAAAAAGAAACTTGCGGAAGCACAGAAACAAGTGAAAGCTAGGATCAAGGATTTGGATCAGTCCAATTTGCAGGTCGTAGGAGCCAGACGTAGGTATCGAGAAGCTGAGGAATTGGCAGAGGAGCAGTTCGGTGATGTATTGGGGATTCCGCGTGCGATGGCAAAAGTAAAAGAATCGCGCAAAGAACTCGATCGTTTGAGTGAACCTGTCCTGACGAGGCTTCACGAATCGGAGGAATGGAAATCTGCCACTTCAAAGGTCGAGCAAATTCGAAAAGAGCGAGATGAGTTGATGGAGAACTCCGAGGTAGACGAAACCGTTCGAGCATCCAAGCTTGAGGAATTGGGTGGCTTTTTGTCGATTCCGTCGAAGATGGAAGAAGAGGCGATTCAGAGTTCAGCGGAATGTAAATCGATGGCTGAAAAATGGGAAATGGCGTTAGGTGAACTGGATCGTCTCCGAAAGAAGATCTCTCGTGATAAAGTCGAGTCGCACCCGAAAGTAAAGGATGCTGCAAAAAAAATCGATCAGCTTACGATCGAGAATCAACGATTAGAAAAAGATTTGGTTGCGGCGAGAATCGCAGCGAATAAAGCATTCAAGAGCCTGCAGAACGCGATGCAAAAACTGCAAAAGGCAAAGTTCGAGGATGCCAAAGACCCGAATCGTCCTAACAAGAAGTAATTTTCCGCTCCGTTGTATCTCCTGTTGATTTTCTCTACTTGGTAAGCTGCCGGTTGGCTACGGTGAAGCTGGTATCTGTGAGAATACGGCGGTACTGGTTTTGGTAGTACCGCAGTACTCGTTTTGGGTAAAACCGGGAACGACATACTGTGCCTTCTTTTAGTGATTTGAAACGTTGGACCGGATTGCTGAGCTTTTCTTTGGATTCCTTTGATTCTCCCCCCGAGTGCTGTGATTTAAATTCTTGGAGCGCTGTGCATTTCTTCTTCTTTGGAGTGCTGTGCTGTAGCACAGCTTTGGAATGGAAATTAGATCAACGTTTCAAAGGCCGTAATAGTGGGAGTCATAGATAATCGTTTTGAGGTTTTGCTATTCCCTGTAGCGACGCTTCGGTTCAGCACTCGATTCCAAAGCGGTGTCTAATCGCCACCGCACTCCAAAAAAGGAGATCGCGACGGACTTCTATAGGGCTTTGCCAACGCGTTCCAAAAAACGATCATCAGCACTCGATTCCAAAGCGGTGTCTAATCGCCACCGCACTCCAAAAAAGGAGATCGCGACGGACTTCTATAGGGCTTTGCCAACGCGTTCCAAAAAAGATCATCAGCACCCGATTCCAAAGCGGTGTCTAATCGCCACCGCACTCCAAATTGTCGCCACCGCACTTCGCAAATTTTTTTGCGACCAAGTTCCAAAAGCATCTCGCGACGAGGTTTCAAAAACGATCATCAGCAACGATTCCGAAGAGCTCCCTTTTAAAGAGCTGTACTTTTCTTTGGAGTGCTGTGCTGTTGCACAGCTTTTGCATGGAAGTGAGCAATTTGGAATGAGTAAGATAGGCCGACCGAGTGGAATGGGCTAAGACGCGTTGTCGAATGACTCGTTAGCGCTCAACAAGAAGTGAGCCGAGCATCAATGGTCATGCCTTCGTCGTGGGCTGTGTGATTCGGGCGATCGTTGAAAGTCGTACCAAAAGCGTACCCGCTTTCAGGATGGCGATTCCCCCGAGCACAACGACAAGGGCCTCGATAATCTTGGGGTTGTCTAAATCTGAAACAAACAATAAACCCATGCGAATCATATACAATGAAACGAGGATCAAGAGCCAGCCGGCGATTTCTCGTATCCAAAAAAACATCATTGATTACCTCCTGTGCCGACTTTCTGGATCCTTGGCGGGTTGAGGAACACTGGCTCGTATCCGTGCGATGCGATGGAGATCTGGATCCAGAATCTGTATGGCTTCACGTCGCAAAAGCAATCGGCATTGCTCGACGACTGTTGTAGACCATTGCCAACGCTTGAAACAAAGAAAAGTGAACAGGCCAAGGACGATTAGAGTCGGATGAAGCCATAGCACCACTCGGTTTTCCTGCCCCCAGGTGAGCCAATCCTCCCCGCTACCGACGGTTTGAAAGATCAAGACCGAAGCAAGGAGACTGTAGGATACGATCAGGGTCGTCCAGAGGAACAGTGCCCAACTCTCTTGCCGAATCTTTAGGAAGACCTTTTGACCCGAATGACGATCGGGTTCAAATATTGATCGAACACGTTGGAGTATTTCGCAAAATCGTACTCGACTCGCTACAAGAAAGCATGTAGTCACTGCGATTCGCGACAAAGCATACCAGCTGTCTGATGCCTCCCATATCCAATAGCGAACGAAGACGGTCGCCATGATCAACAGCGTTGCTATCGTAAGAGGACTCCGGAGAGTGAGCCAGGAAACCATAGCCGCAATTAGTAAAAGGGTTCCCAATTGCAGGGCTGCGATAGAACTCACCCAGAGAAAGCTTGTAGTAAAGTGGATTGCGAATACGAAGATATGAGCGAGGAGAGTATTCGATGGGATCGGTTGATAAATCGAAACGGTTGGCATGATTTCAGTTTAACGGAAATTGGATTTTGCAGCCCGGCCTGAGCGGGCGAATTCTATTTCGGATAAAAGGGTTGGGATCATCGATTCGTTGGTTGAAATGGCAAATGATATTCCTGCTTCCCGAAATTGCCCTACAACGTCAGAAGCGTTCTCATGGATCCTGATTTTCTCCGCTATCTCGGGCCAATCCATCGGTTTGCCTGGTTGAGGGGCAAGATCCACCGGGCCAGGTCGCATGAAATCCGGCGAATTGGATATGACCATGACTCGGTGATGCTGGGCCTTGGCAAACCGAAGAATTTGCAGCAGCGCGGTTGAATCACGCTTAGAACCGAGCAAATCAGCAAACACCACAAACACTTCGTTGTCCTGAGCACGGGAGATCGCCTGACGAATACAACGCACCAACTCGTTAGTCGCGTACTGGTTCTGCATTTTGGCCAACTCCGTGTACGGGATCATGGGTGCCATCCATGATTGTCCATGCTCCCATAAAAATCGCTGCATCCAAGATGCTAAGGCATCATCGTTGTTGTGGAGTTCCACTTGATCTGTGAGGCTTAGTCCATACCGTTCTGCTAAAATTGCTGATATCTGAGTTCGCTGCCGTCGCTGTTTGGAGCGAAGCGAATTCCATAAGCTTTGGCTGAGGGGATGAAGATCCTGATGAAGGAGTGATGGATAATACTCAGAGATCATGGTATAGGTCGCCTCTTGCATCGCCTCGGTCCATCGAGCTCGATTCGGTAATTCGGATGCTGTGAACTCTGCGACCGCTTTGGCAATTTGATGGAAACCCTTCTCGCCTGTGGCTGGCGCAAGTCGCCGAACGTGCGAACCGTCAATCAGGTAGGCTCCCACCCAATCACCCCCTCGCGTTGCAATCCGTGCAACGCTGCAGAGTACTGAGTTTATCTGGTCAATCAAGCGTTGTCCGAACCCGCCGATTCGTATGGCAACTGTTCCCTCGACAAAAAAATGTATACGAATCGGTATTTCCGATTCGTATTGTCGTGTCATCAACGTTTCGCGTCGTGCCGACGCTTTCCAAGCGATGCTCTTCGGTGGATCTCCGTCGGCGTACTCTCTCAACTCGAGCAGTTCGAAACCAATTCCGGGCCTTCGTTGGCGATGCATCCCATGTTGTGGAATCGCATTCGATTTTTTCAGAATGCTACATAGTTCGCCAGTGCTATGGAATTTGGGAAGTACTTGCAGATGCTGACCACAAGGAATGACTCGATCCAATCTGTACCAACCCATCGAATCCTGCGCCTCTAATCGAACGCCCGGTAGGAACACCTGTCCAGATCCGAGCGGTCGAAGGGCGTATTGAACATTTGCAAGCCGCAAATCGGTGGTGAATTTTGCATGATGCGGATAAGTGATCGTTGCGATGTTTGATTCAATGGGTGAAATCGAACGAGCGAATTTCGACAGGATTCGTTCGGTAAAGGTTGGCAACGCTGGGATTTCTAACGACGCTCCACGCGTTTTCGTGCTGCGTACTTCCAATAGTTCGGGAACGAGATCGCGCACCATCCAGCCCCGTTTGAGTTTGCCGCGTGTTTCGATTCGCAAGTCGACATTGTAGGTTCGACCAGCCCATAGGACTCCGCTCTCGGATTCCCGATGCTGAATACGTCGAGTAATTTGTATCGAACGGGCTGCGATCGTCGTTTGGGCGATGAATAGGACATAACTGATCGACATCCAAAGCAAAACGGTCGCCGCAACAAGCGTCAGTGGAAGACTCGTGTTGATAAATCCGATAATCAGCATTCCCAGAGCGATCAGGGCTAACCATTTCGCTGACGAAGTCATCATGATGATCGTATCTCAACGACAGGAACGGATTGAATCACCCGCTCGATCACTTTGTCAACAGTCAGCCCATCCATCTCGGATTCCGGCTTGAGGATGAGTCGATGCCCTAGGACCGGACGCAAAATTGCTTGAACATCTGCATGGGTGGTGTAGCTTCGGCCCTCAATGAGGGCTTTGGCACGCGACGCTTTCAGGAGATAGATCGCAGCGCGCGGGCTAGCGCCTAAAAGAAGATCACTATGCACGCGCGTAGCTCGTACCAGGTCGATGACATAGTCGTAGATTTCGGGACTACAATAAAGACTGTCGAGGTCCTGTTGCATACTTCTGATAGACTCTTCACTGCAGAAAACCGGAACCTCCTCAGCACGCTTACTATGTAGTTGGAGCATACGGATCTCCTCTTCTCGATTGGGGTAGCCGACATGGATTCGAAAGAGGAAACGATCTAGTTGAGCCTCTGGCAGGCGGTAAACACCTTCTTGTTCGATGGGATTTTGAGTTGCAAGAACCATGAACGGATCAGGCAATAGCAGTGTTTTTCCTTCGATCGTAACTTGCTTTTCTTGCATTGCTTCGAGTAATGACGATTGTGTTCGAGCGGGTGCTCGATTGAGTTCGTCAGCAAGTAAAATCTGACAAAAGACAGGTCCCTTGCGCAGAACGAAAGTGGAGGATTGCCGATCGAGGACTTGTGTACCGGTTACGTCGGCGGGTAGCAGGTCTGGTGTGAATTGGACTCTTTCAAAATGTAGCCCTAAAGCCTTTGAGAAGGCTCGACAAAGCGTGGTTTTCGCCGTGCCCGGAACTCCTTCTAACAACACATGTCCTGACGCCAGGAGTGCCATCAGCATCTGGTCGATGACCGAGTTTTGGCCAACGATGATCCTACCCAGCGATTCATGCAGTTTGCCTCGGAGATCTTTGACGAAATTTGCGAGGTTGCCAGATGGTGTCGAGGTCACAGCGTACCATTTCTACAAGTCGGAAAGATGATTCAGATTTCCATCTTCCCAGGAGGTGCGAAACGCAGCAATAGGCTCTGAACATCGTTTCCTAAAGTGTTGAGTTCGTTCGTCGACATCGTGTTTTTCGCACCAAAGAGGGCCAGAGCTAAAATCGATTCGATTTTAACAATGTCGTCAGGGGTTAGTTGCAACTGGTTTATCTCTCGCAATTGATCGAGACAGGCCCGCCATTCTGATGAATGATGGGCTCCGGTCCAACGTCTGGCAAATTCCCTTGCGAGGGCTTCGGCAGCTATTTTGTTTTGACGTTCAATAGGTCTCGCCGCTCGGACAAGATCCCGGCCTGTTTTCATACGCCGCGTCGGTAGAAAAGCTGCAAACGGCGTCGGTCTTTTGAGGAGATTGAGCAGTACTGCGGTTATGCCTAGTAATGCCAGCATGCTCCAGATCGTCGCAATATAATTGCGAGGTTTAAATTCTCTGGGTTGGTTCCTCAATTCCTGATTAATCGTTCGGGGATCCACGGACTCTTGGAGTGCGTGATTTGCGACCTGCAGGAGTGTGTCCCATTTCGGTCTTGGTTGGTCCGTCGGTGAATTATCGGCAGGTAGTTGTTCCACCTCCTCGAGTTGAACGACTGGTTGCGACTTGCGATGAACCTCTATGTGCAGTTTTCTACGATTGCTGGTAAGAAACTCGGCCAACGCGACGGCCAGACCACTATTGTCACCGAACCATAACATTCCATTGGAGAGCAAGCTAGGATCCGCAATCAGCACGATAGCGCCACCGCTCGTACCATATTCGCCCAGGCTGATAACCGGTTTGCCGCGTGAAGTGGCAGGGAAGCAATTGTCGGGCAGCCAGCAAAGATCCGACCAATCCATTTCAGGCGGTTTCGAATGAATCCAACCAGACCGATTGCAAATGAGTGATTCTAGACCAGCAGACATAGAATGGTCTTTTGCGATTTTTGAGATGATCAAACAATCGCGATATTCCTGAAACTGATCGGATTGAACATTGGTGAGCACGGGACCGGGGAAGATGTTTCCCAGTTTGGTCGCATTGAACCGGTCGTCTGGTGCGATCAACAGGAGTCCGCCTCGGGTCACGAATTCATATAATTGATCAATCTCATTCAGATTGAAAAGTTCGCATTTTCCGAGGAGAACGATGACCGAAGATGGAGCACTTTCGAAAACGATTTTCCTGTCAGGCTCGACTCGCAATCCGTTTTGTTGAAGAAGGTATTGGAACGCATCAAAACGATAGGGCCACGAGTTGCGTGGTAAAGACAGTTCTTGCTGTGCGTGAGTTATCCCTGACAGAGTGATGATGAGTAAGGTAAAGGTACCTAGACTGAGGACTGCTGCGCCACTCGACACGGGAACGTGTACGACTCTGAAAAGATTGAACGTTGTAGGTTGGTTTCGTATTCCCACGGGCGATTTATTCACAAAGACTCTAGGTGGGGGAATGGTTCATCAACAGACACTTATGAATCGCTCTGGATGCTCCAGCTAACTCGACCGGAGGTAATTCGAGCTCTTTTGGCATGTATCGGGCTTTTTCATAGACTTCGGATGCCAGGATCATTTCCTGGGCGAGCTGGGGATGGTTTGCAAAGCCCTCGGCGATCACCGTCCGGTGAGTCCACCAATCCTCGACCCGAGGAAACAACCTCTCCATCATGCGGTGGAATAGAAAAATATACTCTTGTCGATCGGTCGCATCACCGAATAGGTTTTCATTCCCGGCATTGCTTTTTTTGGCATCCACCTTTCGATGTTGGGAGGCCCATTTCTTGGATTCAAGAAGGAAAAAATAGGCGGCAATCAGCGCCGTGACAAGCATTATGCCGGCGAGAGCGAGTCGTCGGTCCAATGAGGGTAACTTGGGAAGTGCTAGCCGAGGAAATTCGCCAGGGCTGGATGCGATGGAATCAGATTGAGGAGAGCGAGAAGATTGTGCTGTGGTTGGAGCATCCGATTTTGGGATATTGGACCTCTGCGCTTGGGGTGGCGGACGAGATGCTTGTGTCGATTGATTGACGTCCAAGTTATTGGAAGCCGAGCGGGACGGAGTCTTTTTGGCAATGGATGGAGCCGAGGGAGAGGTGGAGGAGTTTTGTTCGATACCAATTGCTTCCTTGGCCAGTTCTTCCAAAACCTTTCCCAAGCCTAATTCGTCAAGCTTTCTCTGGAAGAGTTCCAGTGCGCTTTCCGACTTGGGGCGATTCACGGAAGGGTTGGATTCCGTGAGACGCGATTGATTTGGCATCCGGCTAGAGCGAGGCTCTCTTCTGCTCTGGTCTTCGGGTGGGATGCGTCTCGACGGATTCCATGGAGATTTTTTATCGTTGTTTCTCGTTGGCTGGTCAAAGCTTTGTCTGGATTCATTCCGAAATCCCAGATTGGACTTCTTCGTATCTACATCCGAAACTGGTTTCGTCCCGTTCTGACGTACAACCTCTTCGGTGGACAAAGGATCGCCCGCTCTGGTCGCAGCGGAAGAAGTCGAATCGTTGGTACTAGCTTGGATACCCGATTGCTTAGGCGTATCGGTTCGGCCCGATGGGTTGGCCGATTGGGATTTTGGAGTACTGATCGGTGCCTTCGGTTGTGTTGTCCCTGCTACTGCGTTGGAATCCCTGGTTTCCTTTTTTGATGCATCCGTGGATAGGGAGCGAGGGGCGAATGGGTCGATCCCCTCTTCATTTCCTGACGACTCTTCTGAAGAAGTAGATTTTTGATCCGTTTGCAACTCGTCGATTAGTTGCATGAGTTCCTGCGAAGCCTTGAGTTTTTCGAGTAGCTCTGGAGAGAATGGTAGTCGTTCCTCTAAATCCCTTCGATTTCCTCCCGACTGCTGTAGTTTTTGGGCCATCGATTTCAAGCGTTGCCGCTCTTCTGGTGGTAGGCCTCGTAGAAGGGACTCAGCGTGTCTCCGCATTTCCTCAGGTGAGAGTTTTGATTGGCCGACGGGCTGATCTTCTGGCTGGGGTTGTCTTCGGTTTTGGATTCGTTCAAGAAGCGACCTCGTATTGGAGAAGTCTCCATCGGGAATCCACCGTTGGGACGGGAATTCGCGGGGGAGATTGAGATTGGCGTTCTGCCCCCGAGCGGATGAGATGGTCCCAACGAGGTCAAGTCCAAGGATAGCGAACCAAACCCAAATCATGCGGCTTGGCTTTTCCATGAAATGTCCCCTGGTTGAATGAATGACAGATTGAGCCAAGAAAAGCTCATTGCTTGACCATGCGAAACCAATTGTATCCCGTGCAATGCTGAGAGTCATCCAGTAGACTCGTAGAACGACGGGCCTTACTTCTACGTTGGAGGATTCAACTTTTTCGAAAGTGCATTGCCAAAATCCGAAGTCCAAAGCGGTGTCTGATCGCCACCGCACTCCAAAAAAGAGCATCAACACGGTTTCCAAAGGACTTTCTTTTAAGTGCTGCGTTTTTCTTTTGGAGTGCTGTGCTG
>JBBAXA010000027.1:10804-19935 GCA_040396935.1 Pirellula sp.
ACTGTCGGAGTTGGCGTTTGCCTCGTAGCCGGGGTTTCTTTCCAGCACCGATTCCAAAGCGGTGTCTGATCGCCACCGCACTCCAAAGCTTTCTCTACCGTACTACGAATGTTCCGCGACGACGTTCTAAAAAAGATCATCCGCACCGTTTCCAAAGGACTTTCTTTTAAGTGCTGCGTTTTTCTTTTGGAGTGCTGTGCTGTAGCACAGCTTTGGAATGGAACTTAGATCGGCGTTTCCGAGATAGAAAACTTGGGCGTAATCGTCCGCAACTGTCGGAGTTGGCGTTTGCCTCGTAGCCGGGGTTTCTTTCCAGCACCGATTCCTAAGCGGTGTCTGATCGCCACCGCACTCCAAAGAATCGCTACCGAGTTCCAAAAAGGCTTCGCCCCAAAAAGAGATCGCCAACGCTTTACTAAAGGTAGTCGTTACCTAGATTCCCCGGAACTGCGCTCCGAACGAAACAGCCCAATACCTCTAAACAACGGCTATTGAGGCAGTTGAGCAACGGCTGGGACATTGCTGGTTACGTAACGCCAGTTCTTGATGTACCAAAGCAGTTCCGCCAGATCGGTAGCTGGGAGTTGAGCCTCGATACCCTCTGGCATCAGGGAAAGGCCGGAACTCTTGAATTCCTGCAGGCTGGCTCGAGCGAGGACGCGTCGTGTTCCGTTTTGGCCTTCGAGGGTGACCGACTGGGCGTTGGAGTCCCTGAGCAGCCCCTCGACGGTTTCGCCGTCGTCCGTTAACGCAAGATATCGAAAGTAGTTGGCGTCGATCGCTCGATTTGGATCCAAAACGGCGATGAGTAACTGCTCATACGATTGAGTACGAGAATCCGAGATATCCGGCCCTACAGCGGTTCCCACTCCGTCGAGTCGATGGCAGTTCGCGCAATTCTTTGCGAACAACTCCTTGCCGCGATTGGGATCGTTGCCTACGGTCAACCCTCGCATGCTTTGCGAGTAGCTTTCTATGACCTTCGCTCGGTTGAGGTTGGTCGTCGCTGCAAGTAGATTCCCGATGCGCTCTTGAAGAGGTTTGTCCGTTACTCGCCTCAGCGATTGGATTTGGGCCGCATCGAGTATCCGAAGCGGGATGGCTCCTGTTTCGAGTGCCTCAATTAGCTTGGAAAGTCTGGTCGAACGACTACGAAATGTCTCGAAGAGCAGACTGCGAAGCGTATTTGGAACCGAAATGAAATGATCTAAGAGCCAGCGATCGAACTCGTCGGAATCGTTACGTCCGAGAGACTGCACTGCAGCCCGTACTGTCGAGGGAGAATCGCTCGATAATGCGCTAATCAATCGGGCTGTTGAGGCAGGATCGTCCTTGCCAAACTCACTCCCGAGTAATCGAATGGCTGCCATCGTACTTTCCGGAACCTGATTGGAATCAAAAATACGGATCGTGTTATCGACAATGCGTCGCCGTAGCGAGTCGTCGATCTTTGTATTCGAGGCGTAGCCACAAAGAACACGCAATGCGATCGCAGCGCCGTCCGCGGACGAGGCTGGGTTCTCTAGTACGGAGTAGGCTAATTCGACAAGTTTTTTCGAATCGGATTCATTTGAGTTCGATGCTATCTGGCTTAATTTCTCAACTGCTTCCAAAGCAACCGTTCCCCAGCGCTCACCTGCTGGTTGTTGGGATGCGATCTTTAGAAAGTCTTTCGTTAGCGTTGGGAGTTGGTTCTTGGTAGCCGCGGAAATGGCCATCCATGTGTGCGGGTCATTCGGATGGTTTTGGATTGCTTGGACACAGGCATTTTCTAGTCCCTCTGACAAGGTTAATAGTCCACGATCGATACAGTGCGCGAGGAACCAGGCCGATTGCCTACTGATATCCAAGTCGTCACTGCGAAGCAAGCTTGCTAGTTTCGACTGGAATGCGACGCTGGTTATCGGTTCCTTCTTCATGGAGGGTGCGAGTCGTAATCCGACCCATTGAATCTCCTTGCTGTTACTTTGCAGGATGATTTCCAAGTGCGCGAGCGCGAGGCTCTCGATGGCTGTTAGCAATCCCGCGTACTGCTGTACAGCCGCTCTATTTCCTTGTACCACAGCAGCTTTGAGGGATTCCTGAAGTTCGAGAGTGGTTTTGGGGTTCCGACTCGAGCTGGGTTGGGTTGCAGTCGACTGGAACATCGCCTCTAGTTGCTGGAGCATGTTCTGCCGATTCGTCCATGCGGAGGGACGGTTGTTTGTTGTTTCGGCCGCCTTGCCATCTTTTGCGGAGGTAGTGAAGTCCGCTGTTTTTTTGGTTGTCACGCGATAGATCCTGCCGTGTTCGTCGCCAAATCTTTGGTCGGGACGATTTTTTAGTTCCGTAGGAACCCAATCCGGATGTTCGATCACAGCGCGGTACATGTCGACAACATAGATGTCGCCGCCTGGCCCCTCGTAGAGATCGACAGGTCGAAACCAAGTATCTCGGCTCGCCAACCATTCTCTTCTAGCGACGGAGTCCGGATATGCGGTTTCGGAGGCAAATCCATTCGTGCGAGAGATTTGTTTTCGTTGGACCAGTCCTCCGGTCGGCTCGCAGGTTAGCACAGTCGTTGCGTCTGCGTGGCCAAAGATCGGACTGTGAGTCACGCAGACTCCGCATGCAGCTGTGAACTGCCCTGCGTGTAGATTCGAGGTAGTCCATGCATCGACCAGTGGATAGACGCGGGAGTCTGCTTCACTGGGCAGCGCGTTACGAATGGGACTGGCGAAGCCCGCGAGCGGGCTCAGGTTGATATCGTTTTTTTCCGCGAGCACTTCAAAACAGGGGACGCGGTTCGAGCATCCGTAACGTCGGCCGACGTCATCAAAGGCTAGACCGAACTGCGAAGGTCCGGAGATAGCCTGTAAATCTCGTCGAAAAAGGTGCACGCGAACGTCGCTTCCGGTCAGATCGGCAGTTTGACCTTCCCAATGGGACCCTTGGCTACCAAAAATCTTTCCGCCGCGCAAACCGCTGGCGATCGTAAGCCATCCGTCGGATGTGATGGTTGGATGATTGGCTCTCAACTGAGGATTCCCCGTGGAGAAACCGTCCAGCCAGACCTCTTCACGATCTGCACGAAGATCTCCATCGGTATCTCTTAAGAATACAAGTTTGCCCTCGACGGTCACCAGTGCTCCGTCGAGCCAAGGTTGAACGCCGGTTGCGAATCGCAATTTGTCCGCAAACACAGAGGATGTTTCGTAATATCCATCCCTATCCAGATCTCGTAGGATGACCACTCGGCTCCTCGGTTCCATTGAACCGCTCGGATAGTCACGCATCTCCACGGCCCATATCCTCTGTTGTTTGTCAATCTGGATGGAGATCGGATCGACTACCTGCGGTTCTGCCGCGACCAGTTGGATCTCAAACCCCTCCTCCAATTGGAAAGTATTCAACGATTCGCGAGGTGTGAGAGGCGAACGGAGTGAGGATTTCGAGTTTGCGGCAACGGGTTTCGCGGGTCGTCGCTCGCCAAGAGAAGCAAGGAGTCGACTGATCGCGTCGACCATTTTCGGCTCGGCGAATTCCTCGAGGCAACTGGTTCGGCAACGCCAAGTGGTGTAGCCTCCTAGCTGAAACATTTCCGGTGGAGGGATGTATCCGCAGTGACCGTTGGCAAGACCGATGTTCATGGTCCATGCGAAGGGACTGGACTGACGAATTTTCAATCCGGATTCGCAGTAGGATTCACATGGATTCGCGGCAATCACCGAGTCTCCGATACGGAATGCCTGAACATTGAATCGTCGTGTTGGCGGCAATTCGCTCAGGAGAACCGTTTCTCTCGCATAGTTTTCCTGTGTATTCTTCGGCAATCGATCCTGAAGGTTTTTTTCGATCCATTGCTTTGCCTCCAAAACTTCTTTTGGGCTAGGCATGCGGACCTTGGCATCGAAACTATCGAACGCGATATCCAGCGAATCCGGAACGGAATACTGCACCTGTGGAATCGCGGAAAGAATTCTATCCGCAACATAATTCCCCACATCGATATGCGTGAAGGCTTCGCGCGGTTTGCTAAAATCGATGCAATTCGCGTTGCCGCTCGTGGCGTTTGCCATAAAGCCGACAAATTCCTGCGGAGCATCGGGGCGCAGTTCCTTGGCAAGACGATTGCAGACCACACCGAAATAGTCCGAGGAGAGAGCCTGAGCGCCTGCATAATGCGTGCTGAAGCTGGCCAAGACCGCGAGCGGCTTGGAGTCAAGATCCTGGATGGAGAGAATGGGAATCAAGCGATCGATCGGGCCAACAGGGGCCAATTTGTTCTCGTTTCCGTATCCAGGGTTCATGGCTGCATCGTCGCTGGTTCTCCCGGTAAAAGGAATTGAGCTGGCGGTGCCCGGTTTCATGAGCCAGTCTCGGCAGTAGATGTATTTTTCTGCAACCACGGAGGTGGTACCCACTTTGGCGGGTTTCAATCGCTGATGGGCCTCGAGGATTCCCTCTGCGATCCATTCGGGGAGTTGCTGGGCATAATCCTCTTGGACGGGGCAACCGTGCGTTCCAGTCACGGAGACAGCCGAGTGTGTGTGTGTCGCAGCGATCAAAACGTTGGATGGGGGGATGCCGATCTTTTGTTCGACGATGGCTTTTGCACGGTCGGTAATCTCGTGGGGGAGTATGCAGTTATCGACGATAGCGATGGCTAATTTTGTTTTGCCCTGCGACATCACGAGGCATCTGGCAAACAAGGCATCTTTAACCCGGTCAATTTGGTAGCCCGCTATGCCTCCGTTGACCCAAACGGGAAAGGATTTCGGATCGATATTTTTAGCGTAGGCTCCAGCGCGAAACTCGTCAGCGATACTTGCGGCAGACGACGAAGGAACCAGGATGCAGGCAAGTGTGAAGCAAACGATCGTCGAACGTAATGAAAGCACTTTGTAACCTCGGAAGGAGATAAAGAACCTGTGCAAACTCTTCTGGGACGTCTCCAGAGATCGCGTTGAAGAACGGAAGAAAAACAGGTAGGATCGTCCTATTATAGAGAGTTTTTCTGGCTATCCCGACTGAGATTCGAGCAATTCCAGTCGTGGTACCAGATCCTGTCACGGGGAATAGACCGGGCTCCGTCGCTCGGAGAACCGTTTTGTGGATCGATGCGAATGAGCGATTCGACCATTCGCTCCCCAAGGTTAACCCGTGACGTTAGGAACCAGAGTGCCGCGACAAAAAAATTCGGCTCATTGCTCGTCGGAGAGCGATGTTAAACGGTCCAGAAGAGAGATTTGAGATTTGACAGAGCTACCTCCTATCCTTCCAATCGATCCAGTGCCTTCGGCAGGCTCGCAGTCCGCTTCCATCGAGAAGGCCGCTTATGTTGTGCGAAGAGCGCAGGCGGATGATGTCGATTCCATCCTGGCGTTGTTGGAACCGTTTATTGAGCAAAAAAAGTTACTGCGACGAACGCGGGCTGAGATTTTGCTTCTACGGGCGACTGGTTATGTGGCGGCGTTGGTAGATGAATCGGCCGGCAAAAAAATCATCGGTTTCGCATCGGTGGAGATTTACTCTAGAAAGCTAGGGGAGATTCAGTGTTTGGCAGTCGCCGATGGTTATCACGGTATGGGCATTGGGAGTGCGCTCGTGAAAGCTTGTGTTGAGTTGGCGCGTGAGAAGGGCATCCTCGAGGTGATGGCTATCAGTTCATCCGACTCGTTCCTCAGAAATCTCGGCTTTGATTATTCACTGCCCGATCAGAAGCGAGCGCTTTTCTTTCAGCTGCATTCTCGCGACGAAATTTTTAACAGTGATGAGTGATTGCAATCCGCTTGGGGCTTTTTTGGATTGACGAGTCCGGGTCGGAAGGGGCAGGTCTTGCTGGCAAAACTGGTTTGACACTCGGCAGCTCGTGTTTTGGGTCTGTGGGCATTGCATTCATGTTTGTTTCGGTTCTGATGATTGATTCCCAGTCTTGAGTCTTAGTAAAAATATTCATGCAAATCCTATCCTTGATACGGTCTCGGTTTTCTCCTGTACTCAGCCAATGGTTGGGCGATCCACAGTCGCTGCAAAGCGCGCTTGATCGGATCGTGATGTCTCGAGAGGTTGCGTTGGCAGATTATCAAGCGAACGTGGCGATGCCATTGCAAAAGATCGTCGGCAAGCCGCCGCTGGAGATCGCGCGAACGATTGTCGATTCTGTCGAACTCAGCGACCTCTGTTGCGAGGTGAGTATCGCGGGGGCAGGCTATGTCAATCTCAAGATGTCGGATGCGTTCTTAGGTAGTCAATTGCAATTCGCGTTTGAATCGATCGCCCAGGGAGTGGTGGGTGCTACTGACAAGAAGACCTATGTCGTCGATTATTCCTCTCCGAATGTTGCAAAGCCGATGCATGTGGGGCACATTCGGTCGACAGTTATCGGAGATGCGATCTCAAAGATCCTCAAGTTTCTGGGGCATCGAGTCGTCACCGATAATCATCTGGGAGACTGGGGAACTCAGTTTGGTATGATTATTTATGGTTATAAGCACTTCCGCGATGAGTCTGCATTTTCAAAGGCGCCTGTAGCAGAACTAGGTCGTCTCTACCGAGTCGTGCAAAAGATCATTTCCTATCAGACGTCGATTAAGGATTTTCCCAGGCTGGAAAACAACCTCCTCCTCAGCCGAGCCAAGGTAGCTGCCACTTCGGAAAAGCAAGTCGCTGCGCCGAACGATAAGAAGATCGCCAAAGAGTTCAAGTCAGCCCAAAACGCTTTGCAGGAAGCGGAAACCGCAGTTGCTGCAGCCCGAGCGCTGATCGATACGATCGAACAGGATGCGTCTTTTGCTGAGCTATGTCGGGCGCACGAGAACCTCGAGGCGAGAGTTCTCAAGGAGACATCGAAACTGCACCACGGCGATCGTGAGAACCTGGAATTATGGAATCGCTTTCTCCCGAATTGTCTCGAGGAGATTCATCACATCTACGAACGGCTCAACGTGTCATTCGATCATGAGTTTGGAGAGAGCTACTACCACGATATGTTGCCTGCAGTCGTCGAGGAACTTTTTGCAAAAGATCTCGCTGTTCAGAGCGAGGGGGCTATCTGTGTTTTCCTGGAGGGATTCGACGCTCCTATGATTGTGCAGAAGCAGGATGGTGCGTTCCTATATTCGACAACTGATTTAGCTACCGCAATGTTCCGCGAACGGGAGTTTGAGCCGGATGCTGCGTTGTATGTTGTGGACCATCGTCAGAGCGAGCATTTTCAAAAGCTTTTCGCCGTACTGAATAAGATCGGTCTTAAGCATACGGAGTTTCGGCATGTCAGTTTCGGGACGGTGATGGGCAAGGATGGAAAGCCATTCAAGACACGTTCGGGTGAGAATATCGGCCTAGAGTCGATGCTGGATGAAGCGATCGCAAGAGCTTGGGAGGTGGCATGTGACCCGAGTCGTCTGAAATCCGCAGGTCTTGAATTAACCGAGGAAGAGAAACGAGATATCGCGAACAAGGTTGGGATTGGAGCGATCAAATATGCCGATCTCAGTCATAATCGAACCAGTGACTACGTGTTCGATATGGACAAGATGGTCCAACTGGAGGGGAATACGGCTGCCTATATTCAATACTCTTACGCGCGCACGAGAAGCATTCTGCGCAAGGCTGTAAGCGAGGGGGCGAATGATGTGGCTTGGCGGGCGAGTCCGTTTGTCGTCCAGAGTCCTGCCGAGCGCGCGCTGGCTCTTCAGATGATCCGATTCGAGGATACGTTAACACAGTCGATGCAGGATTATTTGCCAAATGTGATTACCGAGTATCTCTTTGACTTGGCGAAGCTGTTCAGTTCGTTCTACGACCAATGTCCTGTATTGAAGGCGGAATCGGACGAATTGAAGTTGGCAAGATTAAAGATCACCGAGCTTACGGGGCGTGTATTGCAACAGGGATTGCGATTGCTGGGGATTGATACGGTCGAGCGTATGTAGAGGCGTGATTCATGTTCTGGGATCGCAATTGCTCCAGAGGGTCAATTGAAAAACCTGAGGTTGAATACAGGCCGGCAATTCCGAGGAGTTCGCGGCTTTATGAGCCCGGCATAGCAACAGCCTAAAGATGTGGTTTTTGGACCCAAGCGAGGGTGGAGTCATGGGCCGCGAAGACGCGATTTTTGCCCTCGATGGTTCGATCCGAGGATCGGGAAAGCGCGGCGGACGAGATGGTTGGGCTGGTTGCCCCGATTGTTATGGTTCCTGGCCAAATTCTCTTGACTTGGTGGGTTTGAGCTGAATAGTTTATATAGGAGGGTAAAGGGTTCCGCTTGCTATCTTGAGGAGCTATTGTCCATGCGTTTTGAAGATGATGCTGCAAGCTCGAGCAATCAACTTCTCGAGCGATTCTTTACTGGTCTATCTGAGTATGCTTTTTACTCACAATTGGGTGTGACGGACACGGAATTGGTGACTTATGTCAGCAGTCTATTGATTCGTTTTACGAAAACCGATGCACTTCATCGTATTCGGCAACTGAATGGTCGACGAGCAACCGAGGTTGTGACGATGATGACGGAAGCGCAGCGCCGTATAGGAATGGCGAGGCGGGAGGTACACAGGCATATCGGTGACTTCACTTTGTTTTGGACAGGGCTGTATCCCGAATCCTTGCGTGGGTTGCAGGCGACCGAGCGTGGTGATCAGTTTGTTAGTTACTGCCAAGAGGGAAAAAAGGCGTACGAGATCGCTAGCGAGATTGAGACAGACGATGAGACGGAGGCCTCGAATTCGCTTCTTCATCGATTGAGCGACCAATTCGAAATGTGTGCATATGGTTTGCGTGAGATCCGGCGTCAATGGGAGGAGAGGCCGGATTCGGACGTTGGGATCGTTTACTGATTGCCCCAACGAGATCGCTGGAAACTTCATTTCGTCGAGTGAAGGCTATTCGATTCGGAGTGCTGAGATCGTTTTGGATTTTTAGGATCGTATTGAAGCGCTATGCTTTCTTTTGAAGTGCTGTGCTTTCTTTGGAGTGCTGTGCTGTAGCACAGCTTTGGAATGGGACTGCGATCCGCGTTTCGAGGGCCGGGAACTCGGCAGGATCGTTAAAGGTTCTCGTGTTAATCCGGGCTCTGCAGTGCTGCGTCAGTCTGTAAGCGACGCGTAATTCTCAACGCGGATTCCAAAGCGGTGTCTAATCGCCACCGC
>JBBAXA010000027.1:20035-26026 GCA_040396935.1 Pirellula sp.
GATTCCAAAGCGGTGTCTAATCGCCACCGCGCTCCAAATGGAAACCAACAACGCGTTCCAAAGGGAAATCACCAACGAGTTTTGTGGCGTCTAACATTAATTTCTCGCAAGACGCTTTGTCGGACTCAAGGGATCGGATTGGCCTCGTTGGCGAGTCGATCGAGTATCGATTGCAGTTTTACTCGCAACTGTTTCATGATGGGGTCTTCCTCGCCCCTCGGCGCGCGATCCGCAGGTACTTCAATCGCTTCATCGATTTCAACAATAGCCTCGAGTGGGCCATGGATACCGGCTTTATCGGTCAAGTCCTCTTCGAGTCGTTCGATCGTTTCGAGGATGCGTGTATCGGTGGTTGGAGGCGTCAAATAATCTGCAGGATACGAAGCGATTTGCTGCGACAAGTAGATCTGGGCCAATTGCACCCAACGGCGTTCCCTCTCCGTTTCGGTCAATTCACCCGTCGTTAGCTCCGGTACAATCTTCATCCGTAGAGCTTTGATCCGTGGAATAAGCAGGTTTTCAGGATCAGGTCTGCCGAGCCATTCGATTTCTAGGGGAGCCAGTAGGTGGTCGATCAAACGGTCCTGACGCTCAATCACCGTTCCCGATTGAGCGCTTCCCAGGTATTCGATCTCCTTGAGACTTAGCATCGCCAGGGTGATCCGATGGATCCGTTGCAGTGTTGTCGAATCCTTGAGCTTGAACCAGGTCAATCTTCTTTCCAATGCGTCCAATGTGGGATCGACGGCTTTTTCAAGATCGCCGTGAAAAACATACTTGATGGCGACCGGATGAATGACGACTTTACCATTCCCTCCATCTTTCGCTCGTCGCTTGGCGGCGGTACGTGCCATGAAAGCGACACCCTCGAGGAGCGGCTGTAGCTGATCGTTTGTACGAAAGACCGTACCCTCTGGGAAGACAACGAGCGGTCGTCCTGGAGTGGATAGAATCTCAACAGCGAGGTCGAGGGATTGGCGATCGAGCCCTTCACGATAGACACTGAAACCACCCATGGCACAAATGGCCCAACGTTGCAAGCTAGACTTATGGAATAAGTGCCAGCTCGCCATGCAGTAGGGAAAAACCTTGGCTTCCTCTGCGACGTAGCTCATCAAAAATGGGTCTGCATAGCGGCAGTGATTGGGAGCTAGGAGTACGCCATGACCTCGTCTCATGGATTCCTTCAGGTGATCGATGCCGTGGAGCCTATAAGAAACCACGCCTTCGTAGTTTCTCAGATAGCGTTTGACGAGTCCCGACTTGAGAATGCACCATGGCAACCACGTGCCGCGATGGGGGGGGATAAATTGGTAAGGCTTTTCGACAATGATGTCTTGCATAGTCCATCCACCGTTTGGCCGGCTACTTGAGTGAAAGAGGTTCGCTCGGATCGCGCTTCAATTTTTGTACCGCGACCCCTCCGAGAGTGGACGGCCCTATTTGCTTTCGGAATGACGATGGCAAGTGCGATGTCAAAATCGTAGCTCGGTCTCGACGGCAACAGTGAGCATCTCTCGACTACTTAAAGAGTTTGCCACGGACCGGAGTTGGCCTGTACTCGTGATCTCTCTTTCTTAAAACCTTGGCCCGAATGATAAAATCCGGGTTTGCGTTTTCTTTCTTCTCGTCTTTGTTTGCCAGATTTAGTTGTTTCAATAGTCCCAGGATCTCGACCCCTTCGATGACTCGGCCGAACACAGTGTAATTTCCGTCCAAGTGGGGAAGAGGGATCATCGAGAGGTAGAATTGCGAACTACCGCTATCCTGATCAATACCCTTGTCGCTTCCTCCGAGGGCGATGGCGCAGCTGCCTCTAAAATGATCGCGGTGGTTTTCGTTGAGGGCTTCGCCACGGAACGTATAACCTGCGTCGCCCGTTCCATCTCCTTTTTCGCAACCGGTTTGCGCAACGACATGCTGTTCAACACGAAAAAAGGGTTTTCGACTGTAGAAGCTTCGTTCGACGAGATAGACGAAGCTATTGACGGCTTCGGGAGCTTCATCCTCGAAGAGTTCGATCACCATTCGTCCTTTTGAGGTGATGAGTTCAACGCGTGGGTTGTTGTTCTTTTCAGCATCTTTTTTGCGGAAAGCGAGTTCACGCAACCATGTCTCTTTCATTTTCGGAATTTCGTCCATGAACTGATCCTGTTGCGGGGAAAGAAATCCTGTGCTTTTGAGTTTGGCAGCAATCGATTGGGCACCATCAAAATCGTTGTTCGCCAGGCAAGCGCTGGCAGCTGCGAGCATAACTTCAGGTGTGACGAGCGGTCCCTCCGCTTGGACGAGCGCTTTGGCAGGTTCGGACCAGCCTTCGAAACGGTCCGTATCCACATCGAACAGAAGCATTTCTTTCAGGCTTTGACCGATCATGGCATACTTTGCTGGGTCGGTGGCATAGATTTCGCCTGCTTTTCCGATCCATCGACTTTTGGCCTCAACGCATTTCGCAACGCTGCTAAACCAGCCACCATTGTATTCCTCGATCTGTTGAGGAGTTAGGTTGTACGCCAGGGAATTCCGATTGAGCTGTGTGACGGACTCTGCCATCGCTTCGCGGAACGACTCGAATGCTGCCTGATACTCCTTTGCTAGCGGCGAATCGTCGTTTGCGGGAAGGATGCCGAATTTGAAATTGCGAGCGACTGCCTCCTGCCCTCGGGCTGCAGCTTTGCGACGATCGTATTCCGCTCTCTGTTCGGGCGTTAGAGACGCTTTGAGCTTTTTCTCCTCTGGGGTGTCTGGCAAAACAGCGGGTCCAAAGGTAATTGGTCCCGATCCGTCACCAGGTTTGTGCCCAACGCCGGGAGGGTGATTGTGTCCGGCGTGTGGGTCGGTTCCGTCGTCCCAGCGGATGTCCGGTCGAGCCGAGTTGAATTTAGGGGGTTGTTGAGCCACTCCGAGGGATGGGCTCCCTACCACGACCATGGTGATGAGTACGATCGACCTAAAAATCGTCTGGCGAGGGTGCATGAGAGCTGCTCTAGGCAATGAAGGGGTTTGGGCTAGGATCATATTCTAACGAATCGGTTCGAACTGTCTTGCGAGTAAAGCTTTGGAAAAAACCACACTGAGAATCATCGGGGGAGAATTTCGGTCCCGCAAATTGCAATATACCGTGGACTTGCGAACGCGACCGATGAAGGATCGGACGCGTGAGGCGGTGATGAATTTGTTGGGTGGTACGTTATTCGAATGCGTTGTGTTCGATCTTTTTGCAGGAACCGGGGTGCTCGGTTTTGAGGCGTTGTCCCGCGGAGGGGTCGCGGCGGTCTTTTTTGAAATACTCAAGACGGCGGCTAAAGATATTGTCCAGAATGCGAATGTGTTGAAGGTTCAGGAAAGTGTTGTGGTTGTCTCGAGCGATGTGATTCGTTGGAGCGATTCGCTGTCGAGGAATCTCGAAATGCTGGAGCTTCCGGAGCTGCCGTGGGTCGTTTTTTGTTGCCCACCGTACGCTCTATGGGATTCGCAGGGGGAGGCTTTGCGAACCATGTTGGGGAATTGGATTGATCTGGCTCCCTCGGGTTCGCTCTTTGCCATTGAACTGGAGGAGGAGACATCGTTGGATTGTTTACCTTCGCAAATAGAATGGGATGTGCGTGGCTACCGGCCGGCTAAAATGGCTATCGGGGAGAAAATGTCCATTTAGTTGAGGATCTGCGCGATGCCAAGTTACCCTATACTGCGAATCATCGGATCGACTCTATTCGTTTTGTTGGTTACCGTCGGATCGTTGCGGGCTCAAGAGACGAAGGTTCCGAGCAAATCAACGAAAGCCGAGAGGAAGGTCTCCTCGGTTCTCGAAGAGTTGGTGATCGTTCGGGAGGGAGAATTGCCGATCATCATTTCAGCACCCCATGGTGGAACGCTGGCGATTGAAGGGGTACCGCCGCGTGAGGGTAAAGGAATGGAAACTGGGCCTCGCGGATTTTTCACGGGAAGAGACGGAGGTACGCAGGAGTTGGCCGAGGCGGTTATCGACGCGATTCATAAAAAATTCAAGATGCGACCCTACGCCGTGATTTCGGGAACGCATCGGCAATTTTTAGATCCCAATCGTCCTTCCTCGATCGCTTATGAAGACGAAGATGCTAAGCCGGTGTATGAGCGGTACCATCGTTCGCTGGAACGATTTACAACGGAGGTCATGAATCAATACCGCGTCGGGCTATTGGTCGATATTCATGGACAGGGCACCAAGAGGGATACCGTATTTCGAGGAACGAACAACGGCAAGACCGTTGAGCGTCTGAGAAACTCGTTTGGTGAGCGCGCTCATACCGGAGACCGGAGTTTCTTTGCGTTGCTTAAGAAGGAGGGCTGGATCGTGTACCCCGATCCTTTCGATGGCAAGGAGCAATCCGGATTCACCGGCGGCTACATTGTGCAAACGTACGGGAGTCATCGTCCTATCGGAATCGATGCGATTCAGTTGGAGATGGGAGCCGAGTATCGCACCCCCGGAAGCCGTGAAAAAACAGCAACGCACCTGGCAAACGCAATCTTTAATTACGCTGAGCTTTATCTCCCTAACGCGGTGAAAGCCAGTCAATAAGTCAGCGTTGCAGAACGTAACCATCAGCGATGGATACGTTCGTCTGGATGCCGTTGGATTATCGAACGTTCTCGTTGTCGGTCGTCGACTCGTTCCCTTTCTTGACGAACTTTTTGTTGGTATCCAAGGTTAGATTCGATGCAACCCATTGAACGTATTGAAAATCCTTTTCGCTCAATCGGTTGATGGGTACGGTTGTAAATTTTCCATTTTCCTTGATCAGCTTCACGCGATCGCTGTAGATCACGACCAAGCGAGCCCTGACCGTGTAAGTTCCCGTATTGTCGACCCATGTCTGGAATTCAGCACCCTTGAATTCGCTAGGCGGGACGAAAGAACCGATGCCGAAAAGTTTATCAAGTTCGTCCCCTTTGTCCTTCTCGGGCGGAGCGGCAGGTGTGGTCGACGGAAGGTCGATTTTTTCCGTTGGTTGAGGTACTGCGGTGGGATCGAAGAGACTGTCGAATAATTTATCGACATCGACATCCTTGAGCTCTTTGCTGACTGGTTTCCCGAACAAATCATCGAGGGATGGTCCCTCGGCAGCCTCAGATGTAGCAGGAGTCTCTGTGGATTTTGTCGATTCCTTGATGCTGGTTGGGGCTTGTATGGCAGCGGGCTTCTCGCCAAAGATCTCGTCGATCGAGCTTTCCTTGGGTGGCGAGGCTTCGGCTGGTTTCCCCTCAACGGCTAGAGCCTTTTCTGATGCTGAATCCGCAGCTGGTTTGCCGAAGATATCGTCTAGCGATTCGGCTTTTGGTGATGGCGTGCTGGCCGCGGGTTCAATCGGAAGAGTATTTTCCACAGGTTTCGAGGGAGCTGTCTCTGCCCCGAAGATGTCATCAATCGATTTTGGAGCATCGACGTTGGAAGGTTCGGTCGATTTCGGTTCGATATGAGATTCGGCTGAGAAAATATCATCGGCCACCGATGGCTTTGTTTCCTCGTTGGCTATTTCGCGAGGTTGAGCAGGTTGGCTGTCCGCTGCGAACAAATCGTCGATCGATGCTTGAGAAGGTGCGGGCTGTTCCACCGCTCTGGGCTCGTCGGTTTTCCTTTCGAGACCGAAGGGGTCGTCGTCCGTTTTAGGCTGCGTTACAGCAGGCGCTTCGTCGAGCGTTGCTGGGGCGTCCACAAGCGGATTTGAGGTTTCTGGAATCACCGCCGTTGCAGGTGGCTCAACATCGGGAGCTGGAGCATCCGATGATGGCAGGTCATTCGGAGTGTTCGAGTTCTCGATAACCACAGGTGGGATTTCAGCTTCAAGTGCAGCCGTAGGGACTAAGTCGGTTGGTTTTTCCGTTAGTGGGACTGTGGATTCGTCTACAGGATTGTGCGTCTCTGCTGCGGCAGCAGGTGTCTCGGCTGTAGCGGTAGGTGTCTCGGCTGTAGCGGTAGGTGTCTCGGCTGTAGCGGTAGGTGTCTCGGCT
>JBBAXA010000027.1:26126-70895 GCA_040396935.1 Pirellula sp.
AGGTGTCTCGGCTGTAGCGGTAGGTGTCTCGGCTGTAGCGGTAGGTGTCTCGGCTGTAGCGGTAGGTTGTTCAATGACGGTTTCAGAGACGTTCGCTAGGGTCGATACTGTTTTTTCGATCGGTGTCGGTTCGATAGCTGCGGAGTTCTCTATTTCCAGGTTTGCAGCTTTGTTTTCGGCGACTGGAGCTGTTATGTCGACTACCGTTTTAGGCGTTTCCAGCGTTTGAGTGGCTTCATTCACAACGGTTTTCGGAGCATCTACTGCAGCGATCGAATCCGCAATCGGCGATGCTGTTGTTTCGACCGCTCGAGGTGCGGTGTTCTCGACCAAGGCTGCGGGGGCATCGAGGATTGGTACGGATTTCTCCGGGGTAGCTATCGACCTCGGTTCCTCGATTTTTTCATGATCGCGCTTCGTAAATTCCGGGGTGGAGGACGCATGTTGGGAGGCTCCGGTCGGCGATTCCCCGGCAAGGCCAATACCCGGGGGTATCACGCTGGCAGATGCACTGGGCGGAACGCAGGCTGGCGTCGGATCGCATGATGGAGCCGGATCGCATGATGGAGCCGGTGTGCATACGGGAGCCGGAGTCGTGCATTCCTCGGAAGGTTTGCAGTTACGATTCAGGAGTCGCTCGACAAACTTGCCTGCCAGAGCGGGTGAAACAGTCGAGGTAGTACAGAGCGTTACGACTAAAGCAAGTCGAACCCAGTAAGTGAAGGGCTTGGACATCAACCAACTCCTCTAGACAAGATAACCACGGAAATCGTCTATGACCCAAAAAATCGTTAGTATCTATTCAATCGTAATTGAGCAATCTTTGATCGCAAGGAATTTGTATCGCTTACGTAGACAGCTCCTTCTACGCAATTTGGACGTCGGCGTTTGTCCGGAACAAATACGAATCATAGGTCAGGATTGCTCTGATTTAACCAGCTAGAAATCGTTAAAATCGTCCTGTTCCGAAGATTCAACCCTTCCCCTCTTTTGAGCCGACATGCTTAGCTCGCTACTGAAGTCATTGTTCGGCAGTTGGTCCCTTGAGCGAAAGAGTCTCTTGTTTTTGGGATTGGCCCTCCTGGCCTCCCTGGTGCTCGCTTTTTTTGCGGTTCAGTTCGTTGCGGAAAAGCTGGTGATGGAGACAGCTCGTCAATCTGCTAGGGACTATGCGGACGCGTTTATTGGATGGCGCCATATCCATTCGGTTGTTGAAACGGGCGCATCGAACCCGAATAAGCCGCCACCGTTGCTCGACATCGCATTGCCCGATCAAGACGAGCGTCTCATTAGTATGATTCGCCGATTGATGCTCAATCAGAATTATGAGTGTACTGTCCTCCGGATCGATGATGGACTAGAGCATGATCTTCTTGATTCCGCCCTCGCTGAGGCGGACAATCTCACCGTTCTGAACAAGGTTCATGCCAGGCTCGCCGAGCGCGACAGCATTGCAGCCCAGCAGGTAGAAGTGAATCCGAGTGCCTCCGTGTCGCAGGGAGATCTATCGACGGTCACGCAGCCCAGTGGCTTTATCTTTGAGGAGGCCGGTCCGACCGATACGTCCGACAGCTTTTATTATTACTTCCATCCAATCACGTTTACCAAAGAGTGTGCAGAGTGTCACGCACAACTCTCGGGAGAGACTCCAGCCAGCCAGTCGGTGAACCCGTTTCGGGTCGTCCGAGTCAAAATGCCATACAGCGTGACACGGTTTTGGAGTGTATGGAGCTATTCTGTGTTGACCTCGATTGCCCTTTGTACCCTCGCTCTATCCCTGTTCTTTGTGCATAGGATTTTGAAGCGACTGGTTATTCGGCCATTGACCTACATGAAACATATTAGCGAGCAGATCACAGCTGGGGATACATCGTTGCGATTCGTCCTGGAGACGGACGACGAGTATCATGACCTCGCCGAATCCTTTAATGCGATGCTGCGTCACTTGACCAATACACAGACGGCCCTTCAGCAAGCAAATCAAAGAACAAACCAGCAGGTTGATGAACTCGCTCGCATCAATTTGGAACTGTTTGAAGCCAATCGACTGAAAGGGGAGTTTCTGGCCAACATGAGCCATGAGTTACGTACGCCTCTCAATAGCATTCTTGGGTTTAGCGACGTCCTGCAAGGATTCGAATCGTTGACTGAAAAACAGCGTCGTTATGTGACCAACATTCAGAACAGCGGACGAAATTTATTGGAGATGATCAACGACATTCTCGATTTGGCAAAAGTCGAAGCTGGAAAAATGCAAGTTCGAGTCACGGAGTTTGATCTTTTAGCAATTATCCATAGCCAATGCGACTTGATGCGCAAAATGGCGGAGGACAAGAATATCGATCTGCGAGTCGACTCGAGTCAAGAGAGTCTTCTGGTGCAACAGGATCAAGGCAAGGTGCAACAGATTTTGACCAATTTAATCTCGAACGCGATCAAGTTTACGCCGGAGGGGGGATTGATCACGGTCAGCTGCGAATGGAGGGGAGATGACGAAGTCTTAATCTCTGTCGCAGATACAGGGGTCGGTATAGCGATTGAAGATCATGAGATCATCTTCGAGAAGTTTCGTCAGGCAAAGAGTGTGACTGGTTCCGACGGCTTGACCCGTGAGCACTCGGGAACGGGTTTGGGGTTATCGATCGTGCGCGAATTGTGTCGTTTGTTAGGTGGTGATATCGGGTTGTCTAGTCAAGTCGGGTTTGGAAGCACGTTTCGAGTCAAATTGCCAAGGAACTATTCCAGTCCGATGGAGGAACTGCCCAAGACGCTCTCGGAATTTAACTAGTTTCATTCTTTCGAATAACCGTTTGGCTGTCTCCGATGCTACCGCATGGTTGTGCCTCTTCCATTTCTAAAGACTCTCGCGTCTCATGCTGGTTGAAGCATTCAAGACCTTGCCGGACATAAACATGGATTCACCCATCCAGCTGACGCTGTTTGCATTGGCGGAGACCGTCACCGTAATTGTCGAACCCGGGGGAGCGGTCGATAATAGCGGTGGATTCAACGTGACGTTGCCCGTGACGCCTGAGTTTGTCAGCAGGGACTGAACCTGAGAGTGGACACTTTCTGAGGTAGCGCTAGGAAGAGTTGCGAGTCTGGCGCCTTCCCGCGACGCATTCACGAGCAACTGCTTTACCATGGTCATTCGGCCAATATCGATGAGCCCCATGGTGAAGAGAATCATCAACGGAGCGACTAGAGCGAACTCGACAAGGGCCGCACCCTTGCGATGGGAGTTCCGAGCAAGTTTCCTGTTTTTGGGAGAGTCGTTTGATACTCGACGGAGATTCATCGGCTGGTACCTCTGGCTAACGATTCCAAAATCGATTTCTATTTGACTAGTACTACGGGGGAGAAGATCGAGTCGCTCCAAGTACGGGTGGAGTCGCCCGGTACTATGTTTCTAGCGATGACTGGCGCAGGTTGGATCATCACATGTTTGCTGTTCATGGCTCCCGTGAGTTTTACAGCCAGGACCCGAATGCCCACCCACCGCACGATGGTGTAGTTTGCGTTATTTCCGTTGGCGGTTACGGAGGAAAACACAGGGATGATCCGGGTTTGCCCGATGATGCTTGTCAACTCATCCTTCACTCCCGCGCTGATTCCAGTGTCTCCGTTGAGTGTCATCGTTCCTGAATCGCTCAAAACCAGAGGTTTTCCAAGAAGAAGCAAATCCTCCGAGGAGATCCCATCGACGATCTGTCTCGCGATATCTGCTGTGCTATTGTTTTCCTTGCCGATATCGACAGTCCCACGATTCCCAGGCGAGCCAGTCCCCTGTGGATATAGATTGACCTCGCGGAAGCCGTCCGAACCGTTGACGACGCGCGATGTATTGGAGTCAAACCTGAAATTATCGGCTCCGCCTCCGGAGATCATCTCGTTCCATGTTGCTTCGTCGATTGCAAAGGGAAGAATGCTGAGAGTACCGGAGCCTTCGCCCGGCGAACCGAATCCTTTGATTTGCGACGCCATGGCAGCAGTCGATTCGACAACCATATCGCGTCCGTTTTGGCCAAATACCCTTGCAAAAAAGAGCGGGATCTGTCCGTTAAACGACTCGGTCTTTCTCACTTTGACACGAATCGCCCGGTAGGGATTGGAGGGGTCTGCAACTATAGAAGCGTTTCCGTCGAGCGAGGAGAGATATCCCAATTCGATATCCGTGTCCTGGTTTCCCATGGAGAGGCTAGGTGCCGAGTTGCAGACCGAATTGAGACCTGCGATTGCGTTTGCAGTCGTCATGGCCTGCTGATCGATGATTCCCGCATCGACATTCTGGATAGAACTGTCGAACAGCTGCCAGCATCCTGCCAGGGCCGCCGCGTCGGCGGTACGTCTCGCTTCGGACTTTGACGTCGCGATAAATCCGATGTCGACCGAAAATGCGAGCATGCTGATCAGAACCGTCATCAGTACCACGGCGAGAACGATGGCAGCACCTTTCCTGCGTTTGGAATTTTTCCTGCGAGCAATGTCGAAAAGTGGTTGTCTTAAAAACATATTGTCCTCTCTGCCTCTTATCGAAAATGGGACTCGATGGTGACCTGGGATGTTCTCGTCGTACACTTATTCTTGCAACTCGCGATTGAGTTCGATTTGTTGGGAAGGTCCTTGTTGTGTGTAGAGGCGGACACGAACCAAGCGGAGGGATGCAACCCGGTTGGACGCGAAGCCGATCCCTGATGCTTTACAAGAGGTTTCGGGGTTGTAGGAGTTAAGATTGTCGAAGCGTTGGGGTGCACGGACCAGCGTGTCGGGGCCTCCAAAGGTTCCCCAACTGGAGGAAGTTCCGTTCTTGATCGCAAACACAACTTCACTGTCCAGGATTGCAATAAATTGGGTCCAACGTACCACCTCACCCGCATGGCGGAGGTTTTCCCCAGCCTTACCAATGTGTTCGTCGATCAGGCTCGAACCACGCATCGCCTTGGTTTGAAACCCACCCCCTTCGTACCCGGCATGTTGCGCGTGGTTCAGATCGAATCCGAAGTGAAAACCATCCAATTGACCCACAGGGCTCATCCAAGTGCTCACTTGAGGAGAGTCTTGCAATGGGTCGGGTGTATTGATCCGCAATTCCCAGTCTTCCTCAACGCGAGTAATTGCCGAAGGGTTTTCCTGGCCGTAGGCAAAGCCCGAGAAACGATTTTCTACCCCTAGTGCAATGAGTCCAAGTAACACGATACGGATCGTTTTCATGATGTCTCCCGGTGCGACCGATGGCTTCACAGTTGTCGAATCTTTTCAGCAATGACCCAACGGGAAACGTAGGTTAGAAAAATCGCGGAGGGCAAAGATTTTTGGAAATAAAAGAAGCCTTTTTTGCTGCGTGTGTTGCCCTGGTTTGTGATGGGCCAGAAGAGAGCCTGCAGCGGTTCGTTTTTGGGGGATTGGAAGCCCATAGGTTTTTTTGTGGAATCTAAGGCCCGCAAAGTTTCCTCAGGGAAAAACGCTTGATGCGATGGATTGCAATGGGTGGCGTCGCCGAAAGGGATTTTCCTCGGTCGTTCAGGTCCGGTGAGTTAACGACTGCTTTTCAGCGGTACCGAAATCCCTGATTTGAGAATGAAGATGGGTATTACCAGACCGAGGAGCCACTGGGCCGTCGTCAACCAAAGGTAGACGGCATGCTGATGATAAAATCCTTCGGCGACATCGCGCGACGCGTAATCCATTTGGTTCGTCAGCTTGACTCGGTACTGAATCAATGCGATGAGTAGGATTCCTTCGAGTGTAGCCATTACGAGTAATCCTCTTCGGTTTCTATACGATTGCAGCGAAAACAATCCCATTGCAAGAACCGTCATCATACCGATCGCATTGAGCCAACCGGTGACTCGCTGCGTGATGAAGCCTTGCTCGATGCCGCCGACGGACTGTGTTCCTATCGGTACGACGATGGCTGCATAGAGGGTCAATCCTCCCCACCAAACTCCCCAGAGCAAGAGGAGGAGCGTATTGAGCATCAAGCTCGCAGGGAAACTTCTGGCATCACTCATGGCTGGATTCGAATCCAACGTTCTTGGTCCATCGGCGCAAGAGCGTGTTGCCTATGAGATTTACCAATACCAAGAGCAAAAGTCCCAAGGCGGCGCAAGCGATGACTGCAGCGATCATCGACGCGGTGTTGAGATTCCCCTGTCTGGCAGTAATGATCGTACCGAGCCCCTCGTAGGCGCCCCGATCGCCGACGAAAAATTCACCAACAATCGCGCCGATGACGGCCAGCCCGCAACTGATGCGCAACCCGAGAATCAGTTGGCCTATCGCCGCAGGAATTCGAAGTTTGGTAAGGAGTTGCCAACGAGATGCTGAATGCATGTAGAAAAGCTCACGCAGGTTTTCGTTGATCGACAGTAATCCACTGGTGACGTTCGAAATGATTGGAAAAATACTGATGATGCTGGATACAAGAACGACGGTTCGGAATTCATTTCCAAACCACAGGATGAGGAGAGGTGCGATAGCTACAATCGGTACCGTCTGAAGAAAAACAACATAGGGGTAGAAGGATAATCGAAGGACCGAGGATTGGCTGAATAGAATTGCGATCACTGAGCCGACTAGAGCGCTACATATCAACCCGAGCCCTGCGGCTTGCAATGTGATCCAGCTCCCCTTTAAGAGGACATACCTCTCCGACCACATTGATTTAGCAACGTCCCAGGGGCGGGGGAGGATGACCTTGTGAAGATCGAACCAGATGACCGATCTGTCCCAAAGGATGAGGACGAGGAGTAACACCGCGATGGGGGCGAGCCATCGAGTAACATGGGAGATTCTGAGACTCACGATACGGCCTGAAAAAGGATGTCGGATACATTTCCGTAGGTCCGGGCAAAGGGTTCGGTGCTACGGAGTTTAGGAAGTCGCGGCTCATCGAAATGGATCGGTAGTTTTCTGGCGATTTTGCCTTCTGACATGACCGCGATGCTATCGCTGATGTAGATCGCTTCGGAAATGTTATGTGTCACGAAAACGACGGTACATCGCTGCTCCTCTGCTATCCTTAGAATGAGGTCATTGAGTTTGGACCGCAGGACATCGTCCAGCGCAGCGAAGGGCTCATCCATCAGGAGAATTTTTGGAAGAGTCGTCATCGCTCGAGCAATAGAAGCCCTCATCTTCATGCCGCCAGAGAGTTGGTTGGGTCGCTTCGTCCAATCGGACTTGCTCAGTCCAACGATCTCCAGCCAATGGTACGCCTGTTCCAAAGTTGCCTTGTTTCTTCCCAAACCTCTCAATTCTACGGGTAGCATGACGTTCTGCAGTACCGTACGCCAAGGAAGGAGGGCGGATTCCTGAAACACAAACGACATCATTTCCCGCAGCTTCCTGCCATCGGTGCGCAGCGATCTCTGGTCGATCGAGACTTCTCCCGCGATTGGTTGAATCAATCCTGCAATCACGCGAAGCAAAGTACTTTTACCGCAACCGCTCGGACCGAGCAGGGTGGTCACGCTCCCAGTGGGGATCGTCAAATCCAATCGATCTAAGACTGTTTGGGGACTCCCTGACTGCGTCGGAAATTGAACCGTGACCCCACTGCAGTGAATGGTTGGATTTGGGACACTCTCAGCGGTCATTCGTTGTTCTTACTCTCGGGGAACTCGGTGACGAGGACTCGATCAATTTTCGATGCAAGAATGAAGTCATTCTCACTCAATCCACCGATCGCATGAGTCGTGAGTTCTATTGCCAAATTGCGATAGCCTGTGAGGTGCAGGTCTGGATGGTGAGCCTCGGTCTCTGCGAGCTCTCCTATCCGATTCACACACGCCAGAGTTCTCAAAAAGTTTTTTAGTCGAATCGATCTTCGAATCCATTTGCCATCAGCAGTCATCCTCCAATGCGGTAAATGTGTCAGCTGGCTGTTGGAGTAGTCGAGCGAGCAGGCATCGACTCCACCCTCGCAGGGGAGGCATTTTTTGGTTACAAGTTGTTCGGCTGTAGGTGTTTCCATTCCAAGTCACTCTTTCATTGGCTCACAACCTCTGAGTTCGATCCTAAAACCACAGGATCGTTAGTGTAACTCAGAACGTCGATATGAACATTTCAACCGCAGTTGCACGCTTGAGGAAACGCATTTCTTTCTATGTTACAGGAATCGACGCTTGATGACGCTGGTTATTTCCAGTCGTTCGCTGAAAGTCGCAACCCGTCGTTTTCATGACGGGTTGGATTCGAAATAGAGGTGCCAAGGACTGGCAGGCCCCAGTATAATCATGGGTTCCCAAGTGGAAGCGAAGCTGCGTTGTGGAATGAACGTTGGTAGAGATGTCGACAAGCCAAAGCGTTGCGCAGGTGTCTTGTCGAGCGAGAATCGGGTATTCGGGTGTCTCGAATCCTTGGCTGATCACGGTCCGGAATAGCCAGCTGAACCGTTCGTATCACATCCTACAATCATTCCTTCCACTTGTAGGCGCTCCTGGCGTTTCGCCAAAAGTATTTTTCCTCTGCAGTCTTCCCTTTCGCCGAAAAGTACTCGGCGACAATCTGGAATTGATCCGAGTAGCTGCCCCCGATTTCGCATACTGGCCAGTTGCTCCCGTAAATCAACTTGTCTTCGCCGAAGACGTTCCAGCAGTGATCCAGAATCGGTAAATAATATTGCAACTGCTTCGGTGCAGAACCCTGTTTCTCTCTCGCTGCTTTCGTTTGCTCGAGCAGCGCGGATACCTTGCAATAAACATTTTTTAGTCTTCCTAGTTTTTCCATGGAGGAACGCCATTTCTCTGTGATCATGGTGGGATCGCCCGCACCGCCGACGTGATCCACGACAATCCGTAGATCCGGAATCCTCGAGGACAATTGAACAACCGATTCGAGCATCTCCGGACCGCCGTTGATATCCAATTGCAAGTCGTTTTCGACCAGCAGCCGGATACCTTGCTGGAAATTGAGATCGTTGATGTACTTTGGCCAATCTCCAGCGATACGAATTCCGCGGAAAATAGGAAACTTTGCAAATCGTTGAAGGTGTTTCCTGAAATCCATCTCGCTAGGGGCCAGATTGCCGACAAATCCAACGATGCTCGGTTCGCTCGAAGCCAAATCTAGGATCCATTGGTTATCTTCCAGCCACTTGCTGGCTTCAACAACGACGGTCTGCGTTACACCATGACGCGAGGCGAGAGCCTTCCAATCCTTCGGATAGGTAGGGCGGTGCAAAAAGGAATCTTGGGCTGGCCAAGGTACACCCTCGGGACGCGTTGGGTCATAGAAATGCGTGTGCGTGTCAACAATTCGTGGAGCGACCGATAGGGGCCTCGGCATGGCCCGCGTCTCAGTCGCCAGAACTGAACCAATTCCTAACGAGGCTGTGCCGATTAAAAAATTTCGTCGATGGTTCATAGGTCTCGCGTACAAATGATGGTAGTTATTACTATGCTAGGTGCGTCCATTGTACGCTTTTGGTAACGACAAGGGCTGGTTGGAGTGACAGGGCGCGTAGGCGAGGAACAGGAAATGCGAATCAGATATGCCGGAATTCTGCCCCTTCTCATTGCGAGCACATGGTTCGACCTGACGATGGGGCAGGAGGGGATTCCCTCCTCGCTTCAGGGGCCAAAGATCGTATTGTCGCAAGCGACCGATGAGACGATTCGGTCTCTCCCACTGACGAAAGAACTGGAGGAGATCAGTCTTGATCGGTGCGCTATCACCGACGAGTCCCTTCGCATTCTAGCTGCGTCATCGACGATCAAACGAATGCGAATTCCACGAACCAAGGTTACTGATCGAGGGTTAGCGGAGCTAGCCAAGATGAAGCAATTGGAATTGTTGGACTTGACGGATTGTCTTGTCACTAGCGAGGGCATCGGTTACTTACAGTCTCTACCAAAGCTGAAGAATCTGAGTTTGTCGGGGGTTGGAGATCGCGAGGTAGAGAAAATAGGACAATTACCCTCATTGGCGGCGTTATCACTTCAAAATGTTTCCGCCACGGAGGAGGGCTATAGAGCGCTCGCGAAATTGAATCGTCTGAAGGAGTTCAGCTTGATCAAAGCAGCGAGTGCCGATGGTGCCCTGATGGCGCTCGCGGAGGCAAAAGAACTTGCGAAACTTCGGATCAAGTCAACAAAGGTACGATCTGAGACATGGAAAATCGTGCGGGAGGGGTTTCGAAATGTGTTGTCGCTCGATTTAGGTGAAACAACGACGGATGATCAATCGCTCGAATGGATTTCTCAATTACCGAAGCTAGAGGAATTGAATTTATTGCGAACTCCCATCACGCGAGCAGGCATCCAATCTCTGACGTCGAAACGACTGAAGAAGCTCAACGTAGACGATTGTTCGGGGGTGGATGACTCCGCGGTCGACGAGATCGCCAAGATGAAGAGTCTGGAGTTCCTGCATGTTGGCAAGACCAAGATCACAGATACTGGTCTCGCCAAGCTGGCTCGCTTGGAAGGTCTCAAGGATTTAATTCTCAACGACACGCAAGTCAGCGATGAAGCGATCCGCAAACTGCAGCAAAGTCTGCCGATGGTTAAGATCAAGCGATAACATGTCCGCACGATGAGATGAATCTCCACGCTTCGCCTGGTTCTCGAAAGAATGCGGATGGCGGAGCCGATCCTCGGCTACAAGCGTGGAATTTATCGAGCTACGATCGTTTTTACCACATCCGCATAACGGATTGTGATAACGGATTGTGGAATCGCTCCATGACTCGCTCGAGTACGCGTACTGGTATATTCAACAAGATTCCAGGGATACCGAGTACGGGCAGGAGGAGATGCACGAACCAATTATTGTGCCGAAGTACTCGATCGAACGTTCGTGATTGGTCCAAGAGAGTACTCTTTGCACACTCCTCAGACGATCGATGGAGCGATCGTAAATCAGGATTCGATGGCTTGGATTTTTTCGATCCTGCGTAGGTGGCGTCCCCCCTCAAATTCGGTTGCAAGCCATACGCGTACCAGGTCGCCAACCGGTCGGTCTCCGATGAGGTCCCCTGGGAGACAGAGGACGTTCACGTCATTGTGTCGCCGGCACATTTCCGCCATGACCTCATCGCAGCAGGTTGCCGCGCGCACTCCCTTAAATTTATTGGCGGTGATCGCCATTCCAAAACCGGATCCACAAATCAAGATTCCACGCTCGACAGCACCGTCCGCGACGCGTTTCGCCACCGTTACGGCATAGTCCGGGTAGTCTACCGGCTGGTCGCTGTGGGTGCCATAATCCTCCACTTCGTGACCGTCCGCCGTTAATAAAGTAACGAGTTTGCCCTTGATTTGAAAACCGCGATGATCGCTTCCAATAGCAATTCTCATGGTGTCGTTCCCGTCTCAAAGGGGATTGTTGGTTTCAGCTTTGCCATTCGATTAATTCCGTGACATTGAGTTGTTCTAACCAATAGTCTGTGTATCGATCGAGCTGTTCCGCGCAGTGTTCATAAACATCGAGTGGTCCACCAAAGGGATCGGTGATTTCTGCTCCATCTGGCGAAAGCAAATGGACCTTGTTCGAAGTATTGGGCCACTGGGAGACGATGACATGTTTGTGTCGACTACCCATGGTAAGGATAAGATCCGCCTGGTCCACCATGTCCCGCGTGAGTTGACTGCTGCAGTGGTTTTCTAACCGGATTTTGTATTTCATCATCGCGTTGATGGCGCCAGGGGACGCGGCATCTCCTCCATACGCAGCGATCCCGGCAGACATCGCGGAAACAGGAAAATCTTTTGGGGACAGTTTGGTCCCGAACCTCTCTGCGATTTTCCGATTCATCAGTGCTTGGGCCATAGGGGAGCGACAGGTGTTCCCTGTACAAACGAAGAGCACTGTCCACCGCGATAACGTTTTCAGATAGTCGAGTGGCAGAATCCCTTCGCGCATGATTTTGGCGCGGTTCTGCTCGAATTCCAGCAGGGTGGGTAAACCGTTCGGCGACGTTTCTACGTCGTCTATCCCGATGGTGTAGCACTGTTCGGTGATCGATGCCAAGTTGCGAGCCAATCTACCGCGAGAGTCGACTGCAGGTGCTGCGAGAAGAGGGCCAGCCAAGAGTTTGCCCACGTCCTCGAAGAGAGGATGGGAAGCCTGCGAAGTCCGAATTTTTCCACTCTTCTGCTTCATCTGTGCGATGGATTCCGGGTCCAAGCAACGGAGTAGGCTCGAAGGGTGAGTATCCTCAAGATCCAAAGCGAGTGGGGCTGGCCATGCTTTGGATGCAAAGCGGCGTACTGAGGCCGAGATGGTCGGGAAATAGTCCAACAGTTCGGACGCCGACCTCATCATTAAGGTCAGACCGATGGAGTTCTGGTCCAATTGTGCGAGTTGCCCCATTTTTGACACAGTGGATGGGTGGATTCCACTCCCAACCAGCAAATAAAAACAGTCTCCCGGCACCGCGACAATATGACCCTCGGCGACCGCTTGGACCGCCAGATGAACGACATCACGGGGATCTTCTGTGTTTTTCCAATCAAAAATTTTCGTCATGCTGGATGGTTTAAGTGTGTACAAAGGCATCCCTTGCTTTCACAACATCTATGGTATCAAAATTGCTGCGTTTAGGGATGCGGACTTGGGTTTCCGGAGGTGCGTCCTGCTGAATGCTTTGGATGTATTTCACCAAAATGCTTGACGGGGCTGGATTTCATCTGAGACACTTAGCGAAGGCGATGAGGGCTTTCTGTTGGTGCAGTAGGCTTTCCAGTCATCGTCGTTGAAAGCCGTTCCAGCAGCGTCAGGCTTGATGAGCGGGGCTTGGAGTTTTGCACTGTTTTATTGGCGTTGTGGTTATTGCAGTTGTGCTTAGCGAACTCGTGGTATCAGTGCTCGACGAGCGCGATCACGAATCAAGTTCTTTCGATTCAACAGGAGGGCGTCGGGAATGAATGAGCAATCCAGAGAATTGGTCGGCATGCGTTTGTGCCTCAATCACAGTCAGTCAGGTATTGAGGAAGGGCTGGTCGAATTGGAGCAGGATTTTCGGACTTGGTTCGAACATCCGAACCAACGTGTTTCGTGGAGCAAGTTGATGGAGCATTTGGTCAGCTTCCGTTGGGTTTTGGATCAGCATTTTACGAGGGTAGCTGGAGAAGGATATTTAGAGCAGGTTGCCGAACAACGTCCCGGGATGTACTCGGACCTTCGGAGCATCGAGTGTTGGCAATGCCGACTAATCGATGAACTCGACGCGATCATCCACCATGTTCAGACCTTCGATCCGCAACGGGATGATATAGCAGACATACGCGATGACTTTAATCGATTGCATTCCGAAATTTTGGATGAAGAATCGCAAGAGCGTTTACTCGTGGAACGCGGGTTAGCCTAATCGAGGATGGTTTCATCGATTGTCGAAGTGATCACTACGGTAGAGTGCATGGAGGATGCAAGTGCCTTTTCCTCCGCGCTGGTCGAGCTTCGCTTGATTGCATGCGCGCAGGTCGATGGTCCAATCACCAGCTTCTATCGTTGGCAGGGGCAGATGGAGTCCTCCCAAGAGTACCGTCTGACATTGAAAACTTGCTCTTCGAAACTAGACTCCGTTTTGGATTGGATTTGTAAGAATCACAGCTACTCGACGCCGCAAGTGGTCATCCGACGTGTCGATACGACACCCGACTATTCAGCTTGGGTTCGAGAGAGCGTTGAGGAACGCTCTCCGTTCTGAGTTGTGGATGTATCAGGCTTGTCGAATCGGTGGGCATTCCGCGCGGTTGACTCTAGTTTGGCAGGGTTTCGGAAACGATTCCGATGTCCTCGTCGCATCATGGCGAGCAAGACACATAGATGTTTGCAACCCTCGTAGGCCTATGGTCTCGTGCCTCGAATACGCGTTATCCAGTATGAGAAAGGTCTCAACGGGGTGAGATCAGCGAGGCTGTTTGATGATCAGGTATCTGCTATCCGATTATCGGGGACGTGTTAGTCAATCCGAAGTCGTCTCGAATTTATTTTTTACCCAATATCAAAGGAAAATGAGGTTCTCGACATCTCGGGTGGTTGGATGTTCGATTCGGGGTTACTCGCGTTTACCGCGCCTGTCTCTTGGCAATGCGTTTCACTAGGGAGAGAAGTGACTTTTCGATTTTCTCATGATCAGCTAAGGCTTCTTTTCTAGGTCGGATTACCAAGTCGAAGCTCGGCAACTGAAGTCTTTGTTTACGAAAGGCTTCCCGTATCAAGCGTTTCCAGCGATTCCTACAGGGCGCGTTACCCGTTCTGCGCGAGACGCTAAGGCCGAGTCTCGCGTATCCCTTGGTTGTAGGACTCGCATGAATAACGAGCGTATCGTCCGAGGCGAATGTTCCCGTTTTGAAAACAAGATCGAATTCATTTGGCGATTTGAGTCGGTAGATCGGAGGAAAGGATTGATCCATGATCCACTCAGCACAAAAGAATCGAGGTGATACTGATCGAAGGAGGCATTCGCTCTAACAAGCTAATCGGTCGCTCTTTTCGTACCCGAATACAGTATCGATTGGGGGAGAAAACGGAAGGAGGATTTCACGTATCAACTCCCAGTCGTCGAGCCAGCTCATCGGTTTTTTACGCGTGATGATAGGGCTCTAAGCTACGCAGGCTTTGAAAGGACGCTCGTTACGCATCGAAACACAGTGGCTCAAGGGCCGCAAGAATTTTTGTCGATTGCAAAGTCCAGATCCTTGGATCGCGTATCCATCGACCCGCCTATCCGAAGCAAACGATTCCTCCAAGCTAGTCGCCTGAAGGCTGGAAAACTCCGAAACGAAAGTCGCCCGATCGATTGGGGCCAGATGGATTGAGCTTAGTCGATCCCCTTGGCGTTCGCGATCAATTTCAGAAACTCTTGGTTGCTGGGGAAGCGAGACAACTGCTTGGTCAACTGTTCCATAGCTTCTACTGGATGCATGGAATTCAGGGTGCGGCGAATCATGGTTACGGAGTGGTAGGTGTCCGGATCATGCAACAATTCTTCTCGTCTCGTTCCGGATTGCGTGATGTCGATCGCGGGCCACACGCGTCGATCGGCTAGTTTGCGATCGAGGACGAGTTCCATATTTCCTGTTCCCTTGAACTCTTGGAAAATCAACTCATCCATGCGAGATCCCGTATCGACCAGCGCTGTGCCGACGATCGTTAGAGATCCCCCTTCGGCGAAAGCGCGTGCTGTGGCAAACAACTTCTTGGGAACGTCCATCGCTTTGATGTTCACTCCACCGGTCATGGTCGGACCGTTGTTGCCAACGTATTTGTTGAAGGCTCTCGCCAACCGGGTGATCGAATCCATGAGCAAGAATACATCTCTGCCCATTTCCGCAAGACGACGGCATCGATCGACGACCAACTGGCTGATGCGCACGTGCGATTCCACATCCTCATCGAGGCTGCTCGCGATGACTTCGCCCCGTTCTACATTTCGCCGCATGTCGGTGACTTCTTCAGGCCGCTCATCGATAAGAAGAACGATGAGTTCAACTTCTGGATAATTGAGCGCTATTCCCTTGGAGATCTGCTGGAGCATGATCGTTTTGCCGGATCGAGGCGGCGCGACGATCAAAGCCCGTTGGCCTCGTCCGAGAGGAGCGAGTAGATCGATGACCCGATTGGTGATGGGTTGAGGACCGACCTCCAACCGAAGCCACTTTTCCGGGTTGATTGGAGTTAGCGTGTCGAACGTTTTGACATTCGCGTAGTCCTCAGGTTTCATCCCTTCAACGTCGATGATTTCCTTGACTCGAGGTCCTTGAGAACGTCGAGTTTGCTGCATGATTGCCCGAATTTTCAAACCTTGCCGCAGTCGGAACTTGTCGATCATAGTTCCGGGGACAAAGGGATCGGTTCGGACTCGAGCGTAATGATTCTCTTGGGATCGGAGAAATCCGTATCCGTTGGGATGCATCTCCAAAAGTCCGTAGAACTCCTGACCTGGTTCCTCGGCTGGCTTTTCCGATTCCCCGTCCGCCGCGGCGCCATCCTCGCCTCCTTGAGAGGCAGCATCCTCGCCCGATGCATTTTCGTCCCCAGGCTCAGCGAACGCCTGTTGGTAATTTGGACCATAGCGACGTCTAGGTCGTTTAACTCTCGGGCGAGGGCCAGGACCTGAACCCACATTGTCATCGTGAAAACGGGAGCGGAAACGCTTTTTCTTAGGCATAAGCCAAATCCAAATTGAGACAAAAGACCGTTTAGGTCAAGGAAATAACGAGAATCGATAGGTCAAAGGTGCCAGTCTGCGATGCCTTCGACGACCACCCGAAGGGCGTAATACAAACGCACCGCAACAGGAGTCGTGCTCGACGTTGGGGAACAACGACACCCGATGGGTGTTTCGCGAGAGATCACTAAGGAACTATTGCCGGGGTAGGGGGGTTCGACTCAAGAGAGATGCCGAACTTATGGTTAACCGCGGACTGTCTCGCGAGGTGTTGAAGGAATTCCATTCCCAAAGCGTGGCTTTCCCTGAGATAAACTCAATGCCCACTGCCGAGGACGCGAATCGCGACATCCGAAAAACGGCGAAAGAAACCTCAACACAATGTCACAAGTCTTACACATCGTCGTCCCCGTGTCAAGCTAGGAGGCGGGTTGCGATCGCATTTATTATTCCAGCAAGGCGACCGACTGGTAGAAACCTACCCGGCGGCTCGCTCCGAACCCGTCCAAAACGATAGCGGTCGTGCGAAGACACCTAGGGGCTCCTGGCGGATTCAACCTGGTTCCTGCCCCGGTTGGCTTGTCGGCGATCCTAGGGCTGTATTTTGCAGATTCGATTCCCGGATCGCTCTGTTTTCATTGCTGTTCGGCTAAGCCGTCTTCGCGAGTCCAGGTCGGCTGGATCGAGTCCAAAACCATCTGACGTCGAATAAGCCCGCTTGCCGAGTGGCTATTGTCATTGGGCTAGAGCGATTCTCCGAAAGAAACGAGGGATACAGGTAATGGAGACACAAAATAGGATTCGAGCTGTGATCGTGGGGGCGAGCGGTGGGATCGGACAAGCTCTTTGTGAATCGATAGCTCAAGCGGGTGGCAGTGCCTTCCTGGTCGGTAGGAGGATCGACGCGCTCAAGCCAGTTGGGGATCGATACGGTTGGGGGACTGCCGCTGCTGACGCGTCTAACTGGATCGAAATCGATCGTGCGATTGCGAACGCCGAGGATTCGTTAGGCAGCATCAATGCTGCTATCAATTTGGCTGGTTCAGTGTTGTTGAAGCCTATCCACTTGACATCGCAGGCAGAGTGGGAGCAGACGGTTCAGGCGAACCTGACGACCGCTGCCGGCTTGCTTCGTAGCTGTGTGCCTCGCATGTTCAACGGAGGAGGTTCGATCGTTTTACTCAGTTCGGCGGCCGCTACAATCGGGTTGCAAAACCATGAGGCGATCGCAGCTAGTAAAGCAGGAATCGATGGTCTGGTTCGTTCCGCTGCGGCGACCTATGCGAGCAAAGGAATTCGAGTCAACTCCGTTGCACCTGGACTGGTGAAGACGCCGTTGACCGAGCGTATTTGGTCTAACTCGAAGAGTGCCGAGCTGTCGATGGGATTGCATCCTCTAGGCAGGTTCGGTGATCCGAGAGATATCGCTAGTGCGATTTTCTGGTTGGCTTCTCCAGCGCAGGCTTGGGTAACCGGTCAGACGATCGGGGTGGATGGAGGGTTGGGGATCCTGAAGACTGCAGCACCACGACCCTCAGGAGCGTAAACCTGACGGATCGGACCTTTGGTCTCAAACGAGATGGGCAAGCGCGGAGAGAATCAAACGAGTCCATTACATCCATTACAGAGGACTTCCAAAGAGTACGCTTAGTCCTGTAGTTGGATTAGCTGTAGAGCTGGATAGCTTTCACAATCGCATCGACATCGTTGGGAACCGCGACGGCGCGATTGGCGAACGAGGCTCGTGATACTCCGCGGCTTCCGAGGACATCATTGAACTTGTCCTGATCCGTGGTGTGGTAGGCGACGGTGGCTGTCGGATCTTTGAGCTGGTGGCCAGTCAAGATGCAAACGACTCGATCATCGAGCCCGATGACTCCTTGCTGCCTCAGCAGACGAGCGCCAGCGACGCTCGCCGCGCTCGCGGGCTCGCATCCAATCCCTCCTGCACCGACTTGGGCTTTGGCATCGAGGATTTCCTGGTCGGATACTTTCCGCACCACGCCATCGCAAAAGTCGAGAGCTCTCAGGCATTTTTTGAGGTTCACAGGGCGGTTGATTTCAATGGCGCTCGCGATCGTATCCGCCTTGATTCTGCCCTTATCCAGTTCGTCGTAGTACCAGCATGCGATATCCATTCGGGGGCGGCCGCGATTCCATTTCAGATTCCGCTGGTTGTAGACGATGTCCAGCGTGTCAGCACCAGCGGCATTGATTACGGCCAAGCGAGGAATTCGCTCGATGAGTCCGAGTTGTTTCAGTTCGAGAAACGCCTTTCCGAACGCGCTGCTGTTTCCTAGATTTCCCCCCGGAACGACTATCCAATCAGGCGATTCCCACCGGAGCGATTCTAGGACTCGGTACATCACCGTTTTCTGACCCTCCAGTCGAAAAGGATTGATGCTGTTCACCAGATAGATCCCGAGTTCTTTTGAAACCTCTTTAACACGGGCCATCGCGTCATCAAAGTCGCCAGCAATTTGGACCGTCAAGGCGCCATACTCGAGTGCCTGCGAGAGTTTTCCGTAGGAAATCTTGCCTGAGCCGATAAAAATCACAGCCTTCATCAGTTGCGTGACGGCACAGTACATGGCGAGCGAGGCGCTGGTATTGCCGGTCGATGCACATGCGGCACGCTTCGCACCGACCATGTGTGCATGCGTGAACGCGGCGCACATGCCGTTGTCCTTGAAGGAGCCTGACGGGTTCATCCCTTCGTACTGCAAGTACAGTCCACCGGGTCGAATTCCGACATACTTCGCAACCGAATTTGCTTGTTGCAGGAGAGTTTGTCCCTCGCCGACAGTGACGATTTTCTCTTTCGGAGCGAATGGCAGTAGTTCATGAAATCTCCAGACACCGCTGAATCGAAGGGGGTCATGGCGTTGGGTCCAGTAGGTCTCGAAATCGGAAAGTCGAGAAGGGACCGGCAGTTTGTCCCACTGGTAATCAACATCGAGAAGATCGCCGCACTTGGTGCAACTCGTCAAGACTTCATCGATGCCATACGTGCTCTCGCAATCGGCGTTCACGCATCGCTGGTACGCCAGTCGAGTGCCTGAAGTTAACGATTTAGCGTGTTGTGCAACCGCCGACATGATTTACTTTCTTTCATGAATTCGCAAAGTGTTGGTGGTCGCAGGTGGGATTGCTCTTGGCAAACAATCTACCGCTACCTCGTTCCGAAAATTCAGCGGTACTGAATTCAAATTCTCGAAGCAGGATTAGCCCACGTTCCTTCCTTCGTAGTTTAGCTTCCTGGCTTTGCGGGATGTAGATCGGTTGCCGACTTCTGGATGCCAGCGCATTGAAGTTGTCGATTTTAAGGATTGATTCGATTGCACTGCTCCAGTTCGAAGGATCGGTTGTCCTGGATGGAATTCACCGCTGGTTACTACGAACCAGCGGGACGGTCGGAAAATTGGAAAAGTCGATTTAGGAACGAAAATATTTGAAATTCCAGGCGGTCGCAGGGTTTGGAGGCAGGAGGCGATCTCCCTCGAATCCCCCAGAGTCCATTTCCTCATGTTTGGGACAATGACAGGCAACCTCCCAAACGTCGCTTACTCGGGAAAAATCGATCCTGCGGCACGGAGATTGTTTGACGCTGGGTAGGCAAGGATTTAGGATGCATGTCTGAGGTCCGCTGGATCGTTTTTGCCCAACCGGATTTCCTTGTCTTTTCCTTACTGTTGGCTGTTGAGGATTCTATGGCTCGCGACCGCAATGTGACCGTTTGGCAAGCATATGTCTATGTCATGTCCATTGTTAGCTTCCTGTGTTTGGGAACCATGGTGTACATGTGGTTCACCTCGGGAACAAACCAGAAGACAGCTGAAAATGCTTTGAAAGAGAAGCAAAATGCCGAGCAGAATCTGCGAAAAGCATCCCAGACCAATCAATTGTTACAAAACATGCTCGGAGTCGGTAAACCTCTTAGCGAACAAGAGGTTTCGACACTAAAGTCCTCGATTCAGGGGGACGCAGACATGGAAGCTGCACTCAAAACGCATGAGAATCACATGAGTCTTTTCGGTCAGTCAGCTTCTGAGAAGAGCTACATCAAGCTCGTCGATACGCTCATGCGTGAGCTACGCGACCGAAACGTGGCTATCGCCAAGTTGGAGTACAAGGCGACCGATCAGGATCAAAAGCACAAGCAGACAATCGACCAGGAAACAAAAGCTCGCGAGCAAGCCCAAAAAGAGAAGGAGTCGATCAATCTCGAAGCCCAAAAACGCTTAGCAGAATACACAGCCAAAGAGGATGAGCTCGGCAAAAGGATCGAGCAACTAAAAGCAGAGAAAGAGCAGCAAGCGAGGGCCTACAACGCTGAGAAAAAAGCCCTGAACGACAAACTAGCGTCGGCTACGAATCTGAACAACGAACAGAAAAAGAGGCTGGATTCGGCAGTTCGTCGTTTAGAAGAAGCTCAAAATGAAAACTTCCAGTACACGCAAGGCAAAATTACCGAAGTCATCGACGGGTTCGTTTGGATCGATATCGGTCGAGAAAAAGGGATCCGCCCAGGTGTGACCTTTGCCGTTTACGATGCAGACGTCAGCCAAGTGGCCCAGGCGAAAGCGAAAGCCAAGATCGAGGTCGTCGATGTGATCGCAGGAACCGAGAATCTTTCCCGTTGCAAGATCCTCGACGATCGAGCCTTCACAGCAATCCTCCGCGGTGACAAAGTCTACTCTCCACTGTGGCAACCAGGCGCCGCAGTTCAAATCGCTCTCTTCGGCAAAATGGATATCGACGGAGACGGGAAAGACGACCGCGAAAAGTTGAAGAATTTGATACAGCAGAACGGTGGGGAGGTCGTCATGGACGCCGGACCAACCAAGGTCGAAGGAGGGTTGACCGAGCAGGTTCGATGGCTTGTCATCGGTGAAGAATTGAAGATCCGGACGGATGCCGAGGGAAATCGAGATCCAGAGAGTATGGCCAAAGCGCAACAGCGGGCCGACATCGAGACCCAAGCGAAATCGTTGGGGATCACCAAAATCAACCTGAACAAACTGATGAGCTGGTTGCAAGCCAACCAGGATTCGTCGCTTCTCGGGGAGATCGGCTCGTCCAATATTCGAGATTACCGTTCTCCATCCACTCAGAGGAGTGGGGGAAGGGTTTCCTCACTTTTCCAGGGGCCTGACGGCAAGCCGCCCAGCCCTCGAGCGAAAACAGACTGAAAAGCTAGCAAAATTTTTCTAAAATAGTTGATTTTGCTTGAAAGTTTTACCCAATCGATATATCACTAAATAGTCATTCCGTTTCAACCGGACCTTAGAGGATTACATCATGAAGTTTCGTTTGTTGGCTCAGACTGCTCTTTTTGCTGCGATGAGTGCTGCTTTGGTGGCAGTTCCTGCATCGGTCCAGTCGGCTGATAGAGTGGCGTCGTCGCCCGCGTTCAAGAGAGAGGCTGTCAACGAGCTCTACTCTCAACAATGGGTCACCCCAAACCAAGAGGGTAACATCGTAGGCTCCGTTGTGGGCTTGGCAGGCAGCGACAAGCAGCCAGTAGGTGGAACCCATGTTTTCCTGGTGCGAGATGGATTGATTGAGCAGAAGACCAAGGCGGCTGAGGATGGGCGGTTTCTGCTGCCGGCAGTTGAGCCAGGGTCCTATTCTCTAGTGGTTCGCGATGCCAGTTCGATTGCAGCTTTTTCGCTCCACGTACTAGACAACGCGAATGGTAAGCATTTGACCTCGGACGTAGAAGTCCGCGTTGTTCAACCTGTTGCTAAGGTGACTGAGATTCTTCGCGAGCAAACGGTTCCCTCCTACTCAGCACGCGTAGACTCCTCATTGGATCTTACGAGGGATCCCCTAGCTGCTTCACGGTCCTTCGCTCCAAATCATGCCGTTAAATTAGATGATGCAGGTCGTCTGTCGGGACGTTTGGGAACGGCGGATCTCGATGCTGACATGAGTGACATGGTGGTTTACGTTCTCAAAGACGGAGTCGAAGTTGCGAAGGTAGGCGTCACAGAGAGTGGTGATTACTCGGTGGCTGGACTCAAGCCAGGCGTGTACGGGTTGATCGCTGCCGGTGAGTCTGGTTTTGCTGCTACATCTTTCGAATTGATCGACGCGAAGAGCGAAGTCAACGCGAAGGGTGAGAAGCTGATTGGGTTGTTCAAACACGCTTGCCGTCACATGAACGTCGAATGTGTGCCTTGCCCAGCGGTTTCTGTGTGCGAAACGCCCGCAACGGCGGTGGTAACTGAGTCTGTTGCCGTTGTTGAGGAACCTTGTGGTGAGGTTGTCGTTGAATCGAGCCAACCGGCAGCTCCAGGTTGCGGTTGTGGGTTTGGTTGGGGTGGTAGCCACGGCGGAGGCGGTGGCGGAGGTAGTGGATTCGGAGGCGGAGGTTGGGGCGGTATTGCTGGGATCGCTGGATTGGCGACAGTTGCCGGTATTCTCGCTGCTGACGATAACGAACCAGCGCCAGCTAGCCCGATCAATTGATTCGATGAAACAAAGCGAAAGTATTAGGCCGCTGCGAAGCGGCCTTTTTTTGTTTACGGAAGGAACGAATGCTAGGACAGCTGGTTGACATCGAAACATCGGATGGAATTCGATTGGATGGATTTCTCGCCAGGTCCGAATCTGATTCGCTCTGGATGATCACTCACGGAGTGAATGGGAATTTTTATGGCTCTCGACTGCTCAAGGAGGTTTCGGACTGGCTGTTTTCGCTGGGGTTCTCCATTTTGCTAGTCAATACGAGAGGGCACGACATTGCTGCGTTCAACTCTGGGGCTGTGCCCCGTCGACTAGGATCGCAGTTCGAGACCATTGAGTCCTGCCTGTTGGATTTCAGTGCATGGAATAGCTTCGTCAAGGGGCTCGGGTATGAACTCGATGGTGTTGCGGCACACAGTTTGGGAGCAGTGAAGGCCGCTTATTGGTTGGCAAAGATCTCACCGCCGGCTTCGCCGCGTTTCTTAGCGATTTCCCCACCACGCCTGAATACCCGTTTGCTGGAAAATGATGCGGCCCGGGGCGAGATATTCAAAGAGCATCTCGCGCATGCTCGAGAGCTTTGCGAGAAGGGACATCCAGAAGAGGTCATGAAGGTCAGGTTTCCGATTCCCAACTGGCTTGCTGCCTCGACTTACCTGGATAAGTATGGGTCGTTCGCCAAATACGACTATTTCGAGTTATTGGATTCGATCCCTTCGAAGACGCTTTGGGTGTTTGGTGAAAATGAAGTGAGGGACGGTTCGGTTAATTTTCGTAATGTCGATAACGAGCTAGGGAAAATATTCGGGGAACATAGCCTTTTCGGGCATTCTGTTGCAGTCGTCCCAGGTGCGGATCACTCTTATCGAACCACACGAAGCGATTTGAGGATCGTGATCGAAGAATGGTTGGAAAATATCAACTAGAGTTGCTTTTGGAGTAGAAGCATCCGGATCGATGGCGGATTGCTCGGAAACGACTCAGCCGGGAATCGAAGTTAGAACCGGGATTTCTCCAAAGGACAATCCGGCTGAGTTTATCGACGGATCTGAATACTTTGGGGGGAGCGTTTTTTTCGGCAGGTCTGAAGTTTGATTCCGGGCTGAGGGTTCCTACTGAGGACTTGAAAGTTCCGTTACAATGATGGTGAATTTGCAGTCTGCAATGCAAAGGATCGGTGCGTTCACTAAATCAACTACTTGAAGCAATTCTTATGACAGTCGTGACTCCAGCCTGGCTCGCTAGCGATCAGCAAATTGCTGACGCCAAAAAAGTTCTTGATCAGCATGCCTACGAAACAGTGCAATGGCATTTCCATGAGTCGACGGGCTCACCTTTTTGGCTGAACAAAAAGAAGGAATTGAAATTTGACCCGATGTTGCACGTGAAGGGATTCGAGGACCTGAAGAAATTCCCGGAGTTTGAAGATGAATGGCTCCGAGGTGGGCCTGTCAATCGATGGATTCCCAAGGGATTGGCTGGAAAGCCCACGTATGTGTTTGAAACGGGAGGAACGACGGGGATTCCGAAAAGTCGGGTAGTGATCGATGACTTCCGAATCGATTATGAGAATTTTAGCTATACACTGCCGGACAAGTATTTTCCGAAGGGGGCGAATTGGCTGATGTTGGGACCCTCGGGGCCCCGTAGACTGCGTCTGGCGGTAGAACATCTTTGTCAATTTCGAGGCGGTATTTCTTTCTGCATCGATCTAGATCCTCGCTGGGTCATCAAGTTAATCAAGAAGGGGTGGATGGAGCACCTCGAGGAGTACAAGAAGCATTGCGTCGATCAAGCGATCACGATTCTGACAGCCGGTCACGATATCAAGTGCATGTTCACTACTCCAAAATTGCTTGAGGCGCTCGCTTCTGGTTTGGCTGATCGAGGTACATCGATTCAGGAGATTGGGATCACTGGGATTTTTTCCGGCGGAACGGAATTCACTCCTCAATGGACTCGATTCTGTGTCGAAGAGTTGTTGGGAGGGTCCCCCGAGGAAGGTGGTGTCTATATGACCCCCACCTACGGGAACACGCTTATGGGACTCGCTTGCTCGAGGCCTGTGAGTGCAGAGGAGGATTACACGATTGCGTACTACGCACCACAGCCTCGCGCCGTGGTGGAAGTCGTCCAGTTCAATGACTACAACCAAGTTGTAGGATACGGAGAGACGGGTCGAGTGAAATTGTACACGATGACAAAGGAATTCTTCGTTCCAGGGTTCATGGAACGCGATGAGGGAGAGAGGGAATTGCCGTACAACAAGTATCCGTGGGATGGAGTTAGCGGAGTTCGTCCCTTCCGCGATTTTGCATCCTCCACAACGGTTGGTGTCTACTAGTTTGAATTGAACCGTCAGTAGTCTATCGATTTACCACTCAGCGGGCCCTGTCCCCAGCTATTCAGTATCAAGGAATCTTTCGTTCATGTTGACTATCAATCCGATTCGTTGGGGTAAACAGTACAAGTCTCTCGAGTTCCAGGATGTTATTCATTTTGATACGGGAGAACCGATCGCGCGGATCGGACAGGTCAATGGTTCGATGGTTCAAATGGACATACGAAAGGCTGATAATGCTCGAAAGGCGTTGCGTGCAATTCCGACCGCGGAGTTGCTCGATCGCTGCAAGCGGGCCGCCTATTTGTTCGAACATGAGACGCTACCAGTTGGTGACGGCCAGCAAAGCGTGGACGATTTCATCCATCAGCAATCGGCGAGCACGGGCCTTCCCGAGCACATGTGCAGGAACAATATGCAGAAGAATTGCTTTGTTCTCAGCAACATCGACAAGATTTTGGATGCTCTCACCCGAGGTGTTGATCTCGAGATTTTCTCGAGGGGGTACGGTGAGGAAGGCCGAGGAGTGACGGTGAGCTTCCAGTGTCAGACTCCGGTGCTCGGTGCGGTCTTGCCGAATAACTCGCCAGGAGTTCATACACTCTGGCTACCCGCTGTTCCGTTGCAGGTAGGATTGGTGCTCAAACCAGGTTCGCAGGAGCCTTGGACGCCCTACCGAATGATCAGTGCGTACGTGGAGGCTGGAATTCCGGCGGAAGCATTTTGCTTGTATCCGGGCGGACACGATGTGGGTTCGACACTGATGGCAAAGTGTGCTCGAAGTATGATCTTCGGAAGTGCGCAGACTGTTCAGCAGTACGCCGGCAACCCTCGAGTACAAGCGCACGGTCCCGGTTTCTCAAAGATCCTCATCGGGGACGACATCGTTGATTCCTGGGAAGACTACATCGATCTAATGGTGGAAAGTGTTTTGAGTAATTCGGGACGTAGCTGCATCAACTGTTCGGGTATCTGGGCCTCGCGGAATACGAAACAGATCGCGGAGGCACTCGCGAGCCGCCTGGGCCCCGTCGATGTAACGCCACCGACCGATCCGAAGTCGGCGCTCGCAGCGTTTACCAACCCTCAAATGGCCAAAGGCACATGGGGTATGGTTCAGCAAGATCTTGCGGAAGCGGGCGTCACCGACTTTACATCCGGATTCGGTGAGCGTTTGCTGGAGAAGGAACACTGTGCCTATCTGCGACCGATGGTGGTGCATGCGGATTCTCCAGCGCGTGGTGTGGCTATGAAAGAATACATGTTCCCATTTGTGTCGGTGGTGGAGTGTCCGCAGAAAGATATGATCCGATCCATCGGTACAACTCTGGTTGGGACCGCTTTGACGAACGATGACACGTGGATCGATGAATTGACCAATGCAACGAACATCGACCGACTCAATATCGGCCCGATACCTACGAGCCGATTGAATTGGTTGCAGCCGCACGAAGGGAATTTGATCGATTTCCTATTTCGATCGCGTGCCTACCAAATCGCTCCCACGCGTGTCGCGCAACCAGTTTGAGGCGCTGGTCGCATGAACTTGGTTTGGGTGCCGGGTTTATGGTTGAGTATGCGGCAAGCTATAGCACGCCCATCGCAAAGCTCTGAGCGTGCCACCCAGCACTAAAGCGTTAGAGTGTTCTACCCAGCACTCAAAACGTCAGATTGGACCACCTAGCATTGAAAACGTCAGGGTGTGCCACCCAGCAGTAAAAAGGTCTGAGCACGCTACGCCATACCGTACAAAAACACAGATCCATGAGGCTGGACGTCGTTTTGTAGCACGTCCCTGAAAGGTTGAGCGTTGTTTTGTAGCACGTCCCTGAAAGGTTGAACGTTGTTGTGTGGCACGTCCCTGAGCACTACGAACATCTCCTTTGTGCCAACATGAAGGAGGTACATGCCGAGGGTCAAGGAATGGCTGGTGCTGCACTTTTTATCGTACCGCGATTGAGCAGAATGGATTGGTCGAGTGGATCGAGACCGAGCGTCGCTTGCAGGGCAGCTATTGCCGCAAAGTAATCTCTTTCCGCTTCGAGGAGTCGCACTTCGTATTCCGTTACCCGTACTTCCTGTTGTAAGAGTAGTACGAGATCGAATCCGCCCGATCTCAACCCTTGTCGAAAGAACTCCAAAGCTTGGCGAGCGTCTTTCACTAATTCCCTGGCGAGTTCTACATTCCGTTGCGTAAGCTCCACTTGGTTCCTTGCTTGCAAAAGCTCGGCGTTGATCTTGTTCCGTTGAAACTCAAGTTTCTGTGCAAGCTGATTTAACTTGGCATTGGTACTTTGGATTTTGCCGAACGCTTTATTCCGTTGGATAGGAACATTGCCAACGATACCTGACTCCAATTCGAGTGGACCTTTATCATTGATCGAGGATGCTCGCTGTCCGACATCTTGGGCCGCTTCGATAGCAAAGTCGACGTTTGGGAGAGTCTGATTTCTGGCCAGTTCGAGTTCCCAACGGACTTCCTGTCGCTGCAATTCGATCAGTTGGAGTTCCGGACGTGCTGCGAGTGCATTGCTGTAGTCCTGATCGAATGATTCGAAAGCAAGAGACTGGACTTCCGGAAAATCCTCGGGGAGCCATTCCGGCGGAGCAATAAGAGGAGCACCGTTTTCATCCCGGAGAAAGATGCTGAGCTTGTAAGCTGCATCTCTGAATTTCATCTGCGTTTCGTTGACTTTCATTCTCCGGGAATTCACCTCGACCCGGTTGAGCACGACGGACAGTCCATTCACAACCCCTGTTTCGAACCCCTTGTCGAATTCGACAGCTCGGTCCTCGGCGAGTTTCAATAGGTTGCGCTGGGACCTGAGAACAACTCCTAGTTCGACCCAGAGCCAGTAGGCTAGGGCAGCATCCCGAGTGGCTACCAGTAATTGGAATTGAACTTCAGGGCCAACCGCTTGGCGTCTTAAATTCGCTTGAAAGAGTTCGACACGACGAGGATCGATGGCTCTACCCTGCAGGAGAGGTTGTAGCAGAGCGACTTTGAATTCCCCTGCTTCATTGGTTTCCCGTTCCTTGTACCAGGGTTCAAAATTACCGCGACCGATCCGATATCCAGCGATCGCATAACCACCCCACCAAAGATTGCGAGCCGCACCAATCCCGTTTCGATAAGTCTCGTAGTAGCCTAGCGGTTGATTCAGGGAGTAGTACTCCAATTTGGTATCGAATGCTCCCCACGCAGATCGTTGTTCTCCTGAGGCAACTCCCGCTTGGAGCCGAGCGATCTCGATCAGAGGGAAAGCGCGGAACGTGGAAGCGATCACATCGGAGAGCTGCAAAGTCTGTTCGGCAGATCGTTCCAAGTTCAGTTCCGGTGCCGGGCTGGGAATCACCTCGCGTCTGTCCTCTGCGCGTGCGTTCGCATCTGCCTCCTGGTTCAGTGTCTTCAGCGATTCCTCGGCGTTGGTTCGCTGTTTTTGGGCTTCTTTTAGTTCGGTGTTGATTCGCTCTCGAATCTCATTGCCCGATTGGATGCTCTGCGGAGGAATGGACGACGGATTGGTCGACGGAATTTGGCCGACAGCCTGGTGGCTGAAGATGATGGCCAGGGAAGCGGACCAAGTAAATATTTTTCGTCGGAGCGGTCGGAAGCCATTCGTGAAGGGCTCCGGAAGAGATGGAGATGGGTAACGCTCAGAGGCGGGGGCTATTTGGGAAGTTTGGGTCCTTTGACTTCCTTGTCTGGTTTCTCGGTAGCACCACCTTTGGAACGAGAGAGCGGGAATCCATTCAGTTGACGCCATATCTCGTAGCCCAACGGCACGGTATCCATGATCACCCAAGCGTTCGCGCGAACACCCTGTTTTAGGTATCGTCTATCGGGCCACGATTCTTGCATCGGATCGCTGAGATCAGGACCGACAAAGATTTTGAAATTGCCCGACCGATCGTCGGCTGGATTGATAGCTTTTACGACACCCCCGAACGTGCCACGGGCGACGCTGGGCCAGCCTACAAATTGAATTGCGGGCCACCCGTCGAATTGGAGTCGCACATGATCTCCAATATGGATCAAGGGCTGATCCAGACCACGGACATTGAGTTCGACCCACAAGTCATCGGTATCGGGTATGAGTTCAAAGAGCTTGTCCTTTGTGTCGACGGTCATGCCGAGCTGGACCAGGATCGATTGCACATGCCCGCTGGTTGGGCTCACGATGGTGAGTCGCTCGAGCTCGCCGAGCTTCATGTTGTATTCCTGAATTTTGTTGTCGATTTCTGCGATCTTGTTCGTAAAGTCATCTACTTTTTGGAGTGCTTCGTTGATCTTCTTTTCGATGTCTTGACGCTTGCTCTCGCGTTCGTTTCGCTTCGATGCGACGACTTTTTCGGCTTCTTCGAAGGTCGCTTCCGCTTTGGTCAATTTGCGAGTTTCCTGTTCGAGTTGATTTAGCAGATCGTTGAATTCGACCTTCGCAACCAATCCACCCACCAGAGGCTTATTGGCTTCGACCTCGAGATTTGCCTGACGAACCCTATAGATTTGTTCCTCGACTGCGGCCTCGGTTTGTTTGAGCTTTGCGATGGCTGCATCGATCTCAAAATCCGTTTGTTTGATGGTTTGATTTCCAGATTCGCGGACGTTTTCGACCTGGGCTCTCGCATTGACACGTTGGATATCGGTTGTGACGCGGATGTCCCGTTGTTGTTGGACTTGGGAGCGGATTTGCTCGACCTGATCGCGTGCCAGCGTTTCCAGCACCATGATGGTTTCGCCCCCTTTGACGTAGGATCCCTCCTGGAGTCCGGGAATCATATCCTTGATAATCCCCTTGGCACGACTGACGAATTCCTGCCGTCTTTCGTTGGGATTGCGCGCGACGACTTCACCTTCGCATCGGGATGTTTGTTGCCATGGTACGAAGATACATGCGATCGCCAACAGGACTAAAAATGTGAAGGTCATGTTGGCCAGGGATCGAGCAAACCAACTGGAGCGAACCAAGTGAATGGCAGGAAACTTGTCCCCCAGTGCCTCCGAAGGTCGTAATTTGATCATCCGTTTGATCGGAGTTGGATCTGAAATCAACGCTTCCTTTTCTGCGGTCTTTAGTGGTGATTCGACTGACATGTATTCAGGTCCTTATTCCCATCACATTGTTCAATCATTTTGGGATCGTGCGTTACGAGGATCATCGTCCAGGGTTGCTTTGCATCTCGTAATCTATCCCAGATCGTCTGTCGCATCCGTTGCGGCAGCGAATCCAGAGTACGGTCGATCAGTAGTAATCTGGGCCTGGATACGATAGCTCGGGCGATCATGAGTCGAGCGCATTGCGAATTGCTCAAGGGATATCCACCGCTTTGTAAGGTGGTTTCAAGTCCTTTGGATAGTGCAAGAACCTCGTCCCAAAGCCCGACGGTCTGCAAAGCCTCTCGCACTTCGGTTTGGGAAACTGTCATACGGTTCAAGGAGACGTTTTCGAGCAACGTTCCATGGAAGATCTCGACATTGGAAGCGACGGAAACCATCGATCCGTCCGCAAAGCGATTGACTTCTCTCGAATCGATTCCGGCGATCTCGATCAGTCCATGAGCTGGTGGTCGAAGCCCGCAGAGCGTTTGAATTAGCAGGGACTTGCCGCAGTCACCTTCACCGTGGATCGCGAATCTTTCACCGCTTGCGATTCGCATATCTCCGATATGGAACACGCGATGGCTAGAATCACTTACCGACAGTTGGAGCATGCGTACTTCCACAGGGCCAACTCCAGCGTCCAAGGATCGGGATGGCGGAAGTGTGGGCAAATCGATTAAATGTCCCACTTTATCGGTAGCAGACATTAGGTCATAAAATGACTCCAAAGATTTACCAACTTTGGCGAATGCCCCTACGACAACCGCCACCACCGCAACGCTGGCGACGAGTTGTCCGATGGTGAGTGTATTGTTAAGGACCAGCCAGAGTCCTAGCGATAAAATGGCTGTGATCGATACGGCGTAAAGCATCAAAGAGAAAAAGGTCTGTCGCATCAAAACGATAAAGTGTTTGCGACGCGCGGCGAGGTACTCGACAGTCAGCCTATTCGCGCGATCGGATACCAAGTCGCCGCCTCCATGGACCTGAAATGCCAAAGGGTTCCCCAGTACATCTTGAAGCCAGTGAGCGATCCGATATTTGATCAGCGATTCCTCAATGGCAGTCTTGACTGCATTCCTACCCAAAAAGAGGATCATCACGGTCATGCAGATCGTCAGAATGATGTCAAAGGCGAGTAGGAATGGGCTGTAAACGGCTAACAGCAGCAGACCCGTGAGTGTTTGAATGATGAGCGAGAGACCATCTACGAGCAAGGTTGCCGTTGCTTTTTGCATGGTCATCACATCAAAGAATCGGTTGCCCATTTCGGGGCCATGAATGCCGTCCATGGCGGACCGCTCCAAACGTGGTAAGCGTTCGCACAAATCTCCCACGATACGGACGAACATTCTGCGCTGGAGAATTTCGATGATGAAGACCTGCAGAGCCTTGATCACCGCGGACAAGGATAGAATTCCAAAGAGCAATACTGCTAACCAAATCAACGGTTGTGTGAGGGTGGCAAAACCAATCGTTGTCACCATTTGCTCGACCGCCAACGGCGTCGCTAATTCCAAAACGCCAACAACAAAACCAAAGATCACCAACGACCAGATATCTTTGGACTCAACCTTCAGAAAACGGAGCAGTCGTTGCTGAGGAGAAATATGGTCATGCGAATGTTCATGGGAATGTCCGTGGGAGTGTTGATGAGAATCCACCCGTTGGTAACGGTCCTGCTCGGGTGCATAGTTGGACGAGGCTGTTTCGCAGGCCAACGATGGTTCCGCAATGAAATAGATCGATTGATGATTGTCGCGCATGTTCCTGCGCAAACCGCTTTTACTCAACGATTCGGATTGCTTGTCGCGTGCGGTGATCCTGGCAGCGTCTATTTTTCCTAGCGAGCAATTAGAGTAGACCCAAGTGACCTTACCATCCAAACGGGTCTGAAAATCGACGACAGCGAACCCATCGACGACTAGTTCCCAGGCATCCAGCGTCTGCAATTCCACCGGGGCGAGCCGAATTCCTATGCCTTGAGCGGCCCGCATCATCAGCAACGTGATCGCCTCCATGGACTCCCCGTGAAGGTCCACCATCGAATCATTCAACGACTGCTGGACCCTCGACGATTCGACTGGGATTTCAAGTTGGACCGCGAGCTCAACCAGCGTTGCACGAATCAATTCGCGGAGCTGATCACTCGAGCGGTTATTCTCTGCTGCTTGCTGTAGCATGAGTTTTCCTAATGGGCGATTGGCGCTAGGTCGACCGACCATTATTGGCGACACTTTCGTGTCGGGAAGAGGATTTAGCACAAGAATTGATGCGATATATGCCTCCACTTCCCGACGCAACCGTCAAATCTTCGCAAAAGCGGGGCGGGGCGAGGTGGTCGGTTCTTTTTTTTGCGAGCTGCATGCGGATTGCCAAAATGGTCGGTCTCGCCGACACTTCACAGACGAGACAAATCCAGTGGTTAAGCGACCATTTCTTGGGATCCAAAGGGGCTAGCCGTGAAACCAAAAGCCATCCTGGCCTACTGCCGTGAGAAGGGAATTCGATCCTTTGATTTGAGATTTGCCACGCTCGATGGGCATTGGCGGCAGATTACGATGCCGATTTCGAGTCTTTCGGAGACTTCCTTTGAGGAGGGTTTTGGACACGAGATATCCTGGTTGAGGAACGCAGAAACGCAAACGTTTTCGGTTCTCGTTCCGCAAAGTCATGCCAATTTTCTCGACCCATTCACTCAAAAGCCGACGGTCGTATTCGTGGCTTCGGTCCTCGGCGTTGTGCACCGCCAGGAAGACCCGCTGGATTCTCGATTTGTGGCACTTGAGGCCGTTCGTTATCTCCAATCTTCGGGAATTGCCGACGATGCCAGGGTTCGAACGACATTCCGATTCGGAAGCGAGGAGGGGGATACGGCTGAAGAGGACGCGCTTTATCAATTTCGTAGTGAGTTGGCAGATTACGCTGTCGATGCGGGTATCAACTTGGAGCGACACTATCGGCATTCTTCAGGCGCATCCGAAATGGCTACGAAATCGGCATCGATGGTCGAGTCAGTAGACGATTTCATGATGATGCGTTACCTGATTTCGACGCTCGCGAGGAATCAATCTAGGAGCATTGACATACGTGACTATTGGTCTTCGAGCCAATGGAATTTTGTCCGAAACGAGGAGTCGATTTTCCCAGGAACGGCATATCGTGGCTTGAGTGAATTGGGGCAGTACGCGCTCGGCGGAGTTTGTCGGCATGCCGAGGCGCTCGCCAGTATTTTCCTCATATCGAGTCCCGAAGTTCGTAACGGGGTAGCGATGCCTTTTCGAATTTCCAGCCATCCTGAATGTCATGAGACCTTTTCTCGATCGGTCCATGATGCGCAGCATCCACGCTCGCACGCCATCGAAGTGAGGGGGACTCCTTCGCCATCGAATCTTTACTTGAGCTTTGCGGCGATTGTTATGGCGATGATCGATGGAATTCAAAACAAATTTCCGCCGGTTGGGAGCAATAAAAATGAAACGGACTTTTTGTCTGCGTCCTCGAAGAGTTTAGAGGATGATTGTGACTTCCTCATGCAAGGTGGCGTATTCGACGATACGCTCATTCGCACCTTATTGTCTCGACTAGGATGACGATGAATGTCGCTTCGAGGCTGACGCAGACCGCGCGCCAGTTCCCAGATCAGCTCGCGATCGCCACTGCCGTTGGGCGTGTCGGTCAACGAACCCATCGTGCTTATCGTACGATCTCGTTTCGGGATCTGGATGCGCGATCGAGTTCGATCGCAGTTGGACTCAACGATATCGGGATAGGCCCTGGTAAGAAAATCGCTTTGCTAGTCCGATTCGGCGAGGACTTCATCGCATTGGTGTTCGCTCTGCTGAAGTCCGGAGCCACGATGATCTTGATCGATCCAGGGATGGGCCGACGCAACGTTTTGAGATGTTTGGAGGAAACGAACCCCGATGGATTCATAGCCATTCCAGTGGCTCATACCATTCTTCGGTTTTTCGGTTCTCGATTCCCGAACGCGACCCATCGTATCTTGGTTGGACGTTGGGTTCCTGGGCTACCGACACTCACTCTGCAGCGATTGGAACGCTACCCAAGTTCCGCCTACCAGGATTCGATCAAGAGTATCGAGTCCCCTGCAGCGATCATTTTCACAACCGGGAGTACAGGTCCTCCCAAAGGTGTCCTCTACACGCACCAAACCTTTCAGGCGCAGATCGATCTTATCGCCCAGCGGTATGGAATCGTCCCTGGGGGGCGGGATCTGAGCTGTTTCCCACTATTTGGTTTATTTAACGCCGTGATGGGTACATCGACGATCCTGCCGGACATGGATCCAACCCGACCAGCGTATGTGGATCCACCCAGACTGTTGGATGCGATCGAGCAGTGGGAGATTCGTCAGTCCTTTGGTTCTCCTGCGCTTTGGACCCGGATGGGTCAGTATTGCGATCAGCACAACCGAAGGATGGAATCTTTGAAGTTGGTTCTTTCTGCAGGGGCACCTGTGCCTCCCCGAGTTTTACGAACCCTGCGTGATCGAATTCATCCCGACGGGCGTGTTTTTACTCCGTATGGCGCGACGGAAGCTCTTCCGATTGCTTCGATCGAGTCTCGTGAGGTTTTAGGAGAGACGGCCGAGTTGACGGATCGAGGCATGGGGACTTGTGTTGGAAAACGCTTCGACTCGGTCAATTGGGCCGTTATCAAGATTTCTGACGATCCCATGCGGTCTATCGAGGAAGTGGAGATTCTGCCGCGTGGTCAAATAGGTGAATTGATGGTGCGTGGCCCCATGGTCTCAAAACAGTACGTTACCCGCATCGATCAAAATGCTCTCCACAAGATTCAAGAGGGCGATCAAATTTGGCATCGTATGGGGGATGTCGGTTATCTCGACGACCATGACCGCTTTTGGTTCTGTGGTCGCAAATCCCATCGACTGATTACTTCGCAACAGGTTTTTTACACAGAACAGGTGGAAGCGATTGCGAACACGCATCCGATGGTTTATCGATCCGCACTAGTTGGTACTGGTCCGAGGCGCGAGCAAACGCCACTTTTGATCCTGGAGCCTTGGGATCGTTCGCATTCTCAGGATGAGGTGGTGCGCGGTGTGGCGAGATTACTTGCCGAGAACCCTCGAACGAGGGACATCACTCGGCTTGTGACATACCCCACTCGGCTACCTACCGACATTCGCCATAACTCTAAGATTTTCCGAGAGCAATTGACGCAATGGGCTAACCGTAGGCATCCTTCTTGATTCCGTGACGCTCGATCCCACGGTGGCTATGGATGTGAAGGACGCTTGAGTCACCCACTCTTCTCGAGCCATCGCGATAGGAGTCCTGACGATGGATCTATATCAGGAAAATCGTCTGCTCGCGGTCTGGTCCTACCGATAGAACACCGATTGGTACCGAGATCAACTCACTAATTCGATCGATGTACTTTCTCGCGTTCGGAGGGAAGTCCTCCAGTCGTCGCACATTGGAAACATCTTGCTTCCAGCCCTCCATGGTTTCGTAAATGGGTTTGCATCGCCGCAGAACCTCTGCTGAGCAAGGGAATTTTGTGACCCGCTCCCCGTCGATATCGTAGGCTACGCAAATTTGAAGTGAATCAAAATGGCTCAGGACATCCATCATCATCAAGGAGAGGTAATGAATACCGCTGAGTCTGGCTGTATATCGAACAGCAACAGCATCGAACCATCCGCATCTGCGAGGGCGTCCGGTCGTCGTTCCATACTCCCGACCGATATCCCGAATTTTTTTTCCCGTTTCGTCCAGCAATTCTGTAGGGAACGGTCCCCCCCCTACACGGGTCGAATAGGCCTTGGCGACCCCGATCACATTTGAGATCCATCGTGCGGGAACACCCGAACCGGAGGAGACTCCAACTCCCGAGGCATTGCTACTGGTCACGAAGGGATAAGTTCCGTGATCGATATCCAGCAACGAGCCTTGTGCTCCCTCCATGAGGAGCCTTTTGCCATCCTCGACTGCGTCTAACAGAAAGTTTGTCGTATCGGCTGACAATGGCCCTAATTCCTTTGCCCAAAGATGGCATTGCTCAATGATATGATCGGAATTCAACGTTGCTAGATCATCGGCATCTGCGATGCCAGCAAGTAGTTTTCGTTTCGAGGCAACAGTATCGCGGACTTTGGATTCCATTTGCTCGCTCAAGAGATCTGCGAATCGGAAGGCGTGAGTCCTGCCCACTTTGTCTCTATAGCATGGGCCTATACCTCGATTGGTAGTCCCGATGCTTTCTCCAGAAACCACGGCTTGATTCGTCGCTTTGTCCTCCACGAAGTGCCAGGGCATCACCACATGGGCCCGTTCGCTGATTACAAGATTTTTACGTGGCTCCACTCCTCGTGATTCCAACCCGGCAATCTCTCGCAGCAGCATCGTGGGTTCGATAACCACGCCCGGTGCAATGACATTCGTGATTCCTGGGGACAGTATGCCCGAGGGTACATGGTGAAGCTTATACACCTCTTTACCGCATACGACGGTATGCCCAGCATTGGCACCCCCCTGATAACGAACGACGATATCGTTTCGGGGAGCTAGTAGATCCACTAATTTCCCTTTGGCTTCGTCTCCCCATTGAAGGCCGATAACGCATGTAACAGGCACGGGATTTCCCTTTGATTTTCGGAGATTTGCAAAGGGCTAGAGTCTCGGCGGAAAGGTCCATTTGGTCAAGGACTATCAGCAAGCAACGACGTTCACCGCCAGCCCTCCTAGCGAGGTTTCTTTGTACTTGGATTGCATATCGACACCGGTCTGACGCATTGTTTCGATCACTCGGTCCAGCGAAACAAAATGACGACCATCGCCGTAGAGTACGGCCAATCGGGCGGCATTGATTGCTTTTGCTGCCCCCATGGTATTTCGCTCAATGCAGGGAACCTGAACCAATCCGGCGACGGGATCGCACGTGAGTCCCAAATTGTGTTCCATCCCGATTTCCGCGGCATTCTCGATTTGCTCGATCGTCCCACCCATGCATGCGGCGAGGCCAGCGGCGGCCATACTGCATGCGACACCAACCTCCCCCTGGCATCCCATTTCAGCTGCGGATAAAGAAGCATTTCGTTTGTAGAGCAGGCCAATTGCGCCGGCTGTTTTCAGAAAACGATGGATCCCGGAACGATTGGCATTCGGTACAAAGTGCATGTAGTAAGCCAAGACGGCAGGGATGATTCCAGCAGCGCCGTTGGTGGGTGCGGTAACGACTTTTCCTCCGGACGCATTCTCTTCGTTGACAGCGAGAGCAAAGAGGCTGACCCAATCCAATTGCTGAAGGGGGTCCGAAAAAGTATTCCGCATGTCGTCCAGGTGTTGCAGTTGGCTCGGGCAGTCGAGCCTTCGAGGGAATGAATCGGTGAGTTGCTGGAATATCTTGGGGGCCCGTCGCGCCAGTTTCAAAGGGCCCGGTAGAAATCCTGACGCCTGGCAGCCGCGATCGATACAACGCTGCATGACCGACCAAAGCGTATCGAGTTGTTTGGCGATCTCCTCCTCGGTGCGATGGACTCGCTCATTGGCGTCGACGATTTGGTCGATCGAAAGCCGAGACGAACGGCACATCGACAATAGCTCGTCCGCAGATCGAAATTCGAAAGGAGACTTCGAAGTCTCTGTAGGAGGATTTTGGGAATCGTTCTTAAGCATTGCGAGTTCATCTCGGCTATAGACAAACCCGCCGCCAGTTGAGAAGAAATCCTCCTCGAGGATCAATCCGTTATCTTCCGAGGACGGCAGTCCAAGCCGAAATCGCATCGCATTCGGGTGCTCCGGCATCGAGGCGTTCCTCAACCATTTGAGTTGTTTCTTCTCGTCGAATGGGATCGAAAGATGGTTGGCCAAACGCAAGGATTTCGAGGACCGAATGGATTGCACGCAGTCCGCAATTTGTTCTGGCTCACTACTTGCCGGCAAACAACCGGATAGACCAGCTAAGACGGCGGTATCGGTCGCGTGCCCTAACCCTGTCAACGCCAGCGATCCGTAAAGCTCGACTTCGAGCGTTACCTGATTCGCATCGAGTTGTCGATCCTGCATCGATTTCAATGCCATCTGCCCGAAACGGTAGGCGCCCACCATAGGACCCACCGTATGAGAACTCGATGGGCCGACTCCGATTTTAAAAAGCTCGAAGATACTCACCATGACGATTGCTCATGGGTGTCGGAAGACTTCTTCTCTATTTTACGAATCAAATCGCAGGCCTCTTGAAGGGACGCGATCGTGCGATTCAAAATTGATTCGGCATCGGAAAGGTGCTCTTCACGAAAACGCTGCGCTGTCTCGTCGTTCCACGACTCTTCGACCAGCATTTGGGATTCTCGCCACTGGTTCAGTGTGCTGCGAAGCTGGGTTATGGAGCTATTTAGATCGTGGCGACATCGAATGGACATGTAGGGATGAGCCCATCTATTGCTTGGGTTTCACAGGATCCTTTGGTTCTCTCGGAGTTTGGACAGCAGCCAACTCTGCATCGCTCATTTTACAGGGCGAGCCTTCCGAGGGAATCTCGAGGCCTGCGGACCAGAGGATTCCATTGACCATGAGTTGCCGGACACCTTGCCTCGACCAGGCGGAGTGTGCATCGAGACCAGAAAAAGAAAAGGAACGTCCGCCGTCGGGTCTCTCGTAGGCAAAGCTGACGATATCTTTGTCCAGTCCAGCGCGGCTCCCTCCGTATTCCTTGCCTGACCAAACGAGAGGAGTAATCCGATCGAACTGTGGGACAAATTGCAACTTGTTGAGCCAACCGTCGTTGATCTCCCAGGGTTCGACTCCCCTCGTGATGGGATGTTTGGGGAAGTCAACGTGTTTGCTGTCCCAGTGGCCGCGTCCGGAGAGCTTCGTCACATAGATTCCACCTGCGAGGGCTTTAGCCTGTTCAGCAAATTCCTCCGGGAAATCGACAGCCTGATGGATGAGGACGATCCCTGTCCCTTTTTTTGCCAGTTGCTGGATACGTTCCCAGCGAGAGGTGGGTTGAAAAAACGATTGTTTACCGCCGCCATCCATGTAAAAGACGATCGACCGACAGCGATCGAGCACGGCCTCGTCCGAGGGCCATCCCGTCTCGACAACGGTCGTCTTCACCTGAGGCGACTGCTTGAGCAACAGGTCCAAGCATTTCACGCCGCCGATGTAATCATGATGACCAGGTGTGTCTTTCTTCAGAATCTCACCAGCGATGAGTAGGACTTCCACAGGGTTTGTGGCAGATGCGTTGGCTGGAAACAAAGTCCAAAGAAACGCGTTGGAGAAAAGGAGCTGAAGTAACGTCAAGCGGAAGTTCATAGTATTCGATCATCCCCTGGGAAGTAGGTTATCATTCCTGTCGCGACTACTCCATTCTACGTGAAATCCGAGCTTCGATAGGTCACTACGCTAAGAGGAATTGCAGGACTAGGAGCAAAACCGGTCTGAGAAGTGTCCCAAATTCATCACGGGAGTCCAGCGATCAGTACTGGATCAAAGTGCTGGTCATCGTTGAGCGTGTCTTGGAGGAATAACCCGTCCACCGGTTCCCCTTCGCTGTATCCGAGATTGGATAAATCGATTGCAACCGCCAGCAGACCGTAGGATTTACCGGATTGGGGAGAGCGGAGGGATCGACATTCGCCATGCAGGAGATGGTCTAAGGAAGTGACGGCTTCGTTGTATTCGTGTAGAAAAAAGTCGGCTGGTTGTTTCGTTTCGGAGGACGTTAGGGTCAAGTCGAATACCTGGACCGTGTAGGGATGGAGGTCGTTTCGCTGCTCGATGGGTACGACATGAAATGAATCCCCATCGGGAATACCTACTCGGATTTCCAATTCGAAAAGCACAACATCGGGACCTGGACGATTGAGAATTGGGGTTTGGAATCGGATTCCCATCCCGTCGATCGGCCCCTTCGGATCTAGCGAATCGATTTGGGAAGCGTAGGGTGCTGGGAGTACCGAACCACCCGGGTTGATGGCTCCGGTGTTGAGGTACCGATCGCTAAGGACAGAACGGCGGTCTTCGACGGATGCATAACGTGTTGCCATATGCCGGATCTGTTGTTGATACGAGTCGAACAGCTTGGTTGCCACTCGGAACGACGTCAGTTCAACGGGTATCAGTTCGGCAGCGCGATAGGTCGTGTTGATTCCATTCCTTTGAACTGTCACACTTAACAATTCCTCAGCTCCACCGTTCGGCGCGATCGTCGCTTCGTAACAAACCACTCGGTCAGGTAATCGGCTGTGATAGAATTTGGATCTGAACGGAGTCGATCGAGGAGGGGTACGAAAGCGATCCGAAATGATTTTTGCTTCGCTCTTGGTAAGTCGAATCGGCCGCATTTCCGTTGGATCGGAGGAAAGTGTGCTCGAAGAGTTGGATGGTGTAGTGGGGGGATGGATTTCAGCTGCCCCCTCTAGTACATGCACCTCGGTGCTAGAAACCTCGGATGTAGATACAGCAAATCGGGTACCTCGATCGACGATCTTTGCATCAGGAGTATCAACAAAGAATCCTTCCGCTCCCTCAGGCGCATGGACGGAGCACTTTCCCGTCAAAATTTTAACACCTTGATCGGAGGCGATCTGAAAAACGGCTGGGCCTTCGAGGATGACTTCGGCACCTTTAGGAAAAAGAAGCTCTACCCAACCACTGGTTAAAACGTAATCGCGATTCCACCGTGCGACCGAACCGATGGCAGGGGAGAATTCACCGAGGAATTTCGAATGCGCCGTGCTTGCGAACACGACCGATCGTTCTGGTTGATGGGGTTGCCAGGATCGCTGTGCCAAAATCGTGATGGCTAATAGGCTCAAACCGATAAGCAACGACAAACTTGCTAGGAAGGATCTCGACGGTGCTCGTACATCAGGAACAGGAGTCGATCGGTTCGAACCTAGCGAGGCTTCGTTCGAGTCGATTTGATCGATAACTTTACTAACGAAGTGCTCGGTCTCGGCGGGAATCCGCTCGATCGTTTTTTCAACAAACGACGGGCTCGACTGTTTTTCCATTAGAAGTCCGAGCAGTCGGTGGAGGTGGTAGCTGTCGATTGCCTTCGCGCGAAGCTCTGGTGCATGCTCAAGGATGCTCTGTAATTCCAAGAGCTCCGATTCGTTGAGTTCACCTTCGAGGAAGTCGGTCCACAGTTCCTCAAATCGACTTGAATTCATGATTCCGACTCCTCTTGGGCAAATCTCAATTCAATGCATCGATGCAGTTTTTGACGCAAAGCCCAAAGTTGTTTTTTAACTGCACCGGGAGAGCGGCCAGATGCACTTGCCATTTCCTCAATCGAAATTTGATCATGGTAGCGCCACGTTAGGAACTGCGTCGACGCCGCGCCAAGTTGTTGGATGCAATCCTGAAGATACGCTAAGCGTTGCTCCCAAAGATCGCAGGATCGGTACGTATCCATGTCCAAGCTTTGTTGCAAAAGATCAGGGGCGAAACGATTGTGGTAGTCTGCAAGTCGTCTCATGCGGGTTATTTCCGTCTTCAACTGAAAACGAGCGATGGTGAAAAGCCACGCGGCAAAGTTGCTTCCTGCGATGAAGTCCGAAAGCCGAGTGTAGGCTGCGATAAACGCTCGCTGGGAAATCTCATCAACATCCACGCCGGGGGGCGCATGACCAGCTACCCAAGCTCGTAACGGTTTTTCGTAACGTCGTACGATCGGTTCAAAAGCGGCTGGGTCTCCCATCCTCGCCTTCTCGAGAAATGGAGCCAGTTCGTCATCTTCTAATTTTTTGAAACTCATAGTGCACCCTAGTGCAATGGCACCAAGCGACGGTTTGTTACCGGCGTTTAAGGAGAATCCTCCCAATGCCGTGGAGGTTAGAGTGTTGAATCATACAACGTACCTCGAAAATCCTTTTCCGAAGAGTGAGTAACCTTTTGAAGACTCATGCCATTACAATGCAGCTTTTGGTCTCCTTGCACGCATCCGAGGAGTCCCATTTATCCTTCCATTCTTTTTTGAGCGTTCTGAATATGAAACATCACCTCCGTCCGAGGTTCGGATTCACTCTTGTCGAACTCTTGGTCGTCATCGCTATCATCGGTGTTCTCGTCGGATTGTTGTTGCCGGCTGTCCAAGCCGCACGCGAAGCGGCTCGTCGTATGCAGTGCCAAAACAACTGCAAACAACTTTCCTTAGCCTTGATGAATTATGAAAGTGCTACGAAGCGATTTCCTCCATCGCATAACGTCGATAATCAGTTGAGCTGGCATGTCGCCGTTCTTCCCTACATTGAGCAAAACGCTATTTATTCGCAAATCAACCAAAATGCTGGGGCTTATTGGCTCGTTGGGAAAAACGATCCGTGGGGACTCACAAAGCTTCCGTTCCTGCATTGCCCATCAGGACCTCTTGACAAGATGAGCACAGCAGCAGGCGAGAATATCACTGCAACTGATTTGGTCCCTGCAAACACGGGACAGGCACCATACACGACTCACTATTACGGGCTTAATGGACCCAGAGGGATTAATCCTGTTACAGGCGTTGCTTATCCCAATCAGTCGACACAAACACACGAGGGTGTTGCGTTGGCGGGCACAGGCGTCTTTCAGGCAGCCACTGCCATTCGATTCGGCAGTATTCCGGATGGTTCATCCAATACGATTCTCATCGGCGAGATGTCTTACTTCGCTCCGTTGCGTTCGCGGTTTCGCACTTGGCTGCGCGGCAGTAACGGCGGTCTGGCTTTTTCGGTTGGCAGTCGTAACGTCGTAAGCGGTATCAACTCGGGACTGCGGGCAGACCGCCGGGTACCGTTCAACGATGTTCCGATGGGCAGCATGCACAGTGGTGGTGCGAATTTCGGTAATGCTGACGGATCGGTTCGGTTTGTGAGCGAGAACTTAAACCTGGCTACCTATTTCGCACTTGCTAGTAGAGACGGAGGGGAAGTTGCTCAAGTTGAGGACTGATCGAGGAATGCAGTTGGCGCGTTTGGCCGCGTTCGGCCTAATCCTGTCGGTTGGGTGTGGGGAACCAAAACCCAAAGTGTATCGAGTGCATGGTGAGGTAACCTTCAAGGGCAAGCCGGTACCAAAGGGAAACGTATTCTTTGATCCCGATCTATCGAAAGGGACCTCGGGGAAGCAGGGCTTTGCCAGTATCCTCGATGGGAAATACGACACTGCGGCAGCCGATGGAGACGGGATTGGAAAAGGGGCTTACGTCGTGCGAGTTCAATCCTATGACGGTAAGCCCTCGGATGAGTATCCGTTCGGAAACGCGCTCACTGCAGAGTTTGTGATCAAGCAGTCGTTCGAAGAGGATGACAACAGCTTCAATATCTCGATTCCCAAGTAGTGTTTGCCGCCCCGCGATTCCGACCGATCCGTGATTTCGTGGGCGAAACGCGACTCCGTCATCCGCAACCGAGAGGGTCCCACAGGGACGCGCGTACTGCCTCATTCAGGGCCTCACGCGCGTCGTTCTTTGCTCCCTTGGTGGGGTGAGGGGATTTCTTAGATCCTATTACGCTTGATCGTCCGAAGACAGGAAGCGATAGCAGACTGCGCCGAGTAAGGCACCGATGATGGGTGCTACCCAAAAGAGCCAAAGTTGTGCGATTGCCCAACCACCGACAAAAAGGGCAACCCCCGTGCTGCGGGCTGGGTTGACAGACGTATTAGTAACAGGGATCGAGATGAGGTGGATCAATGTCAATCCAAGACCGATCGCGATGGGAGCAAATCCTGAAGGTGCTCGTTTGTCGGTCGCTCCCAAGATGATGACGAGAAACATCATCGTCATCACGATTTCGGTGACGAGCGCCGCGACCATGTTGTATCCACCTGGCGAATGGGAGTCGTAGCCATTGGAAGCAAATCCTGCTGACAGTTCAAATCCTGCTTTACCACTGGCGATCAGGTACAGAACGCCACCACCCGCGATAGCCCCCAAAACCTGTGCGATGATGTATTGAGGCAAATCCTTAGAGGAAAAACGTCCTGCGGCACAGAGTCCGACAGAGACGGCTGGATTCAAGTGGCATCCTGAAATATGCCCGATTGCGTAGGCCATGGTCAATACCGTCAGACCGAAGGCGAACGAAACACCCAGAAGGCCTATTCCTACATCCGGAAAGGCTGCAGCCAAAACGGCGCTGCCGCATCCACCTAGAACAAGCCAGAACGTACCCAAAAACTCAGCCGCATACTTATTCATGTTTTCTCCTTGCCCAACGCGATTAGTCATCCCTTGAGATTTTGTTTCAAGGTGAATCCAAAGACTCGGTCTACACCAAAAGGAAAAGCGGGTCGTTCGATGACTTCCGGGGTTTCCAACATGGGCCCGTTTTGAAAACAACCTGGGTCCCGCCTAGTTCGTCCATCCAACTTTCCCTTCACGTTTGCGGATTCTAAGGGTAACGCTAGCCGCCTGCAACTCGGCCTGAAATAGGCTGAATCGGCCAGCTGAAAGCCGTTGAGTCCATCGCGTTCCGACCGCCCGAGGTCCACGATTTTGCCTTGCAACGGTGGTCAATGCATCCCTGGCAATCGATTTATCAAAGGGTTTCGACCCGCGAACTACCCTACCGATGGGGTGTGAAGTAAGACTGCGAATAGGGCGTATTGTTTCTCGTTCCTATCGGAATCGCGAGTCGCTGAATAAATCGAGACCATCCTCCAATCGGTGCCAGGCACTTTTGGCACTTTTGGCAGCACTTTGGCACATTGGATACGAGCAGCGCTACGCGCAAACAATTAGACTGCCGGCCCC
>JBBAXA010000028.1:0-31849 GCA_040396935.1 Pirellula sp.
GCGACAGCATGGAATGTCCGGAAGCCGATGGGTGAACGGAAAACGACACTCTCCCGATCTTGTCCCTCGATACGGACGATCGCTATTTGGTACCGGAACCGACCGTCGCGGCCTCCTTCACCTTTGACCGTACTCGTTGCTCTATCTCCGGTTGACGCTCTTGCAGTTCATTAATCGCGCCTACGCGTTTTCTTAGAATGAACGAGTCGTAAAGCTTTCCGGTAGCAGTCCTCGCTTCGTATGATAGCTGATCTCCATCGATGTGGATGATCTGATAGAGTTGTGTGTCCTCGGCGACACGTTTCATAACGTTGCTAGGTTGCAAAGCATACATTTTCGGTCCACTCACAGATACGACATACACGGTTCCCGTGGAGCGATCGACGCGGTTATCTCCTGCAGCTACGTTGCTGATGGTTTCAGGTAAGGCGCTGGGCGTCTCGAGCCCAGTCCGTCCATAGGTGTGATCGTGACCGGTCAACACAAGATCCACACGATACGTATCGAGTATCGGCTTCCAGGTTTGGCGCAGCATGGCGTTATCGCGATCCTTCGCAGTGGAGAATATGGGATGATGGAAAGTGCAGATCACCCAAGGTGATTTGTTCGATGCCAGCACGGTGTTCAACCATTTGGCTTGTTCCTCGATTTTTTCATTGCTATTGAGACCAATGATTCGAGCATTGCCATATTCGAATGTGTAGCATGTTTCCTCCAGACCCGCCGGAGCATTCTCTGGCAAAGCAAATTGCGCTCTCCAATGGTGGGAAAGTCGGCGGGTTCCATCGGCGAGCTTTGCTTGCTCATGATTGCCTGGGACAGGGACACTCGCGATGGATGAATGCAGAAAGCTACCAGCATAGAACCATTCTCCCCATTCCGCGTCGGATTCCGCCGTGTTGATCAAATCTCCTGCGTGGACCATGAATCGCGCTTTGGGCGCGTCTGCGTAGGCCTCGCGAATGACTCTAGACCATAGAGATTTAATATCATTTTGCGCATCGCCGAAATAGATGAATGAAAAAGGTTGCTTTTGACTCGGAGCTGTTGTGAAATGAAACCACTCACTCCAATTCGTGCCATCACCAACACGGTAGGCATACTTGGTGTCGGGTTGCAAGTCAATAAGTTCTGCGGAATGAAATGACGCTTCGTTGATGTCAGTCGTCAGCTTCTGAGTCTTGGCTTCGACTTGCAGGACATCCTCTTTTCGAATGGGTCCATCGGCTGCCACCGCAATTTGCGCGAAAGCATGATGAATGTCTGTGCTCGTTCTCCATGTCACCGCTTGTGAATTCCGAGGGTCCGATTTCCAAGTAAGCACGATGCGATCCGGGATCAGGGACGGCTTATACACCTCCGCAGGTTTCGCTGCGATAGGTGCATGTCCATCGTGACCTACGAGTCGGTCTGCAGTCCATGGAACAAAGATTAGCGAAGCAATCAAGCTCGCTCGAAGTACATGAGGGAACCGAACAAACTGAATCGACATAATCCTATCCTTATGCGAAGTGAAAATAGTAAAAGCGACTTATCGGATTTCTCGGGTGATACCTCCCGACATTGGGAAGAGATCGGGAATCTTTTTTCAGAAAACGGAGTTCTGGAAGATCAATGTGATTTCTCCATTCGTTCGGTGGCACGTCCCATGGCGGCCAGCGAAGAGGTTCGGTTTGTTTCAAAATCCAGGGGCGGAAGTGCAGTCCGCGCGGTTCACGCGCCAAGTCGACATTCGGATCGATGATCAACTCCGGCTTTCTACCATTGAGCGAGACGAGCACCAGAGCGTACACCGAGGAATCATGGCCCGTTTCCTTTTTGAATTCGTCATGGATAAAGTGCGCGAGCTGAAGGATCATTTCCGGATCTCTACCCAGCTTGTCGTGCTGTTCCGTGGTCAGATAGCGATTGACATTTCCATCCACAACCTGATTCGTAACATGATCCTTGATCGCGATTCCCATCACCACTCGCTTCCCTCGAAGCATCATGCGCCAGGAAAAATAATGGCCGCGCTCGTGCCAACTCGAATCCCCCTCGTAGAGATGATGTCTGAGAGGCCAGAGTACATGGAACGCCATGTAAGCGATCAGAAAGAAACTGAACCATCGGGAAATGATCGTTGGTGAAGTCGGAATTTCCAAAGGGGACAACGATCGACCGGTGGCAAGCAATCTGCGCGGCCACCCCGGATCAAAAAAAATCGGCGTCGCTGCGATCATAAGCCAAGGAAAGATATGAATGTTGAATACCACCGAGTTCGTGAGATGAAACGCGATCGTGATCACATAAGCGAGAGTCCGCGTCTTCTTCCAGACCAAAAACGGAACGATCAACAGATCGAACAACAGCCCGCCCCACGCCATCAGGATACCGAGGTATTCCCATGAAGCGATGGAACCCAGGATCGGCATCGACTGTTTGGATTGGATCATCTCATGCATCGGATAACCCAGCAACCAGTCCGGAATGAACTTAGCCATTCCTCCCATGACATAGGGTAGACCGATATGAAAGCGCAAAATCCATAGTACCCAGCCAGGGACCGTCTCGCAAAACATCCATGGCTTCCGCCAGGCATCGATGGAAACCATTCGATTCAACGGCATCCATGGCAGCCACCACGCAATCAGACAAGTCAGGTAATAATGGTTCTGATAATTGGTGCGATCGATCAAAAACACATAGGTGAATGTGAGGGCGAGGAAGAAAGAGGAGGTTCGAAAGAAGGCCCCGATAGCTGTACAAACTGCGAGCACAAGGATGGTTAGGAACACAATGTACATGCCATTTCCAGACAATGGCTTGACGAAATCGAATGGGTAGTACGTCGGATGAAAGAGCGGTCGTACGTAACGAGTGGTCACGATGCCGGAGGCAAGGTAATCCCATGCCCAGTAGGCGACCGTCGCGCCGAAAACGAAGCGAAAAAAAACGCAACTGGCAGCGTCTACCGGCGAGCCTAAATAACTCTGCCAGCCTTTTGCCTGAAGACCCTGAACCGGATTCGAATCCAAGAATGCCTGTACCTCCGCGATAGAGTTACCGACATCAATCCGCTTCACGGACCTCGTCTTTGTTGCTCGACGATTTTCGAGCGAGCGTGATATCGAAATGGTTCGGACCTTTTGCTGTGACCTCAACCTCTTTTTGAACCGTCATCGAATTCAACGCACATGGGCACGGGCCCGACGTTTCGCTCTTACCGACGCGAATCATGTGGGTACCCACTACGGCCCCATCCTTCTCCCCGTAGGTCGATACCGTGAATTTGCCGGACTCATCGGTCAAAGCATACCCTTGCTGACCAATCATCGCCCCCTCGCCAGATCGCTTGGGCTCAAAGTAAACCATGGCTCGAACAACCGGTTTTCCATCGCACTGAACGGTACCCGTGGTAGCGGACACAGGAAACTTTTCCATGCCGTCGCATCCGGCGAGTAATGCCAAGAACAGTAGCGACATGCTCCTCATGCGAATCATATTTGCAATCTTTCCCAAAGTTGCTGGATGAACCTTCGTGAAGAGAATGCTCGAATCGACTCGTTCGAGCATTCTAGGCAAAAAAGAGCTGAGAATTATGCCTCTTGCTTCTTACCTCTATCGTCCGAGATCACCGAGAACTTCGCCGCGGTTTCGAGTGTACATCCCCGCGTAGGTATTGTTTTCGATGTTTTGGGACATGAAGTGGACCGAACCGTCTCCGAACACAAACTGCGCACCGCCGGTATGGAAGCTGAATGCCGAGTCGTCGTCGATTGCTAAGAACATCTGCTGTGGATTTGTGGCGGCGTTGATCGGCGCACTAAATCGACCGTTGGTTCTCGTGCATTCGTCCGATCCTGGAGCTCCCAACCAGATGGGCCAGTCTTGAACGGTGCCTGGAGCCGCGGGCGTTGCTGAGCCGCCCCGTTGTGTGGAAGTACTGCCCGTGACATACGAAGACTCGCAAACCAGCGCGGTATTGCTCAAGCCGTCAGTCACTTCACCGAAACGTACACCTCCGCCTGGATATTCCCAAAGTTTGCCCATCATTCCATCCACATCGCTGTACTGTCCATGAGCACAGGTTTTGTAATCTGTCGTGGCATAACCGGCTGACCATCGCTCGGTCATGGCCGTTGCAGCGGTCGCGCCAGGAATCGTGTATGTTTGTGGGCAGATCGATGGCAATGCCGATGATGGGCAGCGGTAAGATGGAATGACAATCTCACCTCCGGGAATCGGACGTCCAGTGGCGGGCCTACCCCCTGCGATCCACCACTTTTCCAATGCTCCAGGAGTTCCTAACGCGGGCGGAGTGCCGGCCGCACCGTAGGCAGCGAGCTGATTGTAAAGCGCATTTTGTTCGATGAATGGAAGGATGGATGTCATCCAGCCGTATCCGTCGTCATCGTAGGCTGAGCTGGTGCCGTTGGTGTTGCGGTTCGGATTCTCTCCCCAAATCGCTACAGGCAGCCGCTTGAAGGTGCTCTCGTAATTGTGCAAAGCCAAACCCATTTGCTTCAGGTTATTGCTGCATTGCATCCGACGGGCGGCCTCGCGAGCTGCTTGAACAGCGGGTAGCAAAAGACCGACCAGAATGCCGATGATGGCGATGACCACCAACAACTCAACCAAGGTAAAACCGACTCGACTGCGGTGTTTCATTCGCATGAAACATGCCTCCTGATACATTGATGAACAAGTAAAAATGAGATTTCGGGCGGAACGGACGTCGACCCTCAGTGTCAAAGAATTTAGCTATCTCATCCCAGTCGTAGGTGAAGCCCTCATTAAGAACACGTCAAGAATCTATGCATGCAGGAGTATCCCATTCGTCGGTGAGATCTCACGAATGGAATCCGAGTTTTGATCGTGGCCTAAGGGATGCTGTTGCGCGCCACAGGATTTGTTACTCAGGTTACGTTGTCAGGCGTTGCCAGGTGCCAGGCACGAATGGCACCCAACATGGTTACAACTCATGCAACTGTATTTATTAAAAGTTATGGTGTGGCACGCCCAGAGCTTTGCGATGGGCGTGCAGTGCCGTGGGGTAGGTTCAAACAGCCACCGGGCGGCTAGCGCCGCTCCGCTCACAATAGAGCCGAATTGTAAGAGCGGTCTAGTGTCCGGAAACAATAGACACAGTAGTTGCGCGAGCAGTCTGTTGTCCTGTTAGATACGTTTCACGCCTTTCGCGTTGCTTCGGGGCCAGGGTGCCGGGTGCCAGGCACCAACGAGGTGCACTTCGCAAAGCCTCAGGGCGTGCCACCCGCATTTCGTCCCCAGCTTGTCTTCGGGTCAATCGAACGGATTCGTGACCTTGACTCCCGCAAACGCGAAGTCTTTGCTGTTTCTGGTTGCTACTGGAAGACGATACTGCCTCGCCGTTGCCGCGATCAAGCTGTCCTTGATGGGCATGGCGTGACCTCGTCGACGCAATTCCACCAAGAGCCTTGCCCAATGCTGCGATGTCTCTGCATCAATATCCAACATCCGCAAATAGCGAATACCCGACTCTAGCCACTCAAGTAGATTCTTTTGCCGCTTGCTCTTGGCCAGCAGCAGAATCCCGAACTGCAACTCCCCTAGAATAATCGGGTTGATTGCCAGTTCCGTTTCGTGAGCAGCCAACCATGCGATCACGTTGCGGTTGGGTCTTGGCTTGGTCGCTTCGCTGAGCACGTTCGCATCGACCAGGAACTTCATCGCAAGGAATCCGTTGATTCAGACTCCACCTCGCGAAACCAATCGGTTGACGGGCAGTCCTTCAGCCACTGCATGAGCCCTGGTTTCCCTGGCTCGCGAACCCGTTTCAGCAGATACTCCCCGGCCCCCACTCGCTCGATCTCAAAGACCTGCCCAGGAGTCAATTGATCCACCTCTCGAAGCTCGACCGGCAAGACAATCTGCCCCTTGGATGAAAGCTGTGTCTTCATATGAAAAGTAAGATACAATCTTACTTAGGACAAGTCAAGCGAGCGCGCCCTTCTAACCATTTACTTTTCTTGCTCACGCGGGGGGGGGGACGGGAATTGAGGAGGAGGGTGTCAGGTGCCAGGCACCAACGAGGAGAGTGTCAGGTGCCATGCACCAACGAGGTGGGAAGCGAAATTTACCCAATAGTGGTTCTGCACCAAATGGGTGATTTGCTACCCCAGATAGGTGGGGGGCGGCGAACCGCTAGGCACCACCATTACACTCCGCTATTCAACAAGGGTCTTGAAACAGATGCATCCCGTCAAAAAAACCGTACTCTTCGTCTCAATCGAAGATGGTCGTGGTGGTTAGGGAGCGAATGGTAATTCGAATTGATGTTCCTCTAGACTGGGGACGAGTTTCGTTCCCTCACAAAGAATCTCTGTTTTAGGGTCAAACGTGATCGCTTGAATTTTTTTCTCTAGTGGAAAGAAACGGTAGAGTCTCAGCCAACCGCTCCCATAGTCCTGCAGGAGTTCATGAATGACGTTTCCATGATCCCCGAGAGTCGACGCTTTGTAGGCTTGTGTCCGGCTTTGATCTCCTGAAAACACGGCGACCAGATTTGCGTGATGGCGGTAGCATTTATCCCACATCTGTTGTGGTGTGTTTCCGCGAGCGCCATGTATTTTTTTCCATTTCATGCGTCCTTTGGTGGCGGAAATGAATTCATCATTGGTTGCCGGCATGTCCAAGGGACCCCATCCCATGTGGCTTGTGATCAGCGCACGCCGATCCGAATACCGCTTGAGTATTTCATTTGCCCATTCGAGGACATCGTCAGGAGCGTTGCACTCCAGGTGCAGGAAAATCCATTTTCCTCCACCAGCTTCAAACAATTGAAAGCTATTGGCGTTGTTAGAGGATACTTCAGGTCCCGCTTCCGAGGTTTTGGAAAAGCACCCGCCGTACCATGGAAACCCTAGGAATCTTTCTGAGCCGAAATACCTTTGAAAGAGGGAGGAGTTTCCTCGCGAGGTCATGTCATGATTCCCTACCGAGATGCCGTAAGGTAGTCTGCCGTGAAGTGAATCCATGCATGCGCGTGCGACCTCCCACTGCCGCTCTTCGTTGATATCGACGATATCTCCTACGTGGCTCGCAAACACGATATTCTGCTTTTGCTGGTTCCGCACGATCCAATCGGTATGCGCTGCAAATATCTTGTTTGTGACAGGTCTTGGATCCTCGGGCATGGATTTCGTACCAGCGCCGACGTAGGCCTGCGTATCGGGAATGAGTACGATGCTAAAGGCATTCTCGGGTGGAAAATCTAGGCGTTGCTCGGCGACGACCGCAGCTGGTGGCCAAAAACCCAGAAAAAGAAGGAGGACGCCGCTACAGAAGTGCAGTGAGCTTTTCATTTTATCTTGTCGTAGGATCTATTCTGTTAGGTCAATCGTGATGTCTCGCGTTCCGTTTTCTGGAACCACTGCCGTCAGCCCGCTAGTTTGTGGGTTACGGTATTTTTGAGGCAGAAAAAACGTCTCACGGAACCCGCCGTTGGGTAGATCGACTGCTTCGAACTTCGACACCACTACCTTGAAATTTCCAGGGACCGCACCATCACCAGGATCGAAGGTTTGCAATCGAAATCGTCCGTTGGAGTCAGTTTGCCCGACTGCTGTGTACTGGTGATCCTCAGGCGCAAAGAGAACCTTCGCGTTGGCACAAGGCTCCTTTTTGTAAAAGACCACTCCGGACGCTACCACCGGCGTCGGACGACCATCAACGGATGTTCCACACCCGGTAAGTGCCATCGATACAACGACGAGAGCGAACAACCCACCTCGTGCAGCATCCATGTTTCGGCAATACTTTCCAAGAATGTTCATGATAGTTCAAGTACCTCGTGGGCTATCAATTGTCGGAAGTGACCTCGCCACCCTGAATCGATCCAAGCGCACCCCATACGCCAAAGGGGCTGACGCCAGTCCTGACATCACGTGCGGATAGGTTACCCACGTCAATGGTCTCGGCGATAAAGCGAACCGAACCGTCAGCCATCGCCGCATTGATGCCTCCTGGATGATAGCTGCTAGCGGGTGCTTGACCGTCGGAATGGTCGTTGCCGCTCTGCAGACAATGCGGTGAGTTCGGAGGCAAAATGGTGCTGACACCGGTGTAAGCGGTAATCCCGTTGGCCCAGCCATTACCCCGAAGGTTTCGATTATTACCCGGAGTTAAGAGATTGCGGTTTGTCGGATTGCGTTCCAATAAACAAAGAGCATTGTTGTTGTATGCAGGATCAGTACCGCGAGTGTTCGCTACTCCTCCTCTGACCGCATTGGGATCATCACTCGTTGCGATTTCTGCCATTGCAATCGTGTTCGAGCTGCCGTCGAGCATATCCTGGAAGCTGCGTTGCCGCTGGAAACCGAATAGCCCTCGCATATCATTTCGCACTTCCACTCGCGCGCTGACGGTTTCTGAGCCGGTAATTCGCCGATTGTTATCCCCCCAACAGAATGCATAATTCGTTCGACCTCCATATCTATTCGCAGTAATCTCCTGGGAGCTCGGGCACATTAAAATCGGAATTCTTTCTTGGAACGGAGCGTATAGTAATTCGTTCGTAAGGGCAGTACCCGTACCTGAGTTTGCTCCTGCGGGTCTAGGACCGAATGGACTGAAGTTGATACCTCCGTAAGTCTGCGGAGAGGCGATTTGCTGGTACAACGCGGTCTGTTCGATAAACGGCAGCAATCCGATGAATCCACTTGCCCGATTCACATTGTCAGCGAGCGGGCGAATCGTACCACCATCAGGATGCCCGGTACCACCTCGAGCGTAGGGAAACTTTCTAAAAGTGGACTCGTAGTTATGCAGTGCGAGCCCGATCTGTTTGCTGTTGTTGGAGCAACTCATTCGGCGAGCGGCTTCGCGAGCCGCTTGAACGGCCGGCAGCAACAAGCCGACCAGGACTCCGATGATAGCGATCACAACCAACAACTCGACGAGAGTGAAACCAAGTCGATGTGTATTTTTGAATCGCATAGATAATCCTTCCGTACCAAACTCGATATTCATGACACTGTTTTCAAGAAATGCATAAACCAAACGAACGAGCGACGATCTTAGCTATCTATTCATGCAATCACATGAAGAGGATATGAAGAAACAGCAAAGACCGCGATCGCCTCCTTTCTTGGCGGATATTCAGGTAGGACGATTGAGCGGCTCGCAGCCATTGGTCGCGAGCATGGCGCTCGGGGCCGTTGAGATATCTCGCTATTTGAAAGGATGAAGTGACTTACTCGATTGCAAGTCGATAAACCTCGAGTCGTTCGTAGTCAAAGTTTGGTTCGGTCATCTGCGCCCTTTCGAGTACGAGGATGTCCCACCTTAATCACGAACGCTCCTTCCATCTGGAGCTGAGAGATTAGGGACCGATCCTCCATAGGTAATTCTCACCGCGAACAAACATCGCTCCATTCGAGATCGCGGGTGTTGTTTGTACGACATCCTCAATCGCATTCTTCGCGAGAACTTCGTAGTTCGAATTGTTTTGAATGATCGTGCAAAGCCCGGTATCGTCAAACAGGTAAACTCGACCTGCCGCACCTACAGGAGAGCTGTAGGACTGATTTCCCTTCCTTAAAGTCTTGAGGACTTTGCCACTGAGTGGATCGATACACGAGTAGATACCTAGATCGTCGACCACGTGAATGAATCGTTCATACAACAACGGGGTCGGAACGTAGGGCATGCCTCGCTCCATTTTCCAAACGACCGACGGCTCGAAAGCGCTGGATTTCATGTCGATTTTGATTCCAAAAGCGCGAACTTGTGGAGATCCACCGAAGCTGAATACATGACCGAGTCCAATCGAGGGGGAACAGACGATTTTTTCTGTTGGTCCTTCGACAAACCACAATCGCTCTCCAGTCTCGGGTTTGAGCCCGAGCGTCTGCGTCGAACCGGCCAAAACGATTTGAGGCACGCCTCCTACTTCTGCAACCACAGGAGTCGAGAAGGAGCGTAGGTTGACATCGGGTTTGTACGTCCAGATTGTCTCACCGCTCTCCTTATCGAGCAGTTTGATAAACGCCTCACCATCCTGGTGGCCGTTCACAATAAGACCGTTTCGACATAGAACCGGAGATGCAGCGAATCCATGCTTTGAGAAAAAGGTACCCAACGTTCGCTTCCAGCGGATTTCGCCCTGCCAATCGGTAGCGACGACGATCATGTTTTGTTCGTCGACGAAGACGCTATACACGAAAATTCCGTCGGATGTAGGAGTTGCGGAAGCGCTGGAGTTGAATTTATGCTGATTTTCAGAGAGGCCCTGGTGAACCAGTCGGTTCCAACGAATCTCGCCAGAATCTCGATCGATACAAATCAGATGGCGGGATTGTTGCTCGGTCAGCGAGGTTGTTACGAACAGACAATCCTTCACCGCGATGGGCGACGACCTACCGACACCAGGAATCTGTATCTTCCATCGGATACCCTCGGTGGAGGACCAATTCAAGGGAGCCGTCGTCTCTGAAGAGATACCATTTCCATCGGATCCACGAAATCCGGCCCAATCTTCGGCACGGATCGTTTCGAGTGAAACATGGGCATGGACCAACAGTACGAGAACGAAGACTATGCGACTCATCGGTCCTTCTTCCGTTTGTTCAATTCCGCTTGTTTGATTCGAGCTTCCTGGATGGCGATCAGTTGACGTACGCGCGCAGCCGTTTCCTCTAATTCAGAAACGGTGGCGTAGGCTCTTTGCAGAGAGGATTCGATGCTTTGTAGGGCTCGACGGCTCTCCTCGATATCCGCATACGGACGGGCAGTTCCCTCGCTGGATAGCAGCGAGTCCTGGAGCGAGTTCTCGGGCACGAGATCCTTTACCGAAGGAGAGTCCTTTTGTGTCGTGACTCCACTCTCGATTGTCTCCATTCTTTTCAAACGACTGGGTTTGTGGACGACAAAAGTTCGAGGTTGTGATTTGCGAGGTAGATCCAACTGGGTTTTTGTCGATTCGAGGTCACCCGCTGGATCCATCTGATATAGTTGTCCCGATGCGTTCGAAACCAGCAGGCGGTTCGATATCCCATCCGTGAGCCATGCGATGGCGAGGGCTTCGTCCGCGACCTCGCCGATCGGTGCGATATTCCTTTCCGCATCATTCCAGATTTGGACCTTTCCCTCTCGATCTCCAAAGCCGATTCGGAGCGGACTCGATCCTTGGAGGACAACAGCATCTAGAATTCCCTTGGTCTGTGAAACCAGTACCTTTTCGATTTCTTTGCGATGCAAATCCCAAGCTCGAATCGTACCGTCCCAACTCGAAGAATAAAGGGAATCTCCATCAGTGGACCACAACAGTTTGGTTATGGCCGATGTATGTCCCCGGAGAGTGGCAAATTCCGCTCCCGTTTCTGATTCCCACAAGTGGATTGTCCCAAAGCGATCCCCGCTTGCGATCAGCAATTGATCCGGGCTCCATGAGACCGCGGTCACCCAATCCGTATGCTTCGTCATTTCGTGTTTTATCGAGCCGCTCTCCGTTGCGTAAACCTGGAGCTTTCGGCCTGTGGTCCCGGCCGCAATCCATTTTCCATCCTTGGAGGCGGCGATGCACTGGAACAAATCCCCCTCCTTCCCTACCTCGGAAAAAAATCGTTGGTCGGTTAACGACCATCGAAGGATGGTTCCTGAATCCGCGGGAATTCCGACTGCGATCATAAGAATCGAGCCGTCTGGTGAGAATGCGAGTTGCGAAATCTGGCGTGCTCCGACCGGAATCGCTTTACTCTGAAACTGTTGATTTTGGCTATCGAAAAGCAAAACCTGCTCTACACCTGCGATGGCGACGAGCGGCTGCTGGGGGTGTGCTGCGATAGCTCGAATGGGCGAGGCTCGCGGAAATGGGGTTACATCGACCAGCGATTCGTTGATTGGATCCTCCGTCGGTACCATCTCACGCGCCAGACTCGGCATCGTCTTTCCCTCACTTTTCGTTTCCTCGAGGAGGCCGGTTGCAATCCACCGTTCAATCAACTGAAGTTCTCGCTGTGGAATTCGAGGTTTATTGGGTGGCATCTTTGGATTTTCCAGGTGGGCCGTCAATAAGTAGAGTGGACTGTCGGACAAGTTCCCTGGTACGACCGCAGGACCGGAACCGCTTCCCGCGAGGATCTTTTCAAGGGAAGCCACCGAAAAGTCACCTCGAGGCTGGTTGTCGTTGTGGCAACTCGAGCAATGTTTTCTCAGAACGGGCTGAACCGATTCGAAACGCACAACCTTGGACTCGACCGGACCGTTGGACACCGAGTTCATCGTCTGCGCGAGCAGCGAGTTACCATTCCAAACTCCCAACCAAAGCAAAGGAAACATCCTTCGCATCGCATTCAACTGGAAGGTCGTTCTATTCATCGGGTATCCACGTTCTAGGCTATCGAACTGTCGTTAAAAAACCATGCAAAGGATCTCTCGATCCATCGAAATCAAGGCTCGGGAAAAGGGGTGTGGAGACACCCAGTGAGTCGCGTCCTGTGGTATCTCATCTCGATCAATGATTGAAGACAAACTCGTTGGAGTTCAAGAGTGCCCAAAAGAGGTCTTCGAGTCCCTCGCGAGGATCATCGTACGCCGCAAGCTTCTCGACGACCTCGGACCTTTCTTCCTTGGTCATCTCGCGGGTGTAGCAACGACGGTAAAGATGCTGGGCAATGGCCAGGGGGTTGTCACCCTGCTCCGTCAATCGACCCACCAAATTCCCCTCTTTGATCTTACCCCCGGTCGTTTCACCATTAAGAAGATGTAACGCTTGAGAAAGGGTCGGTGATGTTTTGGTGTCACAGGTACAAGGTGAATTGCGATTCGATCGACCAAATGTATTCAGAAAATAATGGGCCGCCATCCCATCAGCGACTTGAACGGCTCTCGAGCCTTCGGGCAATCCAGGCAACTTTTCTACCGCATCGGTCGCTTGCGATAAGCAATCGAGCAGGATCTCCGCTCTCAATCGCCGAATCTTTTGATGGGAAAATTCCCTTTGGTCGAGCCGGTTGGATTCATGAACCGAGGTTGCGGTTTGATAGGTGCGCGAATTGCAGATCTCCGTGACGAGAGCGCCGATATCGAATTGATAATGAGAGACACGATCCCCTAGGTATTCGAGGAGTTCTGCATTCGATGGCGGGTTGCTGACTCGCATGTCATCGACCGGCTCTACAATTCCCACCCCAAGGAAATGAGCCCAAACGAGGTTCGCAATATTCTTTCGGAACAGTTGATTTTCTTTCGTTGCCAGCCACTCCGCGAGTATTTGTCGATAGTCTCGACCATCGACCTGCGGAGGAACGGTCTCGCCTAAGAAATGGGGAACGACTTTCCGGCCCGGAATCGGATGTTCGATGCTACCCTCGGACGCATTGTAAATCGTCAGCTCCCTGGGATCCTCCGCCTGCTTGTATCCAACCTGACTGAAGAAGGAAGCGAATCCGTAATAATCATCCATCGTCCAACGATCGAAGGGATGATTATGGCATTGGGCGCATTGAATACGAGTTCCGAGGAAAACCTGCGCTACATTTTCCGCAATCAGCTGTGGAGTCGTTTCCGTTTGATAGTAGTTTGTCGCCGGATTCTCCAGAGTCCCACCCGTAGCAGGCAGAATTCGACATACGAGCTGATCGATTCGGTCCCCTCGATGGACTGCCTCACGCAGCCATTGGTCGTAAAGTCGCAAAGCCTTGGGGTTGACCCCATTGCTCGTTCTGATCTGCAGTAGCTCTGCCCATTTCATCACCCAAACATCTTTGAACTCGGGTCGCTGGACCAAGCGCTCGATCAAACGAGATCGCTTGTCCGCTGAGCGATCGGACATGAATTCCTCGTATTCCACGACCGTTGGAAGCAATCCGATCATGTCGATGTAAACCCGACGCAGGAATTGCTCATCCGAAGCGATCGGCGACGGACTCATGTGAAGGAATTTCAGTCTTTTAGCAACCAATCGATCGATCTCGTGGGTGATCTCTTCGGCGGGGTAGGCGAAGGGCTTTCCCGGGCGGATCACCATCGACGCACCCTGTGTGAATTGATCAAACCTAGCGAGGATGAAGGCTGCTCCTGGACCGTGGGCGTGGACCAGCCCTTCTTCAGAGACGGTAGCAACCGCTTCGTTGTTGCTGAGGAATACGGACCTAGCCGTCACATCGCGCCGCGAGCCATCGCTGAAGTTGGCGAGAACAATCAGCTTCTGCTGCCCGTTGGGAGACGCGAAAACCGATTGCTTTGGGTACACTTCGATCCCGGTGGGTACCACTGAATCAGGTCGGTCTGGGTGCGCTCCCTCGCTCAGCCATTGCAAAAGCAACTCATAACTTTCCGTTTCGGTTTCGATGCATTGTCCTCCTGTATGATGGACTTCCCCAGTTGCCTTGAGCATCAATAAACTTTTCTCGGGCGAGATCAATTGAACTCGTCGACTCCCTATTTCCCTGGTCAACCGAAAATGATCCCCCTCGGGGTCATACCCAAAGAGACTCAGTCGGAATCCATCCTTGCCCGATGCGGCTCCGTGGCATTTCCCAGTGTTGCACCCGGATTTGGTTAGAACTTGTAAGACTTCGTTGCGGAATTCGATAGGAGGCTGGACCGTCGCATCGATTATTTCAAGGGGCACAGACGCGGACTGACCCAGATAGTCGATCTGGATTGTTCCTTTTCCATCGCTCAGGGGTAGTATGTGTTCGTTCTCATAGCTCGCCAGATTCGGTGGATCCCACACAACTCGCGCCTGCGAAGTAACGTCGCGAGTGCTTCCGTCGCTAAACTCAGCGGTAACGACAATCCCTTGACGCGACCGCGCGTTCGCTAGTTGGATTCGCTGAGGCAATACCTGGATGGAGACCAGCGACCGCTCGTCGAGCGAACTATTTCGCACATGTTCAGCTTCGGTAAGGATCTCCGAACCGCAGCATTGGTTCGCGGGTAAGGGAGTCCAATAACAGAACAGCACAAGCCGGATCGTGAAGAGAATGGATGGGAATCGCAACATGTTTTCCTCGTCTTTCATTCCTCTTTCGCGGACTTTTTACGCAGCACTTCCAGAGGACTCAAACGACGTCCTGAAGCATCGACATTGGCAGCCCCTCTGGCTGCGATCGTCAATCTCGAACCACGAGCAACCCAGTAATCCACAGGTTGCCCATCGATCTCCGAGGAAAGTCTACAAACCAAATCGCGAAACTCTCCCACAGGCGCGTCCGGGGCGATCTGAAGCTGGAAGACGACTTCCCGCTGTGAACTCTGCAGGGTGACTGGCCCAGACTCGACACGATTCGGTAAACCCTCGAGCACTGCCGTGAGCGGAATTGGGACGTTTCTATCCAACTCCAATGCGATGGTGATCGATCGTTCGGTCCCCTGCTCAACAACCAAGTCTACTGGAGTACCCCGGCAAGGTGTTTTTGCAATCTTCAACTCGCGCAATGACGAACAGACAACTGGGTAATCCAAGGGGGATACGGCAGGGGTGGATTCAGCCGCTCGCATACTGAATGAGGGCTGCTTCTCTCGGCCAACACTAGCTCTTGCCTCTGCGACGATCGGCCATTCCATTTCCGAGGCTTTGGGTAGCGCCCTCAAACGTAGAATTGCATGACTTTCATCGGGACTGATCGTCACCGATGCAGGCCCTTCCATCCATTCAGGCAAGGCGGAAAGAGTTACTTCGAGAGGACTGCGGAAGCCTGTTTGGCGTTCGATGTGTATGCGAATTCCCAAACCTCCATCGATAGGAACAGCAACGGTCGGCTCCTCCAATTCGATCCGGAAGGGGCATTCATTGATCACCGCGATGGCGAGTTGATCCACGGTCGCCTGCTGAAATAGAGAATCCGCGGGTCCCGCAACTAAATCGACGATCTGCCGAAATCCGCCGAGTCGCTCTTCGTCACGCGCCCCTCGCCGTCGTAACGAGATGTCTACAAGACTAACGGCTGGCTGGCAATCCGCATGTGCCTGAAACACGACAGGTTGTAGAAAACCAGGTCTGTCATCGGTTCCTCGCTCGTAGGCGAGCCCCGGAAGCGACGGATCCCATCGAATCTCCAGATCGAGTGGATCGACGACCCGATCCCTTTGTACACCCAGCAATCCCAAAACACGATTGCCTGCTGGAACTTCGATCGTTTGCCGATACTGAGAGAGTTTGTCACGCCGGGGCAAGAAGGCTACCGCGGAGGGCCCGCACTCCGTCACCTCGATCCGGTAATGAAAAAGATTCCCAGTATTACCTCGCTTATCGCAGATCCTAATGGCGTACTCTTTTCCTGGCTCCGCCATCAGTTCCACTTTCGAATCGTGAGTCTCGAGATCGTCACCGCGGACGATCGTCCGTCCATGGGGGTCCTCGATGCTGAGCAGAGAATCCAGCAGAGAACCCATCCGGGATGCGTAAACCTCCACGGCGTACCTTCCGGATTTCGCAACACGAAAAATGTGCCTCCCCTCGCCATCTTCGCCTCTCATCTCTCCATGGAACGCGACTGGAGCGTCCACCGGCATGGAAACGTCTGTTGCGTTCTGGAAACCAGAGATTCTCCAAGGAATTCGCGATGGACATGCTACACCCTGGACCTCGATCTCGATCGGCTGCGTTCCAATTGCATGGGTTGCTGTCTCGATTTTTATCCGTTCGATCTTCGGCTCAGCTCGATGTTCTTGGAATAAGTCAATCTCGATAGATTGACCAGCCTTTCCTCCCAACGGGTAGACGCCTTGCGGACGCGGAAAATCTCCAAGATGCAAAGCATAGTAACTATCCGCGTCCGCATTGCCACCGACAGCCGTAATCTCCACACGATAAAGGCCAGATTCCTCAGCGACGATCGAGAAGCAAGGATCCTGGTTGAGTAGAGGCGAATCATCGGCCACAAGAATCCGTGCGCCCGATGGCGACTTGACCAACAACTTCGTATCCAAGAGCCCCATACCGAGTCTCACTCCATGAACCTCTCCCGAGAATCGTTCTCCTCGGTGTACCGATACGAGATAAACATCGACTTGATCTTTCTCGAGTGTTCCAACCACCGTCGAATTGCACACTACCTGCTGAGGACCTTCCTGTTCATGCTCCTTCGCGAGAGCAAATGGAGAAACCGTGATTGTTTTCAACTCGGATAAGCCGTCATCGGAACGCAATCGAAAAGGAATCGAATCTAACGCACAGTTCCTGTCCGCTGCGATCGAGAGCATGATCTCCTCGGGACTCTGTACGGAGATCGATTCACACTTGAGACCGGGCCGATAAAAGACGACTTCTCGAACTCGATCTAATTGAGAACCTCGGACGACCACCTGAAACGCATGCACCCTCGTGCCGATCGGAGGCTCGAGGGTTTCCATCGAGGGACCGCGTGCCCAAATCTCGTCAGCCAAGGGACACAATCCGAGACAAGCGAGGGTTGCTAAGAAAAATCTCATGATCCCAAGAGACCCTTCGCAACTTTTCCATTCATCACGATCGGTTGCGGCCGATCGCCGGGCGACATCAGAGATTTACTCGCGTCAATTCCAAGCAGGTGGTATACGGTCGTCACGTAGTCTTCCACGGAAAGAGGCTGGTCCGCAGGTTCAGCTGCCAACGCATCCGAGGAACCATAGACGTTCCCTCGGGCAACACCCCCGCCAGCCATCACGATGCTAAAGACTCGGGGCCAGTGATCGCGTCCGCCTCCCGCGTTGATTTTCGGGGTACGGCCGAATTCACTGGTGATGAGTACAAGCGTCGAATCGAGAAGCCCGCGACTCTCGAGATCCTTGATCAGTCCAGCAAATGCTTTATCCAAATCGGGAAGCTGAACTTCGATGCCTCGATAGTGAAATGCATGGGTGTCCCACGCACCGTAGGTTACCGTGACGAATCTCGCGCCCGCCTCCACCAACCGACGTGCCATCAAAAATCGAGCGCCAGCGCTGGGACGAAGGACGGGTCCCCACGGCTCCATCCCATACAAACGCTTGGTCGCCGCGGATTCACTTTTCAAGCTAAATGCCTCCCTCGCTTTATCGGAAGCGAGCAAATCGTAAGCCCGCTGATAGAAGGAATCCATCGTCGACAAAGTATCGTCAGCTTCGAGAGACGCAAAATGTTGGTCTACCAACTTCCGCCAGGATTTACGTTTTTCAAATCGATCCGAATTCACTCCTTTTGGCAAACTCAAATCTCGAACAGAAAAATTGGAGCGTGCAGGATCCGACCCCAACGAGAACGGTCCGCATGCATTGCTCAGATAACCGCTTCCTAAAAACTGACTCCCTTGATTGGGGACGCAAACGTACGGAGGCATCGCTTCCCGCGGGCCGTACTCTTGAGCAACAACCGAACCTACGCTCGGATAAACCAAGGCCGGACTGGGACGATAGCCAGTGAACATGCTGTGCTCGCCACGACTGTGATCGACCTCAGTATGGGACATACTTCGGACGATGGTGAGTTGATCTGCGATGGCAGCAGATTCCACCATATGAGAGCTGAAATAAACACCAGCGATGCTCGTTTGGATGGGATCTAGAATTCCCCGATACTCGGGGGGTGCATCCGGCTTGGGATCGAAGCTATCCATATGCGGAAATCCGCCTTGTAAGTAGATATGAATCACCGATTTGGATTTCGCGGCCGGTGCCTTTCCATCAGCCCTCGACTCGATTTGAAGCATGTTCCCGAGCGTTAATCCAGCTCCACCTAGCCATCCGGCGTACAGGAAATCGCGTCGCGATCGCGAGGATCCCTTCGAATACATCCCATTTGCAAAACCGACAGTAGCTGGACTAGGGAACATCTGAGCCTCCTTCTGAGCTTGTTGCTGCAAGTCGTCCCACAGTCGATGGAACTTCGTAAACGATCTCTAACTTGGGTCGTTGCTTGACATCATCAAATTCGCTGGCGTAAAAATCCCAGCCGTTGCCACCGGTATTTAAAAACACCCAACCGTAATTCGAATGTCCGTAAACCCAATATTGAACGGTGTCCGTTACATCGAAAACAACTGTCGAGCTGTTGGCTGCGATCTTTCCGAAGGTGAAGCTATCCTTGTGACGACTCGCCTCAAAACCGTCCGCCGAAACTCCATCGACCATAGAGTTCCAGGTCACCGTCTTCGAGAAGGGAACGAGCATTCGGTGAAGATTCACCGTCGTACCTTGATCAAAAGCGCTCACATACAATCTGGCCGATACGATATTGCAATCGAAAGGAACTTGATAACGTTCTTGTCCAATCAAATGGTCGAACCGGATCAGAACCTGGCTTTCGCCACCATCGTTGTCAGCATCCGATGACGCCTGGGGATTGCTCTCGAGAATGGTGCTCGGTGCTAGGGCCCAAATCTCCGAATCGACCGCACCGCTATAGGAATCGACCCCCTGCTGAAAGGTCAACCGACGCGTTTTTGCGGAGGCCGATGTGGGATTCTTAAGCAACGGAGGCGCGAAACAGATGGACGCGAATGGGATTATCAACCAAAGCAGAAGTCCCAGAATCTCTCGTTTCAAAGGCTTTCGAATGATATTCTCCCCAATCATGACGAAAGTTTTCTAGCCAGGAACGGAATGCTAGCCAACAGCTGTGCATCTTCGGGTTAGTCGCTTAATGGACAAAGAAGCCTGGATGAAGGAAGTGTTAACTTATTTCAGAATCCATTGAGGCGATGTCAGGAGCGGAGTCCCTGAGGAGCGAGCCAGGGATGGATGCATCGTTTCAAAAGGCCTCTTGACCGGAAAGGGACCGTGAAAGGCAGAGGCGATCGTTGCGGCGAGTCCATTTTGGTCTACGCATGTCCAAGCCTTTCCATTCCGAAAATCTCGACTCTGCCCTCGAAAACTGAAATGGAACTTCATTCCGACTTCCTGGCGGGGGGGCCAGGAGAATCTTTTTCCCTAGGTCCCAGATCGATCCACTGCGTTGGGTGCGAAAAAGGTTGCCTTGAGCACGGAGCAATCAAGACTGTCGCGGACTGATAATGCGACGTCCGATCTTTACTTGACATGGAAAAAGATCGCAAAGTCCCGGATCGCCTGACCCTCTGTTATTTAGTAACTCGAAAAGCGATCGCTCGTCTCATGGCCGGCGGTAAGGGAGCATCCTTACCCATGATGGAATGCCAGAGTATTTCATTCAATTCAAAGTCATCGATTTGATCGTACTCTGAGAAATCCATTTGTTGCGAGCGATCAGCACCATACGCTAGTGCATCGTTCGTCGCCTGGACATCGATCTGAGCGGGCACATGGACGTAGGGAGTCGTGTCTAGTTGCTCGCTAAAACTGGCAAACATCGGTCGAGCTGCGGCATCGTACTGACTCAATGGTGGGAGGCCTAGAATGAGCTCCATCGTTCGGATCAAACTCACGGTGGAGTATTGGGTGCTGTCCACATACTGTCGCTTCGTGTACGGGCTGATGACGAATCCGACGGTGCGATGGGCATCAACGTGATCAGGGCCGTTCTGGGCATCGTCTTCAATCACGAAAATAGCGGTTTCTTTCCAGAGAGGTGAATGGCTTATATGATCCACGATTCGTCCCAAGGCGAGATCGTTGCTGGCCACACAGGCTTGAGGTGTGTAAGCACCCGGACGCGTACCGTGGGTGTGGTCTTCCCCAAGACTCATGATAATAAATCGAGGCATCTGGCCTGACCGAACAAATGTGTCGTATTCTTCGATGAACGCCTCTGCGTTGTCGGTATCTCGATTGGTTCGGTCGGCAGCCTTTGGGATTCCGTAGCGTGGTGACATGTGCCCCATCAATCCGGGAACCCTTCCTTCCATTTTGTAGCTACCAGCCCCATCGCTCACCCGCCTCCCGTACTCGCCATAACTGCGATAAGATATACCAGCTCTATTGCACGCATCCCACAAATATCCGCTCGGGCCATTCGAAAGATTTCCCTCCTCGTCATCTTCGACTCCTCGACGTGCTGAATACGTCAGATGCCAATCACGTGCGATGTAGTCAGTATTGTAAGCCATCGTGCTCCACGGATGCCCATCCTTACTGACCTGCCCGTTACAGTACAGATTGTCCAGCAATACGAACTCTTCGGCAATCTTATGATGATTAGGGGTCACCTTTCTAGGGAACATACACAGGGCAGGATCTCCCTTGCCTTTGGGAGTAGGACCTTCGGCAAGATCGCCGAAAACCTGATCGTAGGTCCGATTCTCTTTGATCACGTAGATGACATACTTGATTGGACTAGGATCGCCTACTCGAGTTGGAATGGGGCTAGGGTTCGGATGCGGCGCTGAGGTCAATAACGAATCCGAATAGGGGCAATTTCGATAAACCATTGCGGTATATTCTTTGAGTTGAGCCTCGTCAGGCATCGCTACCACGCTAAGTGCACCCGTCATCCCTGTTCCGATAAAGGCAAAGGGAATCCCTCGGCGTGATTCGGTCTCGCCATCCGTTCGCGGCGGATTGCTCACGATGGGATTCGCTGCCGACTGATTCCCCTTTCCGACTCCTACCAATAAATTCTTCCCGTCAGGCGTCACTGCGACGGCTGTGGGATACCATCCCGTTGGGATGAATCCTCTGACGATGCTCTCGTTTGGCGAGCTGATATCAACTACGGCCACGCAATTGTTATCGGCATTGCTGACGAACAGAGTGTCTCCGTCGGGTGAGATTGCCAACGCATCCGGGGTGCTCCCCTCGGGCGCGCGTGGAAATAGGCTCGTCGAAATAATCTCGGTGACAATGCCTCGCGACGTATCCACCACCCAGACTCCATTACTCGACGCACAGGCCACGAAAAGTCGATCGTCGTTGGGGTGCAGCACGATCTGATTTGGGTGCTCGCCGACGGTAATCTTGGCAACCACCTGTAGCTCGGGCTGGCTTAAAACGAGGATCCGCCGGTTCGCCCAGTCAGAAACGTAGATCAGTCCATTCTTACCTTTTGCAATGTCATAGGGTCTCCCCCCTATCTCTGCGGTGGTCTCGCCTGTGCCTTCTATTCTTTTGGTCGAGACTGTTCCGAGATTGATATCGAGTGAAATCAACGTTTGCTCCGAGGCATCGAACCACAAGCCACTCTTGAACGACGTTCGAACCGATGGTTTGCCGCTTCCACTCGCATCCGTTTTTTTCTCCGCCGGAAGGGCGAGGGACGTCGCTTCGCTCGTGGGGATCAACTGACTTGCCGTCCGATCAAACGTGTGGATCAGACCGCCGCCTCCTCCTGACCACCAGAGTTTACTTTCGCTCGGATCGATCGCCAATCCAAACCAACTCTGATGCACGGTTCTCGATGACTCGATTGTTCCAGATTGGAAATCGATGACCGACAATTGGTGTGGATTAAATCCATTCGTGGTGATAATCGCTCGTACATTGTCCCTGAGTGGGATGATGTTCAGCGGCAGATCAGTCGTTAAAACATGCTTACCGACCGGGGTGATATGCCACCCATTCGGCAGCAAATAGCCTGTTTCGGTAGGCCCTGCATACGTTGACGATTTTTTCCCGATCGAGTCCTCTGCGCAGCACTCGCACAGCAGACCGATAATCAATGAAAAGCCAATTACTATCGACCTCATCTGTCTATCCTCCTCCAATGGACACCTGATACGTCTGACTCGATGGCAAAGTCTCGGGACTATTCTTGCGAGAAAATCTCCCCGCCACGGTGGGATACCATAGCAGCCATCACTCGCTGCGAAGTGTTATCGGAAATGAATCGCACGGAACCATCACCGAATAACCACGTTCCACCACCGACGTGAAACGAATAATTTTCATCCGCGTTGGAGCAATTCATAAAGCATGGCCCAGGTTGACTGAGACCATCCATAGTCGCGCCGTCAATCCCGTAATTCATCCCGCGCGAAGCCCATCCAGCACCATCCAATCCGTTCGTTCCCCCACTGGGATTGGTCGGATGCAATTTGTTACCCTTGACATAGAATTTGGGCCGTCCTGCGTCCTCAGTGATAAAGGCGGTGTTGGACAGGCCATCGGTGACATGGGCAAATCGAGCAACATTATCAAGCTTGCCTACAACGCTTATGGTGTCGAATACTCCGCGCCATACGCTTCCCGAACCTGCGCCATCATCGCCAGGATTCGTGGGCGAGGTGCCTGCTGGCCAGTCGATCAACCCAGCTTGGGCCCGCGAGATACGATTACCACTTTGAGGCGCGTAATCTCCCGCGTATTCCTGCCAAGTGAATCCATTGCCCGTCTTCATTCCTGTCATCCGATCACCATCGGGAACCGAGGGGCATATGTAAACCGATAGTCGAGCTTTGACGACAGGTTGGTTGACTGGATCGCGCCAGTCCTTATCCCATCGATATTGTGCATAGAGTGCATTTTGCTCGAGATACGGCAACCAGAACGTCGCCGTTCCGTGGGTGACTCCCGCAGGAACACTCCATCTGGGAAACCCAACGGTATCGATCCCACCAGGTGGGATGAATTTATGGGCGTCGACGAAATTGTGAATCGCCAGGCCAATTTGTTTGTTGTTGTTTGAACACTGCATGCGACGGGCTGCTTCCCGGGCAGCTTGGACCGCAGGTAGCAAAAGCCCTACCAAGATCCCGATGATCGCAATCACAACCAACAGTTCCACCAAGGTGAAACCTCTCCTGCGAGCTAAAACCATTCCCATCCTCATGACTCCCAAAAAGTAACGATATTCAGTCGAAAAAGTTGCGTGTTTCTAGTATTCAGCCGACACGAAACGAAGGGCAAAATGAATTGCTCAAGTCCTTTCGGAGGCTGATTCACAGTCTGCATCTAAATGCATGCGACATGTACACAATGAGATCTCCTGCGATAGAGTCATGGCGATATCCCAGCTCTTCTAATACGAGAGCTCATTTCATAAATCCGTGGATGGCCTGTGACCCATCCCACTGAGTTTTTACCTATCTTCCTGCGATAAAATGTTAGGACGCGATGAATCTCTGATGACGATTGACAGGCTAGCGAGACTTCAGCTCGAGAGGGATTACGTTCTCGCCTTTTTTGATCTTTACCACTAGTCCGGACGTTTTGGCATCTTTGTAACGCATCGGGACATTCGGAGTTTTTACGGTTTTTACTTCTTTCGGTTGCTCGACATCAGGATCGTTGTTGCCGTGTAAAACGATAGCATCGTACTCGCCGATCGGTGCTCCATCGTTTTGAAGATATGTCGTTAACACGAATTTCCCATCGTCACTTGTCATGCCTTGAGGCCTGACCACGGTCGTTGCATCATTGTGTTCTTTCGACTTAGGGATCAGCCATACATGGGCGCCGATTAGAGGTTGTCCATTCAGTTTTACAAAACCAGATGCTGGACTGGTCGGGAACAGATCGGATTGACCGCACCCGGTGAAGAAACTCAATGTAAGGATCGCTAAGAATGGATAAAGCAGTTTGACGATAGAGCCATTCAGGTTTTTTTCACCGCAACTCAAAAGAAGAGCAAGACGCCTCCCTTGATTGAAATAACCGGGACGACTCCCATCGAAGACGGTTGGTGCCCACCGTAGAGTACCAAATGCATAGTCTAAACAGATGACCATCACCGACACCATGACAGTCTGGAGAAAAGAACAGTCTCTCGCCAAGTCGGACGACTGAGTTTGCATAAACGCCAGATACACTCGAATTCCCTCTCGTGAGCAGAGCAAAAGAAAACTATTGATCGCGAAGTGGCGTGTGGGGAGGAAGCCCTTACGATCGAGCGCTAGGCGAGGAGGATACCCACCGTAACTCCTATGGCAAGACAGGTACGATCCGATTCATGAACGATTCATCCCATGCGAACACGACCTTCACAATTCCGTCCGTGTTGATACTGGAGCGTCGAATCAGTCGGTTTGCAGAGGTGGTGCAGCAGTTTGGAAAAATGAAAGAAAGGCGATATCAGGGATGACCCAATGCGGTATCCATACGGATCGTTGATCGCTTGCTTCGAAGCTCAAAAAGAACGTCGTCTGTTGAATTTCTCTTCTTCTGTTCCTAAGAAGAGTTCCTTGGAAGCTTTAGCTCCGTTTGATTCAACAGAATTTGATTTAGCTCGAAGAGCAAACCCAACCTTTCCGTCTCAGACTATTTAGATGCCCCACACGGCTTCCACGAAGCGAGATCCGACATTGGTGAAATGAAATGCGTGTAGACCGTTTTGCTCGGAGAAATCGCCGCATAGCCGAACTCCGCGAACGGTGTTACCCATTGCGTCTAGCGGCGGGGAAAATAGACCTAGACCAAACTGACGATTCACAACCGTTAGCAATCCGCCCGAAACTCCGCTCTTCGCTGGCATACCAACGCGAAATGCCCACTCACCGGCGAAATCATACATCCCGCAAGTGAACATAACGCTGAGTACGTCCCGTACAGAATCGATCCCTAAGACTTGCTTTCCGCTTAGTGGATTTGTACCCATATTCGCGAGGGAAGCCCCGATCATGGCCAAATCACGTGCGGTGACCAATACCGAACACTGCTGAAAATAGGCTTCCAGGACTTCATCGATATCCTGTCCCAATAAATCCAAATTACGCAATAGATAAGCAATCGCTCGGTTGCGGTGCCCTGTCTCGGATTCGGAACGGTAGGTTTTGTTACAAATTTTGAGCTGTCGTCCAGCAGCTTTACTGAGCAGATTCAGAAGGTGTTCAACCTTTTCTGTTGCTGATTTCCCTGGAATAAGCGATGTCGCCATGATCGCTCCAGGATTGATCATAGCATTGTGGGGACGCTCGCCTTTCTGAAGCTGAATGGAGTTAAATGAATCGCCACTGGGCTCGACGCCGATTAACTTCAAAACTCGCTCTCGTCCCAAAGCATCCAGAGCCGCGCCAAAAACAACTGGCTTCGACACGGACTGGATCGTGAACTCAATGGTGGTATCCCCAATCTCAATCACATGGCCATTCACATCCACAAGTGCGATTCCAAACCAACTAGGATCGGCCTTGGATAACTCGGGGATATAAGTCGCGACTTTGCCATCGAAACAAACTTTATATTTTTCGTGTAAAGAATGCAGAGAAGAAATGACATGCTCAAACCGATCTGAGGATACATTAGGAGTAGCGTCCACGAAGGATTCTCCAGGGAAAGACAGATGGAAACAGGTATCAGTGAGAGGATTGAAAGATTTTATAGCAAACCGATAACTTGATCACCTTCAAAAAGTGCATCCTCTCCCATTTGCAGGTGCGGCGGTAAAAACCTAGTTCTCAGGTATCCCCGGAAGAAACTACCATGACAGTACCGATTCGCATTTCGTGACTGTGAGTAAAAACGAACCAATTCTCGGTCCCATAAAGGAGATTTTAAAATCGACACTCGTGCTCATCTCAGGCTCGGTTCTCGCAGATTAAGGATGATGACTGGACCGTCGCTGCCCATTGGATTAGCCATGAGGAACACGCGCGTACGCACAGGCTGTCTCGTCAGGCTACCTAAACCCCTTCGACGGTCCCTGTGCTATCGGCAAATCGATCTGTTTGAACACCCAGTTTCTGCAACATAGCCACAAAGAGATTGGAAAGTGGAACGTCCTCGATCTTTGCTTTGTCCTGCCAAGGTTCGCGATCTCCAAGCCACGGACCACCTTGGAAATTGCTTCCAGCATGATTGATGTATCGACCATGCTGCAAACCCATGTTTTTCCCTCCCGCTAAAATGAGCGGATAATTGCGCGAGAGGTGGAATGCACTCGATGCTGATCCGAAGAGGATCAGGGAGTTGTCGAGCATAGAACCCGAACCCGCGGGCTCAGGCGTGTTCCGCATCTTCTCGATGAAACGTCCGAACTCTTCATTCAAGAAGCGGCAATAAATTCCAAAGTTCTTCCAACCATCGGGGTTTTTTGTCTCGTGCGAGAGTTGATGCGCTAGGTTGAAACCGACGGCTCGAGACAAATGATCGCTTCGTCCAATCCCGTTCTCTCGCCCGATTTGATAAGTCGCGACGCGCGTCGAGTCCGTGCGGAAAGCCAGATAAATCATTTCGAACATGATCTGCAGATATTCGCGAGGCTCGTCGGTCGTCAGCTCCAGATTCAAGTGGTCGTGTTCGACACTGGGTAATGGGGCATTCAGCCATTTCTTGGCCTTCTCGACCTTGATCTCCGCTTGCCGAACCGACTCGAGGTACTCCTCCAAACTTTTTCGATCTTCCGTCGATAGGGTTTGCTTGAGGGAATGCGCGTCGGCCAGCATATCGTCGAGGGCGCTGCGCGTCAGGGCGAGCCGCTTCGCCGATTGCTTGTCGCTCGTAACAAACAGCATGTCGAAGACTTGCTTAGGCCGATGCTCGGCTGGGATCGGTCTTCCATTTCGATCGAAAGAAATCGTATGGGTACCCCGCGCGGTCCCTGTGCCTCCATCGGTCGACATCACCAGCGACGATATCCTCGTCTGCTCTCCGACATGCGATGCGTAGACCTGGTCTAGTGAAATGGTGTTCTGATACTCGCGATCCCCGTCACCGGTTGCCGCTGCGGTAAGGAACTGGTCGGCGTTGTTGTGGCCATGGACGTTTCTCGACGCGACGTGCGAGAATCCAGACAGGATGGTCAGCTCCGAACGAATCGGCTCCAGAGTCTCCATGCACTTGGTGAATCGGAAGTCACGACCATTGCCATGGGGAAACCAAGCCCAATCTTGATAGGCTGGGTCGTTTGCCAATGGCATCGGAACTCCGTCTGGAAAATAAAGGCAGCCGAGTCGGCTCGGATTGGTCGTGGACAACTCGCTACCTATCGTGTGATACGTACTGAAGAGAGGCAGCGCTAGTGCAACTCCCGAACCTCGTAGGAACCTCCGTCGATCGACTCGATCCAATCGAACATTCATGTGATTGCATTCCTTAAGAAAATGGATTTATCGAGATCGGAACAAATCGCTGGTTGCGACGGTGACGAGAAGTGTGCGAAGTCCATCTCCCCGCTTTCGAATTTCGGCTGTCATCCTATCCAAATCCGCTCGGTCGCTGAACTTCATAGGGCGACCCAACGCATAGGTCGCTACTTTATACACAATCGCACCGACGAATTGATCTTGGCGATTTGCGAGTAGAAATCTCTTCAAGCCAGCCATCCCATCGAGCCATTCTCGATTGAAGAGCTCACTCGCTGCGTCGACGCTCTGACCTCGAATATCATCCCGCCACTTACCCAGTGCATCATAGTTCTCAAAGGCGATTCCCCAAGGGTCAATTTTTACATGACAAGACATGCAAGCGGGATGATTGCGATGATCCTCGATCCGCTCCTTTAACGTCATCTTCGCGATCTCAGGATTCGCGAGATCGATTTGGGGCACTGCAGGAGGTGGGGGCGGGGGTGGATCATTCAGTAGACTCACCAGCAGCCATTTTCCACGCTTCAATGGATGTGAATCGGGATAATCGGAGTTCATCGCCAATAAACCAGCCTGTGTCAAAAGACCTCCCAGGCGAATGGTTTCGCCTGTCGGAACACGACGGAAATCATTTCCGAGTACATTCGCAAGTCCATAGTGTCTAGCGAGCCGCTCGTTCACCATCGAGTAATCCGAATGCAGGAAACTCAATAAACTCTCATCGTGATTGAGAATCTCTTGAAAGAATTCCACAGGCTCCCGCTGCATCGCTTCCTTGAGCAGTGGATCAAATCCGGGTACATGTTGTTTGAAGTTTAGAAAATCGAGGAGTTCCATATTCAGCCATTGATGAACAAAATGCTGACTGAAACGATTGGACTTGGGATCGTCAAGCATCCTGACAACCTGTGCCGACAAAACCTCTTTTTCGAGCAATCGATTGGAGTCTGCCAACCGAAGCAACTCGTCGTCTGGAATACTGCACCACAGAAAAAGCGAGAGCCGTGTCGCAAGCTGATGCGACGTTAACCACTGTCTCGATGTCGCTTCCTTCGCCGTCTGCGGCACGGGCTCGTGCTGCACGGCGTAGAGGAAATGAGGAGAGGAGAGAATCGTCGCATAGACTTCGCCAACAGCTTCCTCGAAATGCTCACACTCTGTTTCGAAGGATTCGAGCAATCTCATCTTCTGATCGATCTCGGCTGCCGTGGGGGGCCGCCGCCAAGCTCGGGTCATGAACCGCGTTAGGATCTCTCTGGCGTAGTCAAATCGATTGGATGGATCGGATGGCTTGCTGCTGGGTGGGAAGAGTCTTTGGTGGGAGGCTGTGGGCCACTCGTCATATACAGGTGCCCGTACCTCAACGAAATCGATCAGGATAGGGTCGGGTGAGGCTGAACTATTGACAAATCGAATGTACTCCGAAGGGCTGGGGAGGGCTCCCATCGGCGAAGTCGTACGCACCGAATTACGAGGATAAATCTCACCGAGGGGAACATCCCATTGATAGAATGCGGGCTCGCCAGGCTCGGCCGTGATGAGTGTGTCCTGCTGGCTTACCCGGAGCAAAGCTCGACCCTCGTTGCTGGCTTGCCAACCAAAGTGCAATTGCATGCTCGGAATTCGATCGCTCGTCGGATCCGCTCGAGCGGCCCGTACGCGCACTCGAAGTGTTCCTTCGTCAGGGAGTTGATTGCCCAATTCGATATTGATCGATTGTCCCGCGGGCAGTATCGCAACTTGCTCGATTGCGTCGGGTACAGGAACCGGTTGATCCGAGGGTAAATTGGCATATTTTGCTTCGTAGTATTCCCAGGTCACCGGGGTAGTCTTTCCTGTCGCGATCTCCTTGTAGTAGCTCTGGCGATGCGTTTTGGTAAAGCTCTCCTCGAGTCGTTTCAATTCGGCTTCTAGTTTTTCCGGCTCGTCCTTCAGTCGCTCTTTTGTTTGTTCGACTTGCTTTGCTTGTTTCTCCCAGGATAGCTTCGCGGGAGCATGCATCGGAATCCCCCAAAACAGAGACTTTGGTTTTGGGCCGATCGCCATGGCCCTGGATATCGCCGTTCGGGCCAATCGATGGTACGTTTCGAATTGGGAAACCGAGAGATGCAATTGAGTAGAGCTGTTTTGGAATCCGTCGTCAGAGTTGGCTTCTGGCGGTAAGTCCTTGGCGAAATCCCAGGGTAATCCGAGGAGATCTTGTAACGCGTATTTGTATTCGTAGCGGGTCAATCGTCTGAATGTCGTATTGGTAACGGAGTCCCTGCGCGCGATCGATGCTGTCTGGAGTTCACCGGAAAGCCAATCGACAATTTTCTTTCGTTCCTCCTCTGTGAGTGAGCCACTATCTGCTGGCGGCATTTCTCCTTTGCTGACAACAGCGAAGACATCGTTCCACCAGTCAGCGTCTCGGCCGAGATGTAGATTCGGATCGAGGGTGTCGATGCGAATGTTCCCTTCCTGTTCTTCGGGTCCATGGCACTCGAAGCACGCTTTTTTGAGGATAGGTGCAATCGTTTGTTTAAATTCTGCCAGTCGAGGTTGTCGTCTCTCGATTCCAGAGACCTCGCTAATCGGGTCCATGCTTTTGCTCTCTCGGAAACGAGATCGCTGCCATCCGGATCGCTTGAGTTCCTCCAAATCGTGGTGTGTCACAGTTGCGCTGTCGGAAGCCTTCTCCTCGCCAGAAAGCTTTCCATCCGGTCCAACGAGCGGCACCAATGACAGCGCTCCCACGAGGAGTGCACTGCAGGCTGCGATCGGCTTGAAATAGGGGGTGGATGGCATGGAAGGAGTTTCCCGCTGGATCGATCGTGACGGGGATGGTCAGAATGGCAAGAGACAGGCGAATGCGGTTCGATGTTGCATGGTTGGGAGAAATCAGGTGGACAGGATGCATTGCTTAGAATAGCAGGAGGCGGTCTTCCTCTTCAACTTGGAACGGCAAAAAGCATGGTCCGCTACGAAAATTCTCGCAATCCTTAATCGAATATCGTCCTTCATTCCTCCACTCGTTTGTCCTATCGAGGGTATGGTGGATTGCTGGCCTCCCTGTTCGGAGGGCCTGCAATTACAAAAGAATTGGTGACCCGCACTGACCGGTGTTCGGCCAAAGGGTGATTCGTTTCCTTAGCTGCATCATCATCCACTATCATTCGGCAGACACGGATCCACTGGCCATCCAGAGGATTCGTCAGGGAATGACGGGATGGAAATTCGAGTCGTCGTAGATGGATAACGAGAGATTTGGAAATGATATTGTTGCTTATAGATTTTCGGTTCCATTGAATGAGGTAATACGAAGATGAGCTGTACAATCGATTCGCAAACGGGCGAGTTGCAAAGAGGCGACACTGCAATGTAGAAAACGCGGAAGGCTCCAAGATACAATGAAGATGGAATTCGGAATCGTTTGGGGATTCGTGATAGCATTCCTGTGGCTTGTCATCAGGCTGTTGTCGTTGGGGGCGATTTTTTCATCCTTGGGTATTTATCCATTGATCATTCCGGTTATTGGCGAAGCGGCTGGCTATTTCTTGACCCTTCGAATCCTTCGCCGTCGTCGTTGGCCCGAGGAAAGCAACGTATCCGCCTATGCAGGTAAATGGATTGCGATTTCCATCCAGCTGCTTTCGGCATTCTGTGTTCTCATCGTTTGCTTTTGTTTGTTCTTCGTTTTTCTCCCGCTGCTCGTAGCGCCTCCTACCCTGCTGGGTTGCATCACCACGACCCGAATGCTGTTTCGATATCTTCAGCAATCGCCGAGGTTTTTATCGTAGCGGAATTGCGCGAGTAGTCTGGTGTCCGGAAACAATAGAATAAAAGGTTCTTGAGCAATCCTGGTTTCCTGGTCGATTCTTTGCACGCCCTTCGCGTTGCTCAGGGTCGTGCCACCCGACTCGGTTGCACATCATGCACCTGTATTTTCTGAACAGTATGGTGTTGCACGCTCAGAGCTTTACTTTGGGCGTGCAGTGCCATGAGGTAGAGGTATTCGTGTGGCACGCTGAGAGCTTTGCGATGGGCGTGCAGTTGTATGAGGCAGGTTCAAA
>JBBAXA010000028.1:31949-58914 GCA_040396935.1 Pirellula sp.
TGTGGCACGCTGAGAGCTTTGCGATGGGCGTGCAGTTGTATGAGGCAGGTTCAAACAGCCACCGGGCGGCTAGCGCCGCTCCGCTCACAATAGTAGAGGTAGGGCGCGAGCAGTCCGGTATCGGTAAATAAGAAGATTGGCAGTGTGCGAGCAATCCTGGTTTCCAGGTCGATTGGTTGCACGCCCTTCGCGTTGCTCAGGGTCATGCCACCCGACTCGGTTGCACTTCATGCACCTGTATTCATTAGAAATTATGGTGTGGCACGCTCAGAGCTTTGCGATGGGCGTGCTGTAGCATTGGATAGGTACAAAAATACCAGGCAGTTAGCACCGCTCCGCTCACAGGATTCCTCCGCCAGCAGACGGCGACCGACAATAGCGACAAAGAAGCCTGATTGCGAACTACCTTTGTAGGTGGGTTCCGAGATAACGAAGATCCTATTTTTGACCCGATAGTTAACATGATTTACCGTCACCTTTTCTCGAGGAAGTCCACTAGCCATGAAAGGAACTCGGTTGCTGACACGTTCCATCGAATCCCAGGGAGGCTGGCAGTCTTGAAAAAGTCTATTTGGATGTTAAATCGAAATCCGCGTTGTTTTCGCCCGTCTTGATTTCCTTGATCAATTCGGATTTGCTGTTGTAACGGCTCGGAATGATTTCCTTCGCGTTTAGCAGGGAAGGATCGTTTCGGTTGGTGGTTTCGCCAAGAGCGCGTAAGGCTCGGATCTCGACGCGAAACTTACCGATTCCGAGTCCACTCGATGCCGGTATGGAGTAGCTGCCTTGGCTGACCGTGGCCCAACCTGCGTCGCGTTGTCCATCCGATAGTGGAACAAAACTAATATTCGCATCGTCGAGCGGTGCACCGTCGAGTGTCACCTTACCACTCACACTCGCTTCCTTACCGGAAGTACAACCCATGAGCAGGGCGAGAGTCGATGACAAGGCCACCAGTCGAAAAAGAACTTCAAACCGCGACATGAGTCTATCCCTTTGCGATACCGATTCCCCTGAGTCGCTTGTCAGATCTCAGGAAGAGACTTGCTGTTTTGAGTCGTGATCACGGATGAGGCTCGTCTAATACTCACCGATTACTTCACCGTTGGCAATCGATAAAAGCGCACGCCAGTTTGCCAGATCGATATTGTCGCTTACGAAGCCGACGGAGCCATCTGCTCGAGCGACGTTGACACCTCCGGTGTGCATGCTTCTCGAGGCACAAGTTTCGGTTCCTGTCGCAGCCGCAACCCAAGGTCGATTTCGGTCGGTGTTGGGTACAGATCGACAGCCTTGGGAGGAATTGGGGCAGCGATCAGGCAATCTGCTGTTAGGTCCTAATTCCGAAAAGAGAAACTGAAAAGCAGCCTGATCGCCCCAGATGAATCCTCGCGCGTCGGCTTGATTCATGCCGCCGAGAGCCTCCGCCAAGGCAACCGTATTGGATGTTCCGTCGGTGATATCCCGAATTTTAGTCGGAAGATTCGCACCGAAGAACGCTTTTGGAGCTGCGGAGCGACCATAGGAAACAGCGAGTACATCGTTGGTTTGAAAGCCGTGCCAAACTCCAAAGTAGTTGCTTCGGTAGTAGAGGATTCTGACTGTGGGCTGTTCGTATTGAGGACTAGCATTGTCGGAAGGGCAACGTAAATGCACCATACGCGCCGTCGTTGCCGGGATATTCGCTGTCGATGTGAACCAAGCTCCGCCCGTCGAACCCACCAAGTTATAAGGTTGGATGAGCGCGGCCACGTTTCCCTGCTCGATGTAGGGAAACACCAGGCAATGAAAATTGAGTCGTGGAGTAGTGAAATTGACCGTCGAGGATCCCCAGATGACACCGGCTGGGAAATTGCGATGGGCACTCTCGTAATTGTGCAGGGCCAAGCCTAATTGCTTCAAATTGTTGGTGCACTGCATGCGCCGCGCTGCCTCGCGAGCTGCCTGTACAGCGGGTAAAAGCAAACCAACTAAAACTCCTATGATCGCGATCACGACCAAGAGCTCGACCAACGTAAAACCGAAGGATTGTTTCGATCGCATCGTCTCTAACCTTTCTGATGAATACGGATTATTCATTTCCCTTGGATGAAAACCCTCACGCATATCCAGCGGTACACATGATTTCCAACTCAATCTTTCCTATTCACGACACCATGCCCGCTCGATCCCAAGGCATTACCTAGAGCGAACTCTAGGAGTCCAATTGGAGTCTAATTTCGCATGCAGTGCAGCAACCAAGTCTGAACGTTTGTCCGCGAGATTGTCTGCTTCCTGGGGATCGGCTTGCAGATCGAAAAGTAATGGCCGAGCCTCCGCGAGTGTTTTTTGCAAATCCGGCGTCAAGTAATTGTCGCGAGGAATCGATTTCAGCGATCCTTCGGATTGAAACGTACGGGGTACGATTAGCCGCCAACGACCGTCTGTGATCCATCGCCACAGAACGTTAGCTGCCGGATCTTCTAAGGTTTGCGAGCGAATAGTGAAACACTCACCATATACATACTTTCGAGCCTTGACTGCATCTGCATCGAGCAAATCGATACCCGGCAGGCTGCTAGGAGCTCTCAAACCGAGCGAGCCAAGCAGGGTAGGAACAATGTCAATTGACGAAGCAAGCGAATCGCTGGTAGCTGGCGTCACATGACCGGGCCATCGAATCATGATCGGAGTCCGGTGACCTGCATCGAAAGGTGTCGTCTTATTGCGAGGAGCAAAACCTCCGCTGGTCGCCGACTGTACCCAACCATTGTCTGTGACATAGATCACGATGGTATTTTCTGCTAAACCCTCTCGGTCTAGATAACCGAGCAGTTCGCCACAAGTTTCATCAAACCATTCGCACATAGCCCAATAGCGAGCGATGTGGAGCGATTCGGTCTTATCCACATACTTCTTGAGCAGTCGATCCGGTGGCGTGTGAGGGGAGTGCGGCATGAAGGGTGCATACCAAACCATGAAGGGTTTTTGCTGCTTCCGGGCGTCGGAGACGAAGTCGTAAATCGGTTGCAAACCTTCGCGGCCAATTTTCAATCCTTCATCACCATGACGTGATCCTCGAGTCATCCCATGGGTGAAACCGCCACGGCTGAAGTCCCCATGCCACCATTTGCCGGTTTGAAAACTGAGGTAACCTGTTGCGGATAGCACTCGAGGCAGAGTCGGTGTGTTGTCCAAAGCAGCATTCCACTGCGCTGTCAGTTCCGGCGTTGACCCACGCGAGTCCTTGGCTGAGTTCGGAACTAGAGGTGGATCATTGGCGGTTACTCCATGTTGATGCGGAAACATGCCAGTAATGATCGTAGCCAAGCTAGGGCAGCAAACGCTTGTGGGAACAAAGCCGCGACGAAACACCAGACTCTGCGAAGCGAACTTGTCGATATGGGGAGTCTGAATATGGGGATGCCCCATAAAACCGTAGTCGCCGGCTCCCTGATCATCGGAGATGATCAAGACGATATTCGGTCTTGGTGGATTGTCTTGAGCGTACGCCGTGACGACCGAAAGAACGATTACTGAAGTAAAAAGAGCACGGACCAAGTTCATCGTTTATCGATTGCCCAACGAGTGTTTCTTTAAGCGACATCGGGCATGATGTTGAATCGCGATCGCGAAGCATCTTACCATTTACGTCACGAGGAGGTGATCGAGCGATGCTAAAATCCTCGGGATTCTCTGGTATAATTAATCAATCCGGACTTCACAGTGGTTGCTGGCGCTCTCGAATGGAATCCTCCCTTTCTGAATTTCGCATCGACGAGGAGGCGAACCGTGATTTGTTCGTGGATTGCATTTCCTGATTTAGCTCAATGAGCTTCTAGGAACGCTATGCAGTGAATTGTTTCCGTACCAGGTGAAAATACCTCGCCCCTGTATCACACTCCAGAAGACAACGACGGAAGCCTGGTAGAAACATGGTATCGTCATCTTTCTTGCATGATCCGTCTTGGATTCATACAGGACTTGTTCTCTGGAACAACAAAACGAACCTAAGCCAGCGCCTGTCATGCTCAGAGCTTCATCAACAATTCAGAAACCTTCTTTTCGTAAATCGGCTGCCAGTTGGGTGCCAGGATGGTGTCGCAGTCTTCCTGAGCGCTGCCCGGGTTAAGCAATTGTTCGGTTGTTGGTGCGTAGTAGATGTATCCGTTGGTATAACCTGCTACATAGGTCGATGGACTCAGAGCATTTTTCTTGATGTTTAATCCGATTTGGACCGTCAGTTCCCCGGGGAAGGTAGTCAATACAAAGTCGCCAATCCGAACCGCCATCAATTCCACATCGATCGTTCGTTTTTGGCATTGAACGAGGCTAGCAAGATGTTTCCGAAGAAGTTTCAAATTGGTTTGAATGCGAGTCAATTCCTCCATGATATGAATATTAGCAACATACTGTTTCATATTCAAACGATTCTCCGCATCGAGTCGTTTCAGGTCCCGACGGTTCCATTGCTCGTCGTGGAGGTATCGGTGTGAATAGTAGGCTGGGAAATCCTCCGCCAAGCTGTGCTTGATGGCCAATGGAAGAAAAGTCTTTAAGTTCAAACTCGTTCCTTGAAGCGAGGAAAGCAGGCGCTGTTGTTCTGCCTCAAGTGCGAGGATTCGTTCGGATGGATCTGATCGAGGCAATGTGAGAGATTCGTTTAATACAACCATTCGATCGGTCGTACGGCATTCGATTTCACGAAACGCTTCGAGTGTGCTGAGACCGAGCATGTGCCCGAGCGGTTCAGCGCTACGAGGATGATCGACATCTTTGTAATAGACAGGATTGATATCCCCACCACATCCTTGTAGGAAGAGGGCTAACGTGCCAGGACTGGTGTTATTCTCAATCACCTTCGACGCATAACCGACGAGATCTGCCGTGTTCCCACCGTTTGGTACTCCCATGATGGGATGGCAGGCAAAGTTGTAGACGACCGCCAGAGTTTCGCCATCGAGCCGATCGAGTCTCAGGATTCCGATTTCGGGATCCACTGGACCGACCCCCACAACCTCTTCATCCGGAGGCAGCGAGTAAGCGTGTCGTACATCGGCGATTTTACCACTCTTTAGTTTCAGTCGACGATTCTCCATGATTCGATCTTCGTGTCCCTTTCCAACTCCGACACGAACTGGAACCAAGTTCTGGGAAGCAGTGATCACTGCTTGCACGGTGCTTTCATCGGTATCCGCACGTACAATTCCGTGACAGTGACTCGCATTGATGAGAACACTGGTTGGTGCAATCTGCAGCTCCTTCTCCAGTCTCGCACGTACCTTCGGCAGGAAGTCGTTCTTGAGAACCCCAATTTCCCCGATCGCCACGGCATCGATCGTGACAATCACCAAGGTAGCGCGGTCGGACTTGAGAACGAGTGCTTTCACGAAGAGTGGGTCGTTCACTGGACCGACTGTACGGTCCGTGATATCAACCTTGGCCACACCCGCTCGCAACTCACCTGCGATCAGCGGACAATCCATCCACAGAAGCAGGCACGCTAGTCCGCAGTAGAATAGCGACTTGAGAAAACCGACCGAGCCTCTCGGTTGCATAAGCGAATACCACATGATGAACACTCCATCTATTCTCGTTGAAATTTGAGTTCCTGAAATTGTATGCTTACTGAGGCAGCGCCCGCACCGCGGGAGGCATTCATAACGGATATTAGGTTGCCGAAGTACTTACGGTATCCGTCACGTACGCTCCATCCCCTTTTTCGAGCTGGTGTTGTGGAATCAGGCATGGGCGAAAAGGATAAACAGTCGAACATTCCATTCTCCGTGATAGATCGAAACAGGATAATTTTTCGGAGAGACTATCATGTTCCCATTGCAACGATCGACTCAGGCTGCAGGTAAACTGTCTGGTAGCGAGGGAGTAGCATGATCCCGGATGACCGTTTGCTATTTTGGAGGATCTCTCGATGCTCGTCCGTTCTGGATGAGAATTACAAGTCGTGATCATACGTGATCGTCCACCCGAATCTCCGTCTGAATACGGAAGCCTTAGTCCGTCGGTCCGTCGGATTCAATTCAAAAAGACAAGAGATAAGTTCTGTTGTGGGTGAACTCTATTTTTTGGATGCGGATCAAATATTCTCTTACGCCGAGGAATTCAGGAGGCAAATCGTTTTTCGGTTGAGAATTCTCCATCATCTTTCTGTTTGGTAAAAGATTGATAAAACATAGTTATTATCATTTTGGATGCCTTGTCGGATTAGGTTAAATCAGCGACGAATACTTCGGAAAATATTCATATTGATATCCGCTCGGTGGTTGTGTTGACTAGTCGCATCAAATAGCCTTAAGGATAGATCTGAGGGGAGTAGTCATCGGCGGAGGGTGCAAACCTTGGGGGATTTCGACTTTGGTTGCTTCGTAGCACCAATGTCATTGAGTCGTGCGATTACTTCTCTGAGGATAACAAATATGCGGTTTCCTATCTTTCTTTCCGCAATGCTTTTATGGGGATGCATCAACCTGGAGTTGAGGGCGGATTCAAATGCTACAGGCGGTAGTGTGCTCGCATCGCAATCGGTGTCGCTGGGCGCAGGGCCTTTCAACCACGACAACCCGTTCGGAACGAGCGGTAGTTTGAATAGTGTCGTCAACGTTTCTTTCACAGGTGGCTTTATTGCCAATCAAGTGCGATTGGCTGGAACGTTGAACAAGGTTGCTGCTGCGGATTTCCCTAGCGAAAATGAGATACGAATTTCTAGAACGGACACGCAATTCTACAATTGGAAAAACCCAGGTCCGGCGAGTTCTACCTGGGGGCCTACCTTGAACTACGACAGCTCTCAATCGATCCTCGGAGTATTTGCAGATGGGATTGATCCCAATGGAAACTGGACCGTTACTTTCTACAATTCCTTTGAAGATGATACGAATAGTGGTCAGATAGATTCATTTTCTTCCAACGTGACGATGGAGTTTCGCCGAATTGACCCAATAGCAGACTCGAACGGAGTGTTCAGTCTGGGAGCACTCGCTCTAGGGGGGCAGTACAATCGGGTCGGCGAATTCGCAGTAGCCCAGCTTGCTGGAGCCAACGGGAATAACGATCGGTACAATTTTTCAGTCGCTGTTAGTGGACTGTTGTCGGCCGAAACATTTGGAACCAATGTGTTCACCGGCAACATCAACGGAGATACGGAAATAGGCATTTTCAATGCTGCCAGTGGGGCGATTGTAACGGGGGCTTTTGATGACGACAGCGGTCCTGGTCTATATAGCCGCCTGCAAGATGTCTTTTTAACTGCAGGCGACTATGTCTTCGTGATTGGGGACTTCGATACGAACTTTTCAAACACCTCCACTTTATCCAGCCTTTCGTTCGGTAGTGCTACGACACCCTATGACTATGGACTGACGATGAATTTTACAGCGGTTCCGGAGCCATCTGCCCTAGTTCTCTTGGTTGGGACTTCCTTGGGTTTCGCTTGTCGTCACTTCCGTCGACTCACGCGTACTTCTATGTCGTAAGTTTGTGGATCTTGGATCCCAAAAGGATAGATGTCTTGATTTGGTTTATTTGGGAAAGGCAACATCGGCTATCTACCGAGCTTTGCATTCCTGAAACGGCTATGAGAACCAACCCACTCCAGCACGGTAATCGTAGACGAGAGCTCTTCGCGTTCGATGGGAGCAACTAGATTCGATTTGTAGTTGCTTGTTTGGATGATTCCCTGACTCTTCTTGTTGAGTTGGTTTTCGTGGAATTGTCGAGCCTATTGCCCGTCATCGTAAGAATCTATGTCTTCGATTCGACCGATTAGTTTCTGCCCAGTTGCAGAAAGATTCCAAATTCGAGGAATGCTATGGGTGGTTTGCTTCAATCGGTGGGTGCTGTCCAGCGATTCCCCCAACTGAGGTATAGATCATTTAGAAACGCTCGCCAGGATTCAGCAGTCCGGGATGGGGCGTAGGGCATCGGAGGCTCCGGCTTCGTTGCCGTCCAAACGATTTCGAATTGTCCATCTGCTTGAAGCCGTCCTATGCGAGGCGTTTTGAACGTGTGTTGCGTCGCAGAGTCGATACGGACATTGCCGCTGGGAGCAGCCATCCGTTGGCGCAATATGGACTGTCTAATCTGCCGCACATCCGTCGTACCTGCTTCTGCGACTGCTTGAGCCCAGAGTTTGACACCAAAATAGGCGGACTCCATCGGGTCAGTAACGACGCGTTGCGGGCCGTACTTCCTTCGATAGCTGTCGATGAACGCGGAATTCTCTTTGGAGTTGATGCTTTGGAAATAATTCCATGCGGCATAGCTCCCAGTGAATTCGGATGCATCGAGCTGTCGAAACTCTTCCTCTGCGATGCTGAAGGACAACGTCGGTACCTTTTTAGGAGTTAGACCAGCCGCGCGAAGAGCATGGAAAAACGGAGTGTTCGAGTTTCCGTTGATCGAGTTCAAAATCATATCTGGATTGGCCGTAAGGATTTGCTCAATTACGGGTCGGACCTCGGAACTTCCTAGGGGTAGAAAAGCCTCGCCGACCATTTCTGCTCCCAGCTCCTTCAATTGGTCCTTGATGATTTCGTGGACAACTCTGGGGAAAACGTAGTCGGAACCGACTAGAAAAAAACGCCGTTTTTTCTCAAACGCGTAGGCCCAATTAACAGCCGGAATGACTTGTTGGTTTGGGGTGGCACCTGTGTAAATAACATTTGGAGATCCCTCCAATCCCTCGTACTGAAGAGGATAAATCAATAAATGATCCAGTTCCTCGAATAGCGGCACGACGGTCTTTCGACTCGCGGATGTCCAACAACCGAAAACGGTGCATACCTTTTCCTCCTCGATCAGTCGCTTTGCTTCCACGAGATACTTTGCAGGATCGGATCGACCATCTGCCACGACCGTATCCACTCGTCTTCCGAGGATGCCGCCGCTTCGATTTATTTCTTCTACCGCGAGCAAAGTTGCATCGGCAACTGAGGAACCACTATTCCCCATGGTACCAGTCAAGGAATGGAGAATGCCGATCCGGATAGGTTCGCCGGAAGGAGAGGTAGGAACTGCTGGGTTTGGCTGGTTTTCGGGACTCTTCGAATCGGATGTTCCACTACCACTCGCGAGGAAGTAGTAGCCGGCACCCATGCCGACAGATGCCAACAACCCCAAGCCCCCGACCAACGCGCCGTTTACTTTTCTGCGACTTGGAATCGCGGGCTCCATGGGCGGACGCACGAGTGTGGCGGAGGATTTGCTTGGCAGTTGAATTCCCGCTCCCGATAGGGCTGCTAAAACACTCTCCAAGTCCGCTTGCATATCCTCCATGGTTTGGTACCGCTGTTCGGGCACCTTTGCCATCGCCCGCTGAATGATCGCCGCGCAGGCGGCTGGAATCGTCTTGCGTATCTCGCGTGGATCAGGAATCGGTGCGTTGCAGTGAGCAAACATGACCTGAACGACACTACCGGTATCCTGAAATGGAAACTTTCCAGTCAGTAGGCTGTAATAAGTTGCCCCCAGAGAGTAAACATCGCTTCGGGCGTCGACAGGTTGTGCCTGGCATTGCTCTGGGCTCATGAAGTAAGGAGAACCTACCAGAAGTCCTTCCTGCGTTAGCGCCATCGAATCCTTTTCCATGCGCTTCGCTAGGCCGAAATCCGCGACCTTGGCGGTACCGTCTTGCGTCAAAAGGATATTCGCTGGTTTGATGTCTCGATGGATCAATTGCATGTGGTGCGCAGCTGTCAGGCCTTTGCACGCTTCGATGGCGAGGCGGGTTGCTTCGCTCACCGGGTAGGCTCCATGCTTCTCCAGGTAGTCGGCTGCACTGCCACCCGACACGACTTCCATGACGAGATAGTGGTTGTTCTCGTTGTTTCCTACTTCGTAAATGGTGACTGTGTTCGGATGATTCAGTTTCCCAGCACTTTTGGCTTCGGCTAGAAATCGATTGAGCGACCGTTCGTCACTGGATAAATGGGAAGGCAGTATTTTGATTGCAACGTCCCGGTCTATGGAAGGGTCATGCGCCTTGAGCACCATTCCCATCCCACCTGTGCCCAGCAAAGCTGTGATTTGATATTTTCCGAGTTGACGACCAATCCAAAGTTCTGGGGAATCCCGTAGACCGCTCATGGATGCAGGAGAGGTATCACCGCGCAATTGCATGGTTTCGTCCATCGAGGGTGGATCGGCGGAGCCGTCCTTTTTCGGGGTGTCTTTTGGATCCGGGAGATTCATTTCAAGGGATGAAAACTGTAGAAAACGATTGTCAGTTACTTGTGCTTAGCAAACCGTTCCTTCCCCTCTCCTAGGATCTGGAGAGCGAACTAGACCATGCGCAGCATCGGCCAACGGGTCGTACTGGTCAGGGCGTTTTCCCCGAACGACTCGATGAGACACCAGCATAACGATTCCAGATTCGGATGGATCATCGAAGCGGAATATTGGCATGAATTCCAGGAGAGAATGTTCCAGCAATTTTATTGGCATCTACATTTTTGCGGTGAGTCGGGGGTTGATGCAGCCAAATCGAAAATCGGTCGACCCGTGGGTGCTTCGGATGTTCACCTGACGCAAAACGACGTCTTACAGATGTTCGATGCTCGGATCGATATGGAGAGTCATTCGCAGTGTCTCGAAGATCGGACAGGTGAACAACTGCAGATCATTGAGACTCGGCGTCTTTTTTCGAGGCTAGGAAGTGAGTTGCGAGTGAGCGTGCCCGGTCGTCGCGGTTTGCGATTGGCCGCATTCGGAATCGATGTGTTGGCCGAGGGGCATGTTCATCAGATTTTTTGCCTCTAGGCACTCTATTGGTAACTCAAGTCGTGCGAGAAGTTCGTATAGTCCCCAATCCTCTGACTCTGAGGCTCAAAAATGGAGCTACCGTATTGTTTCAGGACGATAGTAGAGATCGTAGCGATTCATTGTTTGCCCATGGTATCGATCGATCCGGTGAGGGTCGATTTCCGCCAAGTGATTCGTTGGTTTGACTCCAGTCGTTTGCGAGCGTGATCGCTCATGACCATATCCTGCGATAAGTACACCGATCCATCGCGCGCGGCAAACAACTCTGCCTGCTCATCGCTCATCTCCCTCAAACCGCTGAGAATGAGATGTCCTCGATGGGCTGCAAGAGCATGTGCGATTGGCAAATCTAACGAACGAAGCTTGCTGAGAATGAGAATTTGCTTGCGGTTGCGGCTTGTAATGGCCAAAGCGGCTTGTTCCGAGAGTATCTCGACGAGACTCAGGCTGAGCATTGCGGTAGAGTCTTTCGCCAGTCGCTCAGCCAAACGCGAGTCGAGTAATTCCGATAGTCCAGGGAGTTCGAGTTTACATCGAGATTGCAAGAGGCTATCGATTACATCCTTGTCCAGTTGACGAATCCGAGGAAGGGAGAGTCGGTTGCGACAACCCGACAGTCGTTGAGCCTGCTCCACTGTCAGCTTTCGAAGACCCAATTTGACCGGACTTTGGCTGGTTGCAAAAGCGGACAGGCAATCGATGGAAGTAACCTCAAGCTTTGGAAGTTCAACGCCTATTGGCTGTTCGGCTAATCTCTTTGCAAGCTCAGAATTGTGAAGAGAGCGTAACGAATTTAAGGACCAGCCAGTTGTATGTTTCGAAAGTTCCGCAGCAACTTCCATCGGCAATTCCTCCAGACTATTCATCGAGATCATGGCGTGCGAGGCGGCCAATTCACGAGCTACCTCTATCGAGATCTCGTGGATGCCATCCAGGCTCAATCGGGATCGATTTTGAGCCAAACACCTGGCTGATGGGGCATCCAGAGATTCCAAGGCATTCAATTGGAGACTACCCGAGAAATCGCCAAACCCGCGTAAAACATCAGGACCGGGACGCAAGTTATTCATTCGAAGATAACGGACGCGGGCAAGCGAAGCCGCAACTTGAGGGGTGATTTGAGAAATTCCGTTCAAGGAGATCGCGAGTTCTGCATGATTCGATAACGCCTCTGCGGAATCTGCATCGATGGCTTGCAAACCATCTAGGTTGAGCAAACCCTGCGTCTCGGAAAGGATCGCGGCTACCTCAGGATCGATCTGCGTAATGAAATCCAAGGAAAGGCCCATTTTGAGCGTGGATTTCTTCACCCGCTCTCGAGCATCTTCGACGGTGATCTTTTTCACTGCGGAATCTGTTGACTGGGTAAGAGCCTTGCCATTGCCGGATTGCGGCATGGGTGAACCGGAAAGGGTCGCATCTTTGAAGAGGAATAGGAGCAAGACATGGAAGCATGTCCGAGGTTGGAGAAGAACTCTGAGCAAGCTGGCTTCCATGATGAAATCCTGTTATCTGTTGGACTCTATGGCAAAGTCGTTTAAAAGTTCAAAGATTTAACAACAGCGAGCACGAACTAAAACCCAGTCATTGTACGAGAGTTTCGGTCTCTCGATTGATTCTTTGTGAAAGACGGCCTGGCATATTCGATCGCGATCACTGAATCCGGGAGAGAATCGAGTTCGACCGGTATACAATCCACAAGTTAAATCAAAAGGTATTCAGTGAAATCCCGGCGCACCGACTCGCCGGGGAGCTATTGAGGGGATCCTCTTCCTGGGAGATTTCAACTCATGCTAAAATCAGCCTCTTTGGAACCGCCCTGCGGAACAGACTCTGACCTGATAAGATCGCTTCTTGAGAACTATGAAATTTGCAATTCTCGTCTTCTTGTTACTCACCTCAGTCGTAGGCGCTCAAACGAAATACGATCCCTCGAAGCTACCAAAGGGGCACGATTATTTTGAACTCCGCGATGGTTTGGCGAATTGCCATCGCAAGTTCGTTGTAGAAAAAAAGGGATGCGTTGTCTTTCTCGGAGGGTCGATCACAGCAGGTGGTGCGTGGAGGCAGCACACGTGCGACTATCTCGTGAAGACGTTTCCAGAAACAAAGTTTGAATTTATCAACGCTGGTATCGGCTCGCTCGGTTCTGTGCCACATGCGTTCCGATTAGAGCGCGATGTCTTGTCCAAAGGTCCCGTGGATTTACTCTTTGTTGAGGCTGCCGTAAACGACACATCGAATATTGGCGATCGTCCGGAGCAGATGTTACGTGGGATGGAAGGGGTGGTGAGGCACATGCGAATTGCGAGCCCACTCACCGATATCGTGCAACTGCATTTCGTAATGCCTCCGCATATGGATGACTACCGTGCAGGCCGGATTCCTGTGGCTATCGCCCAGCACGAACGTGTCGCGGTCGCATATGGAAATCCCTCACTCCACCTGGCGCGTGAAGTGACCGACCGTATTGACGCCGGGGAATTCACCTGGGATGAGGACTTTAAGAATCTGCATCCGTCTCCATTCGGTCATCAGCTCTATGCCAACAGCATCGCACGAATGCTCAATACAGCTTTTTCGAAACCGATTCCTGAAGAAGCGAAATCTCATCCATTACCCCGGGTACGCGATCTACAAAGTTATGCCGAGGGTCGTTTAATGGATATCGCCAATGCTCGATTGACGCGCGGATTTCGTCTTGATCCTGCTTGGGAGCCGGTAGCGGAGCTCGACGAGCGTGGACGGAGGAAGGTTGGAGTAAGACCAGGTTTTGTGAAGGTACCAGCCCTTGTCGCTGACGAGTCAGGAGCAGAGTTTGAGTTTGTATTTGAGGGACGCGGGTGCGGTCTGTTCATCACCGCCGGTCCTGATGCGGGTATCGTCGAGGCCTGTGTGGATCATGGGGAATGGAAAGAGGTCAAGACAAATCCCCATCCAAGCCTCCATTTACCACAGACGGTCATCATCAACGACCAGCTCCAACCCGGCCACCATGTAGCCAAGGTTCGCATTTCTTCGTCCTCGCGTCCCGGTCAATCGGCACTGCGCGTTTTCCATCTGCTCGCAAACTGAATAATCATCGAGGGAGTAACAAGAGAGCACCTTGGAATGTGAGTGTCATTCGCACGTTTGCGATTGGTAAGTCTTGGCACATGGCATGAATGAAATATGGGCTTCTCTATTTGTTGAATGCACTGGTAAGGCAATCGGTAATTGAAAACGTAGCGGGCGGTTAGCGCTTCAGCGCTGAAAATAAAAGCGGAATTGTACAAGTAGTTTGGTGCCCTGTTAGATACGTCCCACGCCCTTCGCGTTGCTTAGGGACGTGCCACCCAATATGGTTACAACTCATGCGACTGTATTCATTAAAGGTTATGTTGTGGCACTCGCTGATGTTTTTAGTTCTGCGTGGCACGCCCAGAGCTTTGCGATGGGCGTGCTGTGCCATGAGGCAGGTTCAAACAGCCACCGGGCGGCTAGCGCCGCTCCGCTCACAATAAAGCCGAATTGTACGAGCAGTCCGGTGTCCGGAAACAATAGAAACAGTGGTTGCGCGAGCAGGTTGGTTTCCTGTTAGATACGTTCCACGCCCTTCGCGTTGCTCAGGTACGTGCCACCCAGCGCAAGAACAACATAAGCGGAATTGCGCGAGTAGTTTGGTGTCCTGTTAGATACGTCCCACGCCCTTCGCGTTGCTTAGGGACGTGCCACCCAATATGGTTACAACTCATGCGACTGTATTCATTAAAGGTTATGTTGTGGCACTCGCTGATGTTTTTAGTTCTGCGTGGCACGCCCAGAGCTTTGCGATGGGCGTGCTGTGCCATGAGGCAGGTTCAAACAGCCACCGGGCGGCTAGCGCCGCTCCGCTCACAATAAAGCCGAATTGTACGAGCAGTCCGGTGTCCTGGTCGATTCGTCTACTAGCAGAGCATCCTTAGTGCGGGCTTCGGATTCGTTTCGTCGCGATTGATTTAAACGATCCAGCCTGATTGTTTCTGACTAAGGAACGTGATAAAAATCGTCAGTAATAGAAAGATGCATGGAGTTGACTGTCGCTCCGGCCAGAAGAAAGATCCAGAAGATTGGAGTGATCCCATGTCGCAATTCGAGAATCCATATGCTCCGAGTGGGATGCCGGGGATTTTGGAAAACAATCCAGCAGAAGAAAGGCTGGCGACACTCGGCGAGAGGTTTGCAGGCGCGTTCGTTGATGGAATCATCAATATAATTGTCTTATTACCCTTGACCTTAGGAATCGGATTCGGGATAGGGGCTCTGATGGGCGACGGATTTGTTCAACAGTTGGTGAGTCAAGTACTCGGCGGGTTGATTGGAATCGGAGCATTTCTTGCGATTCAGGGGTACTTTCTTGCGACACGTTCCCAGACGATCGGCAAGATTGTCGTCAATACAAAAATCGTTTCTGATAGCGGTCAACCATTGTCGTTTGGTGAGCTTTATCTCAAGCGATATCTGATTCCTCAGATTGCATCGATCCTACCGTATGTCGGTGGTCTCATTGGATTGATCAATGTTTTGGCTATTTTTCGATCTAATCGAAAGTGCGTGCATGACGAGATCGCGGGTACCAAGGTCATTAAACTCAATGCTTGACTTCAGTTTTACTTCTTGTTGAACTTGATGCTGTAGTCCACGATTATGTTCCGCGAGATAGGAAGTGGATCTTGTGAGTAGGGATTGTGGTTCGATCGGTTGGCTCGTAAATCGAACTCGAAGCGGGGCGGGATAGCAGTTCCATCGATTGGGATATTTCATCGACGAATTGGTTGCTGGTTAAGCGGTTTCCTTTTTGAGTCCATGCCTCGCGGCCCACTCCTCATTCCACCCGTAGATTTTGACGTGGGAGATCACGTTGTTTTCATCCTTTTGGCCTTCAAGTTTTGTCGTAGTCAACTTCTCTCCCATTGCGTCGGGTGATGAAAGATGCGTGTGGGGACAGTCGTTAAGCTCGAGTTGTTCACGAAGGATTTCTAGCTCTTGGATCAGCAAGTTGATCCCGGCGAGATCGGCATGCACTGCGAGGTAATCGCCCTCGGAATTGGTAACGAAACTTAAAACGTGTGGAGTGTTCCTAGGAATTGCAGATTCGGATCGTTTCATGGCTCGGCTTAGAAGGGTTGAATGGAATGCGATTTTGAATGGATTCAATGGCGAAGAAACGGAGTGATGCTTCGTTGCATGGTAGGAATTTCTAGCTGGGTTTTGTAGCATCTTCCGCTAGCTTCGAATACAGAGGGTTGTATAGGCCGATGGGTGGGCAAGCGAATAGGTGAGTGGGTGAATAGGCTTCCAATCAAGTGAAAGTGCGTCGTGACAGCTTCATCTCATAAAAGCAACTGTCTGGCAAAGTTGAGACTACTTGCTCACTTTACTTCGCTTGAATTTCCCAGGAATGCGAAAAGCCAAGCAGAGAGTTCGCGTCTCGTGATGGCTATCGAAGGTCGACGTATCGATCCGATCTGACGAGAAGCCGGATTGAGAACTGTTTACTATTGGAAATTATTCAAAGACAGTGGTAAAATCCAACTGCTCTTCGAAAAGACTTTACCTAACGGAGGCCACCGTGAGAGTTGTATGCCCACTGTCATTGATAGCAACACTCTTCATTTTCTGCTCAGCCGTATTCGCACAATCCGACCTCTCCAAGCTATTGCAGTTGATCGACGAAGACAAACAGTCCTCTCTGAGAGAGATCAAGCAATTGCGAGAAAGGAATGCTCAAAATCCACAACAAGCTCCGCTGTTTGATTTTGCATACGGTTTGGCTGCGTTGAGGTTCGATCAACCGCAGGGGACCTTTGATACTCTCGGACCATTTGTGGAGAGACGTCCGCAGGTAGTTCAAGCCAGGTGCATACTGATTCGAGCCTGCATCGAACTCAAAAAGTTTGATTATGCAGTATCGCACGCTGAAAAGCTGCTAGACAGCCTTTCAACCCCGACGGAGGGCTCTGAGAAGGCAACTTCGACGGAGATTTCTGAAAGGATCGTGCGGCACATTGGAACACTCGTCGGTTTCCTCAATTTTGCCAAGCCAGATTGCCCTGACGAGCTCAAGCTGCGTCTAGAGAAAGTGGCTGAAACCAAAATCCCAGAGTCGTTGATGGAAACCTATCGAGAGTCGATTGCGCTCGTTGAGTCGCGAGTCGGATCCATCGAGGATGAAATTGCGAAGGCTTCCGAGAAATCGATAACCGAATCTGAGGCCAAAGTCGCCAGCAATTTGGCGGATGCAGAAAAGCTACGCGATGTTGCGAAGGTAGAGGTCGACCAGCTGAAAGAGCGAGAGAAGAGCAGGGCGGAAAAAATCGAGGAGATCAAGCTAGAAGCTGAGGATTTGATAAGCAATTACTCCGGCTTAGTTTCAGAACAGAGAAAGCTTACCGAAAAAAATAGTTCTTTCGACCGTGAGAGGAAATCGCTTGAAAGAACAACGACGAAGAAGGATAGGAATGGTAATGAGGAAACTAGGACGGAGATAACCAATCGGCCTAGATATGACAAACTAGGACGTGAAATCGCCAGCAATAAAGGTCGGATGGAACAGTTGAGCATGCAGGGGCAAATCTATCGGGGGCAGTATCAGCAACTTCAAGTTCGAGCTGCAGGATTGCTGAATCAACAGGAGATCGACCAGCTATTTACGAACAATCGAATGCAGGCTTTTGGTATGGCAGCCGAGAACAAAGAGAAGCAAGCGGATCAAGAGACTAAATCAAAGAGCAAGAAATCCCGGGAAGAGCTACGACTTTTCAAGAAGAAAGAGAACTTCGACACCTATGAAAAGCTCGATTCGGCATACTACATCGGGTTCCTAAAAAAGATTTCACAGCGGTTCATCGAGAACTAAAAGGATGCCTAAAGAGCTGGAGTTCGAAAGGTAGGCCGAGCGTAATCGAACCATCTTTGCGCTTGCCTCTTTAGTGCGGGGCCTGAAGTGAAGCCAGTGCGAAATCTATCCGACACAGAACCGTCTGATAAACCTCGCAGCATTGTCATCTCTTCCTGCAAGTGCACTACATTTTATCGCAGACTAAGTTTGTTATAATCAATTGCAACTCACTGGAGATCCATGGTTGTTCCGATTCTCAAGTAGAATTGGCAGCGAGGACCGAGTGATTCGCTTCCTTGCGTTCGTTATCTACTAATCGCATTGGATGTGTACGATCGCGATCGATGCACCTAGAAGCGCGCCGACCAAGCCTACTAGTAGAATCGCAAAGATGTCTGCCCAAGAACCAGTACCCCCTTGACAAACTCGCAAAAGGGGAAGGGCTGCTGCAACGGTGCCTCCCACCAGACAGCCCCGGCGAATCTCCCGCCAATGATTTTTGGTTAGATTCATGGATACCCGAGAGATAATTCTAAGGTTTGTTACGCAAATCTGTGCCAACATCCACAACGGGGCCAGCAATTTCTCTCGTGCCTAGCTCGATATAATGCACAGCCCCTTCTCTGACTACGCTATGATCTCGTGCACGACACGGCCGTGTACATCGGTCAATCGGTAGTCGCGGCCACTGTAGCGATAGGTTAATCGCTCGTGATCAAGCCCCATAAGGTAGAGTATGGTTGCGTGAAGGTCATGTACGTGAACTCGATTCTCAACCGCCGTTAATCCGAATTCATCGGTCGCCCCAAAACTGATTCCTCCCTTGACACCGCCGCCAGCCATCCAGGTGGTGAAACCATAATGATCATGATCGCGTCCCTTTTGTCCCTCGGAGGTTGGTGCTCGTCCGAATTCCCCACCCCAAACTACCAACGTTTCTTCGAGCAAGCCGCGTTGTTTGAGATCTTTGAGCAGGGCGGCAATCCCTTGGTCGCACGCTTCCGCAAGTTTGCGATGCCCGTTGACAATATCATTGTGACCGGTGTCCCACGCGATATCGTAGCCATCGATGGAATGCGAGAGTTGAACCATCCGTACACCCCGTTCTACCAGTCGGCGCGCGAGGAGACACCCCTTGGCGTATTCACTGTCCCCATACATCTCCAAGGTCTCCTTCGATTCGTCACTTGTATCAAACGCATCGGGAACAGCGAACTGCATCCGAAAGGCCATTTCCATGGTTTGAATACTAGCCTCCAATTGCGGATCGTATCGTTGTCTCTCGAGATCTATCTGGTTCAGGCGGGTTAGCAGGTCCGCCTGCTGACGTTGGTCTAGTTTTGGCAACCATGTATTTTTGAGGTCTTGCATGATTTGCGTCGGCTGCATTTCATGAATGTTCACGTAAGTTCCTGTATAAGCGCCCGGCAGAAAGGCATTGCCCCAGTTGGCTAGTTTGTTCCGCGGCTGTGCGCGAGGGCTCATCGCGACAAATCCTGGTAGATCTTGATTTTCTGTTCCCAGACCGTAGACGAGCCACGAGCCCACGCTCGGGCGCGTCGGCTGCAAATGGCCAGCGTTCATCATCATCATCGCGCTGGCGTGTTCTGGCGTATCGGTATGCATCGAATGAATAAAACAAATGTCATCTACCCACTCTGCCACATGCGGAAAGATTTCGCTGACGAATTTCCCACAAGCACCATACTGTTTGAAGGAGTACGGTGAAGGCATCAAGCCCATCTTGGTATTGCGAAGTGATTTCCGATCCACCAGTTCGGGACGCTCTCCAGCATGTTTTGCAATCTCGGGTTTGAAATCAAAGGTATCCACCTGGGAGGGGCCACCGGGCATGAAGAGCTGGATAACATGTTTCGCCTTGGGTGCAAAGTGAGGTACCTTGGGTGCTAACGGGGAATTCAGATTCATGGCCGCTTCGGATGGGACAGCTGCCAAGGATGGTTTTGATGGAGCAAGCATCGCAGCCAATCCAAGTGTTCCGAACCCAGCGCCGAGCTGACGGAGTGCATCACGACGGTCGATCGTTTGAAACGGGTTTCGATGAAACATGGTATTTACCTTACGAACATGAATTCATTGGAGCCTAAGAGCACTTGAGCGTATCGCTCCCAATTGGAGAGCGAGCCGCCATCGCGAACTGCACTCAAGAAGTTTGTGCCGATTTCCTCTTCGCGGGCATCCGGAGGACGGGAGAAAAGGATGTTATATACCTGCCTGATACGGTCGATATCGGAATGACTGATTCGATGTAGATGTTCGACGAGTGCTTTCGATCGATCCATGATGAAGCGGCTGTTCATCAAGAAGAGGTATTGCTGCGGTACAACACTGCTCGGGCGTTGTTCTACGGTCGCCCGCATGAGTGGAAAATCGAAAAGCCGCAAGAATCGATCTGAATGAAACACATCGCCGTTGCGACTGACCTTTGCATACAACGACCTTCGTTTCGAGTCGATGATGTTGTCGAGAGATGGACCTCCGAGCGACGGATCGAGTTCGCCGGTTACTGAGAGTAGGGAATCTCGCCAGGCTTCGACATCCATACGGCGTGGGCTCATACGCCATAGGTATCGGTTCTCACCATCAGACTGGGACGATGTCTCGTTGTAATCGCTACCTAATTGATAGGTTGCTGAGTTCATGATCGTTCGGTGGAGTGCCTTTAGGGACCAACCCTGGCGTACGAATTCACTCGCCAACCAGTCGAGCAGCTCGGGATGAGTCGGTTTTTCTCCGAGGGTTCCAAAGTTGCTAGGTGTTCGAACCAATCCCTCCCCAAAATGATGCCTCCAAATACGATTGACGAAGACTCGAGCGGTCAGTGGATTGCGCGGGTCGACGATGGCCTCTGCGAGTTCCGCACGACCGCTACCATTCCGGAATACGACCGGTTCGGCTCCGGCGAGGATACGCAAGAATCGTCGCGGCGCAATCTCTCCTGTTTTAAGCAGATTCCCTCGTAGAGCGATTTTCATATCTTCGCTACCGGTATCTTGGAGGGCGTGAGCGCTATCCAACGCTGGTGGAGCATTCTTCTCCAGCTCAGCAAGCTCCCTTTCCCATTGCGCAATCGGAGAAGGTTCCTCCGCCGTATCTGAGTTCCTTTCAGCGGTACTTTCTTCCTCTTTCGATTTATTTGGTTTCTTCTTGGCGGATTTGATTTTCTTGTTGAGTTCGTCGACTGCTTTCTTGTAAGCGTTGTATCGCTCTACCACATCCCTCGGAGCAAGCGGTAGGGATTGCGTGGCCGAATTATGAAAAATTCCAGCCAGGGAGTAGTAGTCCTGCTGGGGAATCGGATCGAATTTGTGATCGTGACATCGTGCGCACGAGCCCGTAACCCCGAGCAAGCCGCGGGTGAGGACATCGACGCGATCATCGAGAGTCTCCGCTCTGGATTGCGCAATGCTATCCGGGTCACCACCATCCGATTGGTAGATCGGTCCCAGTGCGAAAAAGCCTGTCGCAATCGCATCGGAGTAGTTGCCAGTCAGATCACCCGCAATTTGAAGGCGTAGGAAATCGTTCACTGGGTGATCGCTGTTCAAGGCATTCACGACCCAGTCGCGATATTTCCATGCATCTTCCAACGGCTTATCCCCTTCGAGGAAACCGCCACGTCCATCGCTGAACCTCGCTACATCCAACCAGTAGCGTCCCCATCGCTGGCCATATAGAGGAGAAGCCAGCAATTCATCGATGAGCGATCGTATTGCCATGGCGCGGTCTTTCGATGCCGCTTGGATGAATGCATGGAGTTGGTCGGGTGTCGGTGGGATCCCTAGCAGGTCGATATAGATGCGCCGTGCCAAGATGTGCAATGATGCTGGTGGAGCTTCTCGCAATCCGACTTGTGCTCGGCCCGCGATCACGAAACCATCGATCGGATTGACGATCGACCCGGCGGACGCGGCAAACTCAGGCGGAGCAGCCGGACATTCAATGGGTTTCCAAGCCCAATGGCTTTGACGCGCTGCTTCCCAATCGAACTGCGACCAGTCCTGTTTTCCTTCCATCTTGGTCGAACCGGGGGCTGACGTTACTTCTGGCCACGGAGCACCCATCTCGACCCATCTGGTGAGCGCCTCGATCTCCTTCGCCTCCAGTTTGCGACTGGGCGGCATCTCGTACCCATCGTACTTTACCGCTGCAATGAGTAGACTCTTTTCCGGCTTACCTAATTCTACCGCAGCTCCAGACTCACCACCCTTCAAAAGACCCTCACGACTATCGACATAGAGTCCCGCTTGTAGTTTGATCGCGTCGGTACTGTGGCATTCATAACAGTGTTGAACGAGGAGTGGCCGAATACGTGACTCGAAGAACTCAATTTGTTCTGACGTAAAAGTAGGCTTTTCGACCAATGGGCTGGCAGGATCGTCAGCCAGTATCCACGCGTGGAGACATAATCCAGTTGCGAAGAAGAGAGCTCGCAAAAAGAGATGAATCCCGGGGGCAGGAAAACGGACCGAGTTTATCGATAGAAGAACAATCGCAAGACTGTTTTTCGATGGATCGTTATTCATTGCATTCGTATCAAGTGGAGAGTGTTCATCTACGGTCGCTCTTGAACAAAAAATCTTATCGATCAACTACGGACGCACGAAACGAGGGTTATGGATTGCGATCCGATGACTACTCGGGTGGGGTCGTTCGATCGGAACATTCTAAATTCCTACGCGTCGAATCTCGAACTGTCCCGACCTCACAGTGCGTAGCGTCAAGACTATGGCAGGAAGGGATTCGGCGTAAACCCGAATTTCTATTGTATTCTTGCTGAAGGTGAATGGAGCTACTGTTTGAGCAAAACATGCTTTCATGGACACGGAATACTATACTTTTCGATCGAGCCCCCTTAGTCCGGATTGTAAAATCCCTGGACTCTCTCCTCGCCGCTCCAAACTCCTCTGGAATACCGTAAATGATGTTTAACGCGGTTCTCACCGAATCCTGCCGTTCGCAACTGAGAGTCGGGTGGTTGCTCTACGACGTGAATCCGCGTTTTTTTTCGAACCGTCTGTTGCTCGTTATCGATTCCTCGATTGCTAAACTGCGATCGAAAATCTTTATTGGAGGCTTCCTGCTGGCTTGCTCGGCAAGTCACTCGCTTGATTGGGCGATCATCCCTAACGATCCAAGTTCCGGCTGTAGCGTTCTATGAAGTCGATCACAGGTTGCGGATCTGGGGAACCATGGGGATGGTGGCCTTCACCGTGGTGCATGATCAGCTCAAAAAGACCGCCGAAACGTTTGTATTCTTTCTCCATACGTTCCCCGTTCTCGCTGAATGGGACTGCATCATCCTGCTCGCCAGCCAGGTAAAGCATTGGGATCTTGTCCGAAACCAATTGACTCGCGAGATCGATTGGATTCCCAGAGTATTCCATGGCTTGTTGGTCAGAAGCGAAACCGTAAAGCTTTTTCAAGCTTTCCCAGTTGGCTGGGCTTCCTTTTCCGATTCCGAGTTTTCCACCAGGCCAACTCTTGATATCGCAAACAGCTTTGTCCATGTAGAGCGATGCTACTTTGCCGGGATTGGCAGCTGCCCACCGCGTTATGGCTAGCCCTTCGCGGCTTACACCTAATAGCGTCGCTTTTTTCGCAAGTCCGTAGGTGCTTGTCATTTCCTTGTAGGCGCGATCGAACTTGATGAGCGCTTCGGGTGCGCCAAATGTGTTCCCCAACGGGATTGTAACGACATGAAAGCCTCGCTTCACCATGGCTATTTCCGTACGGGTTACAAATGCCACGGCCGGATTCTCGAGGCTGTAAAGGGATGGGGCCAGGATCCACGGTTTCCCAGCCAAGGCATTTTCAGGCGCGAGAACTTTGACTGTATCCTCTCCGACGGGAAACGAATAAAGCTGGACTCCATAAAAATTCTCGGGTGTGCCAGGAAACCCATCGATAGCAAGAACCGAAGATTGAAACAGCCAAACTACAAACAACGATAGCAACCACATAAAGGCTACTCTCCTTATCATCTGTTAGGGGGATTGTCGAATCCGCATCAAGAGCTCAAGACCCTAAGTTGTAACGATCCGGTGGTGCTTTTCACCGTGAAGGAATCGTGGGTGGTTCTGTTAGCAAACGAGGTGGAGCCCCCTGCAGCTTGGCAATCGCGGCTTCAAATTCCGAAACCGCCTTGGTTCCCTCATGCAGGACAAAGTCGAGTTCAAAAAGTCGCGACTCGCCTGCTCTGAGCTTCGGCACGCGTCCAAATTTTCTCTCGACATTTCGATTGAACGGGAAACCAGTACCCGGTTCGAGACCAGTGACATATCCATCCGATTCCGCAGTCGTGTTCTTCCAAAGTGTGAAAAAAGGTAGTTGAGACGTTTTCCAACTCATGGAGACCCCTTGATCACTCGCTTTATTTTTAATGAGTGCGTGAGACAATCCGGATGAATCGGACTTGGGATACGCGAGATAGACTTGTTCGACAAATCCTGCAGTAGGAGGACCATAGACTGACGCTGTTTGTATGGATTTCGCTGCGTGTGCGTTCATCGGCTCGATTTTGTCGGCAGCGAAAAGGGTTTTGGCTCCTTCCTCTAGGATGGGGCGACCGAAATTCGTGTGGTAGATCATCTGGAACTCTTGCTCACTCGCCGAATGATTTAGGACTTTGTCTGAGATGCGTAGGGAGTTCGAACCGGGTACCGTCGATACCTCGGTGATCAGTTCTAGCTTGGGGCCGTGAAACATTCGCTCATGAACGATCCCCTGGAGACGGATTCGGTGCGGGGGTTTCCGATCGACGATCACAGTTACTTTTGAAGCTGGGATATTTCCAATCTTGCCATGAAGAGTGAGGTTCATCTCGACCTTGTCCCCGACGTTGTTGACGAATTCATCTTTACCGGGATGTCCTGCGGACTCCAAGCCACAACGTACCATCCATTCATTGAATCCATCGAGCCAACCGAGTCCACCGCGACTATCTAGATTGATGGATTGAGGATGGACAACCTCCTTGACCGGCGAGTCCCATTTGAGTTCCATACTCGCCCCTGTGCCTAAATCCCGATTCGGGTATTTGGTAACGCTCAGAATACTCATACCTCGAGTGGGAACGACGACAATCCTCATGGCGCCGTTGTCGATTGTTACAAGTTCACAACCCTCCTGTTTGCCTCCGTGCAAGGTCGATTTTTCGATGGTCCACTCTGGCATACTCTCTGGAAAAGCAATTCCGACATCCGACGAGTGGATACGTCGACTCTCCGTTCTGAAACTGGAGTTGGAATCGGTCAGGACGATGCTATGCCCTGATTCGGATTGATCGTGAGCAGTGGCAGGGATCGAGCCGCACAAACAAGCCAAAGTGATTACCAATCGATAGATGCCCAACGGAGGGATGCGGCCTATAGGAGGTACGACTCCAGTCTCGCAAGATTCCTGTACTGTCAATCGCTTCAAAGTTACTTGGATCCGCATGATGGACGACTCTCGTTATCAGTAATCCCATTCGGGACAGAATGGTTCCAGGAGTGAGCTCCTCACAAGTCAATAAGCGATAATCTACCATGCATTCGTCGTGGTTGTTGGGTGGGAGGATATTCGGAAGAGTCTAAAAAACGAGAAAGCCCAGGAACAAAGAATTGGCCCTAAGTGCTCGTTTGAGCGTTTTGTCGAGCATTCGAGTCGACTACGCGCATCGCACTCGCTCCAGGCGGTCGTCTATCGGACTTTAGGAAGAGAACGGGGCGAGGCTAACCATTCGACTGCGATAGGAATGAGATGATGGAGCCCCTCTGTTAATTCCGGGTGTGGGCTGAAGCAGAACACACGCCCCGTTCCGAATTCGCCTCGCACGACTGCCGAGGTCCCAACCATCACTCCGCTAGGAGCACCTTTCTCCGCGATCTCGCTTGAGAAGATCGCCAGACTTTCATAATCCGGGACTTCAGGATCATCCCATTCGCGTCGAGCGATGAGTGGACCTTGACCATAGTGTATGGCGAGTTCACGACTATCGTGTCGCATCAACTCCGAGCCTTTCGGAGAGAGTCGCAGGGATACCTTGCCGGTTCCGCGAGCCCAATGCTTTTTATCGACCACTTTTGCATCGATCAGATCCAGCGACCATTCGTAGTCATTGGTTGCGAGATAAGCTCCTGCACAGACACCCAGATAACCGCCGCCGGACTGCACGTACTGACGCACTGCGGTTCGCCCCTTTTCACCGAGGGCTTTGCCCTGCTTGCTTCCACTGCCACCTGGGTGAACCAAGACGTCCACATCGGATAGTTTGCCATCTTGAATATCCTCGGCTGTGATGCGGGAGACTCGGAATCGCCCAGTCGAATTCTCGTTTAAGGAAGAGATCAGATTTTCACAACTCGATCCGACTCCCTCTCCTCGAAAGACCGCAACACGGATAGGTTGGTCCTCTCCTGTAGCAGCTACTGTAGTAATAAGCAGTAGGACGATCGTTCGAGCGATCATAGTTCCATCTCAGCGTATGGTCTTGGGATACAAATCATCGACTGTCCGATCGAAAACCTTCGGTATGACACCCAACCGGCGCTGCAAAACTCCGGCGAAGTTGGGTTTCCGGAGTATAGATACAGTCGCGTGGTTTGCGATTCCAGCGAGATCGAATAGATGAAAACCCTAGTATAGCCAGAGCAGGCTTCATGGGTAAATGACGAGACGGAAGCTATCGGCTTACCATTTCATCAAAGGAACTCTTCAATTTTGGTGGCATGGGCAGCTCCGTTCTAGCTACGGCTGCTCCAACGAGCCGACGGATCGCCTCGTCCCTGTCCAAGCGATCGAGCAGTGGAATATGGAGGGCATCCCGTTCGATATCCGTCACTGGCTTTGCGTTGGCGACCATCGGTGGAGGCGAATCGGCGAGCGGACGCTGGTATGAATGTCTATTTGGCGATGGGAGAGGCCATCGAATTGAATCACTTTGCGGCGAATGAGCGATTCCATCAGCTTCGGGGTTTGGCCAAGGTAGAAATGGTTGGAAAACGGCAATGGGTACTTGCACTCGTTTGTCGGAGACTGCTATGGTTATGACCGGTTACGGAGCGAGCCGTATCTTGGAATACCCTATTCTTTGAACCGCGAGACAGGAATGAAGATTACCGATTTTTACAATGAAGTGGCTCGGAAAGCCGATACCTCAAAGACGAGCATCAGTGCCGCCGAAACGAAGCGTGTTCTATCAGAGGCTTTCGTGATCTTGGCAAAGATGGATGCGGCTGAGTTGGCCGATACCTTGGCTAAGGGTCTGGCTGTCGCCAAGAAGAAGATTCCCTCTTCTTCGTAGTGCACGCTTCTTCGTAGTGCACGCTTCTCCCTCGCGTACTCTGA
>JBBAXA010000028.1:59014-62405 GCA_040396935.1 Pirellula sp.
CTTCTTCGTAGTGCACGCTTCTTCGTAGTGCACGCTTCTCCCTCGCGTACTCTGAAATACAGACTATCGATCCGACGGACGCACGTTGGCTGATCTATTCTTCTGCACTGCCGTTCCTATTCTGAGCGGTGCGGCCGAAAGCTGCTCGGAACGTTTTCCTCTACGGTTGACTAAGGACTTAAGACGGGCAGATGCTCCTTCCAAACTACCTTCACATTGGAGATGTACCAGTCCTTACCTTTCGTGTTGTTTCCTTGGAAGAATAAGTAGTCGCTGCCGCTAGGATTAGAAAAAATATGTGGATGTCCTGATTCACTGGCGTTCCAGTCACTTTGCTTTCCATGGGGGAGGAATGGTTCTGTGAAAATTCTTTTCCAGTGGATGCCATCGTGACTCATCGCAACTCCGACTTGCTGTGGAGCGTTGTTGTATGCGCCGGCGTAAAACATGAAGAGTTTCCCCTCTTTTTCGATGATAGAAGCTCCCTCAATGCAGTTTTGTTCCCACGGCAATTCCGGCTTGAGCATAGGCTCTTCGGTTGAGATGTTTTTCCAGTCCGCTCGGTTGAAATCGGTGTTTGCTGGGGCTATGGCGACACCCTGCATTTGTATTTTGTATTCAGGATCGCGGGTTGCGTAATAAAGAAAATAGCGATCTTTGAAGCGAATGACCTCCGCATCGATAGCGCGACCACAGTTCCAGTTCCCATCAGGCTGAAAAATGGGATTGGTTTTGTCTCGTACGAAGTGCAATCCATCGGTGGAGGATGCATGACAAATCGCATCCTTCTTGCCATTTCCGTACGTTTGATAGAACAGATGAACTCGGTCTCCAATAACGAGCGCGCATGGGGCACAAAAGCCTTTGGTTTCGTAGGTTGCCTCCGGATCCGAATTGATTTCGGCGATCCGTTGCCAATGGATCAAGTCTTCGCTTTGGGCAACTGCGATGCCCCAGCCATGTGTCTGGCCGATTCTATCCGTATAGGACGGGACCGAGTAGTACATCAGATACTTGCCCTGAAAACGGATGACATGTGGATCTTTCGAAAATGGGATGCCAGTGCGAACGCTGTCGCCGAAGTACATCGGTGGTTTAGCTCCGATGGATTGAGCCTGTAAAACCGATGCCATTGCGTCCAATACAACGAGGAACAGAAGAATCTTGTACATGCCCGATTGCGTCATGAGCGAGGAGTGAAAAGTTGGGAGTGAGTCTCCGAAGAGGATACCAATACCCCGAACCAAGCAGTAGGCTCAAGCCTTTGAACCCATTCGGAATCGACCTAACTTACGGATCGAGAGGGGAATAGTGTCAGGGCTAGTGCGATTGGCTGTGTCCAATCTTTTTTGTCCTGTGACAACCGGGAATCAGTGTGCTTAGCGTTGAGATCTTCACCAAAGACCTTCGATGACTGGGTACGACATGCCGCAAGCCTTCGATGATCGAAACTGCATCTCCTATTTGCAACGTCTTCTCGAAGTAGTCTCGGGTTCCATTGCCTTTTGTCTTATTTGAAGAATCGGAGAAAGCTGAAAGAATTCCATGAAAGAACTATTGAAAGTTTGAGAGGGTCTGCTCCAATCCTCAGCACGTTTGTCTCCTCTCAGCAGACGGTCCAGGGCACTTCTTTTTTCGGAGCATGCATTTTCGGAGTTGGGGGATGTTCTCAAACGTTCACTCTTGTTGTTTTGTTGCGACTCAACAAACTCCTTTTGAGCTTTGCCATCGCCGCGTTTGGATTTCTCGTTTGGCCGTGCTAGTTGGGTTGGTAATTTCGGGATGTGGGCCTGCGAATATTCAGCAACCGACTTACCCAGTGACCGGCGAAGTTAAGTTGGATGGGAAGCCAGTGAAGGGCGCCTTGGTCGTTTTCCATGCATTAGACCAATCCAAGTTCAAGTGGCAGGAGATTCCACAGGGAACGACGGACGATCAAGGTCGATTCCAACTTTTCACCTATGCGTCGAACGATGGCGCGCCGGCAGCCGAGTACAAGGTAGGTATCGCGATCATGGGAGTCACAGATGATGAGGGAGGGGACCAAGTCAAGCGAGACAGGCCCGCTGTCCGGATCCCTGCCAAGTATGCAGACCCGACGACTTCTGGGCTTGCTGCCACGGTTGAAAAGCGAAGTACCACGCTCGCCCCCTTCGAGTTATCGAGTAAGTAAGGTTTCATTCTTTATTGGAGATCGTTGTCATGTTGGTTACAAAATCGTCGCGGCGTGGATTCACGCTCGTCGAACTATTGGTCGTCATTGCAATCATTGGAATTCTGGTCGGCCTGTTGCTCCCCGCCGTTCAGTCAGCTCGTGAAGCTGCCAGGCGGATGCAGTGTTCAAACAACATGAAACAAATCGGGCTTTCACTTTTCAATTTTGAAAGTGCCTACAAGTATTTCCCACCTGCCCGAGTGGATGCAGCACCCGGCTTTCCTGTTACGGAATTTGGAATTCCAGCACCAGCGACAGGGGCGATCCAGCATGGACCGGGAGTTTTCATTCTTCCGTATATCGAGCAAACAGCTTTGTACAATCTTTACGACCTGAGACAAACCTGGTCGAGTCCGGCGAATGCCCAGGCCATCGCCGCTCAGATTCCAACGTTCATTTGCCCCTCAGCACCCGATCCTCGCCGACAAGATACCGGGAATCCTCCAGGCAGTACGCAACCCAATCGTTGGTTGGCTGGTGTGTTGGACTATTCGATCGCCAACGGTATGAATGGTCAGCTCGGTTTGGCTCCGTTGAATCGAATGCCCCCGATACCTGGTTATGTTATGGGAAACCCTAGCACGGATCATACCCAATACATCGGAGCGATCCTCCCGATGAGCACGATCTCTTCGTTCACGACGGGGATGAATCCGCCGTTTTACAATTCCCGAACCAGGAGTCGCATTGGATCGATTACCGACGGGACTTCGAATACCATTGCTTGGGTAGAAGATGCTGGTCGTCCACTCCTGTTTCGTGCACGTACCCAAGTAGGAGGAAGCCGTTCGAGCGGTGCGGGGTGGGCTGACCCCGACTCGGAATTTTGGGTGGATGGTTTCACGACAGACGGTTTGACCAGTTTGGGACCATGCCCGATGAATTGCAACAACAACAACGAACTGTACTCATTCCATCCGGGGGGATGTCAAGTCGTTCTGTGCGACGGAAGTGTACGTTTGCTATCGCAAAATATCGCAGTGCCCGTGTTGGCCGCAGCCATTAGCGCCCGAATGGGCGAAGTGGCTCAGTTAGACGAATAGGATGCATCCAACGAAGAGCCCGAATTTGGAAGGGTTTTTTTGAAGTGCGGCGGCCTATTGCCGCCGCTTTGGAACGGCTGCTGGATGAGGCTCGGCTACAGAATGGTGCGGACCCGCCGGGGACACTGCTATT
>JBBAXA010000028.1:62505-68626 GCA_040396935.1 Pirellula sp.
TGCTGGATGAGGCTCGGCTACAGAATGGTGCGGACCCGCCGGGGACACTGCTATTTGCGGTTTGCTATCGTTTCAATAACGTGTGTCCCAGGTATCCCAGGTATCCACCTCCAGGTATCTACCATAATGTGTGACCCCAGGTATCCACCCCCAGAGATCCATTCCTTGGTGGGATGGTGAAGGAATTGTTTGTCAATTCCTCTCATTCCATCGATCGCGTCAAGCGATCAAATCCTTGATGACGCTACCACCGAACTGGCTGAGTTGCTTGAATCGACCGGCGTGATAGTAGGTGAGTTTGTTGTCATCGAGCCCGAGGAGTCTCAAGAGTGTGACGTGGAAATCCCGAACATGGGCTTTCCCCTCGACGGCCTCCATACCGAGTTCGTCGGTGGCCCCAATGGTATGACCTGCGTTGCAGCCGCCGCCAGCGAGCCAAATGGTCATGGCATTCGCGTTGTGGTCACGACCGTAGGCGATGCCACCGCGCAAGCCGTTGTCTGGCGTCCGTCCAAACTCGCCACACCAAACGATAAGCGTACTTTCCAGTAGACCTCGGCGTTTGAGGTCGGTGATCAGAGCGGCGATGGGTTGGTCCACACCGCGCACCAGATTTCCATGCGCCCGTGCGATGTAGTCATGGCTGTCCCATGAGCCATTATAGAGTTGAACGAAGCGTACTCCCTTTTCGACGAGTTTGCGGGCGAGCAGGCACTTTCGACCGAAGGAATCGGTCGATTCGTTGCCGATCCCATAGAGCTCTATTGTCTTCGTATCCTCTTTCGATAGATCCAGTGTCTCAGGCACCTGCATTTGCATTCGAAAGGCGAGTTCGTAGCTATCCATGCGGGCTGCGAGTTCATCATGTCCAGGATGCTGCGCGGCATGCGTGGTGTTCAGCTTGGCGATCAGATCGAGATTCTTTCGCTGGCGCGCTTGGCTCACGCCTAGCGGCGGTGTGAGATCGAGAATGGGAGATCCTTTGGCACGCAGCGGTGTTCCTTGGAAGATTGCCGGTAAATAGCCATTGCTCCAATTCGCAGCGCCCCCTTGCGGATAGCTCACCTCCGGTAGCACGATGAATCCTGGTAAATCGCGATTGAGCGAACCGAGTCCGTAGTTCACCCACGCACCGATACCTGGATCGCCGCCGAATCGATTTCCACAGTTCATCTGATACATCGCGGTCGGATGGTTTACACTATCCACCGAGCAACCACGGAAGAAACACAATTCGTCTGCAACTTTTGAAAGATGAGTCCAGTTCTCCGCCATGTCCGCGCCGCTCTCACCCGCTTTGATGAATTTAAAGGGGCTCTGCACGTAATAGCGTTTGCCTCCCTGCATGGTAGAAGCTTGCTTATCCTCGCGTGTGAACTCTTTGAGATGCAATTTTTCGAGTGCCGGCTTCGGGTCAAAGGTATCGATATGGGATGGGCCACCCTCCATCATGAGGAAGATCACGTTTTTTGCTTTTGCGTTTGGAAAGTGCCCGGTTTTCGGAGTTGCGGCGTTCGGAGTTGCGGTGTTCGGAGCAGCAGTATTCGGCGTTCGCGGTTGCTGATTGTTGTCGTCGGCGAGCAGTGCGCTAAAGGCAACACTACCGAGACTCGCCCCCAATCCGTAGACGAATTCGCGGCGTGTGGGAGCATGGAGGGCACGCGCTCCAGCACAGGGGAAGTAGGGAGGAATCATAGGTGTTTCAAGGCTGGGAATGGATGGCTTGAGTTTCCTCGCGGACCCGGCGCGCAGACTCGCTCAGTCGGGTCACGATTTCAGGGTACGCGGTCGCAACATTGACGGCTTCTGTCACATTGGATGACAGATCGTAAAGTTCAGGCGGTGTTGTGAGATGGAGTTTCCATTTCCGCTCGCGAAACGACTCGAGCTGTTTTTGATGGATGGAGTAGAGCGAATACAGTGAATCGCGTTGTGAGATGGCACCCTCTCGGCCTAATAGCACGGAACTCATGTCGTAGCCATCCAGTTTGCCGGTATTCGCGAGCTGAGTGCCGGTGAGTCCCGCGAGCGTCGGTAAAATGTCGAGAGTACTAAGGAATTGGTCGCACACAGATCCCGCTGGGATGTTGCCTGGCCACCAGGCGATGCACGGGACGCGCAGGCCACCCTCGTGTACTGTGTGCTTGGTGCCGCGATAGGGGGCGGCTGTACCAGGAGTCTTTCGCTCCGGACCATTGTCGCTGGTGAAGATTACCAGCGTCTTTTCAGCGAGTCCTAAAGCACGAATCTTTTCAAGGATTTGGCCCGTGCTATCGTCAAGTTCCTCGACTGAGTCGCCATAAAGTCCTCGCTTGGATTTCCCTTTGAACTTTGGTGAAGCATCGAAGGGGAGGTGGGGCATCGCATGCGAAAGATAGAGGAAGAACGTACGATTGCGATTTGCCTCGATGAATTGCAGAGACTCCCGCGTGTACAGCTCGGTCATCTCGGCGGGGACGGCAGGTCGTTTTACGACGGTATCGTCGCGTAATACCGGAGTCCCTCCGTCGTTAACAAAGAAGTCCGTCTCCCAGTGATCGAGATTGTGCAATACGCCAAAGTAGCTGTCGAAGCCCTGGTCCCTAGGTCGCATCCCTGAGACAAATCCGAGGTGCCACTTGCCGATACATCCGGTCGTATAGCCCGAGGTTTTCAGCAATTCCGCCACGGTGATCTCAATGCTGGCGAGACCGTTTTTCGCATCGGGGCGCAAAACACCTGAGGCCAATCCGACACGACCGGGGTATTTACCCGTCATCAACGATGCTCTCGATGGAGTGCAAAGTGCCGACGTCACCGAGAAGTCTGTCATTCGCATCCCTTCGGCCGCCATCCGGTCGAGGTTGGGTGTGCGAATGTCTGATGCGCCGTTGCACCCGATATCGCCGAACCCGAGATCATCGCAGTTGATCAAGATAACATTGGGTCCTGCAGCGACGAGCGATGGAGCGAGCAAGGCCACCGATAGAGTGAGAAAACAGTACTTAATACACATACGCAAACTCATTGGAATTGAGAATCGCGAGGCAGACATCTGCCAGCGCGCGTGTGTGTACCAAAACGTCGGCGGGTTGAAGATCGGGGACAAAATCAGCGTACGTTTGAAGTTTTTCCTTGAAGGAGAATTTTTCGCCTGTGTTCTCTTCGACGGCATCGCGCCGGACTTCGAGAGGTCGTATTAGAGCCGGTGGCTTTTCGTCGCCGAGCATTTGTTCGATGTCTCGCCAATGCGCGAGGCAATTTTGTTTTTCTTCGGTAGTAGGTGGACGAGAATACGTCCATAGGAATAGCTTGGTGATGGCTGCTTCATCGCTTTGTGTTTCGGTCACTGCACGATGGGCGAGAGCCAGTGCGCGGGCGTGGGTGTTTTCCCCATTGAACAGGTTGAAGACTTGTGGTGTGATGGTCGATGTTTCGCGCCGCTCGCAAGAAAAATCCGGCGCTGGGGCATTGAAGACTTCGTGTGCTGGGTCGGGCAAGCCGCGAATCCGAAGGGAATATATCGAACGGCGATGACGCTGATGGGGTAAGGGATTCGGTGTCCAAGCGGCGGCGAAAGTACCCATGACTTGGCGTGGTTGCAAGGCAGCTTCGAGATTGATCTCAGGTCGATTGGGAATCCCCCCGAGTATCGGATTGAGTTCCCCGGTAGCGGCGAGCATGGCATCTCGTAATTCCTCTGCGCTGAGACGGCGTGGTTGGAAAACTGCATAGCTACTACCTGTGGGATCTTTTTCGGCGAGCGTTTTCCGGTCGGGGTGCTCGTTGCTGCGTCGATAGGTTTCGGAGTTCATGATGATGCGATGCATCGCTTTGAAACTCCAACCCGTTTCGACAAACGTCGCAGCGAGCCAATCAAGTAACTCGGGGTGTGTGGGTTTTTTACCGGTACTGCCAAAATTATTCGGGTTGCCGGCGATGGGTTGATGGAAATGCCAGAGCCAGATTCGGTTCACAATCGAGCGCGTTGTGAGTGGGTTCTCTGCGCTAGCGACCCAATCCGCGAATGCTTTGCGGCGTCCCTCGATGGAGTCCGGGATTGGCGTTTTTTGAACGGCATCCAGAACGCTGAGAATACCCGGATTGACCTTTTCCCCTGCGCCGAACGGGTCACCACCGGGGAGTACACATGTCTCCTCCAATTCGCCTGTCGTCATTCGATCCGTAGGCACGCGAAGTGGGGCGAAGACGGTTTTATATTGCCGCGTTCGGCCACTGTATACGGCGATAGCAAACGGCTCGTAGCGGTCGAGTTCCCACCGAAGACGCTCGAGACCTTTGCGAGCTACACGTTCGAGACCGAATTGCTCGGGGGAGAAGCCAACGTATTTTGGCGGAAACTCATTCTCGGGAATATTGGCGTTCAGCAGCGATTTGCGAGCAGCGTCAAAAAAATCATCGTACTGGCCAAATCGCTTGCTTTTCGAGCGACTATCTTTCGACGTCTGACGCGAACTTTCCACAGCCGCATTCCATCGCGATGGATCTTGATTATGTTCCTGAAACCATTGCTGTGCATTGCGGAGGAGCACGGCATCGAGACCGGATAGAGTGGTTTCGTGCTCAACGCGAGTCTTCTCGAGATAGGCACGTTCCTCGAATCCTGTCGTATTCTCAACGGGTAAGAAGGGAGCGGCGCGTTCCGCGAGTTGGGTCGTCGCGAAGATGGCCTGCAGGGAATAATAGTCCTTCGTCGGGATGGGATCGAACTTATGATCATGACAGCGAGCGCATTGCAAGGAGTGGGCTAGAAATGTTTCCCCGACGCTGTTGACAACATCGTCGAGGTATCGTTGCCTCGCGATCTTTTCAACCTCCATACCGGTCAACTCCCAAGGCCCCATTCGCAGGAACCCGGTTGCCATCAACATCTCCGGGTTATCTGGATCGATTTCGTCACCAGCGATCTGTTCCTTGACGAATTGATCATACGGTTTGTCGCTATTAAAGGCCCGGATAACGTAATCGCGATAGCGCCAAGCGTTGCCACGTTCGTAGTCGTTCGCAAAGCCAGAGGAATCAGCGTAGCGAGTTACATCTAACCAATGTTGCGCCATCCGTTCGCCATAGTGGGGCGAATCCAGTAGCCGCTCGACGACAGAAGAAAATGCCTCTGCATCGGATCGCCCGTCGTCCAGGAAAGCATCTACTTCGTCTGGTTTGGGGGGCAAGCCTGTCAAATCAAAGGTCGCACGGCGTATCAGGGTCACTCGATCCGCAGTGGGTGCAGCCAAGAGTCCCTCTGGATTTCTCAATGCGATCCAGTGGTCGATCGGGTTGGATGGATTCTCGGGTCGTTTGGGTTTGTTGACCCTTTGATAGGCCCAAAGTCCATCGGCTTTGTATTTTCGACTGGTCCACTCAGGAGAGAGGCCACCGGATGTGCGCATCATCACGCCATCTTCCTCGGACCATTGTGCTTCATTTGCTTTTGCTATCGATTGAATACGATCTGCGTCGGGCCACGGTGCCCCGCCAGCGATCCAGTTTTTGACCCAACCGACCTGCTCTTGATTCAGCTTGTCCGCTTCCTTGGGTGGCATCGGAGACCATTCTGTATGCATCCGTGTGATTGCGAGATACATAGGGCTCTTTTCAGGATTGCCAGGGATCAATCCAGGAGTCTCGCTTTCGCCACCCTTCAGCGTCGATGTGAGTGTCCGCATATCGAAATCGCCGTTGATCTTGGCTGCATCGTTGCCGTGACAGGCGAGACACTTCTCATGCAGCAGCGGAAGGATTCGACGCACGAACAGTCGTTCCGTATCATCACCCCTCGCTGGCACTGGCATGGCAGCAAAAAAGATCAACAGGGTGTAAAGGATGGGTTTCATGAGGAGCTCGATTTTTGATCAATCATACCAAGGACCTATCGAACGAAGCAAAAACACTGTTTCAGGCATGAGACTTTTGTTGTGAGATGGGGGAGCATATGGATCGATGTGAAATATTAACTGTCGGGTCTGATTTTCCCTCAGTCCATGCCTTCTACGGTAATGTGATTTCATGCCAGTGACAATGCTCCACATGAGATGGAGCCTTAATCGTGTGAAAACCAACCGAGACTCGGACTACCCTCGACGAAGAAATGCTCCATGACAATCGTCGTGTTTCCTGGGAT
>JBBAXA010000029.1:0-4450 GCA_040396935.1 Pirellula sp.
ATCAGGCAATCGCTTCACCTCGCACCAGCTGTCGTGCTGGCAACGGTTTGCTCGCTAGGAATCGCTCTGCTGTGGGGAGGAAATATCACCGCTCTCTACCCCGTCATCGAAATCACACTCAAAAACGAATCCATTCAGGAATGGCTCGTAAAACAAGCTGAATCCCAACAGACCGAGCTACAGTCGTTAGAACAGCAATCCCAGCAATTAGCCGTCGACTCCAGCGAAAAAACGATCCTCCAAGAGAACATTCACGCACTCCAGGAGGCCGCTGCATGGACCCAATGGAAACTCCGTTGGGCTGAAACCATTTTCCCAAAAGATCCGTTCCTGACGATCTGCCTCATCATGGGTGTGCTGGTTCTCAGCACCCTCGTAAAGCACTTCCTTATGCTGACGAGCGACATGTTGCTAGCATTTGCCTCGACCTCCATCGTCAGAGATCTCCGAAGGCGTGTTTTCGATAAGGCGCTGCGCATGGACAAAGCCCAGTATCAGAATTTCGGCACGAGCGGGCTTCTGGCGTCGATTACTACCGCAACCGATGGCCTCTCAAACGGTCTCATCGCACTTTTTGGAGTTGCTATTCGAGAACCGTTACGTGTGATTTCCTGTCTGGCTCTCGCCTGTTTCATCTCGTGGCGTCTTCTTTTCCTGTCGGTTGTTCTCGCGCCTCTGCTCGTTGCAATCGTTGTCTATTTCAATAGGAAAATTCGAAGCGTAGCAACGTCGATTCTCGGCAGAAACGCAGGTTTCCATGAGGTCCTTTTGGAGGCGCTGGGAAACATCTTTACAGTCCAGGCATTTACGATGGAGCAAGAGGAGAAATCGCGGTTCAGCGAATGCACTCAGGACATGCAAAAGCTAGCGATGCGTATGACTTTCTTCACCGGACTGAGCAAGCCGTTTATGGAGCTTGTCGGGATCGGTATGGTTGCCATTACCGTTTGTGCGGGTGCCTACCTGGTTGTAAACCGAGAGACGCATATCTTCTTCTTTCAGATACGAGAAACGCCGCTCAAAATATCCGAGTTGTTGATTTTCTTTGGGCTGCTCATCGGTGCGAGCGATCCCCTGCGTAAATTGTCGGGTGTCACGGTAACCATTTTCAATGGCGCGATCGCCGCCGATATGCTCTACGGCGTTTTGGACTCCCAGCCTGCTGTGCGAGACTCGGTCGCACCTGTTCAACTCGTCGGTTCCAACCACGAATTGAGAATCGAGCGGTTGTCGTTTCACTATACGGAAAAGCATCCGGTGCTGTGCAATGTCGATTTGAGCGTCCCGTTCGGCAAGACGATCGCTCTATTGGGACAAAACGGTAGTGGTAAGTCGACGCTCATTCAATTGCTATGTCGTTACTACGATCCGATCGACGGATGTATTTCGCTGGGAGGTGTCGACCTGCGGGATTTGTCCCTTCATGACCTCCGAAGTCGAATCGCACTCGTCAGCCAACAGACGGATCTTTTCAATCGTTCTGTCGTCGAAAATATCCAATACGGTTCGCCTCATGCGACGCGCGATGAAGTTATCGAGGCCGCAAAACTAGCCCATGCTCATGAGTTCATTTGTCATTCGCTCCATGCAGGTTACGAAACCATTGTGGGGCAAGGTGGGCAAAGGCTCAGTGGGGGACAACGTCAGCGCATCGCCTTGGCGCGTGCTATTCTGCGCAAACCAGAGATCTTGATTCTCGATGAATCGACAAGCCAGATTGACATGGCAAGTGAAATCCAGATTCGAGAAACACTGCAATCGATGAAGGGGCAGTTGACTATCATTATCATCACGCATCGAGAAGCTCTCATCGCTCTAGCAGACGATGTCTACACCCTCGAAAAAGGTTTGATGCACTGTTCTACTGCCCGCTATCTGAAAGCAGCGTAGAGTTCGCGATCGACTCCTGTCCGACCGCGAAAGTTCAACGCTCTTTTCCGGTCCTAGCCATCTTCGGTTTAGCGATTGGGGACCGTCCGTCCCGCAACTGCTGCCTGGATGTCACCAGCCTCAAGACGGTTTGCGGATTCCAGTAAAAAGTTTCCGAGTGATTTCAGCGATTGCGCCGTCATCAGCGTCGATTGTCTGGTCGTGAACCCCATGAGAGTCGACCAGGGGGTTAGGTGAACATCTATGTTTTTTCTAACGATCGAAAGTGTATTGGTGAGCCAGGGTTTCACGATCGCCATGGTCTCTTCACTAATCTGTTCAATGGATTCCCATGAATTGTGTTGTATTTCCGGTTCCACCGAAATCCTCTCGCCCGATCGGAAAGTCATTTCCAGATCTGGATCCAAGGGTATTTCAGTAATGATGTTCGACTTGCGAAGACCCAAAATCGAATCGTGATCGGGAATCATTTTCTTCGAAAGCGATGGAAGGAATGGGATTCCTGAGGGAACGGGATGGGTGCGGAAGTGCCAGGATCTCATATTCCAGGGATACTCGATCCAATAATCCATTCTGTTCCTCGAATCCTCAGGACGGTCGAGTTGCTCCGACGTATGGACTAATTCGTCTTGGGTCTGAATCAAGCAGTGTCCCATACCGCATGGATCTGCACAGTCCACGTTTGCGAGTGTCGGTGGTCGGTCTGACGACTCTACATCCTGTGAAATCGTGAGGTCATGAGCTGGAGAGGCTACTTCGGCGGCAATAGACGCTGCATCGTCCGCCACCGGGGCCGCATCCTCCGCTACCAAAGCCAAATCGTCCACCACTGGGGCCGCATCCTCTGCAACCGACAAAAGGTTGTCTGCAACGGGTGCTGCCTCAGGAGTCTCAGAGTCGATATCACTCGCTCCGTATACGAATTCATCAGCAAGTGTCGCCGGATCATTCGCAATGGACGCCTCTCCATCAGCATTAGGCTCTATTTCAGCTGTTTGTTCATCTCGATAAGCTGAAGCGTCGTCACTACCAGCAGACCGCGTCACCGCTACAAGTTGGCAATCGGCAAAACAGGATTCATGAACCGAGCTTAATAACGGTGCCGCTTGGAGGGCAACCAAATGCGTTCCTGTCCCCTCGGCAATAGATGCGATCGCTTCATCATGTGCCGAACCAGCCATCACAATGGCTTCCTCTGGAGCGAGTGTCTCTACGAGTTTCTCATTGCTCAACTCTTGGGAATCGGATTGAGCTGATTCCGGATAGTCGAAGATGAAAACAAAAAGATTCGCTCGTGTTTGCGAGGCGTATTCCGTTTGGGAGTACCTACCAACCAGCGCGGATAAATCTAAAATCGATTGCTGGGAGACTTCCAACCAAGCTCGTGGAGAGATCGATATGGTCTGAATCCATCCAAAGCCTTTTTCAAATTCCCGGAAGAGACTGTTTCTCGTCAGCTTCGGGAGATTATGGTTTAGGAATTGTGAGATCTTCGTTCGATGTTCATATCTCTCGGCAATTAGTTCACATTCAAAGAGCGAATCATCGACGCTCGCTAGCCAAGAATCCAACTGGCAATCCCAGCGAGGGTAACAGGGATTTGGATTGATTTGCGGCTCGAAGTCATTGATGAAGCATGCGTGGTTCAATGAGATCGACTGCAAGCCCGGACTCGCCATCCCGGTCGCTCCACCGGTTGTAACGAGGCTAGCAGCAATAACGCTGCGGATGACATTACGAATGGAGTGATAACGCATTGTAGAAACCTCGAAACGTCGCGGGATCGGGTGCCTTACGAAAGCTGACTCAGCGCGGAGGCTGAGTCAGCCATCCGTGGCCACGTCGAGTCAACGACTAAGAAGAATGTTATTTATTAAGGGGGGTGGGCCCAAAAACGATCCATCATGGCTTTTGGGAATGATCCTTTGTTGAGCTAGGAACGACCCTCCGCAAGAGTTGCTTCGACATCTCCGAAACAACCCCGAATGACCGGATTGGATCCAATTACATCCTGTAAGGTTTGCATTTGGACCAGCCTTTGCTCAACACTGGAGTTATCGAAATCGGTCGATCGAACGTTGAACTCTTAGTCTTCGCAATCGTCAATCTTTACTTGGGAAGAGCGGATTGCCCCAACCGCACGGCTTTTGCTGGCATTTCGGATTGCGCCAGGCCTGGTCTCGCACCTGCATTCCGCACCCATGCAGTGTACGATCATGCGATCTGCCAAACCAACGCCACTTCAGATCCAATGAACTAGCGAAGTCAACTCAAAGGATTTTCGCTATCGGTGGTGGACACACGCGATGGATCTGCCTGGGCTGCTGGTAACCATCATTCAAGTGTTCTGGTCCAGCTTATATCAGATCCTGTCGTGCTCTTACTCAGTCCGCCGTGGCGGACGGCGCTCGCAATCGAACGGCTCGCGTGCATGATTACTTTGCAATGTCCATTAACACTAGTAGCGGTAGTTCGGGAGCAGTCCGGTGTCCTGGTCGATTTCGACCCACGCCCTTCGCGTTGCTCAGGGCGTGCCACACTGCGTCAATAAACGTAGCAT
>JBBAXA010000029.1:4550-41838 GCA_040396935.1 Pirellula sp.
CCCACGCCCTTCGCGTTGCTCAGGGCGTGCCACACTGCGTCAATAAACGTAGCATAGCCGTACTCAGGGGCGTTCCACACTGCGTCAATAAACTTCGCGGCGCGTTGCTCAGGGCGTGCCACACTGCGTCAATAAACGTAGCATAGCCGTGCTCAGAGATGTGCCACACTGCGTCAATAAACTTCGCTTCGCGTTGCTCAGGGACGTTCTACCTGGGCTTTGTAAACGCCAGCTGGCCGATTGGCTCGTCCAATAACGTGCGTTAGGCTGTCCCCTAGTTCCGTGCGGGCAGCTGAAACCTCCGATACTAGTTTGCTCACTACTGCTGGATGCTCTCGAGAAACATCTTGGGTTTCGTTTGGATCCAGCTTGAGATTGTATAGCTTGGTTCCGAGCTGCTCGATTCGATAGCCGTGACGGCTGGCGATTCCACGAATTCCCGAGAGCTCAATCGATTGTGGTTGCAGACTGCCAAACCCCGATGGCTTTCCGTTCTTCCCGGGTTCCGCCATGACTTCCAGATAGGGATGCGGAACATGGAGTTTCCATTCGCCAACTCGTACTGCATGGAGTTCATCTCCTGAGTAGTACCAAAATCGATCGCGTCCAGAACTCGATTTCGCCTCTAGGAGAGGTCTGAGATCGAGACCATCTTCAAATCTCTCGGTTTCACGACACCCAGCCCATTTGGCAAGCGACACGGTAAGGTCCATCATGGACATTAGACTATCGGTTACGTATCCGGCGGGTATGCGGCCTTTCCAACGAGCGATGAATGGAACGCGGACCCCACCCTCGAAGGTCGTCAATTTCCCTCCCCGCAATGCGCCGGCGCTACCTGCGTGGTTCCCGTAAGAAAGAAACGGACCATTGTCCGAGGTGAATACAACGAGCGTTTTCTGTTCGAGCTGTAATTCCTCTAGCTTTTTTAGAATTTGACCAACCGCGGCATCGAGCTCTTCCACCACATCCCCATACGGTCCACCTCGGCTTTTACCTGCCCACTCTTCCGATGCAAAGATGGGAACGTGCGGCATGATGTGAGGTAGATAGAGGAAAAACGGACTCGCTCTGTTTTCCTCGATAAACCGGATCGACGCTGCCGTCAGTCTCGATGTAAACCGTGATTGATCGGGATCCAATTCTGTGATTTTGTCGTTTTCGTACCATGGCAGCGGGGGAATCCCTTGGGTGACAGGATGCAGTGGGCCGTTATCATTCGAATACGGAATTCCCGACCATCGATGAAATCCTCGAACTGTAGGGAGAAAGGGTGGCTGATGACCTAGATGCCATTTTCCGAAGATCGCCGTTTGGTATCCGCGATCTGCTATTTTTTTGCATAGCATCGGCTCGTCGAGATGCACACCCGTTTGACTCGTGTGATTGAGGGCCCCGCTCATGCTTACCCTGTTGGGATAGCATCCCGTAAACAGAGCTGTTCGCGATGCTGTGCACACAGATTGGGCAACATAGAAGCTGGTGAGTTTGGCTCCCTCGGAGGCCAAACGGTCCAAATTCGGAGTCTTGATCCTCGGATTTCCATAGCATGACAAATCACCATACCCGAGATCGTCAGCAACAATCAGAATCAGGTTGGGTCTTTCTTCGACTGCGACCAGCAGAGGACAGTCCATAAGCACAACCCATGCAAAGACCAGAGCTATGCCCGAGGAGAAAGATCGGACCTTCGGATGCGACATAGTGTTCTCTGCAAAATCGGATGAAGTACGCAAGCAATCAAAAACACGAAACAGCGTGAGTTCCCAGGCTGGCATCCCGGGGCGAGCCATTATGGCGTTCGAGCGTTGGCTAACCAAGCAGCAGGGAAGTTCGTTGCGTCATTTTCGTATCAAACTTCTTGAGTCCTCTCCCGTGGATCCGATTTTGAAGCGCAACGATTGACCTCAGGGACGGCTTTCAGCAGTTCCGATGAGGAAATGATTCCGTTGGAATAGCTAACGGCGGCTGCTGCTCGACGGGCTCGGGACAGGAGGATGCCTCAGAGTCTCTAGCGATCTCTCGATCGGTGTGCGTCAACCTGGTTCCTGAGAGCGTGAGAGTCAAGGCTGGTTCGGCGTAGACTTCAGAAGTTCTCGCACGGTAGCCATGATCCGCTCCTCTATCTCCTCGGTGAAGGTCCCTGGATGTAGCGAATACTTCATCGCTTCCCCGCCCTCGTATCCACCTTCCTCCAGAACGCGTCTGGATGGGATGTAGGCGAAAACATCGTTGGAGTAGCCAGCGACCCAGACCTTGGCACCCAATTCTTTTTTAATTCGCAGGGAATAATCGACGACCGTTTCGCCACCCAATGCCACGAGGGTGAGGGAATCACCCAAGCGGATAACCTGGACAGGAAATGGGTAGGATTCGCGAAGTTTGCCTTTCGTCTCTAACTCGCGGAGGAGATGCTGGGAGCGACGGGCCGCGTAGGGATCGGTTGATTCACGGTCCAGCAGCAGTTTCTCTTTCGATAGCGTGCGGAAGGGTAGATCCACATCCTTCAGCGCGACCTGCAGTTTTCCAGCAATGGGTTCCGCTGTGGGAAGCAGAGCAGCATCGATTGATGTCGCCAATGTCTTGCCATGAATTCGGGTGACCTCGACGCTTCCGCGAGGGTAGGCGTTTTGGTCGCCACCACATCCCATCATGAAAAGCGCCTTGCAGCCAGGATGAGCGGTCTCGAAAGCCTCCTGGGCAAATCCCGCATAATCGCTGGTGATCAAATAGTTATCACTCACCATCGAGGTGTTGTGACAGGCGTAGCCGAAAAGGACTCCTCGGAGTGAGCCATTCGGATTGTCCAATCGCAGGACTGGAACGGAATGATCGACCGGGCCGGATGGGTTCGGGCTGTTTCGATAACCACCGGGGGATGGTAGGCGTCGATTCATCGCAAACCCACACCGTGCTTCACTGAATCCGAGTTTGCATGGACTCAGGTTTTCGATTGCTCTCGCTGCGACATCCTTTAGATTCTCCCGTAGCTGCGTGTAATACTGTTGAACGACCAAATCCTGGTCCGGCGCGAGCGCGTAAAGGATGCTCTTTTCGAAATCATCGACGACGACAGGCCCGCCGTGCGTATGCGAGCAATTGAGCATCACATGGCTTGAAGGGATCCCAAACCGTTCCTGTAAGGATTGAGCGACTTCGTCCCTGAGTGAGCGAGGGAAGGCGATCAAATCCGTTGTAATCAAGACGCATGCGGCACCATGACTATCCGAAATAGCGACAGCTTTGGCATGCAATTCATTGAGTACTCCCTCGCTAGGACGGGTTCTCGCAGCAAAACCCGCCATCCAGATGGGGCTCGTTGGTGTGATGATGGAATCCGCTAGTCCGGCTCTCCAAGGCTGGTCTGCAAAGATGCCGATCATATCCATCGTCAGGGTGCGAGATCGTTCCCCTACACCGGCTACCATCGCCTTGGATGCAGCCGGAGCACGAGTCGGGTCGTAGTACTTGGGTCGCAACGCATTGAGCTGCGCGCTACTATCGGCTCCTGATACGTAGTAGGTTGCCTTCGCGAGATGCTGCAGATCGCCACCAGCCGTTTTTGCAAATTGATTCAACTGCTCAAAAACTTCAGAGACCTCGGCTGCACCGTTTCCCATCTCCTGGGCAAATAAGCCATTGTAGAAAATCGTCTCAGGCGAACGGATCCTAACGACCTTGGTGTAAACAGGAGAGGGCTTCATCCAAGGGGGCGTCAGGAATTCAATGCGTGGCGAGTCCACACGAATCGAGCCATGAGCTGCTGCGATCAACTCGATCTCGATTGGGGAATCGGATGACCACTCAACAAAGACCATCGGTGGCGGTGGCTTCGAACCGAAGAACTTGGTTAGTTCGGACTCGATTTCCTTTGCGGATTGGACGGGCTGGAGAAACGATTTGATTTGAACGACATCATCGAGCGAGCCACCCAACCAGTCGAGGGTTCGAACGAGACCCTCCATCGTTTTGCGAGCCGCATCGATAGCAGAATCCCCCTTCTCCGCTTGTCCTGAGATATAAACGCGAGGACCTGGAAGCAGTACCGAAGCGGCAGGGTTTCGTTCCACACGCTTCGCTGCGCGGCTCGATGTCAGGCTGTGTTGGGAACCTACCGATGCGACCGCGTCGACTGCAATCGTCGCGCCTGGCTGACTGAGATTGCCGATCACACAAGTGATCGTGGGAGACCGCTTAGGAAAACGTTTCCGCAGTTCTGACTTTAGCGACTCAATCGACTCATGGTTCACACCGATCACGTGAAGTCGCGCGATCGTGGATTTGTCGCCACGACAACCGACGACAATCCTCTCGATCTCATCGAGAATTTGCGAAGGATCGGTACCTGCGATTTGAGACGTGTGAATCAGGGGAGATCCGAGAACGATCGCACATTGAGTTCTTCCGTTAGCATCCACTTGAATGATTGTCGAATCCTCTGCTTGCAGGACTCGAGCCCCGAACAGGACGAGCACAGGGAAGATTCCGAAAAGCAAGCCTCGCACGCTCATAACAACCTCAGCAAGAACGGATGACAACGTTGGTGTTTCCCATTATGCCCCATTCGAGAGCCATGTGTTGGGCGTCCGTTCAACTGCAATTGAGAGAGTGACCTCCTCAAGGCGTTGGGCAGCATCTTTGCGTCGATTGGCAGGTAGTCGACAGTAGCCGCCACGAAAGGAGCCCGTGCTGGTTCCGGACAGGATCGATCTAGGCAGCTGTCAGGAACCCACCGGATGGTCCTCGCGAAGACCCATTATCATGATCATCGTGCTTCCCGCCGACCTCAGCGAAGAAGCCAACCAATGACGACACCGAATCCATCCGAAGCGGATTGTCTCTCATTCTCTTGACACGTTTTCTTTGCGTTTCAGGGCAAGCTCCGCCCCCAGGATGTAGATGCTCGATCCTCCTTATTGCGAAACGCTTGAAACCGCGGTATTCTCCACCCTAGTTTCTTATGCCACTGGTGGTTTTGCTCTATCAACTATCCTAATTTTCAAAACATGAACGCACCCTTGCATAGTCCAGCTCAAATCGCGATCGACACCATTCGAACCTTGAGCATGGATGGGGTACAAGCCGCCAATAGTGGCCATCCTGGTACGCCGATGGCGTTGGCTCCAGTTGCTTATCAGATTTGGACCGATGCGATGCGATACGACCCAGCCCAGCCGCTGTGGCCCAATCGCGACCGTTTTGTCCTGAGTTGCGGTCACGCTTCCATGCTCCTTTATTCCATGATCCATTTGGCAGGTGTCAAGAATGTTGATACGCATGGAAAAGTGACGGGTGAGGAAGCTATTTCTCTGGAAAGCATCAAGAAATTTCGCCAACTCCACAGTCCCTGCGCGGGGCACCCAGAGTACGGATACGCATCGGGGATAGAGACAACGACCGGGCCCCTGGGGCAGGGGGTTGGAAACGCAGTAGGTATGGCCATTGCCGGGAAGCATTTAGGGGCCAAGTACAATCGACCCGGATTTGATCTGTTCGATTACGATGTTTACGCGCTTTGCAGTGACGGGGATTTGATGGAGGGAGTGGCGGCCGAGGCTGCATCCATCGCGGGGCATCTCGGATTATCCAACCTGTGTTGGATTTACGACGACAACGGTATCACGATTGAGGGACATACGGATTTGGCATTTAGCGAAAGCGTTGGCAAACGCTTTCAGGGACTCGGGTGGCATACCGTCGAGGTGTCGGATGCCAATGACTTAGGTGCATTGAAAAAGGCGTTCGACTCGTTCAAAGCGACCAAGGACAAGCCGACGTTGATCATCGTGAAATCCATCATTGGTTACGGCTCACCGAATAAGGCGAATACGCATGGCGCGCACGGGGCTCCGCTAGGGGATGATGAGATCAAGCTCACCAAGAAAGCATACGGATGGCCTGATGACCAAAAATTCTACGTTCCGGATGTCGCACGAAAGGTATTTGATGACACGATCGGGGCCAACGGTGCAAAAGCATCGAAGAGTTGGTTCTCTCTATTTAAGGAGTATGCATCGCAGTTTCCCTCCGAGGCCGCCGAGATCCAATCGATGATCGATCGGAAACTACCCAAAGGCTGGGATGCCGGGCTCAAGCCGTTCGCAGCCGATCCGAAGGGGTTGGCAACGCGGGTGAGCAGTGGAAAGGTGCTTAATATGTTGGCGCCACACATGCCTAGTTTGATCGGTGGATCTGCGGATCTCGCCCCATCGACGATGACGTTACTCGATGGCCAGGGAGATTTTGGGAGCAAAAATTTTGCTGGTCGGAACATGCATTTTGGTATCCGCGAACACGGAATGGCTTCGGTTCTAAATGGTATGAGTTTATCCGGGCTGAGAGCTTACGGTGCAACCTTTTTTGTCTTCACGGATTACATGCGTCCATCGATGAGACTCAGTAGCATCATGCACCAGCCAGTGCTCTACGTATTAACGCATGATTCGATTGGACTCGGTGAAGATGGTCCAACGCATCAGCCCGTCGAGCACTTGGCGGCCTGCCGAGCTATTCCCGGTTTGTATGTGTTTCGCCCTGGTGATGCGAATGAAGTGCTCCATTGCTACAAAGCTGCCATGCATTTGGACAAGCATCCGACGGCCATGGTTCTATCAAGGCAGAATGTCCCTACGCTCGATCGCACCAAATACAAGGACGCGGCAGGTTGTGAAAAAGGGGCCTATGTCTTGAGCGACTGTGCCGGTCAACCGAAAGCGTTGATTTTGGGTACCGGCTCGGAGATCCCCATCTGTTTGAAGGCTCAGGAGCTTTTGGCATCGATGGGAATAGCCACTCGAGTGATCAGTGTCCCCTGTATGGAACTGTTTGACGATCAGGATGCCGCCTACCGATCGAGCGTTCTACCTAGGGAAATAACCTGCCGGGTCGCCTGCGAAGCCGGCATACGACAAGGGTGGGATAAGTACATCGGGGCAGAAGGTAAATTTGTCGGCATGAGTACGTTCGGTGCGTCGGCTCCGTTCAATCAGCTTTACGATCACTTCAAGATCACAGCCGAGTATATCGTCGAACAGGTGAAAAGCCTGCTCGAAGTCTGACGGTTTCGTTTTCGAAAATCTGAAGAGCTTTCATCGTAATTGCATGCGTTGAATTTCGGGACGAGCGTGGTAATCAGACAGATGCTCCGACTCCACTGCGTTTGAGAAGTCGGTGGGGCTATTGCCCTATCATGACTTTTTCCATCTTGTGAATCGCAGGAACATAGGTTAGCTCGACGTTGCTGGACCTGAACGCGGCTGCTGTTGCGTCGCGCAGTGAAATGCCCCCAAGCCCCAGATGAACTCCGAGGCATCGAGTCCTACGATGCGACGTTTTGGGAAAAGCTCCCCTAGAGTCTTCAGTGCCGCGTCATCTGTCTCACGAAAACCAAAGGTCGGTACGAGGACCAATTCGTTCGCAATGTAAAAGTTGCAATAGCTCTCTGGGACCCGTTTGCCTTGAATGTAACGTGGAGGGGGGGTGACCAGTGGGATGATTTCCAAGGCGCGCCCGCGCGCGTCGGTAACCTCCTTTAGTCGTTGGTACTGCGCTGCTAACTTTACCGCATTGCTATCGTCCAGATTGTAAGAGACTGCTGCGACCACGGTTCCCGGTTTAATAAATCGAACCAATTGGTCAATATGGCTATCGGTGTCGTCACCGGCCAATTCTCCCCCATCGATCCAAAGAACCTTCTCGATGGAGAGCATTCTCTTCAATTCCGATTCAACCAGAGCACGGCTCCAGTTGGGATTGCGGGTGTACGAGAGGAGGCAACTGCTCGTAGTTAGAAGTGTTCCGTCACCATCGGTTTCCAGCCCACCTCCCTCTGCGATTAACGGAGAGGAGAAGCGTTGGATAGAACCGGGTCCCTTGCACTTTTCGAGAACATCACAAATGTTGTTGTTCGCAGCAGCATCGAAATCATAGGGCAAATACTTTCCTCCCCACGCGTTGAACTTCCAGAGGACTGCACCGAGTCGCATTCCGTCGGAGGAAACGAGGAAGGTTGGTCCGTAATCCCGAATCCAGCAATCGTTGGTGGGAATCGGATGAATCTCTACATTAGAGACGTCGCCTAGTTGCTGCGTGGCTTGCTGGTAGCTTGCATCGGGGCCACCCAGAACATGAACCCGTTCAACCTCGGATAGGATGCGGATCATCCGTTCCGTAACTCGGGGTATCGCAGGAAAGAGTCCAGGCCATGTCATTGTATTGTGCGGCCAAGAGATCCATGTGGCTTCGTGAGGCTCCCATTCCGCACACCATCGATATCCAGCTTCGCTCGCCGAACCCGTGATATTATTGTGTTCCATCATTCACCAACCCATCGCTTTGTCAGGTCCGAATAAGCGTCGATGCGCCGATCTCTTAGAAAAGGCCAATGGGTCCGCTGGGTATCGATCTGATGGAGATTGCACTCGACGAGGATAGTCTCCTCGCGGTCATGGCTAGCCCGTTGCATGAGATTGCCTGCGGGGTCAAAGACAAATGAAGCCCCCCAAAACTCAAGTGCATCTTCTTGCCCAACACGATTTGCGGCTCCTACGAAAACGCCGTTGGCGATGGCATGCGATCTCATCATCGTCTCCCAGGCTTCGTGTTGACTTTTGCCGTAAGCCGCTTTGTCGACATCCAGCCATCCGATCGCGGTGGGGTAAAGAAGGATCTCGGCGCCGCGCAGCGCAAACAAACGAGCTGCTTCCGGGTACCATTGATCCCAACACACCCCGACTCCTATTTTTCCGTAGCGTGTGTTGGCGATCGTAAATCCAGTATCTCCCGGGGTAAAATAAAATTTTTCGTAGTAAAGCGGATCGTCGGGAATATGCATTTTTCGATAAAATCCGGTCAAATGACCATCCGTGTCATAGACCACTGCCGTGTTGTGGTAGAGCCCTGGAGCTCGTCGTTCAAAAATCGAACCGGTCACAACAACTCCTAACCGTTTCGCTGCGTGACTCATGGCTTCGCTGGTAGGTCCCGGGATGCTTTCCGCCCAATCGAATCGAGCGTGATCTTCTGATTGGCAAGGGTATGGGGCATTGAACAACTCCTGAAGGCAGACAATGTTTGCTCCTTGCTTGGCAGCTTCCTCGATCTTGGAAATCGCTTTCTCGATGTTTTCAGACTGATGGCTTGAGCATGCCATTTGGACCATGGCTAAGTGAACATTTCGTACTTTCTGAATCATTGCGAATCCGTTTCGAATCAGAGTCCTTCGGGGATGGTGAGTTGAGGATTACGCCCTAAGTATACAATTTCGTTTCAGTCTTCGAAGGTTGGACGAACCTTGACCGGGCTGGAACCTTCTCGGTATATTCCAACTCGAATCGGTTTTGGTTGTTTATCCTTCCTACTTCTACCCATCCGCGATCGAATTCTCCATTGACAGGTCGACAAGGAATACTCCACACCTCGGATGACGATCATGCTCAGAGCAATGAGCTCGTAGGTTCTCAGGGAGCCGATCCCCCTTTGTATCCTACCGAGGAGCTGTTGAACGAGCTTCGCGAAATGAGTAAACAGCTGGAATCCTCCAGTCCGGAGGAGATACTCCAGTGGGCCGTGCAGCGGTTTGGCGAGAAATTCACGATGGCGACCGCGTTTGGTCCTGAGGGTATGGTTATCCTGGAAATGCTCTCGCGGTTGTCTCCGGCAACGTACGTCTTCAATCTGGATACCGGTTATCAGTTTGATGAAACTCTGCAGCTCAGGGAGACGGTCAAGCAGAAGTACGGTATCGAGGTCGATTTGCTGAAGCCGGAACTGTCTGTGAGGGAGTACGAACAGCTCCACAAAGGGCCACTCTACGTATCGAATCCTAACCAATGCTGTTTGGATCGGAAAATCACCGTGCTCAAGCGAGCGGCCTTGGGAAAGCATGCATGGGCGAGCGCCATTCGACGCGATCAAAGTCCAGACCGAGCGATCGCACCCATCGTCGGATGGGATAAAAAATTTCATTTGGTCAAGGTGAGTCCCCTGGCCAATTGGACGAAGAAACATGTCTGGGATAGGATTCTCGAGCTCGGAATCCCATACAATCCACTCCATGACCAAGGGTTTACGAGCATCGGTTGCAAGCCTTGTACGAGAGCGGTATCGATCGGTGAAGACGAACGAGCTGGTCGCTGGAGTGGGACTGGAAAAACCGAGTGCGGTTTGCATACGTCCGATGACCGGTGAGAGGTTAGCTTCCGTTCATCCTTAAGGTAGGACCCCCTAGTGTTTATTCGTGCTCTTACTTATTCGTATTCGTACTCAGTCCGCCACGGCGACCTTCGCGGACTGCTATTTTGGTTTTAACAAATGAATCAATCGTCCACGCATTCTCTTTCTTTTGCAAATATCTCCAACGTAGTTGATGCCCATGGCCATTGGACATTCACTTTGAGTCTCGATCCTTGGGAGCATTTGCAACTCGTCGATCGCGAGGGTAGAGCCTATTCCAATATCAATGTCATTCCTTTGTTCCCTTTAACGGCGCCGGAGCATGGGATTTGTATATTGAATGAGGATTTCGAAGAGCTGTTATGTATCGGTGATATTTCCGAGGTGACACAGGAGGTCGCCAGCATGCTCAAGCAGGAATTGGCGTATCGGGAATTCGTCCCAGTCATCCTGAGGGTAATCAGCGTGTCGGGAAAAACCGAGCCGTGTGAGTGGATCGTAGAAACCAATCATGGCCGTACCAGTTTTGTCTTGAAGGCTGAGGAAGATGTTCACCGAATCTCTAACAAGTCGGTGAACATTATCGATGCCAATGGGATGCGATTTCGCGTTGAGGATATCGATGCGCTCGATCGACGCTCGAAGGCTTTTGTCGAGTGGTATGTGTAGAGGCTTTTGTCGAAATCGACCGGCAAAAAGCTGCTATTTGATGTCCTTGGAACGATCATCGAACACAGGCTAGGGATCGTGTGGTTTCCTGGAGCCTCAACGAAAACCGAGGATGGCTGTGACTGTTGGGATTTGGATTCGGAGAGGGTGTTTTTCCCAGAGTTTCTTTTTTGACGGGACCGGATCCGCTCGTCTGCTTTCACTGAGGCGCTTGGGAAACTAGACTATAGGCCTCTCCAAACCCACTCTCTCAACTCCATCGATCAAGCCATGACCAGGGAACTCGTCTTTAGCTCGCTTCGTGCCTTCACGATCGCATCTCTAAGTTTATTCGCTGTCTTACTCGATGACACTCGAAACGCTCAGTGTCAAAACCAACCGATCGGAACTCGTATCAAAACGGTTCCCTCATGGATATGGGCTTCAGATAGCGAGGCACCCTCCATCTTTGGTCGAAAGACTTTTGAAGTCGAGGGGGATGTGAAACAAGCTTTTCTCGTGGCCAGCGCGGACAATGAGTGCGATCTATTTCTCAATGAGAGGAAAGTGCTTACTTCCAAGGAATGGGGCGAAGTAGCACTGGCGGACGTGCAGAAGCAGATTCGAAGTGGAAAGAATATCCTTTCCTTCTCCGCCCGGAATGAGGGTGGGCCGGCAGGTGTTTATGCACTTTTGATTCTCATCAAGAAGGATGGTCAGATGCTAGAGATTGCGTCCGACAGAACTTGGAAGTTGAGCAAACAAGCCCGAGGAGACTGGAAATCGTCCCGATTCAACGATAGCGATTGGGAAGATGCAAAGGTGATCGGAGTTCTCGGAGCACCAGGGCTCCCATGGTCCCAAAGCAATACGCGAGAAACGTTGGCGGCGGCCTTTGGCTCGAGCCAACAGGGTGAGTTCACGCCAGAGATAGCGACGATCGCTAAAGTTCCAGAAGGATTCAAGATTGAGAGGATTTTTCATGTGCCTCGCGTGATGGGATCCTGGGTATCTTTGACCGAGGATGACCGTGGGAGATTGATCGCATCCGATCAGGCAGGTGCGGGGCTCTTCTTGATTACACCCGGGAATGACAAACAACCGACGAGAGTCGAAAAACTTCCCGTTGCCTTGAGCGGGGCTCAGGGGTTGCTTTGGGCTTTCGATTCGCTCTACGCAGTCGTCAATGGTGGAGACAAGTCAGGTCTCCATCGATTGCGGGACACCGATGGAGATGGCAAGGTGGACTCCGATGAGTTTTGTATGCATGTCGAGGGTGGAGGAGAACATGGGCCGCATGCCGTCATCCTGAGTCCAGATAAAAAGTCTCTGTTTGTCGCTTCTGGAAACCACACGAAGTTGCCCAAGGCAATTGCAGGCAGCAAGATTCCGATGAATTGGAATGAAGACCATCTTCTGCCAAGACGATGGGATGCTAATGGTCATGCGGCTGGTATTCTCGCCCCGGGTGGATGGATCTGTCAGGTCGATCCCTCTGGGAAAGAATGGACTGTTTACAGCATGGGTTACCGAAATCAATACGATATCGCCTTCAACTCAGATGGGGACTTGTTCACCTACGACGCCGATATGGAATGGGATTTTGGAACACCCTGGTATCGACCCACGCGGGTTTGTCATGCGACGAGTGGAAGTGAATTCGGATGGCGAAGCGGGACTGGGAAATGGCCGGTCTACTATGAGGATTCCCTGCCACCGGTCGTCGACATTGGACCGGGTTCACCAACGGGAGTCGTCTTTGGAACAGGAGCGAAATTCCCCGAAAAGTATCAACAGGCTCTCTACATCCTCGATTGGACGTATAGCACCATTTACGCAGTGCATCTCACACACGACGGATCGTCTTACAAGGGAGTGAAGGAGGACTTTGTAACAGGCACGCCGTTGCAAGTGACGGATGCAGTGGTCGGTAGCGATGGTGCTTTCTACTTCGCAGCGGGTGGTCGAGGTACCCAGTCGGACTTGTATCGAGTCACTTATGTCGGCAAGGAATCTACGGAGCCTGCGCGTCTGCGATCCGAGGGTGCAAAAGATCGCGAACTCCGCAGGCAATTGGAAGCGAGCCATGGTAAGCCCAACGCCGATCTCAATTTCTTGTTCACCCATCTGGGGAGTGATGATCGTTTCATTCGCTATGCGGCTCGTGTTGCCCTGGAGAGCCAACCGATTTCGGATTGGAAGGAACGAGCGTTTGCCGTTCAGGGGAACAAGGCTGCTCTCAACGCGATGTTGGCGATCGCTCATCAAGGGCAGGCGAAGGATCTAGAGCGTATCATCAATCGATTGATGCAGATCGATATGCGAACGCTCCCGGAAAATGAGCTGCTCTTCTGGGTACGCGTACTGGAGGTGGCTTTCACCCGTATGGGTGAACCCTCGGAAGAGCTAAGGCAAAAGCTGGTCGATGTTATCGATTCGCAATACCCCGCAAAATCCTATCCTGCCAATGCGGAACTCGTGCAGTTGCTCATTTTCTTAAGGTCTCCGACAGTCATCGAAAAGACTCTGCGATTGATGGACCAATTAGGTCCAGAGCCGATCCCGGATTGGGGATATCTCGTGAGTAGACATGCAGGATACGGCGGCACTGTGGGCAAGATGCTCTCGGATATGCCCCCATCCCGCGGGGTCCATTTTGCTTTCATGCTCAGAAACGTGAAGGAGGGTTGGACGTTGCAGCAGCGTCAGAAATACTTCCAGTTCTTTATCGATGCAGCCAAGAAGCCAGGCGGGAACAGCTATGGAAAATTCCTGATGCAGTTCCGCGATGATGCGTTGGCGCATTGCTCGCCCGCGGAGCTCGTTGTCCTCGACAAATTGGTTAGTACCTCGTTGCTGGCTGCTCCGTTTGAAGCCACGCCACCGCAGGGACCTGGTCGCAAGTGGACGGTCAATGATGCATTGACTGCCCTCGAGTCCAAGGAGTCCAAACCAAACTTTGAGGCAGGAAAAAATCTCTATCATGCTACCTCGTGTTCCAAGTGCCACCGCCTCGGTGGCGAGGGTGGAGCCATTGGCCCCGATTTGTCCACCGCCGGTAGGAAGTTTTCTCCGACCGATTTGATGGAGGCCATCATCGATCCGAGCAAGGCGATCTCGGATCAATACGGTTCTCATCAAGTTCTCACGGCGGACGGTAAGACGATCGAGGGGAGAGCTGTCGAGATTGGAGATGAGGTTTACGTTTACACGATCAGTCCGGACGCGAAGCCTTTGGTCATCAAGAAAAATGAAATCGAGGCAATGAAGCCATCCAAGGTATCTCAAATGCCGGTGGGATTGGTCGATACGCTGAATGCAGGAGAGCTTCGCGACCTGATCGCTTACATCAACTCGGCTGGCGAGAAGCGTTCTCCGATTTACCGTTAATGGTTTTGCTGGTAATCGTTTTACCGCATCGAGCAAAGTGGAAATGTTTGCTCGATGCTTCGTTCGTTTGCGTCTGGATCGGGAGAGTGAGGACTCGTTGGATACCAACCGCCCATATTCCGTTCACGGACAGCCTATTCGCACTCCACGGCACCTCACTGAATCGTCAACAGAAGATAAAAAGATGGTAAAAAACTGGAAGTCGATCCTAATACTCTGCGGTTTGTTAGGAGTGTCATGGAGTTCATGGGAGGTATTGGCTGGGCCACCGTCTCCAGCGAGTCGTCCGCCCAATATCATTTTGATTTTGGCTGACGATTTAGGCGCGAAGGAACTGGCTTGTTACGGTAACAAGATCCACAAGACCCCGAACCTAGACCGAATCGCGTCTGAGGGGACTCGATTGCAAACCTTCTATGCGAATCCTTTATGCACTCCGACGCGCGTCACTCTGATGACCGGACAATATGGCTTTCGCAACGGTTTTTTGGGGATGCAAAATCCAGCGTTCAAACCGGCACCTGGTTCCTCTCAGGCCGATATCGGAAGCCATTTCACGCATGCGGACTTGCTCAAGTCTCGCGGCTATAAAACGGCGATGGCTGGGAAATGGCAGCTATCAGGAAAGTTGCCGACACTCATTCATGACTGCGGATTCGATGAGTATTGCATGTGGGCCTACGATCACAATCTGCCCGATGGGGTCAAGCATCCAGCTCATGAGAGACCCCAGGGGAATACCTGTCGTTACTGGCACCCGAGCATCGTGCAAAACGGCAAATACAGACCAACGCAGCCAAACGATTATGGGCCAGATCTGTTCAATGAGTTTGTGATCGATTTCGCCAAACGAAACAGGAATGAGCCATTTTTTGTTTACTACACATCCGTGCTCACCCATGGGCCTCACCTGGAAACTCCGAATCCAAAGGAACCAGGAGAACGCTGGCCTGCGAAATTTCAATCGAATGTCGAGTACCTCGATCATCTGATGGGGCAGTTGGATCAAGCTTTGCAACAAGAAGGGCTTTGGAGCAACACGCATCTGATTTTTATCGGTGACAATGGGACTGCCGGCGATGGTAAGGGAACGCTGACCGAATTGGGTGCGAGAGTCCCGTGCATTGTGAAGGGGCCAGGCGTGAAGACAGGTCAGGTCTCTCAAGCTCTAGGCGATCTCACCGATATCATGCCAACGCTCGCGGAATTTTCTGGAGCTTCCCTGCCCAAGGATCGAGTCTTCGACGGAAAGAGCCTCGTACCCGTTCTTCGAGGTGAACGGCCAACGCATCGCGAGTGGATTTATTCCCATTTGGATGATGGGAGGATTCTCAGAGATGCCCAGTGGTTACTCGAGGTTGATAAAGGGCGGAAGGGCGAGCGATTCTATCAATGTGGAGACAATCGAGATGGAAAAGGCTACAGCGATGTCACCAAGTCGTCTGAGGAGAAAGTGGTACAGGCTCGAAAGAGATTCGATGCCATTCTCGCGTCCATGCCTAAGCCTCTGCCACGTGAAGGAACGGTCCCAAAAAACGGAGCACAAACCCAGGAAAAAGAAAGCGATAAACAAGGGAGCTCCCCCGAGGCGTCCGAAGGCAACGAGGAGAAAAAGTCTCGAGATTCGGAGTCATTCTCTGCAGTCGATAAGACTCGAAACGCAAATTTTAATCGAAGGGATACCAACCAAGATGGGAAATTGACTTGGGAGGAATTTTCCAGCCGTCAAGCAGGTCGGGGCGATAATGAGGCGAAAGAGAAGTTTCAAAAATGGGATATCGATCGCGATGGGTTTCTTTCCAAGAAGGAGTTTGTACAACGACCAAATTAATCCAGGTCGAGTCGCGGACGCGGGTGTTGGTGAGAGCGGCCGACCGAGCTCTTGATTGCCCCTTTGGGACTGACTTCTCTTCCTGCCCATAACATTTGTAATGCATGGGCAACAGTCTCAATCTGAACGCGTGGGATCGAACCTCGATTAGGAATGACGCACGAATCGACTCAGTGCATCGAGGAGTCGATCGGTTTGCCATTCGGTCGCTACCGAGATACGTATGCAGCTCGGGCGATTCCAACGCAGACCGCTGGCGATGAGTATTCCCTCGGTCGCCAATTTCTCAACGAGTCCGGTAGCATCCCGTCCCCAATCAGCCCAAATGCACGCAGCATCCGAGCGCGGGACTTGGAATCCGAGCGAGACCAACTCGGCTGCGATTCGACGTCGCGAATCTGCAGCCATCGATCGCGATTTTTCCTGAAATTTCGCATCGTCCAGAGACGCACTGGCTGCTGCGATTCCACAGACGTTCATGCTGAAAGACCCAACACGGAACGGTTGCATCTTTTCTAAAAGCGAACGATGCCCAACCGCATAACCGATTCTCAAACCTGCCAGACCGTGGATCTTTGAAAAGGTCCGAGTGATCAGCACATTCTGACGCTGCAATGCTAGAGGTATTAGCGAATGAGACTCAGGCTCCGAAAGAAAGTCGATATACGCTTCATCGATCAATACAACCGTGCTCTCTGGTATGGATGTCACGAAGGTCTGCAAATCGGAGCGATTTTCTGCGGTCCCTGTTGGGTTATTGGGATTCGTAATCACAACAATCCTCGTGTGGCGATCGATCGCAGACAACATCGCGCTCGTATCCAAACCTCCATCGGTTCTAAGTGGGATCCGACGCAATGCGACAGATGGACCCGGTCGTGCTTGGGAGACGGCACCGAGTGCTTGGTAGCTGGGATCCGCCTCGACGATATTACCTCCTTCCATGCAGAATGCGATCGCGGCGGAGTGCAGCAACTCAGACGATCCACCCGCCAACGATAGAGCGTGACTATTCGTATCCGGGATAATTTTCGAGGAGAGTGATTTCGGCTGCTCGAGAAGAGGTAGACCATGCTTCGTTCGCAGCTTGTTTGCGAAACCGGTCATCAGGTCATAAGGGTAGTAGTTGGCTCGGCTCAGAACTTGCTGAGCGGATTCCAAAGCAGACGGAGAACAACCCAAGGGATTCTCATTGAGTAGAATCCGGATCGGGTACGACTGATTTCCCCTCCCCGTCTCTTTCGATTCCTTGGCGGACTCAAACGAATTCTCGGCAATCAATTCACTCGCCAGTATCCAAGAGTCACGATTTGCCAGGCTGGAAATCGTTAATAAACCTGCCGCAGATCCGAGAGCCGTTCGACGAGTGACAAGACGCTTGGTCATGTGGCAGTCTTCCTTCTAGATTCGAGGCAAGTGTGGAGCGAATTGTTTCGCGGCGTGATGATTTTCTCTAATCTCAGCAACGATTATTTTGGCCGCTGGGAGATTCGATGTCGAGCAACGGAACGGGATTCCCCGACGAATGTTCACCGTTTTCAACCGGGACCAATCAAAATGGAAAGGGAGCGCCTGCGATGGCTGTTGCGCACGGGACATCGATCTGCTGTATTCGCGATAAGCGGGATTGGCTTGGGTCAAACAACCGTATAATACAAAGGAGCGATTCGAATCTGCCCGAACTATCCCGATTGTAGTCTTGTTCCAGGTGGGCAGTTTGGTTCCATGCGAGCGGAGGGCTCGGAGATGTTCCAGGTGTAAGGATGGTTATTCAGCCAAGCTTCTGTTTGCAGAAGTAGGACTTGGACGAATGCGAATCCGGGTGCATGGTTGGCCAAACATCGTTAGTTTCGAGACGCGAATCGACTTCATTCCTTTTTCCTCCTGTAAGGTCTGGGCTTATGGATCGTCCAACTCTGCTTCGGCCTAGTTCAAGTGGCAAGCTTTTCCATGCGCAAAGTATGGTTTATCGGGGGTTGCGTTCACGATTGGACAAGCTTCAACGTTCGTGGTCGACCGATATCGAGCGATTGGATCAGGACAAGCGAGCGAGACTCGCTCGATTTCAATCCGAAGCGATGCTATTGAAGCAGAAGCAGAGCGATTCCCTCCATGAAAGGATCGAGGAATGGGATCTCGAACTAGACGCAAATCTTGCGAGATCGGAGCGCGAGTTTCTGCACAGTGTGGAATACGAAAAGGCAACGCTTAAGAGACTTGCGTCGGAGTACTCGAGTCAGAAAGCCGCTTTGAAGAAACAACACGCTGAATCGATTGCGGCGTGCAATCATCGATGGGACGAGGCAAAGCTGAATGCGCAGCAAGCGCTCGAGGGGATTCGAGCCAAACTCGAATCCGAAAGGAATCATTGGGATGGAACGATTCATGATCTCGCCGAATGGATCCTGCTCAAAACCGGGAATCGCATCGATGCATTGGGGCATCTTCCGAGCGGATCCGCGGGAGACACTCTCGCTGAAATCGCGGATATGCCTGGCCTATCCAAGGCATTTGAGGAAAGAAAGCGAGCCGCCCATCAGGAAATAGAAAGATTGAAAGCGATCCCTCAAATCAAATGGCTTTCTTCGTTGAGCTATCACGCAATCGGTCCTTTGATCATGGGAATTGCGGCCTCTATGGCTTATTTTTTAGGAGCCCCTTTGTTAGTGGTTCTCTTGACCCTGACCGTAGGCACTCTTGTGTTGACTTCCCTTCTCCATTTTGGGGCGCGTCCGATTGTCGCTCGCGCGGTCGTTCGACAGTCGGGGGGTGTCGTTCGAAGCGATCATCAAGTGAGGAGTTTGCTCGTTCATGGAAACCGATTGGCTGAATCGCTTCACCATCGCGAACTCGAACGCCTCCAGCAGCAGCATCAGACTCGTCTCGCTCAAGAAGAGAACCTCTATCGTCAAGCTAGAGAGGATTTAACGAATCACTTTGAAAACGATCGTCAACGAGTTCAACGGGAGGAAGTGAAGAAACGCTTCGAGCTCACCCAATCACGGGGAGCAATGCATGACGCGATCAACGCCAAGCGCAAGCCGCAGTTGGAGCGGTTGAAGGCGGATTTCGTAAGGGATTCAGAGGTTTTGGTAGCCCAGAAAGAAGCCGAACTGCAGAATTTGTCGGAACGCTTTCTGAACGCCCAGGGGCGAAGTGTTGAACGTTGGAAGCGCGGTTCGAAGGATGCGATCGATCGTATGAAGCAAGTGGAGGCCTACCTCGACGAGGTACAACCATCCTGGCAATCGTCGATCTATTCCAACAGTCCGCTGCCACGAAATGCTGGAAATCTGGCATGGCGAATCGGGGTGATGAATCCGCAGTCCGGTTTGGGCGAGCAAGCTGCCGCGTGCAATCCCAAGCTCAATGTGGGTGGTACCTGGTGGCCCGTCGTCTACGATCTCATGTCTCATGGATCACTGGTGTTGCATGGAGGGGCTGAGTCCTTAGCTGCGACCGACAGCGTACTCTTGAATCAATGTTTACGCGCGATCACTTGCTTACCGGCTGGGAGCATCAGGATGTTGATCATCGATCCTCAAGGGTTGGGGAAAGGTTTTTCCTGGTTGATGTCTATTGCCGACATCGATCCCAGTCTCGTATCCGACCGTGTGTGGACGCAGCCAACCCATATCGCTTATCAATTAGCAAACATGGCGCGACATGTCGAGGATGTTATCCAGCAAAGTCTTCGGAGCAATCACAGGAATCTTTTTGAATACAATGCTAAGGCCGGACCGATGGCAATACCGTATCGACTCGTCGTATGGGACCAGTTTCCAGCCGGGCTCGATGAGAGTTCATGGCAATCGCTATGCTCCATTCTCGCATCAGGTGGGCGTTGCGGGGTGGGAGTTGTCCTGCGATTGAGTCAGTCGACAGTCTGGCCCAGCTTTGCAGACCCAAACAAGTTGAGTGAGTTCGGACTGCATCTGGAGTTCAGTGCGTCGCAGGACGTCGCCTACCTGCGGGGCGATGAGTTTCCTGGAATTCCGGTTCGGCTAGCAGATTCTCCGCAATCCGACCGTGTGAAGAAGATCATGGAATGCCATCTCCAGGATATCACCGAAGTTGGAAAGGTTGTCGTTCCTTTTGAATCGATCGACGTCGGGGCGATGGATCTACAGCGGGCTTCCTCCGCAGAGTCTCTCAGTATTCCTATCGGAATATCCAGCGCGGGTCGAATCCAGTCTCTCAAGTTAGGGGTTGGAACCTCACAGCATGTTCTAATCGCTGGAAAGACAGGATCCGGGAAGTCCTCATTACTTCATACGATGATCACGAGCGCAGTTCGAAAATATTCCCCCGAAGCCCTTCGCCTCGTTCTTCTCGATTTCAAAAAAGGAGTTGAGTTCCAAGTCTATTCCGAATCTCAGCTACCTCATGCCGACGTGATTGGGATCGAAAGTAAACGGGAGTTTGGCGTAAGCACTTTGGAGTACCTGGATCGAATCATGCATGCGCGAGGTGAGTTGTTCCGTGAGATGGGAGTGCAGGATTTAGCAAGTTTGGCGAGAAAAGCTCCATCGCTCAAGATGCCACGGATCCTGGTCGTTATCGATGAGTTTCAGGAATTGTTTGTTGAAGATGATAAGCTGTCGCAGCAGGCTACCATGCTGATGGACCGAATCGTCCGGCAAGGACGATCGTTCGGCATGCATCTCGTTTTAGCATCCCAGACGTTAGGCGGGGCCTATTCTTTACCTCGTACTACCCTCGCACAGATGGCGGTGAGAATCGCCCTGCAATGCGACAGTTCTGATGCCATGTTGATCCTCAGCGAAGATAACACGGCAGCCGAGCGTTTGAGACACTCTGGGCAAGCGATCTACAACGAGTCGGGGGGGCGGATCGAGAGCAACCAAGGGTTTCAAGTTGCCTTTCAAAACAAAGAACAGCAAATGGAGCGGCTGCACTCCATCCCTCGGTCTGCTATTCCCCATCATCCAGCGATCAATCCGCTGGGAAGGCAGGTCGTATTTGAGGGGCATCGTCCGGCGGTTTGGAACCAGAAAATAGTGGACGCTGCTTTGGTACAGCATCGCGGAAAAGACAGCGGCGTATTTGCCATCGTACTCGGAGAGAGCGTCTCGATCGACCCACCAGTTGTGAAGACCATTGCGAAAGGAGCTGGTCGTAATTGTTTGGTTGTCGGTAGTGAGGAAACGATCGCCGCGAGCATTCTCGCTTGCTCAGCGTACGGGTTTCTGCGAGGTGAGCGTACACACGATGGCCAAGCTCGGCGCATCATTTTGTTAAACGGAGCTAAGCCCGAAGACGAAGCATTGATTCGCGTGATTCAATCGATGAGCGGGTCGGCCCATTGCGAAATCGCTTCCACGAGGGATCTGGACAGGGTCATGCAGCAGGTCCATTCGGAGCTGGTGCGACGATTGGAGAATCCAGCTGAGGCTTACGCTCCTCTACTCTTCTGCGTCGCCAATTTGGCGAGGTTTCGAGAGCTACGCAAGTCCGACGATTATGCGTTTGGAGAGAGCAGCGAGAACGCGAAACCGGACGCGATTTTCAGTGAGCTGCTGCGCGATGGACCGTCCGTCGGAATCCACGTCTGGGTTTGGGCCGACGGAGTGGGGACAGTCAGTCGGTGGATCTCCAGACAATCCCTCAGGGATTTCGAGATTCGCATACTTACCCAGATGAGCAGTAACGACTCCAACCAGTTGATCGACTCGAATGCCGCCAATCGTTTGGAACCTTATGTTGCTCTATTGCAGGACGATGTCGACGGAAAACCTATCAAATTCCGCCCGTTCAGCGTCGCCACGCTCCCCGCCACCTTTGAGGACTAAACTCACCTAGTCAGACCAGGTGAGCCTTTTTTTATGACTGCAAACTAGCGTCCGATACTCGGTGGGTTGTCCGCGAAGAAATCCCGAGGGCCGCGAACCGTATAGTACGGATAGGCAACCGCAGGACCGGGTACCCCTGAACCAACTTGGTTGTTCTGAAGATAAGCTTCTTTGCCTGCGTGGGAGCCAGCGAGGTGACCAGCCGCTCCGTTCCCTGCAAAGTGCCCACCCACACCATGTCCACCCATGCCATGAAGGGCTGCCAAATGCCCGCCTGACAAGTGAGCTCCGTAGTCAGTTCCGCCGCGTTGCCAGCCAATTCGGCATGGACGGCAACCCAAAGGGCCGTGGCAATTGTTGCAATGACGGCGTTCCAGGAAATTGCAGCCACTCATCATGGCCATGGTGATGCCGAACAATGCAAGGGCTCGTATGCCGCTCTTCATGACTGATTCCTTCCGGTGATTCAATTGCTGTCAATTCCGTGTTTGGAGTCATCTCCCCAATTCAGCAATACAGGTACTATCGAACTAAACATCATCCATGGTTCAATCCCAACTGGACGTTCCGCAGAAACAGCCCAGCTCGCAAAGATTTCCTCTTTTGTGTAACTTGTCAAACAGGGATGCAAATTTGGAAATCATCGCCATACTGTCGCCAGTTTCACAGTCCTTGTTTTCACGGTCCCTACCACAAGGTATTGGGCCTTAGCAACCTATGCAAAAATAGAATCGGCACGGCGCGAGCCGTCCGGTAAGTGTCGTAGGATGAAGAAAAACCGGGCAGCTTGCGCAGCACCGCTGCGAGTTCGATCGTTTTTCATAGGCTTCTAGATAGGAATCGAGTTCTGGAGTGAAGGAATTAACAAAAGAAGCCATTTACGAGTATCTCTCTAGTTTGGCCAAACCCGTTGGGTCTCTAGGGCGATGGGAGGAACTCGCTGTCGAATTATGCTGGATCCAGCAAACTTTGAAGCCGGAGGTGCGTCCTGCTGAGTTCCTGGTTTTTGTGGGGGATCATGGTGTAGCCGCGGAGGGTGTTACGTTGTGGCCCTCTACCATTACCACGGTCATGGCGGAACAGATTGCCGCTGGGGGTGCCGTATCCGCAGCTCTCTCTGATGAATATGGTATACGTCGTCGCGTCATCGATGTCGGAATCAAATATCCAGCGCGACTGCAGGATTCTCGGCTAGCGGTTCGCCCTATTCGTCGCGGAACCGATAACCTTTTTCATAAACCTGCAATGACCCTACGGGAGTTTCGCGAATGCATCGACGTGGGAATCGATGAAGCTCGTATGGCGAATATACGCGGTACGAAAATCCTGCTCGTCGGTGAGATGGGGATCGGTAATACGACTTCTGCCAGCTGTTTGGCGAGGCTACTGGCAGATGTACCCATCGACGAACTGATCGGCTCAGGAGCCGGAGCGAACGAGTCCTCGCTTGAAAAGAAAAAACAAGTCGTGGAAACGGCTACCGATCGGGTGTTGCAACGCTGTGGATATGAGGTCGACGAGGCAGGAATGGCGGAGGTCGCTGGATTTGAAATCGCTGCCATGGCAGGTTGTATGATCCAGGCGGCCAAGCAGGGGCAGGTCGTGCTACTCGATGGTACGATCGCGACCGCAGCAGCTTTGATCGCTCGAAAACTCGATTCTGATGTCGTGCGATCCATGATCGCTTGCCATGTATCTTCGGAACCTTCTCATGGGAAGATGCTGCAGTCGCTCGGGCTCAAACCGATGTTGGATTGGTCGATGCGATTGGGTGAAGGGACTGGGGCGCTGGCATTATTCCCTCTGCTGGCAGGAGCAGCCGCCTGGTGTCAGAGAACATCGCGCATTGAGGATCTTTCGGTCCCCGAATGAATCTGGGATGGTTCGGAACGGCTGCTCGAGATCTCGATGAAAGGGTTTCTCGCGCTGGCACTTCGTCGGACCAGACCGGTTACGGTTGGAAACAGGTATTCGGCCTTGAGCCCCGCCGCGGGGAATGAGAAGCCATCGAGATCATCCCTGGGAGGGATTCTGTGTGGGCCTCGGAATCGTCCAGCCGGCGCGTCGGAGGCTTTCCGTATCGGTCTTGTGTCCCAGTGACGAGAGATCGGATTCGAGCTCCTGAATTTTCATTTGGATCGCCAGCTCTTCGCCGCGCTTTTCCGTCTTGAAAGCCTTCAGTTTTGCAAGTTCTCGAAATGCTTCATCCAGGGTCTCGTTTCCAGTCACGAGAAGGTTTGGCTTTGAAGTCATGCTGATGGATTCACTATCCCTTGCATTCACGAAAACAGCGCCTGTGTTTCCGTCGTTGGCTGATGCGGGTGAGATTCCCGATGGTTTCGTATTCTCGATCTGCATGGGGAGTTCGTCGCAAGCGATAGGCAGTCCATCGCGTGGGTGCAGGGATTGCTTTTGAATAGCGAAGGGAGCGTTTACGGCTGGCTTGGGGACTGCTTGATTGCGAGCAGACCGGTTGCACCCCGGGAGATTCGGTTGTTCCGGAGTTGTCGTCTTCAAGGCGTTGGAAGCATCCGATCGAGTTGGATTCGCGGGTGTCTCCTCCTGGACTGCAGAGCTTGGAGGATTGACACCGTTGCCACTATCAGCTGCTCGCCGACCCTTGAGTCGATCTTGGGCGCGTCGACCAAACGTTGGCCCCAGATCAATCGGTGTGATCACGAATACAATTCCCAACCCGAAAATCAAGCCAGCAATTGCGCAAAGGCTAGCGAGGGTGGTCTTGCCGGGACCAATCGGTTTATCGCTCACAACGGGCGCATCGAGTCGTGTCAGCAAACTCGTTGACATAGCGGAATCCCTTGCGGCTTGAGCCTCCGCGAGTTCCTTTTCCGACGACTCAAGAATCGAAGATCTGGACTTCACCTCGGAGACCAAATTCGCGTAGTTCGCTCTTCCTTTCGCGAGTTTACTGAGTCGTTCTTCTGCAATTTTCTTTTGGGACTCCAGGCGTTCGATCTTTTTGTTTGCCAGACTGATGTCGGAGTCGACGGAGGTGACGGCCGCTCTGAGTTCTTTCACGAACTGGCGTGAGATGGACTCCTGTGCGCTGAGCGATGTGATAGCGGTTGGGTGATTGGGTGTGTATTTACCCAGGATATTGGCACCTGTAATTTGGGCATCGACCAACCCCTCGCGCATCCGCTTCAAGCCCGGATGGGAGTTGAGGATGGTTCCAGGAGCGGTTAGAAAACCGTTCGGGTCCCCGGAAGCGTTGACCAGCATTTCGCGATCCGACAAGAGGGCCTGTTTGGTCGCTTCGGCCTGGCGTAGTTCCGATTTGATTTGTTCGAGTTCTGCACGCGAGGTTGCGCCTCCCGCAACGGTGTCCGTCATGCCGCGTAGATCCGTTAAGTCCGCGCCCGCTTCCCGTTCAATCTCGTTGAGAGCGGACGTGCATTCCTTCAACGCATTCCTAGCGGAATCGCGGGCCGTGATGAGCTCCGAGATCACACCATCGGCCCTGACCTTTCGGACTTGCTGCAGCCGAGCCTCGAGTGCATCGCAAACCGATTTGTTGAGTTGGAGGGCTTGTTCTCTCGAATTGGCTTTGATGTCCAGGTAGATGACCTCGGTCGTTCCGAATTCCGTCCCTTTGGGAGCGTGGACGAGAACTGCTTGTTTTGCGGTTTCCGTAACGAGATCCTCAGAGGGATAATCCCCGCTGAAATCACTCCATCCAAACCAACTAAACAGGGAGGGTGGCTTCCCTGCAGCGATCAATGCTTCCCGTAGGACAGGAGGGCTTTTCGCCATCTCCAAAATGATCTCCTGGGCCGCTTTCAATTCGGTTTGCGATTGGAACCGACCCAGCCGCATCACCGCTCCGTTGGCTTCGTCTCTTACCAGGAGTCCCTGCGATGCCAGATAGGTGTCTGACTTCAAGACAAAGACGTAAAAAGCACCGGTGCAACCAAAGAGAATGGTGGTGAAGGTCCACAGAGGTGCCCAAATGAGCAAGCCTCGCAGGAGGCTTTTTATGGCAGGATTCGTAATCAGTGCACTCATAGAGCAGGCGGTTCGGCAGGTACCCAATGAAAACGTCTACAGTTCTATAAAACTTGCCATCCACACGCGAATGGGGCGGGACAGGTGTCTCCGTTCGGTCTTTTATTTAGGGATTAGTAGTTGGAGCAAACCATTCGTAGCGATTAAAGCACGATTCAAACAAATGCTAAAGTTGCCTCGCGGAAGGTTTTTTCCAAACCCGCTTCGTGAAGGAAAAGGGTTTCCTCGTCGATCGCTTCGCAAGCGAACGGACCGAAACACAGCGTTTTCATCAACGCGCTGAAGATGCGGTTGGATCGAAGGAGCTCCCTCGGGGAATCCGCACATTCCTCTGCAAGTGCGCGCCGTCGCAGCGATGGAATCGATCAAGCATTTCCTGCAGGCACAAGATGCTTCCCTTTTACAATCGCATCGAAAAAACCCTACGAGCACAAAAGGGTTTGCATGCTGCCGTCATTATTCCCGTTCCGTACATCCGCCATTTGGGAATTGGGGTTTTCAGAGACTCGCGGAACACTGACAATTTCGCCGGTCGTCGACGATCTCGTTTGGTGTTCCCCGATCGTTCGCTAGTCCCTGCCGAATTCGACACAGGATTGCATTATGAGCGCAGCAACATCGTCCGAGCCGAAATTTGCCAAGCCAGCTTACGTACCGATCCTGCTCGCTGGCGCGTTTATGGCGCTGGGGATCTCTTTTCTCGTGTTTTTGGGACGCGAAGAGTCTCGGCTTCGCGGGACACCCTTAGGGGAAATTGAGGTGCAGCCGCTTGTTTACACGGAGCAGACGGTTCGTCCTGAAGACCAACGCGGAAAGGTGGTTGTGCTCCACTTTTGGGGAGTATTTGATGTTCCCTCTCTCAAGGAATACGGCGACTATGCGAAGGCGCAACAAGAGTATCTGAGCAACGCCGACGTCCTGTTTTTGAACGTTGCTTGCGATCAGAAGTCGCCTGAGAGCAAGGATGACTTGATTTTCTATTCCAAGAAATTCCTGAATCGTGAAAAGATCGACGATATGCCGATCTATTGGGATCCTGTCGAGTACGCGCGGGGGCAAGTGAGTCACTTGTTCAAGTCGGGAGGATTTGGTTACCCAACGACCATCGTACTGGATCGAGAGGGAAAGATCGCTGACGTTTGGCGAGGTGCGGTGAAGTACGATTCGTTGAAAAAATCTATCGATCGCACATTGAGGCTTCGTCCCTAATGGTGTTCGGATGTCGGCATGCTTCGCATCGATGGCTTGGCATAACTTAGGTTGATGAGAGCGGGGAGCAGAAGCAGATTACTTACCATTCCACCGAGCATCGAACATGCTGCGGTTACGCCAAACACGACCGTTGGCAAGAATTCGCTAAAACTCAATGACCCAAATCCTAGGACCAATGCAATCGTCGCGAGAACGATCGGTAAGCCAATTTCCGACTGAGCGCGTTGAATCGCTCCGTGTTTGGAATCGCCTCGTTGGATGCTCCGTTGAAAGCCAGTCAAATAATGCAGGGAGGCATCGACACTCAGGCCCATCGATACGGCCGCGATCATCGCAGCCCCCAGGTTAACAGGATTTTTTGTCCAACCGAACCATCCGAGCACCAATAGGGACGGAAGAATATTAGGTAATAAGGCAATCGTAGCCAATCTCGCATTGCGAATGGCGATCCACAATGCAAGCCATATCCCGACGATTGCGAGTCCGAGGCAACGCCATTGGTCCTCAATGACACTGGAAACGAGGGAACTCAGCAGTACGTAGTAACCGGAAACAAATGACTGATCGCTGGCTCCCTCCGTTGGAAGGCCGAAATCGATTGCGAAACGTTGTAGTCGCTCCTGAGTCGCAGCAATGAGTGCTAACTTGTTTCGGGACGGAACCTGTTCCTGCGATCGCAGCATGATACGGAGATAACGCTGGTCAGTGTCGGGCTGTTTAGAAACGAGGGTGCGATAGAAATCTCCCATCACGGTCGCCATTCCGAGCATCCTCGTTTCGAAACTCGTGGACCTTAGCAGAGGGTTCTGAAAAGCAGCATCCGCATCGACGATACTCATCACGTGAGAGAAACCTACTGGTGCCGATACTGGCCCAACCTGCAGGCTACGAAGATCGCTTTCCAACTCCTCGACTCGTTCTAGATGCTGAGGATCCATTTTGGCAGGCAGGGGAATGACGATGTCCCAGACTCCAGCTCCTCCCAGTTCCGATTCAATCGCTTCGTAGGCTTTGACAATCGGTGAGTCTGAACGGAAGTTCCGAATAAAGTCCGTCTGGACCTCGATAAAGAGACAACCGACAAGCCCGGCGCACGCAAGGAGGCACCCTGCAAGGAACACGATCTTGGAGCGTTGCAATGCAATTGTCCCTAGGGAATGAACCCATCGGTTGAGCCAAAAACCTAATGTTTTGTTGCCGAAAGCATAGGTTCGATTGCCATCCAATAGGGTTTCGAGGTACTGGCTACCAACTGGTAGCAGAACCAAGCCAGGGACGATCAGGAAAATCCCAGCCAGGATCACGATGGAGGCTAGGGCCATCATGAAACCGTAATCCTGGACAGGTCCCGCCTGAGCGATGAGCAATGAGGCAAAGCCGATCGCATCGGTAATGCAGGCCCAGGTGATTGGGCCTCGCAAAGCTACCAGGGACTCCTGCATCGCCTTCCCAGCCGAGGCACCGGACTCTAACGATCGCTGGTAGCCCAGCATCCAATGCATGGTCGTTGCAATGGCGATTACGGTCACGATCGACGCGAGCATGGAGGAAACCATCGTCAGTTCCAGCGATAACCAAACCAGCAAGCAGCGCGTCACCACCAGCGACCAATGAATGACAGCGAGGGTGACCAAAGACCATCGCAAGGAACGGAAACCGAGCCAAAGCAGGAGGAACAAGGTTATCGAGGTGAAAAATCCTAACCTCTGCCCATCCGTTTCAATCGCTTCGAATCCCTCCTCGATCATGACGCGTTGTCCGACCAGCATCGGAGGCTGATCGGATTCGACGTCGATGCGTCGCAAGGATTCAATGGTTTTGTTCTTGGGGTTTTGCCCCGTCGGGTCGAGCAGGCATGCGACCGCAACCAGATCGGAGGAAGCGGAGTGGGTCTGACCCTCAAATAGCTTCTTGAATTTCTGGGCTTGTAGATTTTTTTCATCCAACAGGGGATGGTTGGCACCGTTACCCCATAGTCCCTTCCATGGCGTTAGAGACGCTTCCCACCGGGAGAGCATTTCATCTATCCTGGACAGATCCATCGTCGATGAAATTCCATCGATGGATTCGATTCGTTTTCGAATTCGATTGGCTCGTTCGAGTCCCTCTCCATTCGATGCCCATAAGTCCGGATCTCGATAGGCGAAGACAACCAACTCGGCAACCCCGAAGGTGCGCTGGAGTTGTTCAAAGTTTTTCCGAACTGCCGATTCTCGGGAAAACATGGCCTCGAGCGAGCGATCTAGTTTTAGACGCTGGGACGCTGGCAGGGCGATGGCATAGATCGTCATCGCCAAACATAAGAGGGGCCACCGCCATCGAATCATTGAGACAAGGCATCCAGTGGAATTCTCTTAGAACGGTAAAACGTGCGAATATCGATACAGCGCATTCCCGCGCGTTTCGCAGCTTCGACACCTAAATCCGCATCCTCGAACACAAGACAATCTTTAGCCGATATTCCTAGCCTCCTGGCTGCTTCCAGAAAGACATCCGGTTCGGGCTTGTGTTTCACGGTGTCTTCTGCCGTAACGATCGCATCAAACCACTCATGGCAACCGACGATACGAAGCTGATGATGGATGATCTCTCGAAATCCACCACTTGCCACGGCGATCGGCTTGATACCCCGATGCGCCTCGGCGACCGACAGGACTACATGAATGGGTTCGAGTAGATGGATCCGGTCTAGAAAAGCTCGCTCTTTCTCTTTTGCAGCAACGGTCGCATCGACCTGGATGTCCTGTTCACTCGCCAGGATTTCAATAATCCGGTGACTCGGCATACCACCCAACGCATAAAAACGATCCTCTGGGAGATGGAGCCCGTAGCGAGTCATCGTCGCATGCCAAGCCAGAAAATGAATTGGCATTGAGTCTACCAAAGTGCCGTCGCAGTCGAAAACGATTCCCCGAGCCTCCTCGATCAAAGGTAAATACTTCTGGGGTAATGAGGGTCGCGTCATGCGGTCTCGCCTTTTGATTTTTTAAGCTTTCGGTCGAGTGTCGATCGCTCGATTCCTAGGATGGCAGCGGCTCGATTCTTTTGACCATGGGTGAATTCGAGGGTCGCAGCGATATGTTCTTGTTCCACCTCATCGAGCGTACGTTCACGATAGACAGGTTTCATCTCCGCTCGCTCGCGATCCATCGAAGGAGTACCAGGGACCTCGAGGTAGGATAACGCGAGATCCTCCGGTTCGGCCAGAGCAGAAGGGGACAAGACAAAAGCTCGTTCAACGCAGTTTCTCAATTCTCTTACGTTCCCCGGCCAATGATAGGAGAGCATGGCTGATTTCGCTCGATCACTGAAGCCGGTAGGTCCATGCCCGGAGCGAGATCGAAAGGAGGATAAAAAATGCTGGGCTAGTTCGAGGATGTCATCCTGTCGTTCACGAAGTGGCGGGATTCTCATTTCGATCACGCGTAAACGAAAATACAAATCGGATCGGAACTGCCCCTCTTTGACAGCTTGTTCAAGATCTCTATTGGTGGCTGCAATGACGCGTACATCAACTTGAATCGGTTTGCTGCCACCGACCCGTTCAAAAGGTTTACCCTCGAGGATTCGCAAAAATTTGGCTTGGATTTCAAGGCTCATTTCGCCCAGCTCATCCAGCATGATCGTTCCACCGTGCGCTTGCTCGAATTTTCCGATCTTGCGATCGGTTGCGCCTGTGAACGCTCCCTTTTCATGGCCGAACAACTCGCTCTCGAGTAGGGAGGGAGTCAGCGCCGCACAGTTCAGTGGTACAAAAGGACCGGTCGCTCTCGTGCTACTCTGATGGATAAGACGAGCTACAACTTCTTTTCCAACGCCGCTTTCTCCTCTCAAAAGGACGGTCGCTTGGGTGGGGCCGACTCTTTTTACCTGCTCTCTAATTCGATCCATTGCCTCCGATCGACCAATCCATTCCTCGGACTGACCCAGTTGATGTTCCAATTCCGAGATGCGTGCTCGGGAGTGGTCTAGTTTTTTCTCTAGGTTTTTTTGACGTTCGACAGTCGAGATGAATGTCGCGAGAACTTCTGCGACTGCCAGAGCTATCTCCAAATCGCTCGGTGCTAAATCCGGTTCACCAACCCGGCTGTACAAATGGAGAATACCGAGAGGCTTATCGGCAATTTTGATGGGAGCAACAATTGCACTCGATGTTTGAACTACCTGGCTAGCCTCGTTCGATGCTGCCTTGGTCAAGGGGATAACGTTTGTGGGGAGATCAGAGAGCGTAGAGTCGTGGATATTACGGGCCAGCACCGCGGCGCCCTCTTTGAGGACACTATTCAACAGAGTGTCCGAAACCGGGTTATAGGCTTTTCCTGATTTCTGAACCGCAGCCAAGATCCTGCGATACCCTTCCGGTTTTCCATCGGTTTGGATTTCGATGATGCCACCACTTTGGCACTTGGTGGTATCCAGGAGTCGTTGCAGAGCCAATTCGCAGCCGGAGGTGAGCTGCGTCTCCTTGGCAAGTTCGAAGGCGAGTTGCAACAGGCTTACCTCAGGAGCCTTTGCGGGTGGAGCCAGAGCTCTGCCAGCTTGGGCTAAGGCCCCTGCGACAGAGTCGGGATCGAGAATTGCTGATTTGGACTGCCGATGGGTAATGGAGGAGAACTGCCTGGTTGTGCCGCCCCCCATTTCCCTGAAATTCTCGTCGATTTCGAGGGGGGGAGAGACGTCATCCAATGAGTTCGAAAAGGTCATGCGGCAGGAGGCAACGACAATCTGGCAACCCGGTGTCAGGAGAACGGGCTGGGTCAGCCGGACCCCGTCGACGAATGTTCCGTTCCGCGAACCCAAGTCACGGACTTTCCATCCATCCTCAAAGAAGATCTCGGCATGACGTCGACTGGACCGTTCGTCGGCTACCGGAATTTCGTTGGAGGAGGCCCTGCCGACCACCAACGGACGGCCCGGCTCCAGTCGAAACACATCGGTCCATCGCTTTCCCTGCCGAATAATGAGGTATGCCGACGAATTGTTTGGTTGCATCTGGAGTGGCTGGAAACTAATCTTTAACTAATGTGTGTACGCTGGATGGCCGGAACAGGGACTTCTCCTGCCTATAATTTAGGTCGAAAGACTGGCAAGCTTTCCGCAGCTTATCCACAATAGGATAGTGTCGATCCTTAGAATCGACCGAAAAATTACATTGCGTTTCTCGTTCGACGAATCATTGCATCCCTTCCGGAGTTTCGACTATGGGTTTTCGAGGCCTTTTCATTGATCCCGTGGAAGCTTTCCGAAGCCTATCCTCGGTTAAGAGATCGATACCCATGTTGTCCTTAGGGCTTGCTGCGGTCCTGATCGCACCGGTATCCGCCCAAAACAACAACAATAACAACAATAATAATAACAATAACAACAATTTTGTTGGCAACACCGGCTTTTTCGGTCGTGCGGTCGGAGGGGTTCGAATCGATGCAGACGGAGTCATGCGAACCGCAACCGAGGAGGATCAAGCGGCGACGCTCGCGTTGATCCGAAAAGAAATGGTTGGACCCAAGGGGGATCTTCAGTCGTCCTCCGATCGTCGGTTGGTCTCGCTTAAGAACGTCCAAAAAACCGTTGTAGAATGTTTGCAGTCGGGAAAACCAATCCCGGAAGAAGTGCGTTTTCTCGGTGGACTAACCCGAGTTGAAAACGTTTTTGTCTATCCAGATCGCAGCGATATCGTTTTGTCGGGTCCCTCCGAACCTTGGACAGTTGGAGCCAATGGTTCGATTGTGGGCACAAAGTCAGGCAGACCCATCGTCTACCTGGATGATCTGCTCAACGCCATGAAGACGGTCGAGAATGCCAGGAAGACAGGAATCTCGGTATCGATCGAGCCAACAAAGGAAGGCTCTGCTCGGCTGAAGCAATTGCTATCCCAAGTTCGCATCAATAACCAATCGAATTGGAATTCACTCGAAGCTGCCATTCGGAATGCGTTCGGGCCACAACAGGTAAAGCTGGAAGGGGTCAGTGCTGATACGCATATGGCGCGTGTCATCCTCGCTGCTGACTTTAAGATGAAGCTCTACGGTATGAATCTGGCCAAGGCACCTGTCGCCGGACTTCCGAGCTATCTGGAAATGTTGCAAAACAGCGGTGCAAAGTCCGCTCAGTCTCGATGGTGGATGGCTTGCGATTACAGTTCGATTGAACACAGCGCGGATCGTTTGGCTTGGAAACTCAACGGCCGGGGAATCAAAACGCTCACCGAAGAGGAATTCACTGCAGTCGATGGTTCACGCAGTCAAAAAGGTAAGTCGGATCCAATCGCACAGAAATGGGCGGATAATTTCACTTCGAAATTGGATGAACTGGCAATCAAGGAGCCGGTATTTGGCGAACTTCGCAACGTAATGGATCTTTGTGTCGTTGCAGCCATTATTGAATCCCAACGATTAGAGGATTTAGCGGGATGTGACCTGTCGAAGTTGATGGGAGACGAAGCCCGAATCGAGCTGGATAAGTTCGCGTTTCCAACGTCTCTCGATCCACAGTGTAGTTTCGTACGAACAGCCCAGGGGTTCGTCGTCTCTGCGAGCGGAGGAGTGATGGTCGAGTCCTGGCAGGTAGCGGCCAGAGCCACTCCTTCTGATCGAGTCAGCCTATCCGAAGCCGGACGAAACTGGTCCGATGACGGTCGCGTTTGGCAATAGACAAAACATCGAGCAGAGAGGGTAACTTGCCCTCTCGACATTCGGTTTTATCTTGGGGAGCGTTCATTCGGGAACGCTCTTTCTCTGCGCTTCTTATGGTTCGCGATCGAGATCGTTCATCGAGCTCGATTCTACGGCTTTCATATTTGGGAACTCCACACGCCATCGAGCCGATGATCAAGCTGCTAGGCTGCGGCATCCGAGACGGAGCAATTCCTCGAGAATGGGACCATTTATAGTCGCTTCTAAAGATTGCAAGGCGCGCGACGCGAGCATGCCGTCGATGACTCGATGATCGCATAGCAAGACAACATCCATTTCCCCATTCGGTTTGATTGGGCCGAAAGCCAGACTCGATGTGGTCACGAGTGGATGAAATCCGTTGAGACAATTCTGTCCACCGAGACTAGAGATCGAAAACGTGCCCACATGTTTCGCTTTCTTTCTCCCGCTCCAACGCATGACCCACCACCAGCTGGCCAGTCGAGCGATTCGAGGGGAGCGTTCGAGTATCAATCCTTCTCGGTAAACCTGACTCAATGGATCCTTCGCGAAGGAGTGCAATCGATCCTGAATCGTATCGATAAACGTTGTCTCTGGAGAATCGATTCTTCCCCAAATGAGTCTCTCATTGCCGCATTCATCGAGTCGATGGACGGTTATTGAACAAACGGAGTCCGGATGACGGTACAGGTAGGCGCTGGGATACGTGACAAAAATTTCCCTTAATTCCGGAATAGCTTGGCTAACGATTGCGTAGGCTTTCGCAAACAACGCTGTCCAACCGATGCGTTGACGGCATCTCAACCTGGCATGATGAACAGCCTCCAAATTAAAGTTTGTTTGGAGCGGAAAGGCTGGTACCGTGGATGCAGCATACAAAAGATCTAGAACGGTCCGCCGATGCCGAGGAAATTTTTTTCGGCTTCCTTTCATCGCCATCCTAACTCCTTGTCTGCTTTCGGGGGAGCATCGTTTCGCTTTCTATGAATCGATCGAAAGGTCTGACGCCGGCCGTGAGGGATAACATCTGAAAACAAACCAGCAAGGCGCAGTTAGGATTCCATCGACAGGGACGCCGGAGTGCTCGCGACATGCTGCGATTATTTGCAGCGGTGGCTCGCAATCAGCCCGTACCGTTGTTACCGGCCGCTCGTCCAGGTGAGCTCTGCCTTTTCTGGAACGAGCGATCCATTTCTAGCCTTAGTGAATCTTCAGTCTCCCGATCCGACCGGCTGTCGCTCCACGAAGTACTTGGTTTTTTATTGGCAATAGCCAGTATCTATCGGATGCCGTATCTATCTACCGACGCTGGGTTGGCTTGGAGCTGAGTTCAGCCTCGAGGGCCTTCATCGCGGCATCGCTATCGGATGCGCTGACTCGACTCTTGTTCGGTGATAGGTAGTCTACGACCTCCGCGTCATCGCGCAGTTTTCGCAGTTTCTGATCCATGGCTATGCGTTGTTTCTTTTCCAGGATGTCCTTGTAGATTTCGTTCTTTACTGCATTCCGATCCTGAGTCACCGGCTGTGTTTGCCCCTGAGATCTCAGAATGACATATCGGCCGCTCACTTCGACGATGCCTGACAGTTCGCCCTGTTTCAATTCGAATGCGGCTTTTTCCAGATTCGGTTGCCCACCGTGCATTCGCAACGGAGGAACCTTTCCGAAATTGCTGCGTGAGCTTTCCTCGACGGAGTACTGATTGGCGAGTTGACCAAAGAATTGATCGGTGGGGTTGCTTCGAGCCATATCCCATACTTGTTGAGCCGTTCGCTGATTCGATAACACGATCGCGAGCACCTCTGCTCGGGGACCGTAGTTGGATAGATAGCCCTTTTCAATATCTTCCTCGGTGACTTGTACCTGCCCATGGAGCAATTTTTTCAGCGCGCACGTTGGCCAAAGGACATCGCGAATGTAGAGTTCTGGGGTGATATTTTCTTCCTGTTTGAGATTTTCCATCCATCGCGATATGTCTGCGGAACCATCCGGCTTGATGAAACCAAAGTAATCGGCTGCGCGGGCCATCTCCGTATCAACATCCTGTTGCGTTACCATTTGTTGCACTTGCGCTAATGCGTTTTCGATGAGCTTGCGATTGATCTCTCCCTCGAGAATTTTGGGGCCGTGCCGTTTGACCAGCGCTTTGTCGTAATTCTCCATCGGGATGGCTTGTCCATTGACGATCGCTGCGACCCCTGGGTATTGACGCTCGAGAGATGGGTCTCCATGGACCGAGGTCACGGTGCTCCTTTCTCGGAGGGTCATAAAGATTTTCTCGGCAGATTCACGCAATTTGCGATCTTCCAGTTCTGTCTTGATACGCGTCTGTATCTCTTGCATCTGTGCCGCTGGCGGATTGGCAGGAGGTAGATGCTGAACGCATTGAAGAATCACATGCATATCGCCAGCTGAAATGATCTTCGACACTTCGTTTGGTTGCAGAGCAAATGCGACAGCTTCCAATTCGTCGTCGCCGACATTTTTTCGTATCGGGGGCAAGAGGCCTTCGACAGACGCGCTCGAGGGATCTTCGCTGTGTTCCTTGGCTAGTAATTTGAATGACTCAGGTTTCGCAACGGCTTGCTTTTGCAGCTGTGCAATTTTATTCTGATCTTTGCAAGCGATCATTCGAACTTTGACCTTGGGGCCGAATTCACTTTGGAATTCACGATCGATCTCCGCAGGAGAGATCGAAATCGTCTCTTTGGCGAGCCCTCGCAGAGCCAGCATGGGCCAAATGATATCCGCAGCATATTGCTCTCGCGAAATTCCTCGCTCATCCTCGATTAACTTGAGGTACATCGGCATGGTGAGGTTGAATTTGCCCGCAACGCGCGAGATTTCGCCGTCGACATCCTTTTCCGTGACAGCTACGTTTTGTGCTTGGCAGGCTTGCAAAATGATGGTTTTGCTGATCATATCCTCCAGGATCTCGGTTCCGAATCGCAGTCTGCACTGCTCGGCAAGCTCCGTGATTTGGATTGGCTGACCGTTGACAACAGCGGCCACGAGAGGACTCCCATTGGCAGAAGGCTGCGATTTCGACGTGGACGCCGTTTTGGCAGGGGTTGACTGCGGTTTGGCTCCGGTTTTGGGAGCTTGGGCCAATGCAGCGGATGTGGTGACACAGAGCGACCCAATCAAAAGGGCTCGGAACCAATGTCGACGGAGTTTGAACGAACTTTTCATGCAAGAGTCCTCCCTGTATCTCTGGGCCTTAAAAACGGCGTGCGGTCGATCCATCCCACAATCAATGACTTGCTGGAATCCGATCGAGGAAATGAGCGGAAATGAGCAGTTCAGGGACTGTACGAAGATCGCGAAACATAGGTCAAGGGCATCCCGCGGGGCGGAACGAACCCACTGCGGCTATTCTTTCCCGGAAGCTTTTTGGCTGCTTCTCGCATCCCCAAGGGAAAATCGATGACTAGCGAGGGCTGCGCGCGCCACGAATTGGAAATGCGAACGCAGATAAGGTGGCGAACGACCCCGAAGGCTAGCAATTCCTTTTGTGTTCAAACAGTGCCTGGCACCAATTG
>JBBAXA010000029.1:41938-52058 GCA_040396935.1 Pirellula sp.
TTGTGTTCAAACAGTGCCTGGCACCAATTGAAGCGAAGTTTGCTCCTCAATAAGTGCCAGGCACCGATTAAAACGAAGTGCCCTGGCATCAACCGATGCCAATCGAAGTGCCGGCAACAGAGGCTCAGTAAGGGAGATAACCCCTTTGAGTGAAACAGATTACGGTAGCCGTACAGTGCCATTTTTGCCGTGCAGTTCGTGCCGGACACCAACCGAAGCGATCCCGACCAAAACGATCGGGTGGCACGACCCAGAACTCTGCGATGGGCGTGCTGAAGAATGCTGCAACTGACCCTTGGCTTGGCACAATTTGTGCACTAAAGTGTTACTTCGCCACAAGATGTGAAAAGTGGCAGCAGGCTATTGGGCATATTCACTATCCGTTGGAAGGTTTCTCTTCATGGGACACGCAGCAGAATTTACCGAACAAGCATTCGATTCCGATGTTCTCCAAGCCTCCACTCCCGTTCTCGTCGATTTTTGGGCTACCTGGTGCGGCCCCTGCCGTCAGATCGCCCCGCTGATCGATGAATTGGCTTTGAAGTACGAAGGAAGCGTTCGGATTGGAAAGGTCAACGTCGAGGACCATCCCGAACTGGCCTCCCGCTATGGAATCAATGCGATCCCAACGTTATTGTTGTTCAAGGACGGTGAGATCGTCGAACGTTTTCAAGGCATTCCACCTCGAACCAAGCTCGAATCTGCTCTTGATTCTCATAAAGCGTAAGCTACCAGCGCGGTCCTCATCGAGCCGCATCGTGAGCAGGTATGCTTCTTGGCCCTACCCGAAATAAATGCAAAGCATGACTTGCCAGCGACCTTTCTCGCTGGCAATTTTTGTTTCCGCAGGATCGCTCGCAGACCCTTGGGGACGCTCACTTCGCCGTACAAGCTTCGCGATCATCCAGCGATTTCTTTTTGTTCGGCAGAAGTGAGGCTTCGATCGCTTGGATGCTATCCGATAGAAATGCTATCGATCGGTCGGAGGGTTCTTTAGGGCTCCTTGGGATCGGTAGGTGAGCCGTGATAGGAATCCGCTTCAGGACAGGGACAATCGAGAGAGTCACATCACGATCTCAGAAGCGGTTCATCAAGATATACTACGTGAGGCTCTGAGTATGGTTATGGGGGGCGATGCAATGTCTACAACATCGATGCTGTCATCGAGGGTGTTGGGAAGCGTTCGATTGATCCTCCGTCCCCAACGAATTCCTTTTTTTCCAGCCGATGGGTGCAGATGTACTTCGATATTCAGGTCAATGGGGCCTATGGAATTGATTTTAATGATGACCAATTGAGCCCCGAGGCGTTTCGGTCGGTCTCGGAACGACTTTATCATTCGGGAGTTCGGAGATTCTTCCCCACCATCATTACCGCTCCCATCGACACGATTTGCAATCGGGTACATCGACTCGCAAACTGGATTGCAGGCGACAGTTGGCTCGGAGAGATGGTCCGAGGTATTCACGTCGAGGGTCCGTTCATTTCTCCCAAAGCGGGCTATCGTGGAACCCACCCCGATAACGCAATTCAATCGGCCTCCCTGGATACGACAAAGCGTATTGCCGATGCAGGCCAGGGATTGGTCCGACTCGTTACCTTGGCGCCCGAAGTGGACGAGAGTTGCCAAAGTATCGATTGGCTCTCTCGAAGTGGGATTGTCGTATTTGCAGGGCATACGGATGCATCCCTCGATTGCTTGAAACGAGCCTTGGATCATGGATTGAAAGGATTCACCCATCTGGGAAACGGTTGTGCCATGGAGGTACATCGCCACGACAACATCGTCAATCGGGTGCTCGCATTGAAAGAGAAACTGACAGTCTCTGTGATTGCCGATGGTGTTCACATACCCTTTTGGCTGCTCCGTTCGTGGGTCGAAATCCTCGGTGCGGAGCATATGATTGTGACGAGCGATGCGATGAGTGCTGCAGGGATGCCGCCAGGTGAATATCTTATTAGTGGGCAGCCGATTGTGGTTGACTCCGATCGGCGAACCCATCACCGGGACCATCATTACCTGGCTGGATCGGCCTCTCTTATCTCGGATATGGATGCGATTGCGGCGTCGTGGCTAAGTGGGTTCGAGGGTCAGCGGCGCCAGTTGTTCTTCGACACCGCAGCCAATCTGTTCGATGCGGTTTGAAACGGTCGACGTACCTTCCCTTGTGCCCTTATCTGTTAGCGAGATTTCTCCGTGGGATTCCTTCATCGTAGAATAAAAGACACACGGCGAATCACCGCGCCTGCGGGATGCTTCGCCGCCAGGCCTCTCCGATCGTTTCGTCTTCGCCTCAAAGATTTACCGGATTATCATTGGGACTGGTCACTCTTGTGACCGACCGCTGCAATCAACAATGTGGAATGCATCTGTTTTTGGAAATCGGACTCAACGGATCAAGATGCGAAGAAAGTCGATTAAAACAACACAAGTCGCAGGGAATAAGCATGCAAACGTTCGGAAAGAGCATTCTACCGAAACAGCGCAGGACTACGTTGAGGCGATCGATGATCTGATTGGAGAGCATGGTGTGTGCAGGCTTGTCGAGATTGCTCGACACTTTGCGGTGAGTCATGTCACGGCCAATCGTACAGTCGCGAGATTGAAGCGGGACGGACTGGTCCAAAGCGATCCCTACGGTCCTATTACGTTGACGAGTGCCGGGAAGCGGCTTGCAAACTCCTCGCGTCAAAGGCATGAGATCGTTTTAAACTTTCTCAAAGCGCTGGGAGTGAACGCTGAAACAGCAGCAAACGACGCCGAAGGTATTGAGCACCACGTCAGTCAGGAGACTCTGGACGCGATGCTCCGTTTTACAGCCGAGAGAGCAGTTGTAGCGAATGTCTCGAATTCCTAAATTTCTAATTCATGCACAAAGGATCGCATCGCACTAACGTAAAACATGTTGGAATGCGATGGATTCGATTAAAATTGACCGTCGCGGCTTACTGAGTCGCACAAACCTTTCCAGTGGGTTCGATCGTTTGAAAAGTTGAATTGACTCCTATGCTCTGTCGATCCATCAAACCTCTTTCTTTCTTGAATTTTGCGATCGCCCACGTACGGAGTTTGGCATGCGTTTGGTTTTGTCTGCTGTCTTCATCAATGGTTTCGGCCGATGAGGAGGAGGAGCGGAAAGCCGCGATTGAACTCTTCGAGAAAAAGATCCGACCTGTTCTGGTTGAGCGTTGCTATGAGTGCCATAGTCATCAAAAGGGTAGCGACGAAGGTGGATTGAGGCTCGATACAGTAGAGGCGACAAAGAAAGGTGGGAGCAGCGGACCAGCGATCCTTCCCGGAGATAGTGAACGCAGTCTGCTTTTCCGAGCGATTTCCTATTCGGACGGGAAACTGAAAATGCCGCCCGACCGACCGTTACCGGATGAAGTCGTTCGCGATTTTCGACGATGGATTGAGATGGGTGCTGTCGATCCACGTACGGAATCTTTGGACAGCACTGTACCACCTCATTCGCTGGATGCAAAACAGCAATGGGCCTTTCGCGTTCCACAACCTCAGAATGTACCAGAGGTCCAGGATGAACGTTGGCCGAACAGTGATCTCGATTGCTTCCTGCTCGCGAAATTGGATGAGTCAGGAATACAGCCACTCGGGTCGGCGGATCGATACACTTGGTTGAGACGAGTGACCTTTGCATTGACGGGTCTCCCTCCCACGATGGAGGAGATGAGCGACTTCATCGACGACCCACAGGAAGATGCTTCTGAAAAGGTTGTCGATCGGTTGCTCGCGAGTCCTCGGTATGGCGAGCATTGGGCCCGGCACTGGTTCGATGTGATCCATTATTCGGATACGTCAGGATGCAATTCCGATTTCCCCGTGCCGCAAATGGTTCGGTACCGCGACTGGGTCGTCCGGGCCTTCAACGAGGATATGCCCTACGACCGGTTTGTCCGTGCGCAAATCGCTGGGGATATTGTGGCCGCTTCACTCCCCCATCCGACCAGTCAGGCGGATCGTAATGCGTGGACCATCGCGACCGGCTTTATCGCAAACGCGCGACGCTTCGGTTCTCGCCATGGTGACTACCCACAACATCTCACGATCGAGGATACGATTGACACGCTCGGGAAATCCTTTCTAGGAATTTCGCTGGCTTGTGCACGCTGCCATGATCACAAATTCGATCCTATCTCCCAGCAGGACTACTACAGCCTTTACGGTTACTTTCACAACACGCAGTATCCGTGGCCTGGAATCGAAACACAGCCTACACCGAAGGATTTCATTCCACTCATTGAGAAGGATCGGTTCGAGGCAGCAAACGACGCGAAACAGGCGAGGCAAAAAACGCTCGATAAGGAGGTCAAGCGAATCGATCAGCTGCGCAAGGATGCTAAGGACGAGACGAGGGCGGAACTCGATCGACAATTCGCCGAGGCAAAGCAAACAGCGGATGCCCATGCGAAACGACCTCTAGGTATTGATTTCGCCTACGCCGTTACAGATAAAGGGACTCGTGAAAAGGTCCGGGTCCAGTACAAGGGAGATCCGAACAAGCCAGGCCCGGAGGTGCCCATCGGGACGCCATCGGCACTCGGTGGCAGTGTTTCGGATTGCGTCGAGGGAAGTGGCCGATTGCATTTGGCTGACTGGATTGCTTCCAAAGACAATCCGCTCACGGCTCGGGTACTCGTCAATCGTATTTGGAAATATCACTTTGGAGCAGGTATCGTACCGACCCCAAATGATTTCGGAAAACAAGGCAAAGCTCCCTCCCATCCGGAGCTTCTGGATGATCTTGCCAGCCGATGGATGGACTCTGGATGGTCTGTCAAGCAACTCCAGCGGAGCATTGTTCTTTCCAAGATCTATCAGACCCGATCCGTTGGAGATCCATCGCTTGAATCGAACGATCCAAATAATATTCTGTTGCGCGGTTTTCGGCGACAACGCCTCGGCGCTGAATCGATACGGGATAGCCTGCTCGCCATGGCTGGAGCGTTGGATCTCAAGCAGGGAGAGCCCCATCCGTTTCCAAAACAACAGGACTGGAAATTCACGCAGCACAATCCATTCAAAGCGGTCTATGAAACCAATCTCCGCAGTGTCTATCTGATGACCCAACGCATACAACGGCACCCTTATCTCGGTATCTTCGATGGAGCAGATCCGTCGACGAGCACGCCCGCACGCAATGTGAGCACGACACCTCTGCAAGCCCTCTATCTTCTAAATGATGAGGTTGTTCATCGTATGGCTGAAAAATTTTCGACACGCGTTCAATCTTGGAGCGAGGATCCACGCGGCAGGATACAATTCATGTTTCATTCTGCATTCGGTCGGCCAGCCGGGGACGATGAAGCTCTAACGTTGGAGGAATTCCTGGCTAGCTACAGGGGTAGCGGGGACTCGCCCCAGGACGAGAATGCTTGGAGTGCAGTCGCTCGATCCTTGATTCGCTCCAATGAGTTCGTCTATGTGGATTAGAAGTATGGCATCGAAAAACGTGATTCCGAGACGCGCGACCCTGCGATCGTTCGTGGCAGGTAGTCTATTGATGCCAGCGATCTTGTCGGAGTTATTGGCCGATGAACCGCTCGATCGTACCGAACATCCTCTCGCACCCAAAAAACCTCTCTTCAAACCCACTGCCACACGAGTGATCTTTATCTTCTCGAATGGTGGCGTGTCGCACATGGATACTTTCGATCCCAAGCCTGCGTTGCTCGCTGCCGATGGGAAAACGAAAGGGGTTGGTGGTGGGTTGTCCAATCAGCAGCGAGTCCTTTTAAAGCCGATGTGGGATTTTCGTCCTGGTGGCGAGTGCGGGACGATGGTGAGCGATTTGTTCCCGAAGCTGCGAGAAAAAATGGACGATGTTTGTTTGATACGTTCGATGCGATCCGATGATAACGAACATGCGAATGCGACCCTGGCGATGCATACGGGCTCCCTTTTCTTTTCTCGTCCGAGTATTGGGTCCTGGGTGAGTTATGGGCTGGGAACGATCAATCAGAATCTTCCGTCCTTCATGGTGATTGCATCTGCGTTGCCATATGCAGGAACACAAGTCTACTCGAATGACTTTTTACCGGCGTATCATCAAGGGACGCGATTGATTCCCGGTCAGGAGCCGATTCCGAACCTTAAGGCACGAACGTCCCCCCGAGATCGACAGCGATTGGAATTGGATCTGGTGGGGGAACTGAATCGTCGGCATTGGGCGACTCGCGAGTATTCGCCCGATCTGGCAGCCCGTATTCAAACATTCGAGACGGCCTTTCGAATGCAAACCGAAGCTCCTGAGGCTTTGGACATCAACGATGAAACCGACGAAACTCTGAACCTGTACGGAATTGAAAATAAAAACACCGAGAGCTTCGGTTGGCAATGCCTCGTCGCGCGCAGGCTCGTCGAAAGGGGTGTCCGGTTCGTCGAAATTCTCGATGGCAGTTCGAGTAGCAATTGGGATCAGCACTCGAATATGCAGGATCATGCCAAACGCGCTAAAACGATTGATCAGCCGCTGGCTGGGCTTTTGGCGGATCTCAAACGGAGGGGGATGCTCGAGGATACACTCGTCGTCTGGACGACGGAGTTCGGGCGAACGCCAGGAGTCGATGGACACAACGGGAGAGGGCATCATAGCGCATGCTTCAGTAGCTGGATGGCAGGTGGAGGGGTCCGAGGTGGTTTGGCATACGGACAAACCGACGAGATCGCAGCGACCGTCGCAGAAAACCCTGTCCACTTCCACGATTTCCACGCGACGATCCTCCATGCTTTAGGGATCGATCATGAAAAGCTTACCTTCCGATTTGCGGGACGCGACTTCCGATTGACGGACGTCCATGGTCGAGTTGTCAGGGAATTGCTTGTCTGATTCGATGACACAATCCCAAGTAAAACCATTGCCCGAAAACATCGACAGCCAGGATCCACAGCGAGTCGAACTATCCAAGTCTCAGACTTCGTGGCTGCTCTTCTCCGTGTTGATCGTCGCGCTCTGCGGGATTGCTTATGAGTTGATTATCGCGGCCGTGTCTAGTTATTTGCTGGGTAACAGCGTCGCCCAGTTTTCGATAACGATCGGCTTGTTCATGTTCTCGATGGGGATCGGTTCCTACCTATCCAAATTCATGGTAACGGATTTAGTATTCCGTTTCGTCCAAATCGAAGTCGCCGTGGCGCTGGTGGGAGGTCTCAGCGCTATCCTTTTGTTTTTGGTCTTTCCCTACTTCGGACTCTATCATGCACTGATGTACCTATTGACGCTAGTCATCGGTATTCTCGTAGGTCTCGAAATTCCAATCCTCACACGCATTTTGACCGGGTCAGGCAGTGTTTCAGAGTCTCTAGCTCATGTACTGAGCTTGGATTATTTGGGTGCTTTGATCGGATCGGTTGGTTTCCCCTTGCTCCTCTTGCCGCGATTGGGGCTCTTTCGTTCCTCCTTTGGGATCGGAATTCTGAACATCGCCATTGCGGGATTGGCGATCATCGTACTTGATAAAAACTGTGCGCGACTCAGATCGCTTCGCCTGTTGGTCCTGCTAACGGCCGGGATATTGATCGGTGGTCTCATCTTTTCCGCTCAAATCGCTCGCTACGCAGAGGGGATGCTCTTTGCTGACGAAGTCATTTATCAAGAGCAGTCTCCCTACCAGCGTGTCGTATTCACCAAAAATGCCCGCAATGGTGAACTCCGGTTGTATCTGGATGGTCATCTCCAATTCGCGCAATCGGACGAGTACCGGTATCACGAATCGTTGGTTCATCCTGCGATGAGTTGCGGTGGAATGCCGAAACGCATTCTTGTGCTAGGTGGTGGAGATGGACTGGCGATTCGCGAAGTGCTCAAATACAACTCGGTAGATTCGATCGATCTGGTCGATATCGATCCTCAAATTACGACTCTCGCGCAATCGTTTGGACCGCTCAGAGCACTCAATGGGAATTGCTTTCTCGATCCACGGGTGCACATCCACTCCACCGATGCATTTTCTTATGTGTTGCAATACTACAGTGAGTCTCGCGATCGTGAACCGTATGATCGAATCATCGTCGATCTGCCGGATCCCCATAACGAGGCTTTGAACAAACTCTATAGTCGGGAATTCTACAAGTTGTGCAAACGGGTTTTGAAGGACGACGGCGCGATGGTCACCCAGAGCGGCTCGCCGATCGTGACACGTGAAGCGTTTTGGTCGATCTATGTGACGCTAATCGATTCAGGGTTTCGTACCGTACCTTATCGAACCGCATTGAATTCGTTCGGAGAATGGGGATTCCAACTGGCGGTAAAGGCGGAATCAGGTCTCGATCCTCAACGGATTCGTCTCCACCCTGTCGATCGTCGATACCTATCCGATGAGGTATTTCAATACAGTCAATGTTTTTCGCTCGATACCGAGCGTCTTTCCGTTCCTGTCAACACGATCTTTGAACCAAAACTCTACCTGCTGTACGAGAAGGGTGTCGGTCAATAATGGAGTGGGCTGGCAAAGCAGCAAGCGTTCTTTCAATCTGTCCCCAAATCGAGATTCGCGGAGCGAGAACGCATAATCTGCGCAATGTGGATGTCGATATCCCTCGCGGAAAATTGGTTGTGGTTACCGGTGTGAGCGGCAGTGGGAAAAGTTCGCTCGCCATCGACACGCTTTTCGCCGAGGGACAACGGCAGTTTCTGGAGAGTTTGTCTAGTTACGCACGGCAATTCGTCGATCAATTAGAACGATCGGATGTCGATTACATTCGAGGACTGCAGCCGTCGATCTGTATCGATCAGCAGCAGGGATCGCTCAGCCCTCGCAGCACCGTGGGGACGGTGACCGAGGTGTATGACTATCTTCGACTTTTGATGGCACGAGTGGCTACCCCCGCGTGCCATCAGTGCGGGGCGGCGATCGAACGCCAATCCCCAACAGATATCCAAAACGCAATCATGACACTCGGTGAGGATCTCCGCTTGACGCTCCTCGCGCCGATGGTGATCGGACGCAAAGGGGCACATGCGGAGGTGTTCGACCGGATGAGTCAGGCAGGAATCGTACGTGCCTGGATCGACGGCGAGACGTACGAGATGGATTCCCTTCCCAAGCTCTCAGTGCGCAGAGAACACACCATCTCAGCGGTTGTGGATCGTTTCATTCTCCGACGGGACAATTTCAACCGGCTCGGGGAGTCGATCCAAGCTGCATTGAAACTTTCCTCAGGTCTGATCGAGATTCGAGCGTCCTCCCGGGAGGGTGGAGATGAGATCGAACGTTTCTACTCAACACGCCATGCATGCATTCGCTGCGGAATCAATCTGCGCGAGATCGAACCGCGAACGTTTAGTTTCAATAGCCCCTATGGAGCATGCCCGACTTGCGAGGGGTTCGGAGCGATCGGCGACGATCAGGTTCTTTGTACGGACTGCAGAGGGGGGCGATTGAGAAGGGAGTCCCTCGCAATCAAGTTGGAAGGCCATTCTATCGCAGACATTGGGTATATGTCGCTCGATGCATGCCGTCAGTTTTTGCACTCGTTGAAACTGGAGGGGAATCGTCAATGGATTGCGACTCCCATCGTGCGCGAGATTGAATCGCGACTGGAGTATCTCTGCGATGTTGGGCTCGGCTATTTGACCCTCTTTCGCAATGCGGAAACCCTCAGTGGCGGAGAATTGCAACGAGTCAAGCTGGCATCCTGTATCGGATCTGGACTCACGGGCGTGTGCTACGTGCTGGACGAGCCCTCCGTCGGACTTCACCCAAAAGACACGGAGAAGTTGATCGATTCCTTGCTCAATCTGACCCAGCAAGGCAACACGATCGTGGTTGTCGAACACGATGCTGAAATCATGAAAGCAGCAGACTGGATTATCGATTGTGGACCGGGTGCAGGTAAACTCGGCGGAACGATCGTAGCCAACGGGGACGCTCGATCGTTTTTCGACAAGCGCGCGCTTCAGTATTATCCCAAGTCTGAGACCGCTAAGTATCTGCACTTGGTAGGTGGGCTTCAAACCAGATCGAGAATACCGGTCGAGGATGGAACCCCGAGAGTGCAATTACTGGAGATCAATCGACATAACCTCATGCGATTGTCGGTGGATATTCCGTTGCATCGCCTGGTGGCTGTCACAGGGGTCAGCGGCAGCGGTAAGAGTAC
>JBBAXA010000029.1:52158-66049 GCA_040396935.1 Pirellula sp.
GGGCTCAACGCGTCCTTCTTTAGTTTTAACTCGGGAGCTGGCAGGTGTGAAGCGTGTGGCGGTCAGGGGACTCGCAAGATCGAGATGAACTTTTTATCCGATGTTTACATTCGGTGTGCTGAATGTCGTGGAATGCGATTTCAGCGCTCGATCCTGTCGGTGCATTTCAAAGACAAGTCGATCGCGCAGGTTCTCGAAATGTCAATCGACGAGGCTGCCGATTTCTTCAGTGAAATTCCAAATCTGTCACGTCCACTCTCCTGTCTACAAAAGGTCGGTCTTGGGTATATGCCCTTAGGACAGCCCTCGAATACATTGAGTGGAGGTGAGGCCCAACGGGTCAAGCTGGCCAGCGAACTATCCAAAAAGGCGACGGGCAATACTCTGTATCTTCTGGACGAGCCGACAACCGGCTTGCATGGCATAGACGTTCAAAAATTAATCGAGGTCTTCTCGGAACTGGTTCATAAAGGGAATAGCGTTCTGGTGGTCGAACATCAGCTGGACGTCATTTGGGCGAGTGACTGGGTGATCGATATGGGACCCGGCGCGGGAGCACAGGGGGGACAAATCGTCGGCCAGGGGATCCCGCCAACCATCGCCGAACTGGCCACCCCAACCGGGATCGCCCTTGCGAAAGCTTTTCGCTGACGATCGGCAGCTCCTGGCCGATTCCATGACCGAGCATCCGACCTCGCGTCTCCACGGTGTAGGTCAAGGGCTCTCCATCAGCGATGCGAATATCGATTAGCCGGTATACGATTGGGCGGAGGATGAAGCGACGGTCAATGCTACCGACGAATGTGACCGGTAGGGATCGCCTGCCAGGTCGATGTCGGTTCTGGCAGAGATGAAATTGCTGCCCGCATCCTCATAAAACAATTGGATCGGGCGTCGATCATTCCAAAGCCTAAATCTCCTCGAGGACGATAGCGATCACAGGACTGCCCGCGATGCATGGACCTTAGAGTTGCTTTAGGAATTTGTCTGCGTTCTTTTGGTGCTGTTGCAGCTTTACTCCCATACGATCGAGCTGCTTGGTCATGACTGACATCCTCGGGTTCTTCTCGAAAAATGAGCGATGCTTCGCCATGAACCGCCAATACAATCCATCCCAAACCTCGCACCAATCCCCCCGCTTGAAATCGCTCATACGAAGTACATAACTTGAGCCGCTGAGATAAGGCTTGGTAGTCATCAAACCGCCATCGGCATGCTGACTCATTCCATAGACATTTGGGACCATCACCCAATCATACGCATCGACGAACATTTCCATGAACCAGCGATAGATCTCGTCTGGATCGAACTCGCAAAGCATCATGAAATTACCCAAAATCATCAGTCGCTCGATATGATGGCAGTAGCCTGTTTTCAAGAGGCGTTTTAGTACGATGTCGATCGGTTCGAGACCTGTGGTTCCATCGTAGAAACTATCGGGGATGGTGCGCTTGTGTTTCCAATAATTGGTCGTTCTTTGGAAGGAGCCCTTCTCTCGATAGACCAATCGTATGAACTCGCGCCAGCCGATGATTTGTCGCACAAAACCTTCGAGTGAATTAAGTTCGATCGAATCCGCGCTAGCCAGGACGGCATCCAATACTTCCTGGGGTGTGATCAGGCCGATATTGAGCATTGGGGTCAAAATCGAATGGAACAGGAAGGACTCCGATCCGACGATTGCATCCTCATAGTCGCCGAACGAAGCGATTCGGGTTTGTAAAAATTCCTGTAACCACTGATGTGCCGTATCCGCGGATGACGGATACAGCAGATCGCGCGGCTCACCCAAGGCATCCGGAAATTCCTTTTCGACATACTCGCGAGCTTCCTTTGCAAATCGATCGGGTTTAGGGATTGAGACCGTTGGTACCTGAACTGTCTTGGGGAGTTTTTTCCTGTTTTCGGTGTCAAAGCTCCATTTTCCGCCGATGGGTTTGCCATGATCATCGATCAAACAATTCAATCTGGTTCGTTGCTGGATATAGAACTGGGTGAAGAAGAGTTTCTTTTTTTGGTCTACGAAATCATGAACGATCTCAATAGGAGTCAAGAAATTCGGATTGTTAAGCGTCTCTGTCTGGATTCTGTTTGCGGAAAGTGCAGTTTGTACACGCCGTTGTAAATAGTTGTCTTCGGGGTCGATCCAATGGGCTTTCTGGATCCCTCCCTTACGTAGTATGACGGCGATATCTGAGGAAATTCGGATCTGTGCTCGATCGATATAGTGGGTGGTCAGTTTTCGTCTCTTCAAATCCGATTCGTATCGTTTCATGCTGGCTCGATGGAGCATGAGCTTTTGGCGATGAAATCGATACTGCGAGAAAAATAAAGGGTCTTCGATCAAATAAACATCGCGTCCCTTTCTGATCGCAGGATTCGACTGAAAAAGTTGGTGGGGATAGACGAGTGTCGCTTCGCTCATGAATCCTCAAATCCTGGCAGCAAGCCTTGTGTAGGAGGGTTGTTAAGATTTCGCCGGTTCTTGGTCTTGCCAGGTAAAGGATCTCGAAATTTGCCTTTGCGGCTTCCATGTTTCAAGTAGACGGACACGGCCGCAGACCTGGACGCTTCGGAGTTGCGTATGGCATAGATGCGATCCTTCGCGAATTTCACAGCCTTCGACTCATCAACGATCGGTCTTGGGTAATCAATACCTATTTGGCAGCCGGTGCGCACTTGTAGATCGAGACTCATTCGAAAGGGTTCGGCCAGGTACTCGATCGGTACGTTCCGCAACTCCGGAACGTACTGCCGGACAAATTGACCTGTGGGGTCCTGGTCTTGAAGCTGTTTCTTCGGGGAATAAATTCGAATCGTATTGATCCCTGTTACGCCGGATTGCATTTGGCACTGCGGAAAATGGATCCCAGGTTCGAAATCCAAAAAATGTCTCGCCAAAAACAATGCTGGTTCTCTCCAATGCAGCCACAGGTGATAGGCAGCGAAGGACATGAGCATAGCCCTCATGCGGAAGTTGATCCATCGGTGAATGTGCAGATAACGCATGCATGCATCAATCATCGGAAAGCCGGTCAGCCCCTCTTTCCAAGCAGCAAACCTCTCATCGTCGAATTCATTTTCCCTCATCCCATCGTAAATCCTGCAAATATTTCGCTCCTCGATCTCGGGTTCCGATTCCAACTTTTGGATGAAGTGGCAATGCCAACTGAGCCGAGACGAAAAGGAACGGAGCGATTGCTGGAATTGAGACGCTTGCGATCGATCGTTTGAAAAATCCTCAGGGACGGTAAGAGCTCTTTGCTTCGTAGCACAGTACACATCGTGGATCGAAATGTTTCCCCATGCTAAGTACGGACTCAGCCGACTGCACTGCGTCTCTGCAGTGATCGGACTCGACATAGCTGTTCGATACGTGCGGACTCGCACGCCCAGGAAGGAATCTAACGTCTTGTGGGCATTGTTTTCTCCACCCACTTGAACTCGACACTTTGCGGATACAGAGTCCAGCCCGACCTGCTCAGGAGAGGGGATTGCACCCCAATCGAATTCCCGAACCGTCGTAAAAGAGGGCGTGTCTGTTAAGAGATCGCGATTCATGGTTTTGGTCCAATTGGACGCCCATCCGTCGCGATTCGCAAGGCGACGGATGACACCATTTTGTGAATACTCATTCCAAAAAATACCCATGTCACGGCACCAGCGAGCTACTCGTTTGTCGCGAGCATAGGTTCGCAGCGTGCCTGTCTCCTCGTGACTAAACAGCTGTTGAATGGAATACTTTTTTGCGATCTCCGCGAAAACGTACGGCAACTCGCCGACGCGAATGGCCAGTCGTGTTCCCCGTTCGCGAAATCTCTGATCTAACTCTAAAAGCGATTCGCAGACGAATTGAAAGTGGGTTCCATCCATTTCGCCGGCACACCAGATCGTTGGTTCGAACACGAAGATCGGGACCACGGACCCATGAGCCGCAGCCTCCAAGAGCGGTCGATGGTCGCGGGTTCTCAAGTCTCGTTTCAGCCAAACCAACGAAAGATTTCCTGGCATGATGGCTCCAACTAGACAGGCGGAGATAATGTGCAGTCAAGGGACTCCTCGAAAACAGCACTTTCCTGCAAAACGTAACTTTGGACCAAATCCATAAGCTTCTCCGGATCACTTCGTCAGGGCTCTACTGTCCTTCGGGTGATTTCTTTATAGATCCCTGGGAAGCGGTCGATCGCGCCGTCATCACGCACTGTCATAGCGATCACGCCCGAAGAGGATCGAAAAATTACTTCGCCCAACGGGATTGTCGCATGATTCTGATGTCTCGTCTCGGGGGGCATATTACCCTGGACTCCTGGGAGTACGGCCAACCTCGGAAAATGAACGATGCCTGGGTTTCGATCCATCCCGCCGGACATATTCTCGGATCGTCACAGATTCGCATCGAGGTAGACGGTAAGGTCGCGGTGGTCACTGGAGACTATAAACGAGAACAGGATCCAACATGCGCTCCCTTCGAGTGCGTGGAATGCGATCTTTTGGTGACCGAGTCGACCTTTGGTTTACCCATTTTTAAATGGCCTCCTTTCTCCGACGTGATGGATGAAATCCACGCTTGGTGGAGAAGCAACCAATCGCATGGGAAGACGAGTGTCCTACTCGCTTACGCTGCCGGGAAAGCGCAGCGACTACTGTCATCTCTCGATGCATCCATCGGGCCTATCGTGTTGCATGGTGCGATCAAATACCCGACCGAAGCCTATCGAACATCTGGGATCTCGTTCCCTCCCTACAGGACCGTACAAGAGTTTCCGACGAAAATGGATTGGTCGCAATGCTTGGTTCTCGCCGTTCCGGGTGCGCAAGGCACACCGTGGATCCGACGATTCGGTGATGTGTCGATCGCCATGGCATCTGGCTGGATGGCCGTTCGAGGAATGAAACGGCGTCGCGGTGTCGATCGAGGATTTGTCGTTTCCGACCACGTCGATTGGCGGGGGCTCATCCATACCGTCGACGAGAGCAAAGCGTCCAACGTGTGGGTCACCCATGGGTTTTCGAATGTTGTTTCGCGATATTTGACGGAGCAGGGCAAACAGGCTCAGCCACTAGCAACACAGTTCCTCGGCGAGGTCGAGCAGGATTCCGAGCCAGGGAATTTAGAGGAGTCGTCGCAGTGAATGCCTTTGCGGAACTGTATCGACAATTGGATGCAACGACCAAGACGGGAGAGAAATCCACTGCCATCGTCGAATTTTTAAAGAGGTCCAGTCGCGACGATTCTGCATGGGCCGTTTCACTCCTGATAGGGAATCGAATTCGTCCACCTGCCAAAACAAAGTTGCTTCGCGAATGGGCTGTCCAGCGAGCTGGCATCTCCGATTGGCTATTCGAAGAATGCTACGCCTGGGTAGGTGATCTAGCCGAAACATTAAACGCTTTGATTCCCGAGCAAACGGCGATGGCAGAGCAATCGTTGTCCAGTTGGATCGATCAACTAGACGAATTGCGTAGGATGACCGACCTAGAAAAACAAAACAAGCTCGATGCTTGGCTCCCTCGAGTCGCCAGAGAGGATCGCTTCGTACTTCTGAAACTTTTCACCGGAACCTTTCGTGTCGGGGTGAGCAAGGGGTTGATGATTCGAGCGATCTCCGAGTTTACTTCTCTGCCGAAGGCGGCCATTGCAGATCGATTGGCGGGCGATTGGAAACCCAGCTCTGAGTCCTTCGATCGACTGGTCTCTTCGGATTGGCGACAGGACTCCGACAGTCAGCCCTATCCGTTTGCGTTGGCGCATCCTTGGGAGGAAACCTCCAATCCGTCGGAGTCTGTTGCCGATTATTTGATCGAATGGAAATGGGATGGAATTCGTGCGCAATTGATCCGTCGTAAAGGGGATGTGACAATCTGGTCCCGTGGAGAGGAACGATTAGATGGTCGATTTCCCGAGCTCGAAAGTTCTGTCAATTCATGGGCGGATTCCTTTGTACTCGATGGTGAGATCCTCGCATGGAAAGAAGAGAACCCCTTACCATTCAACGAGCTGCAGAAGCGCATCCAACGCAAAACACTCACGAAAAAGTTGATTCAACAGGTTCCGGTTCAATTCATCGCATTCGACATTCTCGAGCATCAGGGGCGTGATCTCCGCTGCTCCCCTTTGAGCGAACGGCGAGCGCTCCTGGAATCGTTGTTTCGGGCAAAAAAGATCTTGGACAAGGGCCCCATTCGATATTCGCATACCGCCGTCGCTCGAGATTGGAACGAGGTTCGGACACTCAGAGATTCTGCGACTCATCGAGGCGCCGAGGGGGTCATGCTCAAACGTCTGGATGCCAACTATCCGAGTGGGCGAGTACGCGGCCCATGGTGGAAATGGAAAGTGGATCCCTACACCATTGATGCTGTTCTTCTGTATGCCCAGCGAGGCCACGGTCGAAGGGCGTCGCTCTACACCGATTACACGTTCGGACTATGGGACCAGGGAGTCTTGGTCCCGTTTGCCAAAGCCTATTCGGGATTAACCGACCAGGAAATCCGCGAGGTGGATCAATGGATTCGCATGCATGTACAGGAGACGTTTGGGCCTGTGCGCAGTGTGCTACCCCATCTGGTCATGGAAATCGCATTCGAAAATGTTCAGCTCTCTACTCGTCACAAATGTGGATTGGCGGTTCGATTCCCAAGAATCGTGCGCTGGCGAAAGGATAAAGCACCAGGCGATGCAAACCACCTTCAGGATCTCCAGCAACTGGCTCAGCGTTCATGAGGATCATGCACCCCGGAAGCATTCGATATGCCGAAGCTTGGATCCAGTCCCAGGGTTGGAAACCATTTCCGTTCCAACGACAAGCCTGGAAAGCTTATCTGGACGGACACGATATGCTTATCCATTCAGCGACCGGGACCGGTAAAACACTTGCCGCGTGCCTCGGACCCATATTGCAATCCCTCGAGGCGTCCTCCAAACGAGCCGCTCGATCTGCATCCGATCGAGAGTCCGTCAGACAAGCGAACGCTCCATCCATTCTCTGGATAACTCCGCTTCGCGCGCTGGCAGGCGATACCCAGCAATCGCTCGAGTTTGCTATATCGGGTCTGAGCTCACCATGGACGGTAGAAACGCGAACCGGGGACACCTCGAGCCATATCAAAAAGAAGCAACGCGCAAAGTTGCCAGATGCATTGGTAACCACTCCCGAAAGCCTGACCATCCTCCTCTCGTACGCCAATACCATGGAGCAATTGTCGCATCTGCGAGCGGTCGTCGTGGATGAATGGCATGAACTCTTAGGTTCGAAGAGGGGTGTGCTTCTCGAATTGGCATTAGCTCGCCTACGAAAGGGAGCACCCCATCTTCAAACGATTGGTTTGAGTGCAACACTCGGAAATCTAGAAGAGGCGTTCGATGTTCTCGTCGGGCCATCCTCCCAGCGACCACGTCGGATCGTGCATGGCAAGCATAAAAAGCGGATAACGATCCGATCCGTACTTCCGCAAACCATCGAACGGTTTCCCTGGGCGGGTCATCTCGGGACGAGGCTCGTCGAGGACGTTTGTCAGGCGATGGAACAGGCAAAGACCTCGTTGATCTTCACCAACACTCGCAATCAAACGGAGCTTTGGTACCAGGAACTGCTCAAGGCTCACCCGGAATATGCCGGGCAACTGGCGCTCCATCACGGTTCACTCGATAGTGAGGTCCGAGATTGGGTCGAACGAGCGCTCCGGGACGCGCGGCTGCGCGGTGTCGTCTGTACCAGCAGCTTGGATCTCGGTGTCGATTTTGCATCGGTCGAACAAGTTGTGCAGATCGGATCACCCAAGGGGATTGCTCGACTCCTGCAGCGGGCCGGCCGATCCGGTCATCAACCGGATGCCGAAAGTCGTTTGATCTTCGTTCCGACCAACACACTCGAACTGCTCGAAATCGCAGCGGCGAGACGGATGATGAAGCGAGGTATCCTCGAGGGTCGCGAACCCGAACGATTGCCGCTCGATCTTCTAGCTCAACACTTGGTCACCATGGGATTGGAGAGCTCCTACCGACGCGGTGAAATGTACGACGAAGTCCGTACGACCCACGCCTTTGCGGGCTTGACTCGCGAGGAATTCGACTGGACCATCCAGTTTGCCAAACAGGGTGGCGACAGCTTGAGTCGGTACGAAGAGTTTCGTCGGCTCGAGGAGGACGATGCAGGAAATCTCATGGTCAAGGATATCAAGACGATTCGTAGGCATCGTATGAGTATCGGGACTATCGTGGCTGAAGTCGCCGTTCAGGTCCGATACATGAATGGAAAGAATTTGGGCAATGTCGAGGAAATCTTCGCCTCGAAACTGAAGCCTGGCGATCGCTTTCTCTTTGCAGGGAAATTGCTCGAGCTGGTCCGATTGCATGATTCCGTCGCATGGGTACGCAAGGGAAAGGGAACTCCAACTGCAGTACCTCGCTGGGTAGGTGGCAGAATGCCTCTATCGAGTCAATTGTCGGACGGCATTCGTGAAATGATCGAGGAGGCGGCGTTGGGAGGCTATCGCGAACGTGAAATCGAAGCGATTCGACCGGTTCTGGAACTGCAACGCGAATGGAGCCATCTTCCACGTCAATCGGAACTCCTTCTCGAAAGGATCAAAACCCGGGACGGATTCCATCTCTGCATCTACCCCTTCGACGGAAGATTGGTCCACGAGGGACTCGCAGCGATTTTGGCCTATCGACTGAGTCGACAGCAATCAATCACGTTTTCTCTGGCAGCCAACGATTATGGATTTATGTTGCATAGCACCAAAGATCCTCAAGTTACGCTGGAGCAGGTCAGCCGTTGTCTACATGCGGAGGACTTGGAAAGCGATATCACCGCTGGCCTCAACGCCACGGAAATGGCCAAGCGTCAATTCCGCGAGATTGCCAGGATCGCTGGCTTGATCCGATCCAGTTTTCCGGGCGAGCGTCGCTCTGGAAAGCATCTTCAGGTATCTAGCGACCTGATCTATGAGGTCTTTACCAACTACGATCCAAACAATCTATTACTTATCCAGGCGAAAAAAGAGGTATTGCGAAAGCAGTTGCAGTGGGATCGGCTCCAACAATCGCTTCGGCGAATCTCAAACACTTCGCTCGTGTGGCGCGATCTACAGCGTCCCACTCCATTCGCATTCGCACTGGTCGTCGATCGGCTACGCGAACGGCTGAGCTCCGAATCGCTCGCGGATCGTATTCGCAGAATGCAGGAGCAACTCGAACTAGCCGCCTCGAAACGAAAGCAACTCGGTACGATTGGACGATGACCATCTTGGAACAAGGACGCTTCAAACTGAAATACGTGGATGAATCGATCGAGCTCATGCCGACAGGTGCGCTCTACTGGCCATCTCGTCACACGCTCATCGTCGCAGACCTCCATCTCGGTAAAGGAACCACCTTCCAGCGGAACGGTATCCCCATCCCCGATGGGACGGATCAGGTCACGTTGCAAAAATTGCAGTCTGATATCGAGGCGACCCGTGCCAGGGATATCCTCATCCTCGGGGATTTTATCCATGCACGCATCGGATGGAATGCGACATTGGTCGACAAGCTGAACGGATTTTTTCATGGCAACCCTGACACTCGATGGCAACTCGTACTGGGGAATCATGATCGGGGGTCTCTGTCCCGTTTTGGTCAGTTCCCAATCGAGCTTTTTCGAGCCCCCTATGTTGTCGAGCCATTCACCTTCTTCCATGAACTGCCTGATCAGGAGGAGTTGGTCGAGCGAGAGTTTCAAGCCTTCATGGCTGGTCATATCCATCCCTGCATTTCGATTCGTGATTCGGAACGGATCGGAGCACGATTGAAATGCTTTTGGTGTCAAGCCAATGGGCTCGTCCTGCCCGCCTACGGTGAATTCACAGGTTCGCACCGTATCGAACCGAGGTCCCAGGATCGGGTCATCGGTATCGTTGAAAAGGAATTGATCGATGTGACGGATCTCGTCTCGAGGGGAGCTCCCAGGCATGTTAAAAAATGGGAGTCGAGTGATCGATCGTAAAATAAAGACGCGGTTCAATGCGAGAGGGTACGGGCGAGGGACTCTGGATCGAGGACGGTATCTCTTTCGTGTTCCCGCAAAATGATCTTGAACAGTTAGAAACCTGGACATCGGTAGCCATTGATAAACATCGTACCTTGACCTCATCGAAGAGCCTGTTGAAAAATGGAAGCGGCACGGCGCGAGTCGTCCGATGAGTCTCGTTTTATGAAGAAAAAACTGGGCAGCTTGTGCTACATCGTTACAAGTTCGATTCCTTTTCAAAGGGCTTTCAGTAGAGTCTTCGGTGAGTTTGCAGTTGTCGATTGCGACAGGATCGCACCGACGACGTTTCAACCCCATTTTCTAATAGGTCGAGAATGAAGCGAGATGTGGTGATCGTCGGGGCCGGTTTGAGTGGTCTCTGCTGCGCGCAGCATATTCAACGTCAGAATCGATCGCTCTTGGTACTCGAATCGAGCGATTCCGTGGGGGGACGCGTGCGCACGGATTCAATCGATGGTTTTCAGTTGGATCGAGGGTTCCAGGTCTTTTTGACCAGCTATCCTGAGGCGAGGCAGATGCTGGATTTCGATGCGTTGGATCTGCGTCGGTTCGAGGCAGGCGCACTGGTCCGTTATCGAGGTGGATTTTTTCGATTGACCGATCCTTGGCGAAACCCGTTTCGAGCTATCGGTTCCGTATTCAGTCCGATCGGTTCGTTCCGGGACAAACTGAGAGTGGGAGCTCTGCGCCAGCTTTGCTTGAGGAGTGCGAATGGGCGGATCCCCGAGAGCGAGGAAATGACAACGCGAGCCTATTTACGTCAATTTGGTTTTAGCGAGTTGTTCATTCATCAATTTTTTGAACCGTTTCTCGGAGGGATTTTTCTCGATCGCAGTCTCGAGACGACTTGTCGCATGCTGCAGTTCGTCTTTGGCATGTTCGCGTTAGGAGATGCGACCCTACCTGCACGGGGCATGCAGTCCATTCCAGAGCAGCTAGCATCTCGTCTCACAGGAGATGTGATTCGGTTTCATTCGACGGTTTGTCGGATTGGATCGGATCATGTGGAGCTGACCTCGGGTGATCGCATCGAGGCAGAGAAAATAGTGCTGGCAACCGATGCGCCCGCGACCGTTCAGATCTTGAAGGAATCTGGACTCGTTGGTCCGTCCTCAGGAGGTCCGCGCTCGGCTTCCGGGGCACATTCGGGTTCTGAGGGGATTCAATGGGCAGGTCGAGGCGTGACCTGTTTGTATTTTCGAGCGGATCGTTCACCGCTACGAGATCGACTGCTCGTTCTCAATGGGGAATCCTCGGGGCAGATCAATAACCTATGCGTTCTATCGGATGTGGCACCCGGTTATGCACCACCGGGAAACAGTTTAATTTCGGTTACAGTGTTGGGGATTCCTACAGATTTGGAACGAGCCAAGCGAGAGGTGCGGGTTCAATTGCACGAGTGGTTTGGTCGTGAAGTTCGGGACTGGGAATTCGTTCGGCATTATTCGATTCCGTATGCTTTACCGGACCAAACGAGTCCCGCTTTGATTCCCTCTGAGCGGCCGGTGCGCATACGCGATGGTTTGTATGTATGTGGAGATCACCGCGACAATGCCTCGATCCAGGGTGCGATGGTATCTGGACGCAGGGTTGCCGAAGCGATAATCCAGGCACTCGCATCGAGCCACTAGCCGTGGCATCAATCGTGACCATGGCCGAACGAATTTCGATCCTCTGCTGAACGATGAGCTAATCTACTTTGCAAAGGATATCGGAACCGGGCGCAATGGTGACGACATGCTCTGCCTTAGGCTCGAGATAGGAGGCACTTATCGATTTAGGAACCGGCGACTTCGTCTTTTTGGATGCCGCAAAGTAGTAGACGTATTTTCCTGGGACCAGATCCGCTTCAAACTCGCCTTGCGCGTTGGTCTCACACTCCGTCACGAAACCCTGCTCCATCGGTTGTAGTACGACGAGAGCATTTGCTATAGGGGTATTTCCTGTGCCAACCGCTTTTCCTTGGAACTTTTGTGGATCGCTGACTTGTGTGACCGATGGGCCACAGCCCGTGAGAGAACTCAAAAGGAGAATGAATAAAATGGATACGTTTCTATACATGTATTTTACTCCCAAACGAACATGGCCCCGCAAACGCGGGGCCACTGAAAAGACCATTCGATGATTAGTCGGGTAATTGGGCGACGTTGCCGTCGTTTGCACCGGCGATCCACTTTAACAGAATGCCATCGGTGTTATCCGAAATGAAACGCACGGATCCGTCCCCCATCACGGTATTCACTCCACCAGTGTGGAACGCGAAGGGTTCGTCGTTGGGACCGCAATTATTGATCGACCAGCGGCAGGTCGGAGGCCCGCCTACGGGAGATGCGTTGTTGTTGATCTTGGCCAATCGGCTACCGGTCGAATTGCTAGGCCCAGAGTACCCATTGGTGCACGTATCCGGATCAGCCCAAGCATGTACGCGACGACCGTTCGCAGGGAACAGAGGGGAGGTCTCGACAAGAGCGCGGCTCGACGGTGTTGGTGAACGGCGAGACGATTGACCTCCGAAACTTGCAATGCTCGGGTGAGCTCGCGAAGCATCTTCGATGCACAAAATGGTATTGGATGTTCCATCGGAAACCCGTCCGATCGTTCCTCCTTCGCAATTCAGCATCCCGCCGGTGACCTGCGATAGATAGGCCGTGTCGCTGGTAGGTGTTCGCATTCCAAACGTGGGGGATCCATTGCGAGTGTCGATATCGGAAACCGCCACAAACATGTAGTCGAAACCACCCAAACCATGGGTAGGATCTCGAGCTTCATTGCTGATAGGAGCGGATGGGCAGATGAAAGTTGTGATCCTTGCTTTTGCCGCTACTTGACCACCTGGGAACCCCGTATCGTCGTAAGAGCGGCCTCGAGCTTTGGGATGCAACTGTGCCGTTCCGTTGGCAAGGAGAATATTTCCGCTTTGAGTCGCCGAATAGGTCGTAGGTAATCGGGGATCTGCTTCGTGATCAAAGAGTTGGTACACGGCGTTCTGCTCGATGTAGGGCAAAAGCAACGTCGCCGTGGAGTGAATCATGTAGGTGGTGGAATTGGATCCTGTCGAATCGCACTGGCCGCTGTGGGGCAGCTTGCGATAGGCTGATTCGAAATTATGCACTGCGAGTCCAATTTGCTTCAAATTATTGCTGCATTGCATACGACGTGCAGCCTCTCGTGCGGACTGCACCGCAGGTAGTAGTAGCCCGACCAAAATTCCAATAATTGCAATGACTACCAACAGCTCGACGAGGGTGAAACCTCGTAAACGATTGCTCGATATTCGCATCATAAATTGCTCCGTCCTCTTGCCTCGATGAATAAGCCAGATCGATCTCACCAAAAACGATGGGGACTCCGCCACACGGTGTTCGAAGCCCGAACGGACGAGCAAGCTATCGGAATCGATCGAGTCAACAATGTCACTTCGCGAGGATTAATGCAAGCTTCATGTTTTGACTGCTGATGTTAACAATTTCTTCTTTGCTTCTTCATAAATCGAGCTGGATAAGGTGACAGTTGCCAAGTCTATGGCTGTTCAAGCCCGCGGGGTCTGATGAAGTTCAGATAGACGCTACGACGGCGGACTTCGTTACACCGGCATCCACTATCATTCGGTGCGGCACTATCATTTGGTGCCAGGCACAACTATTGCTCAACTATTGCTCACAAATATTGCTCATCACCGCTATCTCTCGCATCCGATCGGGGAACCTGCGCGACGACTCCGCCCCAAGTACTTTATGAATCGCCAAACCAGATCGCACCACATGTCGTCATCGATCCCGAATCTTCTATAGCTCGGTAACTCGGGGTACTTGGGGGGTACTTGGGGGGTACTTGGTGCCAGGAGGGGTACTTGGTGC
>JBBAXA010000030.1:0-26445 GCA_040396935.1 Pirellula sp.
TCTCTCTGCATGTGCTGATGACAGCCCACTTCGGCAGTTCGCTTCTCTCGCAATCAGGAGTCTTCATGCCCCTTGATCCGCTGACGATTCTCGAGGGATCGGCCAAGGTCAAGAAATCCAAGGAGCGAGAAGATCTGTTGTTTGAGGCCGCAATCTGTAAAACAAATCCCACCGAGTAAACAAAAGCCGCAGAATACCAACACTCCCCTGCATCGGTTGGGTCACGACGGAGTGATGGACAGGAGTGTGGCGGTCACCAATCGCAGCTTCGCAATCGCGATCATATGATCGGATTGAGCTCGGGCCCAAGCGTTCTCCGACTGAACGAGTTGAAGCTGCGCATTGAGCAATTGATCCAGCAACAGGCTGCGCTGCGTCTCATCGCGGAACGCATCCTTCCATCGATCGGTCAGGTATTGCAATTCCGAATGGACCGCGAGGGTGGAACGAATGGACGCCTCGAGTTCCCGGTATGCTGCCTCGATCTGCGAGACCGCCTCGACCACGGATGCCTCTAAATTCAATAGGGTTTGGTCCAGGTCGAGAAGATATTGTCGTAGTTCCAACCGCCTCTCGCGCAGGATCGCTTTCGCGGCAGTATTCCTCACCGGCCTTTGGTAGACGAGTCCGCCCGAGTAACTCGGAGCACCTCGGCTGAATTGATCCGCCCACGATTGCCCCATATCGTAGTCGCCATTGAGACCTCGCAGATAACCATCCATCACCAAGTCAAGCGTTGGACGAAGATCCTGTTCGGCAACATTGAGTTTGACACGAGTAGCTTGAAGACTGAGCTTCAAGGCCTGAATACGCGGATGATATTGAAGTACATTCGATAGCTCCTGCTGCATCGAGACGTCGTAACGCCAATCGGTTGGCAAGGTCATGGGAAGGATCTCGATCGTCGACAATTCCTTCAGTTCCGGTGATCCGATCGCGGCTCGCAATTGAGCCTCCGCAGTAGCCATTTGGGCCACGACCCTCGCTTGAGATGCTTGAAGCTTGGAAATCGACGAATCCGCTCTCCATAGTTGGCTCTGCAAACTATCGATGTCCGCTCGCCCTGCGAGTTGATCGCGTAAATCAAACAGAAGTGCGATCGACCTGTTGTTTTGGCGGTAGTAGGCCCGCGCAGTGACCAGTTCCCAGTAGGCAACTGACAATTTGTAGATGTGTTCCTGGATCTTCTCGATCGATGCCTGACCGCTGGCATTCATCGCCAACTCGGCGGTGACGATTGTGGAACGGTTGTACGATATTCCGCTTCCCCTCATCAAGGGCTGCGTGTAGCCCAATCGCAACTTCGCGCTCGCTTGTCGTCTGGGAGAAAAGAAATCGGAATTGTTGTCAAGGAAATCCGATTTCTGGGACAATTCGCTGGTTCCCCCTCGCTGGTTCTTCTTCTTGATTCCCAGTCGGTTATCGGTCCCGATCTCGTTCAACCGATTGGCAGAGCCCGTCGTGAGGGTGTTGCCAACAGGATCCGAAGTGTCTCGGAAAATGGAATCGATGAAGGTCGAGGGATCGAACGTACCATACGCTTGATCCACTTTCGTCTCGAGGATTTGTGGCTCGAGCTGAATGGACTGAATGAGCGGGGAATGGACGAGCGCATCGGAGATCAATTGGTCCAACTCCCTCACCTGCGCGTTGGGTCGGTGACCGATCGGCACCGTAGTTTCGTCGCACCACCAGGGACGTGTCAGGGCCTCGGGCTGTTGGTTGCCGAGAGACGAGGAATCGGAATGCAATCCGTTCGATGTCAACGAATTGGGAACGGAACTCGAGTCGCTAGGTGCAACATCGCTCCACCCCGGGTAAGGATTTTGTTGCTCCATTGCACCGGACAAAGGCGACAGGACACGGACCGGCAACACACCTGAATCTTGAGGCCCCGGATCCTGGGACACCGTCTGGAGGATTGCGTCAAACTCGTTCGAACTGGCAGCGGGAAGAGGGAGGCCTGCGGGTGTGCGGTTCGGAGCTGGTATCGGCTCTTGCCCCCATGACGATGCATGGATTGCCAAACCGAACAGGCAAAGTCCTGCGGCAAATGCTGCGGCTACGTCTCGAAACTTCCAATCCATTGGCGTTCGGCTCGCTAATCCCTTTCGATCCAGAAACACACTCCCCCGTTAGATCGGGAAGTTCTAAGGCCTAACGTCAATCCACCTGTGCTTGGGGATCCTTTTTGCTGAAGAGTCACGATATCTTGCGATCATTCGCTACAAACGGAAGAGGGTTTGCAGTCTTACTGGTCAAACAAAGGCATCTTTCTCGGTTTCCGTTACCTCTCCACGTTCGGCAATCTACCCTTTCACGAGTTTCTGAGGACCGACCCTATAGAGTGTTTTTTCGACACAACCGATACAAACTGACCTTGTCAAGCCGGTTCCATCCGCCAGAGACCCGTGACCATCGATTAGCGAATGATTCCTAAAGATTCAATCCAAGTAGAAAAGTTCGAAGAGTAAAGAGCCAATCAGGGAAGCCGGTCTGTTTGTGAAGAGAGCCGGTTAAAATAGTGAAACGCGTCAATAAAACTTACAAACTAGCGTTTGCCCTCGCGATGGCGTCGACCGGACCCATGGTTGCCCACTCGCTGTATGGCTCGATGGAGGAAAGTCGAGCGACCCTGGATTCCCGAATTCTTTCGTGTGAACAATTTTCACTACTTTGCGCGATATCTCTCCAACGAGATGATCCATCGATTCTCAAAAAGATCTCTTCCGATCTGCTCGAACGAGACGACTCGTTGGCTGGCATTCGAATCAACAGAAACGATGGAGTGAAAATTTGCGATCTGACCAGCCCGGCCTATGTGAATTCGGATGACTTCGATGAGTCAATCGAAAACAACAAAATCAGCGCGACCCTCTACCGATTGCAGCAACCCTGGGGAAATGTTGATTTTCACTACAAGTCGCCTCCACAGCGAGATCACAGCTCCGAGATTTTTGTAGCTACTTCGCTCGCGATTGTCTTCAATCTATTCATGTTCGCGTTGATCCTAAGGCGTTCGCTCTCGGTCCTCGACACAACCAAGGTCGTCCCTACCCGAGTCAAAAACACTCTGAATACCATTCCCGACGGTGTGGTGATTGTCGATGCAGAGGGACGGATCATCGTTGCCAACGATGCTTTCCAAAACAGCACGGGTATCGGTGCACAGGAGCTGATCGGCTCAACTCTGGAAACCATCCCATTCACGCCGGTCGATAGCGTGCTGCCTTGGACCGACTCCGAGAAGTACTCCAAAACCAAAAATGGAGTCAAGGCTTTCCTGACGCTTCCCGAGGGAGATCGATTCTTCACCATTGGTTGTTCTCCCATATTTGATGCCCAAGAGACCCACGCTGGCAATCTGGTGAGCTTCCAAGATATTACGCTGTTAGAAAATCAAAAACGCAAAATCGAATGCACCCTGAAGGAACTCGGGGAATCCAAAGAGCAACTCCGCGAACAGAACGAGAAACTCCATGAACTCGCTTCTAAGGATATGCTGACTGGGGTCTTCAACCGTCGTTTCCTTTTTCAACACCTCGAACAATATTGGACGATGGCTACTGACCAAAAACAGTTCATGAGCGTGGTGATGCTCGATGTAGATCATTTCAAGAAGCTCAATGACGGTTACGGTCATTCCGTTGGGGATCAAGTACTGCGAGAAGTCTCCAAGGTCGTTCGAGAGAGCGTCCCGGAGTCCGCCGTTGTCGGTCGATATGGAGGTGAGGAATTCTGCGTGATTCTCCCCAATTTGGATTCTTCGCCTGCGACACAGGCCGCGGAAGCGATTCGATATGCGATCCAAACTCGATTGGAGCAACCGTACCGAGTCACCGCTAGTATCGGTGTTGCATCAAATCTGTCGGATGTTACTAGCTACCAAATGATGCTCGATCGCGCGGACAAGGCGCTCTATGCGGCGAAACATTCGGGACGAAACGCCGTGAAGTGCTGGTCCTCAGAAATCGAAATGCAGCAGCACGGAGCCCCCGTACCAAAACCCAGCGCACGCACAGGAACGCGTTGCACTCCCACGACTTCACCTGCGATCCTGCCTGCGATAGAGCTTACAGCGACTACCTACCCCAGTGAGAGCAAATAAACCTCCACGCTTAATCGCTCGCCCGATCGTCTCGATGACCTTCAGCAATCTGAAGACAAGGTGAGAGGGCAGGTCCAACGGATAACGATCTCGCTGAGATTTCAGAGATCAAATGATATGCCGTTCTTAAGCTCTGGGGTATCGAACACCTGCACCTCCCCAGGTAGCGTAAAATTCCGATCGATCTCATAACCCTTGCGGATCAATGCATTCTAACTGCCTGGTAGCATCCTGCTGCCAATCGATGTTCTTCGCTCTCGAATCCATCTGAATCGTCCAATTCTGCGGTATGAATGCCCACGCCATCCACCAACATCACGCCAGCCAAACGGTCGTGATCAGCCGCTCACAATCCGAGGGTTATTGGCAGCTCCGGACCTTATCGCGAGGCCATCACATCCCGTGTTTCGATACTGCCAGGCGCGACTCGTGTAAGACCTGCCAATCGCCAAGCCCACCAAGCGATGACCGCTGCAAGCCACACGGATCCTATCGCGAATGCCTGTGAGGCAAACGGAACAAATGGAAAAGTATTGGCCGGATGCTCACCCCTCCACAAAGGCCATGCCTCTGATTGGAGAAACTGCAGAACCATACTTCCCGCAGCCCACATCGGCAGAATCCATCCTGTCGAGAACGCGGCAATCAGAAGCTGTCGCATAATCACTCATCTATCTACTATTGACCAATTAGAATACAGAGTTTGCCAGAACGAGAGGAATATACTCGAACCGAGTCTTTGGAACAAACAGACTTACGCGAGCAAAACAAAACAATCGGTTGACTTACCCGATCCTAACTATCCATTCTCGTTCGAGCAATCGCCGCTATTTATTTGATCGAAGAAGCGTCCCCCTTACGGAACCGTACGACTCAAGGGATGCCACTTTGCGATTTGATGAACCAACCCCAGTGTCTCATCACGGTACCGCAATGGCAATTTTATCTAGAAGACAGAGCGTCCCTTGCCTAAGCGTAAGGACACTCCGAAGTCCTCCAAAACGATGATACAGTCTTGAAGATAAACCCAAGCAGTCAGCAGCGCACTTCGATCGTACGGAGCATGGACTTCGGGCTTGCGAAACAATTTGCAGAACAAAGACTACTTTCGTTCAGTTAATGTACTTTCAATGCCTGGGTTTGCTGGTTCGACTCAAATCTGCGATCAGACGAGTAAGAAGCCGAGTCATACGCAGAAGTCACGTCGCAGGATCTCGCAATTGGATAGCTCTAGTCAGGATACGGTCTAATGCTAAGGCGGATTCCGTACGATCGCGTTGGCTGTAGGGACACACCACTTGACAGTTCTACACCGTCTCCACGAGTAGCACTCAAAAAACCGTGGGAGGCTAGACGTGAGCCGATATAACAATCATGGTAAACCTCGCCTCGAGGATCCAAGACGAACACCTGATTCGCGACTAATTGAGCTGGTAGAGGAATATCGGCCGTGATCACAACGTGTCCTAACGACGAATGCTCCACGATGTACGGATCGGCGATATTGGCACCTTCGTGCACAGTGACGGCTTTGATGGGTCGACTACCTGGAGGAAACCAAATCGATTGATTCGCAACGATGGTAACTTCGATACTAAGCCGTTATAAGGTGCAAAAAACGAGTTCCTTCACGTCGCGAGGCGCAGCATCAGCGTCAATCCAGATCGTTATCTTTTTTGAACAAATCCCGAGAGATACTTCTTTTTCAATTTTCGTCGTCAGCGGTCCCTGTATCGGAAAACTACCAACGGTATCCCCCATAGCATCATGACTGCATCTGCAATGCTCGAATCTCAAGGAGACACGATTTCACTACAGGACAACCCCGACGAGAATCCATTCTGGATTTGCATGAAACAATTCGTAAACCTTTCAAAGGTTGATTCGCAGACACGCTCGCTGTATGCATTCGATCGCCCCGCCGACAAAGCTTGCTATAGACAGTGCAATCACAGAGTGATTTACGACCATCGTGAATCGATCGAATCCAGGAAAACAAAGACGTGTGATCACAAAGGCCATGGGCTGGGATATCCGACTGGACATGTGGTAACAGTCCGTATTTGGCATTATCGATCTGATTTCCATCATGCCATTTCGGTTTGGTTTCCTTTTGCCCACCGATTGGTTCCAGTTTCGTCGTACCTTGAGGGTGTTTTGGCTGCTTAAATTTTTTCGGTATTCACGCGCACTTCAATCGGTAGCACTTGGTTTTTATCGTGCGATGCCCGCACTGCGCTCCTCATGCCTTGCAATATTTGTAATAAGTCTATTTTGTTCCGTAGTCATCTTTGAATCAGAGCATGTCTCCCAACCTGAAAAATTCCAGAACATATTCGACGCGGTTTACTTCACGATGATCATTGTCGCTACCGTGGTCTACGGGGATCGAACCCCAATCACCCGTTAGGTCGACTGACTGTGATGCTCACCTAGCAACGGATCTCACTGTTTTGCGGACATTCTCGCTGTCGTCGATGCAAGCTCTTATCAAGTTTTGGATGAGGAGTTAGAACCTACGATTGAACCAATTGAGGAATTTAGAAAGGAACGGCAGAAGCAACTCGTTCGCTGGCAACGGAATTAGGGTAACTATTTTTACTAGTGTAAGGCCAGATAGAGTTTTAGTACCGGTCCATTCCAGTCAGATGCCGCTCGACCTCATCGGCCTGTTGACTGATGTCGATAACACTACGTCGGATCTCCTCAGGCGCTACCGTGGATCTGGGGTAGGCGTTGATGACGACGAACATGGGTTGCCCATCGATGTCCCTTATGGCTAGGCTACCATGCATCACGATCCAGTTTTGCCGAAGGGCTTGCTCGTAATAGTTTGAATCGGCCGGGCAGCAGGTCGAATAGATCAGTACTATTCTCTCGAGGGTCGCGTGCTCCGATGTTTCGATAAAAATGAACTGTTGTCGACCGTTGGGCAATTGCCTGGTAACTGTATAGAGCTCTCCTCTTCGTTGCCATGTGACGCTTGTGTCATTGCGAAACGCCTCGAGGAGTAATGATTCGATATCCCTCTCGGATCCCATAACGGCATGAAGCAGCTTGGATGCTGCTGCCGCGTTAGGAGGGCGTCTTTCAAGCGAAGATGCAGTCAACACACTGACACATTCCGCAACAGGACCCGATACTTCAGGTCGTAGATCCCGAACGTTCGGGATCGTTTCTGTGCGCCCAAACTGCATGAGTTTAGCAAGGGAGGTCTCATGCCAGGGAAGTTTACCTGTCAGTAACTGGAAAAGGCATATTCCGAGCGCATAAACATCGCTCGAGAATGAGGCTGCCTGCCCTTGAAACAATTCAGGAGCCATATAGTTTGGCGTTCCGCAGATGGATGGATTGCGATCATGACTGTCGGACTTGAACCTTTGGGCTAATCCAAAGTCGCCAATTTTCGCAATATCATCGGGCGTCACGAGTACGTTGTCGGGTTTGACGTCTCGATGAATAATCCCAGCCCGATGTGCCGCTGCTAACCCATCCGCGACCATGGTGATCAATCGCATGGCTCGACTGATCGGGAGGGGGCTCTCGTCTCGAATGAGCTTCTGCAGCGATCGCCCCGGAACATACTCCATTTCTAAATAGTGCGTATCTGCTATACAGCCAATCGCATGAAGCGCAACGATATTCGGATGAATCAAAGCTGCAGCCGCCTGACCTTCCTGAAGAAATTGCGCAACGTAGGCATCGCCCAAGGTTCCGCCTTTCGGAGCAAGAATCTTAATCGCGCAGTTTCGTTGCAATGGATCGTGCTTCGCTAAGTACACATGCCCCATCGCTCCCGAGCCCACAAATGAGACAAACCTGTAGATATGAAGTTGGTGTCCGACCCAATTGTGATCATTTACCATTCTACGAAAAGTAATCGGCTCCCCACCTGCGGTAAAACTCGCCGTGGATTTGCTGGCTCTATTTATTGCATCCAACAGAATGGTATCGAGCTGCTGCAGTGATAACTCCGGGAAACGCTTCGAGTAATCGCTCACGACAGGTAAATCACCACATTCCACGCGATAGTCGAATTCCAATCCTAGCAGCTCGCGGACGAGCACGAGTCGGTACGACACAGGTATGTCCGTCAGGAACTGCTCAATCTCGGGAACGTGTCCACTAGTCAGTGCCTGTTGAAACGCGTCACAGCGACTGTCAATCATGCGAGCAATGGTTAGTGACTCTGAGGCGTTATTCGACATACCATCACCTTTCTTTACCTGCGGCTCAACTTCCAGGGAACGTCCGAAAACCCGCATAACTCACAAAAACTCGCTAACTCCTTATTGCCCGAATACCTCACGGGACCGACAAACGATCGAGAACCAATCCTCGCAGTTGAACTCCTCCGAATCAGCGAAAGTTTCTTGAAACCTTCGCGATTCGCAGGTCGCAATAGAAACAGAATCGTAGCGTTATTCGACGAGTTCATGAACGAGTATCTTCCGAATGAGCTGCAATTTCCGTTCGACGGTACGCGTTGTCACCCCATATTTGTCGGCAATTTCTTCGTTGGTATAGCCCTCTAGCTTCCACTGCGAGATCTTTCGAAGTTCCTCGCTATCCAAAGCGTTCATCCAGCGGTCGTATTGCTCTGCGACCAATACGATCACTTCAGGAGATGGTTCGCGACTAAGTATCTGATGGGTAATCTCACAGGCATCCTCTGCCGAATCATCTTGCGTGATCTGAACGTACCCACCACCTCGTTTGAGACGATTCTGATCGCGATGCCGGTGAATCAACTTGTGGATGGCAATACTCACCAGCATTCGCCAAAGCCCCTCGCGATTCGCTAAACCCGTGAACTGTTGTTTCTTCACTCCATTACAAAAACTTGCGAACGCGCTTAGGGCAACATCTTCAGCGTCATCGACGCGGCTCGGTTTGTACTGTGTGCGTTGCTGCACCATCCATACCAAACGTTCAAAGTAGGCATCCCATAACAACCCAGCTACCTGCTCATCACCAGATTCGAGCCTTCGAAGCCATTGAGTAATCGAGTGACTTGGATCATTCATTATGAAATAGTCGGCTACCGAAGAAAGTTCAACTGCGTTCCACTACAGCAACACGTAAATACGCCAAATAGCACTCGTGCAGAGTCGGATAAAAATACTCTTTCACATTTCTTACTTGGAGCTTTCGTGCTCCGTAAGCATTTGCCTGTATTCAAAGTATGACTAGAGAGCTCGCAATTAGATAGATAGGCTAGAGGGCATAAGGATGACTCGGAATGGAGGTTGAGAAAAACGCCCACGCTTTACCGATCGCGACAAAGGAACCCGTTCCTGGGGAAAAAATCTATTTTCATCGACAAACAATTATCAAAAGATCCTCCAGAAATTGGACATCTGCGGTGGCACTCGATACGCAACAAAATCCCGAAGCCGACACGTATCCTGAACGGAAAACTCAACGAAAAGCGTCGTGCTGGGATTTTGGCTCAAAGCTCGGAATCACCGCATCAACAACCGAACTTGGAATAGCTCACCTGAAATCTCTGTCGGGCAAAACGCCAAAACGGGTACAGTGAATATGAGTCACCCCGTTTCCAGGCCACGCAATCCGGATTAGATCATTCCCTTGGAAAAATCATCCCAGCGATTGCGTTGAATAAACTACGAGTTCAGAGAGATTCCATGGAATCATTCAAGCATGTCCGATTGGGTATTACCTTTGTTTATGCCGGATTAATATTGACTGTCTTGGCGATATTTGTCGTACCTGTCAGTATGGTCATACGATTTGCTCCTCTCCTGTTGGCGGCGATTCCCCTGACGATCGTTTCGTCGCTCTTAAGTATGATCGGCCGAATCCTCTGTCTGACAGTCCCTCGTCACCTGAAGGCTTATGGGTTTATCGTAACATCCGTCGTTTTCGATCTATTATCGCTGATTTCGGCCCTGGGTTTTGGAGATAAAATCCCTGGCGTTCCTAGGTTGAGCGGATTTTCTGGACTGTTTGGTATCGCCGCGGTCATTTTCTTTCTTTTCTTCCTAAAGAAGCTTGCCGTCTATATCAAGGACGATACATCCTCCATTCGGGCTTCTAACCTACTGAATTTGGCGATTGGAATCGTTGTCGTCATGGTCGCCATGCTCTTCGTGCCGCCGATCGCTATCCTCGTTCTCATCTTTGTGGTCATAGGCTTCTTCATCTACAACCGACTGCTTTGGGGGTTACGAGAAAGTCTTTGCCCGACCGGGATCCCAACACCCAATATCGCAGAGCCTTACCAACCAAACGCCCCTCAATAACCCGGATCAAAGTATGGCTAGCGACGAATCAAAACTGCCGTTGGGAATCAAGATATTGATCGGGATTGTCATCTTGTTGTTTGGACTTCCCATCGTGTTAAGTGTTCCTGCGTTGATGATTGCGACGAAGGAAGGTACGAGGAGTAATGAACCTAATGAGCTCACGACCTGGGAAGGGCAAGACGCTCCCGATTTAGAAATCAAGACGATCGATGGCGCAAACCTGAAACTGTCCGAGTTTCGAGGACGAGGGGTCATTTTGGACTACTGGGCTACTTGGTGTGGGCCCTGCATACGCGAGATTCCACACCTCCAAAAATTGGCGGATGAGTTTCCACAAGATTTAGTCGTGATTGGCGTTAGTTCGGAAAACATGCCGGTCGTACAAAAATTCGCTAGCGCGAAATCCATTCGGTATACCATCGGAACGGCGACGAACTCCCAGCCTCCTTATGCAGACATCCGAGTGATCCCTACAACATTCTTCATCGATCGGAAGGGAACCATTCGCAAGGTGCTGCGAGGATACCATGACTATCCATCTTTAAAAACTCAGGTGTCGCTAATTACCGAATGAACGAATCCTCACCTTTGGCTTGACGCTAAGCCCGGAGCAAGAGAATGGAAACCAATATTCAATGCAAATGCGGCGCAACACTGAAGGCGAAACAGGAACTCGCTGGTAAGCAAGTGAAATGCCCACGATGTAGCAATCCACTCCTGATTCCTGCATCCAACTCAATCCGTGTAACCTGTCCATGTGGACAGAGGATTCAAGCGAAATCGTCCCTGCAAGGGAAGAGAGTCCAATGCCCCGCCTGCAAACAACCCCTCGACATTCCGGAAATTGCAGGTCGTCCCGGCCCAGCAGCCTTCGCATCCCCGCTGGATCTCAAGTCACAATCGCCTGAGAATTTATTTCCATTACCGACGTCCGCCGCTTCCCCATTTAATGATGTTGTTTGGGATGAGGTTGCTCGGAGCGTTCAAAAGAACCCGCAAAATCAGGCCTTCGAGGAACAATATCATGCACCTTATCCACTAGCGGGACGATCTGTATCAGGCGGACAGCGAGCCTCATGGGACCACGTCAGACTCGGTATCACCCTAAACTACATAGGCATGTTATTGTTCGCCACCGGCATTATCTCTCTCATACTTGGTATTGCTCTAGGTTCGCTAGGTTCGAGGGAGTTGACTGTCATCCTCGGACTGTTTGCGATGTTCCTGTCATTCTGCGGTTCCTTGATCAGCATGATCGGAGCGATCCTGTGTCTTACTGTACCTAAGCGAGCGAATGCCACCCTCCCGATCTCCATTTCGGTTGGTTTGAACCTGCTGTGCTTGCTCTCGACCGTTGTTAGCATGATCCCAGGGCTACCTAATCTGCGAGGACTTGTTCCATTTGTAAATATCTTAGGATTAATCTTTTTCGTGCTCTTCCTGAGAAACATTGCAACACATCTCCGGTCGGACGAATTGGTGCAGCGGGCAACGGAAGTGCTTATTCTAACAATTCTGATTTTCGTCTTTGGTGGGGTTGGCGTCGTAGTCATGACCATGGGACCGGTCGGCGTGCTTGTGGGGGTCGTCGCTTGGTTGTTAGTATTCTTCATGTTCCTGTTAGGTTGCTTTCGTTACTTCCAACTACTATCCGGCTTGAGACTGAGCCTGTAACGAAAAACAATTCAGTAAGTCTGTTGTACCTAACCACATAAAGACTCGAAGGCCGCAGTCCCTAGCGTTCTCCCAAGGCCTTGTTGCAACAACATGCCCATCCAAATTCTATGCGTAAAGAGTACGATAGGATGCCGAGCGTAACCTGCAAAGAAACATCCATCGTGCTGTCCCATGCATCCTTTAACTTCGCAGAGTCAACAACCGCTCAATCGACGCCTTGGTCGCCGCATCCGAATTCCGGGCGTCGCGAGGGTGGATAGTCTAACTGGCGCGAATCGCAAAGCTTATGAAATAAAGAACACCTCCCAATCGATATCTCCTTTGGATGGAAGACCAGTCCTCGCTTGCCCCCTTTACGGCCTTGTCAACTTGGAGAGGGGCCTGGAGTCTTAGGATCCTATCTTTTCTACATCAACCTGCTTTTTCGACTCAACCCGCGGCCAGTTTTTGAAAGGCGACTCGAACTTCTGAAGCATCGGCGTTTGGAAAATTGGCTCGCTGTACGAATAGTAGATAGGCACGTCCCTTGACGGGATCGATCCACGCTTGCGTACCATAAGCACCCCCGTGTCCATAGGTTCCCTTCGAGAGCATGGACGTGGGCCCTTGAGGCTCTCGGACCACACAGCAACCGACGCCCCAGGCGTTCCCAGGGGTAAAACCTGTTTTCAGATCCGCTGTTGTTGGTGTTCCTAACCTCTTCACCGATTGGTCGCTGAGAATCCGTTTGCCTTGCCAAGTCCCCCCGCTCAAGAGCATCTGACAAATCCGACCATAATCAGCCGGTGTCGAGAACAATCCTCCGTTGGCAGCGGGCAAGCGATCCCGCTCTGTTGGCTTCTTGCCCGCGAGCAAGAAAATCGCTGACTCGTTCAATTCCCCATCGGTGGTCCGCGTGTAACTCTTCGCTAATCGCTGATGCTGACTGTCGCTGAGGTAGAATGCAGTATCGTTTAGTCCCAACGGCTCGCAGAGATGCTTCTGCAAAAAAGCATCAAAGCTCATCTGCGATAGAACCTCGACGATTCTGGCTGCAGTATTGATCCCGGTCTGGCTGTATTGCCATTTGGAACCAGGTTGGAAATGAACGGGTAGCTTGGCGTACTTTTCAGACGCTTGGGCTAGCGAAACGTCTCCATAGGGAGCCGCAATCTCCCGCATGCCACTCGTATGATTGAGGGTCTGAAGAACGCTCACCTCGACTGGCTCGCCCCCCTCGGTTTTCAGCTGCCTCATCTGAGGCAGATACTTCGCAATGGGCTCGTCTAACGAAAGCAATCCTTTGTCTACGAGGATCATCACGCACATAGCCGTCACCGGTTTGGACATCGATGCGATCCAAAATAGGTTCTCTGGCTTCATCGCGGTCTTGCCTTCCAAATCAGAAAACCCTGTCGAATCCAGATGCAGCACTCGGTCTTTTTCAACCACCATCGTTACAGCACCTGCGATCTCCTTGCGGTCGACAAAGGATTGGACCGCATCGTGGATCCCGATGATCGACGATTTTTCCTGCGCTCGGCCTAAACTAGCTAGCGTCAATGAACCGCAGGCCATCTGAAACAAAGCGTTGCGCCGGAGAAGATTTCCACTGTTCCAAGAATTCGCTTGCATGGTGCGGGGCCCGTTGAGTAATCGTGAGGGATGGATCGATAAGGGAATACCGAATCAGGATTATACTTCGGCAGCGACACTCATTGTCAATTCAATCCATATCGTCTTTCCGGCTCATCGATGACAAACGCGATCGAATTGGACGTCCCACGCTGGAAGGCGTATGTACATTGGTAGCAGCCAACTGTGGCCTCCCCTGAGGAAAGCTCAGGGGACGGCATTCTCGCATAGTCCGACTCGGAAATCGGCCAGATGGGTAGACTTGCTCCGAAGCTAACGACTATCGACCACCACTAAAAAAAGACTAGCAGGTCGATCGAAAAACAACAACAAAAGTAGGGATATAGAGCACCAACAGCGTCAATGAGCCAAGCTCTGCGAAGTGGTCGACAAACGCACGACGAAGGCGAAACCGGTCTACAAGCGAGTTTATGCTTGATTCGATACTCCTGAACAATCCTCCGCCATTGAAAACCTGCCGGGGCGGTCGCACACATCGATTAGAAGTCGATACGGGGGCGGGTTACTATCGACACCTTGTAGACATTGAACGCGTTTTCGTTTCTTTTGGGAATGCCCTCGATTGATAAAGCTATGACGGTGGTCGCGATCTCTCGGATGGAAGCACGTTTTCGAACACAAGCGACTTGTTCGAGTGTATCGATAACAGTGAACTACCCTCCCGATGTTTTAAAAGACTCGTACGATCGGTATTCTCGGAACGTAGTCTAAAACACAAATCTCATCCCCAGCTCCATGCCCCATTCTCGGTTGAAGTCACTCGGAGCGATCCCAACGCCTGGCTTTGCATAGAAGACAGTTCCATTTTTAAAAGCTTTGCCCATCTCGAATCTCTGAAATGCGTCTACATCGTTTGCTCCGGCGTAGTTGATCAATAACTGAGTTTCTGAGGAAACGTAACGACCTTTCTGCAAACTATAGTTTACGAAGAAGCGCGCGGTACCTCGATTGATGGTCGGTAAATTGGGCTTTCCTGCAAATGACATATCATGACTGTAGAGGGGTATCAGAAACAATCGCTCACTGGCAAACAGGACACATCCAATAAGTGGCTCAAGTCTGAATTTGCCTGTTCCCAGGTCGACACTGGTCAATTCCCCCAACGATGGCAATTCCAATCATTGTTGGTCAGCTGTTGGCATCCACAGGTTTGCCCCCGCCAGAATGGTACACCGTTCGTTCAACGTACGAATACCCATCAACTGAGCTTTCATATCTCCTACACCTGCAAAGACGACGGCTATCGGAGACTGCACATCGTAGTAGTTCATAGGAAGATCGAACCCGAAGTTAAACTTCCAATTGTCCTCCTGTAGAATCGGGAAGGAAGCTTGCATGGTTGCCGTATTCGCGACGAGGCCATTTGCGAACCGAATGTAATCGCTTTTGAAGGTAAGCCTCTTTCGCACAATGGTGGGGTCATTCCCTGTGTCATAGCCACTCTGCGATGAGCCAGGCAACGGCTTTATGGGTTCGGAAAGAGAGGTCTGCTCGATCGAGTCGGTGACGATTGTGTTAGGGGATTCAGAAGCCAAACTATCATTTTGGCCTTTGAGTTGTTGCGCCAGCACAGCGACAAAAATGGTCACGAAGAAAGAGTACTGAGCTATTTTGTTTATCATCAGGCTCAACTTGCGCTGAATTAGTATTGGAACGCAAATGAAACGAGTCCACCGTACCACGTCGTCGGATCATTGATGAGCTCCCTTAGACCAGTCCCTGGAATCGAAACCGCAAATCCTGTGGTCAAAAACATGTTCGGGCTCAGTATGCGCAGATTCTCGAGGTAAAAGTCATCCGATAGATGGCTGTTCGCAACGCCAGACACCAACTGTGGCTCTCCACCCACAGCCACGAGCCTACCCGCTTGACCGAATTGTATCGGACTATTCTCCTGGTCCGCACGGACATGCCAATAATAAAAACTGAACGTGTCTCTTGGGCTCAGACTCAAGCCAAAGAAGAATCGGTGCGACTGCACATTAGAATTGGTAAACGAGAACGAGCCATTGCTCCCAGTGGCCCAAAGTACCGGCGAACCCTCATAAAACAATGGATCGAACTTCTCGTACCTACTTGTCGCAGGATCATCTCCTTGAAACGATCGAAACGTATACGATATTCTCGGTGCTAAAGACAGCGATTGGAATTGATTCCCGATTTCACCACTGAAAGCATTCGAGGACATATCGATTCTGTCGTTCCATTGGTAGGCGTAATCGCCCGCAAAATAAAATGCTGGAAACAAATCTCTCAGTGGATTCCATCGATTGTACGTGTGGACTGTGTTCAACCCCTCTCGTCCATTTGGAATCAGTTGTAGCGGCGCACTCAAATACGGAAGCGTCGACTCAAAGACATTGAGGTACGAAATACCGAGGGTTTGGGATTCCCCAACAGAAACTTCGGACTTCGCACCCGCCAATCGTGTCTGCGTATCGCTTGAAACGAGTTCGTTCGGATTGAGATAAAATCCATCGATCGAAAATGGACCATTCTTCCATTTGACGATGCCTGCTTCTTCCCAGGCTCTTCGCGCAAAAGAAGTCGTCGCTCCTCGCTCAAACCCGTTGTAGGCCCCGACGGAAATCAACATACCTGAACCTATCTTGTATTGCTGTCGTCCGTAGGAAATATCCCACCCCGACGATTGCTCAGCATCACCCAATCGCACCCCTAGATATCCGTCTTCTATCGCATACAGCCCGCGATTCCCCTGCTCGAAAACATCGCGCCCGATGTTTCCCGAGCCCACATAGGAGAGTCCTGAATAGATTTGGGCGGTATCGTTCAATCGAAAGTCGGAGAAAACACCCGGCTTGATCCACAGTTCGTTCCAGGCGCGATCCGGTTTGTATTGTTCGTCGGGTGCAAATGTTTCCGATAGATTCCACCATGAACCGGTGACGCCAGATACTTGAGCCACACCAGCCACGCTGAATTTAACTTTGACTCGGTCATTCGAGTAGGTCAATGGATCGCGATTACTCGTTCCAGTAGCCACTGGTGGATTCGCTGATGGAGATGCATCGACGGAGGAACTGCCCGCATCTGACTCCGAACCTGGTAGAGAGTCACTCGGTGGCTCTTGTCCAATAAGACAGGAAGTGTGCGACAGGACCAAAGCGATGTCTACAAAAACCGTGAGTACGCAGATATACAAACGCTTGCACAAACAGCCATTTGCAGTGCGAAGTACCATTCAAGTCGTTCCCGAGATGAGACAAGGTAATCTCTTCTCGTAAATTTCGGCATAATCGGTCCATTTGACCGATTCTAATTTCTCGGATTGATCCAAAGCCGCTGGATGGCACCCAATGCGGCAATGTGGAGTCCTCTGCGAACGCTCCCTGCGATGCTAGCAAATCAGTTCGGCCGAGGGGTGAGTGTGCCACCTTTTTGCCTCGGAGGAAAATCCTTCAGAGTTTGAAAGTGGGCTGCCAAGGCATCTTGGACTTGACCACCCCAGGCTACGCCCAGTTTCATGGCGAAGTCGTTGCTCTTCTGTCCATCCTGCTTTTCAAACGGATCCATTCGAAGATTGAAAAGCAGCGCAGAGGGACGATTGTAGTCAAAGAATCCCTCACGAATTTTGAAATGCGATTTCCAGTTTCCAATGCGAATCGCAGTCATTTCCATTTCATTGTAATAGTAGACGATGTTACGCGCTGAAGGAGCGTCTTCGGTCCAATGCTGCAGATTGTTGAGACCATCGATATAAACGTTGTGGGACTTCCGCAATTCTTCGCAGACATTCGGACGACCTGCGGCGGCTGCGAGGGTAGTGAACAAATCGATATGCTCCTGAATGCCATTGGAAACCTTCCCCTTCGCAATCTTTGCCGGCCAACGGACCAATAAGGGAACGCGTACGCCACCCTCCCATGTAGTCGCCTTCTCGCTGCGAAAGGGTGTCGTACCCCCATCTGGCCACCAAGCTGCCATGGCACCGTTGTCGGTTGTGTAGACGACAATCGTGTTCTCTGCAATCTTCAGCTCATCCAATTTTTTGAGAAGTGTCCCGACCTGCATATCATGTTCGATCATTCCGCTTCCATAGATATCTAACTCCGAGGAGTGTTCCGCAGCTAGTTTCTCGCGACCAGGACGGAGATGAGTATAAATATGCATACGAGACGGTGCGAACCAAGCAAAAAAAGGCTTACCTTCTTTATTCGAACGTGTGATGAAGTCGATGGTACGATCGACGAACTCATCATCCACCGTCTCCATCCGCTTGCGTGTGAGCGGTCCTGTATCTTTGATCCTTTGCTTACCAACCTTTCCGAATCTCTCATCTACGGTTGGATCGTCCGTGTTGGTTGCGATGCAATCGAGAACTCCTCGCGGGCGATATCGCTTGTTGAAGCCTTCGTCCTTTGGCCAATCACCCAGTTCCGGTTCCTCTTCCGTATTGAGGTGATAGAGGTTGCCATAGAATTCATCAAAGCCATGGACCGTAGGTAAATGCTCGTTTCTGTCGCCTAAATGATTCTTACCAAACTGGCCCGTCTTGTATCCCAATGTTTTGAGAACGACTGCGAGCGAAGGATCCCGTTTATCCAGGCCGATGGGTGAACCTGCCATTCCCACGGTGGTCAAACCTGTCCTAATGGGTAATTGCCCCGTGATAAACGATGCACGACCCGGCGTGCAGGTGGGCTGCGAATAGTGATCGGAAAACAGCATGCCTTCCTTGGCGATTCGGTCAATGTTCGGAGTGGGAATCATCATTCCATGGCTGTAGGCTCCGACATTCCAGTAACCAACATCATCAGGCATGATGACCAGAATGTTTGGGGGATTCGAGGCCTGATTCCCTGATGCACGCCCGGAAACATTACCTTGTCCAAAGCTGCTTGTCGCGAATAACAAAACGATACTGCAAATCAAAGTTGTTGGGATTACCCCGTGTCTAAATACTCTGAGGTAGGAGTTCAACATGGAAAGTTTTCTTTGGAGAGTCTCGAGGGTGCTGGTCGGTAGATTGACTTTGCTATCATCGCATCGGTTTGGAATAGGACTAAGAGCGATTTCCGTGGAGAGCACATGGAGGTTTGGGGGCGGTAAACGAGGAGCGTCTTTGCTGATTCACTGCCTACCCTGAGCTTTCCACGTCGGGAAGTATAGCCGCGGAGGAAGATTTGCTTCAAGTCAACCCCCTTAAATACACATTCGGTAGCCCCAACAACATGGTCTGGCAGTAGCCCCAACGACATAGTCTGGCAGTAGCCCCAACGACATAGTCTGGCAGTAGCCCCAACGACATGGTCTGGGAAGCAAGGAATCCTTGACGACCTACCAACAGATCCACGCTGAGACCTGTGCACCGGGAAATCGGGGTTTCATTGAATTCCAGAAATCTCCGCTTTGCTTGCATGATGGAACGCATACTTCAATCCGTGAAGCCACGAAGAGCCCAGGTTATTGATCGAATTTCGACTTTAGGTGCATCAAGTGCCCCAACTGAAGCAGACTCTGTCGTCAGAATCGACTAGCTGGTGGAATTCGAATAAAAAGCTCTGAAAATAGGATCACGCTCGTGAATCAGGTTTGAAAATCGACGCGATTGAAAAACAACGAGCCCACATGCAAAACGATTGCTAAAGCACTGGTTTGTCCTGGATCAACTGTCATAACCAACGCTGAGCCGGCTATCGATTTGGCGGCTGAGTTGCGAGCGTTTTCCTAGAACAGATGCAATCGAGACCTAGCGCAGGAAACCATTCAGACCATTGTGGTTGTACTTGTAAAAAGCGTTCCATTTGCAGTCTTTTCACTCCGCCAGTCACGGCCAGTTTGAGGATTTCCTTATTACTTGTGTTCACCCAGTCTCCATGCGTTGTGATGATAGACCTTTGCCAGCTCGTGCACCTGTATCTCCAACTGCGACGCGATCAACCAGAACATCGCCTATGGTTCGACCGTGTTTTTTCGGAATGCTTTTCAGCACCCGAGCCATGCGTCAACCTTAGAAGAGGTTGTCGGACCTCAGGGCCGTGAGCGGTAGAAAGGGTACCGCGACGGATCCAAACATGCTGTCGATCGCCCAGTAAAGTCGCTCACCGATTCTTGGGTGGGATGTTGTCATCACCATCGCAGCCATCTCTCGCTCCATCGATGCCGACTGTCGAATTTTTTTGAACGATTGCAGACGTGTTAGAACTCATGCGAATCTTTTCACGTCGCGTTTCTCGTTTTATTTTTTTCGTCTATACCGCGAGACGATACCTGCAATTGCCGCAGAGAACGTCAACAATGCAATTGATGATGGCTCAGGAACAGCGAAGACTTCCATCTCATACAATCCGGCCCAATGCGTTCCTCCAACCACTTCAAACTTGACATAACGCATGGCATTGCCACCAGGAATCCAGGTATCCTGCGGATCCGTTGTATCAATCAATGTACCGCTACCAATCAATGTCCATGCTGTTGGGGTTGCCCCTCGATATAGATTGTATTGATGCGTATAGCCTACATAGGTAGATGACGGACCGGTGAGTGTGATCTTGTCCACGGTGAAGCTACTACCGAGATCGACCACAAGCCAATGCGGATTAATCGCGGTCGCATGCGATGGAGCAGCCCAATGTGTCTGATAGTTTCCATCCACCGCGAACGAACCATTGAAAGTCGAATAAACCGCACTGGTCTCGGTCGGTTTGTTCAGCGCGACATTGATAAGGTCCGCCTCACAGAAAGTGGTCGTCGATACTAACAGAAGCAAGGATCCTACCTGCCTTATCCAGTGACCTAAAAAACGCATCTGAATTCCCTCTTGCTGCGAGTGTCTTCTCGTTCTTGCAAAATCGATCAACGAACGTGTCGTCGATTCATTCTAAACAATCCATCGAAAAAAGTCGATCATCCGCGCCCCTGAGAACGTTCATTATCAGGCCGACCAATCGTGTGCCATAGAGTCACAGCGCGCGCCCAATGACACAGTACCTCGAGCGCAGCGTTCTATTACATCTGAATGAGATCAGCAAATTAGCAATGAAACCGCTGACTTCAAGCAAATGGACATTGGATGAAAACTGTCGCGGAAGGCTTGGTACGTTAATTGCGACATAACTCGCGACGTAAAAAGGTTTCGTTACTCGGTTCTTACGCGCGCGAGAATCGCGAGACATCTCTGATTGGGTTCTCAGAAGCATCTTCGAGAAGTAGATGGGAAGGACGTCGAGCTAACGGAAGCTTAGGAAAGGTGCTTGAAGCTGTTTGCGCTCGTGAATCCTCTAGGTACCTGATAACGCCGATACACCATCAATTCCATTCTATCGAAAGGCTAAATTCCGATGACTCGATTCATGCGAGGGCTGGTAACGGCTTCGATTTCTATTGGTAGCTCCTGGATAGTACCAATCGTTTTATGTTCTTGGGCGCAAGGCGGAATCATCGTCAACCCCAGCTTCGAGACCACTTCCGGATGGACTTCGACAACAAGAGGGGCTGAATATTCGGCTGGTTACACATCCTCCTGGGCTAGTGATTTGACTCGTAGTTTTGAATTTCGTCGCGGAACAGGAACCGTCACAGCAGGTAATTTTGCAGAGATTTCTCAGGTGGGAATCGACCTAACCAACGTAACCAAGTTGATCTTTGACTGCCAAGATACCGGTATTGATGTTGTTCCGTTGAAATTCATCGTTGACGACACGACCGTCATTGGACAGTGGCAAAACAACGGATGGCCAGGTGGTAATGGTACGGGGTGGGGAAATACGGCGCAGACTCTAGGAATTGAAATACCGATCTCAAGCCCCTTCAGCGGGTTGCACAAACTATCGATTCGAATGGAGAATGATATCAGTCATTTTCCAGCTGATCCAAAACGGTACCGTATTGACAACCTTCAGGCGGTACCTGAGTCTTCCTCAATGCTTCTTTGCTTGGTTTTTGGAATTTTAGGGTTTGTGGTATTTCAACGAACTTTCTTATCAAAGTATTGTCCTTCCTCGTGTGGACTAACTGTTGTTGCCTAACATGAGACTAGGTTTACGAATGTTTCCATGTTCATCCCGAGCGCAATTTCCAGGATCGCTTATGAAACCGCTCGCATACGCAGTTTCTAGATCGGCGCATCGATAGACTGTCGCTTTCTTTCCGATTCGATCTCGATACGTTCAACGAATGCTTACACGAGCTGGATGTCTTTAAGTGTTGGATTGGTTTGCATCCAAATTCGTCGACGCGTCCAAAACCGTTCTATGGCGCATCGTCGTGGTTCATCTACCGAGGGGATCGAAATTGCTTTGCTGGCTACTGCGCTCGCCTGCGATTCCAACACATCGTGTTTGGCTCTGAAATAAGTGAGCGTCGTTTTCAATCCATCGAAGGCATCGAATAGCAGATCGAACCAGATACCTACCACCGCTTTGATCTTACGATTCAAGAGCAGGATCTCCTTAATTTCCAAAATGCTTTAAGTGAAAGCCTCGATAGCCGACTGAAGGTCTTTGTATTTATATACTCGGGATTGCTTAATAGCGTCTACAACGAATGCCTCGAACGCAGGAGCGGACACCTGATCGAAGTCGGACACTGATTTGCCATAGCTATCCGAATGTCTTATTTGAATTTATTGCCTTCAGGGAGTACTCTGCTCCACCGTCTTCACCTGAGGTGGCGCCCATGTGCCGTTGATGATTCTCGGATCCGGATCATAGCTGCGCAGGATGAGATAGAAAGCCCCAGTACCTACCGGCAACCAGTTCGCCTTGAGGACCGGATCCTCAGGCTCTGTAGCCTGGATTGCGATCGTTAGCGAACCATCTGCCGACCGCTGAAGCCCCTGTGTACGATCTCCGATGGAATAGCGTCTTATCGGGTTTTCCATAAGGTCGAATGTGTTTTGGTCGTAAGCTGAGACGGACCAAAACGCGCCAACTGGGGGTAACTCCCCAGGCAAAAATGTCATTCGGTAGGCGTTGGATCCCATCAGCTGTTTCCCCTGATGATCGAGATTCCGTTGGTGGTAGACCGAGTCTTCCGGACGATTTCCGAATCCACCCAGCGCGATGGCAGCGTTTAAAGCCCAATCGTTACGAATTCGCCCGATCTTGTCGGAGTAGTTCCATCCGTTGCTTTGTTTGGCGATGCCGAACTGAGCCGCGACGAGAATCTTCTGAGCAGTTACGATCGCGCGTTCCAAACCACGTCGCACGAGTGAACTGAGGCGTGAGGCATCGAAATCCCCCTTCCCTAAACCGATGCGTTCCCACCGTTGAATCAACCCAAGATCCTCGGTTGGAACGGGATTGCGTTGAAGCATCAAGTCAAACACTTTGTAGAACTCAAGAGATTGGTGAGGCTCCATGCGCGCTTCAATCGGTAGAGAGTGGATACTGATGTTGTTTCCCTCTTCAGGGAGCGAATCGATGGAGGCCAGGTCACATAATTGGAATTTTTTAAGAGCAGCTGCAGCAACGGATTGGTCTTCCCCGCCGGAACTAGCTACACGCATGAGTAGCCAAAGATCATTTGCCTTCTGATAGAGTAATTTCCATTCTTTTGATATTGCACCTTGGTAACCCGGTCCAACAAACACAAGGTCGATATCACCTGGACCAGTTACGTTACTACCAATCCTCGTGTCCACGTTCCCAGCGGCATCGACTACGAGAGCGACATAGTATCGATCTCCCATCGGTGGAATATGAAGTACGACGGGGCCTCGGCTTAAACCAAGGTAGGCAGAACCATAGAGAGTATCGTTGTTCGGTGCTTTGATCACGAGTCCGTCACCTGGGCGCGCTAGCCGGTCAAAGTAGTAGAAACGGTTGATCGGCGCGTAGATGAGCTGCTCGGCTTTTATCCGGCGGGTTTCATTCTGCATACGACTCCAAATCTCCACGCGAGGGAATCCGTATAGATAGGCTTCCAGTCCGGAAGCGTATGCTTCTTCCTCCGCAGCCATTTCGGTTGCACTTTGGAAGGCTTCGATGTCAGGGCTTTGAGCCCTCACGCTTGGTACTGCTAATAGAGACAGGCTTATGGTGAAAAAACGTATCGCAATAATCAACAACTTCATTTTTCCCATTCACACAGCAGCCACGCATTGGACCTTGGATCCCAAGGATCGCTACACCGAAGAGATCCTTGGCGACATCTTACAGCTATTACCTTAGGTGGCTGAGACAGAAGATTGCAAGGGCCCCATCAAAATAGATCTTCGTCCGTGCGTAAAACACATGTCGGAATCTTCAGCGTCCGTGCTCCCATGATCACTCACTAAGAGCAGGTCTAGGGCTTGAGCACGCCACTCGCAAAGCTCCGAGCGCCATTAGGATCGTTCAAAAAACGAAGCGGAACGAAATGGAATAGGGTCGTGCGCGAAACGGCACAGTCGTTGTGGCTCCCGGGGAGTTTGAGGCCATTGAGCCATGGATCCTGGATGGGAAGCTCTAGAGCACAGGGATCCTCCTCGAGCTACCTAAGGTCCAGTGATGTGCTGGAGTTTGCTAAACGCACAGCTTGCTCCCTCGCATAGAGCCCAACCGATTCGAGTACAATATGACGAGCTTGTTCACCACCGATGGTCGTCAAATGGTCTCGAAGAGAATGGTTAGGATACCCCGATGCCATCGGCCCCGACGGATCGGAGTTTCCACAAAATTGTATTCCCATCCGATCGAAATCTACTTGGAACGCGAACGGTGAGATTGGGTTCAAGTTACCTCGTCTCGTTCGCGGACACTTTCCATTTGTTAAATCCCTGAATTGTTACACCCTGTTGGAGGCAACTCTCCGATGATGAATGCCAACCTGCTGAACCGGTTATTGTGTGTCTCTCTCCTCGTTTGCAGCATAGGAGCAGCCGGGATATCGCTCGGGGCAGAACGCCCCCCCAATGTAATCATCGTCTTTGCTGACGATTTGGGTTATGGAGATCTCGGTTGTTATGGCCATCCGACAATCCAAACTCCCAATCTCGATCGAATGGCATCTGAGGGAATGCGGTTCACTGAGTTTTATTCGGCTGCCGAAGTCTGTACGCCAAGTCGTGCAGCCCTACTCACCGGGCGCTACCCGATTCGCAGTGGCATGACCCATGATCAGTTTCGGGTCCTGAGAGCAGTCTCTACCGGCCATTTACCACTCGAAGAACTAACCCTCGCAGAGATTCTCAAAACGAAAGGGTACTCCACTGGAATCATCGGCAAGTGGCATCTGGGTGTTTGGACCAACAATCCTGCCGGCCACCCTCATCGACATGGTTTCGACTTCAGTTTTGGCTTACCGCACTCCAACGACATGAATGCAACCCCCTTAGCTCCAAAAGGGGCTGGCACGCTCGCCGTTCAGAAATCTGAATGGTGGAACGCTCCCCTTTTTAAGAACGACCAATTGCTCGAACAACCTGCGGATCAATCGAAATTGACAAGACGTTACACCGAAGAAGCTGTCGGTTTCATAAAAGCCAACAAGGAAAAGCCATTCTTTCTCTATTTGCCACACACATTCCCACACACTCCACTCTTTGCATCGGAGGATTTTGTCGGCAAAAGCCAACGTGGCGTTTACGGTGATGTAGTCGAGGAACTCGACTGGAGCGTCGGTCGCGTCTTGGATACCTTGCGCAGCGAAGGTCTTTCTGAAAACACCTTCGTCTTCTTCTCGAGCGATAATGGCCCGTGGTTGATCATGAACCAACAGGGCGGTTCGGCGGGTCTGTTGAAAGAAGGAAAAGGGTCGACTTGGGAGGGAGGCATGCGCGTGCCGGGGATTGCCTGGTGGCCGGGTAGGATTCCAGCAGGACGTATCCAGCGTACGATGGCGTGTACGATGGATCTCTTCACCACCACCGTCGCCTTGGCAGACGCAGCATTACCTGAGGATCGCGTGATCGACGGCAGGGATATTCGGCCTCTGTTGTTTGACACGGGAACGGTCGAGCGTGATGCCTACTTTTTCTATCGGGGAACACAACTCTACGCTGCAAGAAAAGGAAACTTCAAAGCCCATTTCAAAACGCGCGCTGGCTACAATCAACCGAAACCCGAGGAGCACAATCCGCCGTTGCTATACAATCTAAAGATCGACCCGAGTGAAACCCACAACATTTCCAGTCAGCATTCGGATGTCATTACCGCCATTGAGCAATCCGTCGAGAATCATCGATCGACATTACAACCGGCGCCTAGCCAGTTGGTCGATACGATCACGGTCCAGAAGTAGAACGGTCCTCTTTGTCAGGAATAGGTTATGGTATCTCGACGGCCGTTTTTATTTAGTGTCACCCTAGGAACGCTATTTGCCATGGAAAGTAGAGCGGACTCCCACGACTGGCATTCGATCTCGACGATTCTCGAGCGTGCGGTGGTAGAGAAGACAATTCGAGCGGCTTCCGTCTTTCTCCGTATCGGGGACAAAACGTTTGAAAATCACTACGGAACGGCTCATTCCAATCGGTCTGCATTCCTGCTGGGCTCCATCACCAAGCCGATGGCGATCGCAGCCTGCATGACTCTTTACGATCGAGGTGTTTTCGATCTCGATGATCCCGTGGTAAAACATCTGCCAGAGTTTCGAGGTGAACTGCGAGAGCGAATCACCATCCGTCACTTGTTGACGCATACGTCCGGGCTTCCCGACCAATTGCCCGACAACGATCAATGGCGTAGATCTCACGCGAACTTAAAGCAATTTTCGGCTCAGGCTCTTCAGCTGAACCCCCGTTTCCAGCCGGGCAGCCAGTACGAATACTCGAGTATGGGGATTCTCCTCGCTTGCGAAATCGCTAGCCGACAC
>JBBAXA010000030.1:26545-65996 GCA_040396935.1 Pirellula sp.
ACGATGTCGCGTTGTTTCTGGAGACTTTTCTCCGTCATGATGGCCGAATCCTCAGTCCGGATACCAGTCGATTGATGATCCGCAATCACAATCCCGATCCTTTGCCATCCCGAGGTCTCGGTTTCGATGTAGGCCTGGGTGAATTGGGGATCGAAGGTAGCAGTTCGATCTTTGGGCATACGGGATCCACAGGAACGATTGCATGGGCTGACCCATCGAAAGACCGCGTCTGTGTCATCCTCACCTCTCTCCCTGGCGCTGCTATCAAAGATCATCCGCGTCTCCTGGCTTCACAAGCTTTTTCGCGGCTCCATTAGGCATTGCTAATGATTGAACAGGAATTCTCTCGAAGTGATCAGGCTCCAGAGAAGATCCTCGAGAACCACCCGGCGTTCCTCGTCTGAGGCTTGCCTGATCTCGGAGAGCAAAGTTTCTTTCTCCTTCGGCGTGGGATACCTCGCCAAACATCGCAGGTAGGCCGTGTCCATCATTGCCTCCGGAGCTGCGGCGTATCTCTCCAATAAAACATCGACGATGCTCCCCTTTTCAGCCAGTTTGGTGTTCAACGTGTCTCCATTGTTGAGATTCAAGACTTGAATCACACTCGGCTCATCGCTTCGCTCGCATTCACAGGTAATGCGCCGTTGATTCCGACCAAACGTTCTCAAAAAGTTATTATCAACACTCGCATCGAATAGCTGCAAAGCTTTCGTTCCCTTCGCATAGAACTTGGTTGGTCGCTTGTCACCACCGAGGAAAGCGACTTTGTCAAAAACGGTAGGGACCGTTGTTACATCGACGATTGCATCGTGGATCACTTCCGCCATCAAACGTCGAGGATAGTAATGTGAAAAGTACTTTCGGTCGTCTTGATTGAGCGGAGTCGTCATACTGCTCCGCTGATAGGTTTCCGAGTTCATGATAGCCCGCATGAGCTGCTTCAAATCATATTTGTTTTCAACGAGATAGCTGCAGAGCGAGTCCATCAACTGCGGATTGCTCGCTGGATTGCTAGCCCGTAAATCATCGATGGGATTCACGATTCCAACTCCGAAGTAAGCTGCCCACACTCGATTGACGATCGCTCGCGTGAAATAGGGATTTTTCGGAGAGGTGAGCCAGTCTGCCAGAGTGATTCGACGGTCGGATGGATCCTCCCTATCGAGGGGCTCACCATCCAATGGAGTGGGTGGTTGTGGTCTGCCACGGAGCGGCTGAATCAGATCGCCACGATCTGCTACCATCACGGTCCGAGTCGAATCACCGTCCCGAACTTCGCCACTCCATCCTTTTGCCCGCACCCGTGCGAACATATTAGCCATCGCATAGTATTGATCGTTCGTCCATTTTTCGAGTGGATGGTTGTGGCATTTGGCGCATCCGATCGATAGGCCCATGAAGGCTTGGCAGACATTCTCCGTCATGGTCTCCGGATCTTGGTTGATCGCATAAAAATTGGTGGCGCCGTTTTCCAAGGCTTCGCCGCGGGCTGTCACAATCTCGCGTGTGAATTGATCCCAGGGTGTATTCTTTTCTACATGCTGCCTGATCCAAGTGTAGTAGGCTTTGATACTGTCTGAACGGAGCAGATTGCTATTGAGCATCAAGACATCGCTCCAGCGATACGCCCAGTAATCCACATAGGCAGGGGATGCTAGCAGGTTATCAATCCATCGACTTCGTTTGTCTGGTTGGCTATCCGCGAGAAACCCTCGGACCTGTTCCTCCGTGGGCAATGTCCCCGTCGCATCGAGAGTCGACCTGCGAATGAATTCGCTGTCGTTGCACAAAGGTGAGACCTCCAGTCCGAGGGACTCCATTTGTTGTAGGACCGTTTTGTCGATGAAACTCAATCCGGTGAGCGAGTTCGGGCTCGATGCATTCTCCGAGAAGGGAACGCTCACTCGAGCGGAAACGATCTGACTCGCGAACCAGACGGTAACTGCACCTTCGCCAGGACCTACAACCTTGACCATTCCATGTTCATCGACAGTCGCGACGGCTTCATCGGTGGCGCTGTACTTCGCCCACGATGTGACATCCTCGGTGCGTCCGTTCGAATAGAGGGCGCGGACGACTAGTGGTTGCCGATCGCCCGCGGAGAGTCGGGTGCTGGTTGGGAATACCTCGATCGAGCGGATCACCGGATCCCCCGGATGCGGCCCCATAGCCCCGGTCGCGATCCACTCTGCCAAGAGCCTATAGTCGGGTGAATCCACCGGCAATCGCATTCCACCCTTATGCTCGATGGCACCGCTAGGCTTCGCTAAGATGAGCGAAGCTCCAGGGTTGTCCAGATCGATTCGCCGTCCTCGATCCTGACGTGTGATGTTGAAAAAATCCGTCGCCGGATCATAGCCGCGTAGGGATAAGCGAAAGCCCCCCTTCCCTGCCAGTGCCCCGTGGCATGCTCCCATGTTGCAACCGCGTCTTGCGAGTACCGCTTCCACGTGGTTATTGAACTCGATCCTCCTGGGAACTTCCGCTTGTCGGCAAGTTAAATGTACGGTTGCAGTCAGGGTGGGCTGGCCATTTTTCGACTCGATTTTCGCCAGCAGTTTTGTTGAACCATCTCGAAGAGCTTTTATCTTCAAACCATCCGTGGATTCCACGACTGCGATGCTGGGGTCTTCGACGGTCCACTGGATTTCCTCGGTTGAGATCGTCTTCCCAAGACTTCCATCGACATTGATGGCTTGAACCAATAGTCCTTGCGTCGCCCCCTGATTCATGAGCTCAATCGACTCTGGAAGGACTCGAATCCCCGCTGGCGAGTCTGCAGACAAGCCACCGCCAATCGATAAAAAACAGAATAAGCAGAGCAGGGATTTCGCTACCGAGTGGTGATGCACAATCATGATCGTCTTGTGAGGTGAATCGTGTTCAAATCCTGTCCCATTGTAAATCAACTGTCGCCAAATGTTGATCCATGGATCGTCATTGCCTTACAGATTTGCGACCCAGCAATAGAATGGACTCGGATCGAACAGCGTATCGGCTCAATCCGAAAGCGAACGTCTTTCGGAAGCGAAAAAAGATGTGAGACCGAGGCATTAGAGGATCGACCTCCAAAATCCCGCAACACTCGCCTGCTTCCGTACCAGCTCAAGGCTGCCATCCCATCGCGACTATGCGCGATCCCGCGCGTGCTCATCGGACTCGATGAGCGTTCCAGCGGACCAGCCTTTCCTGGTGATTTATCTCGGACTAGATGAAGAAAAGTTTTCGAAGCAGCTCGTTCGATGGCTTTCCCGCGTACTCCGAGATCTCGAATGCCTCGACGAGTGTGGGTTCCGGACCTGATTTTCTCCAGAAACGTTCCTTCCTCGGATCGGTCTTGGTGAGATACCAATTCCGTAACCAGACACGTCGCGCCTGTGGTTCGTTCGGTACTTGATCGGCGATCCTTTCGATCCATGGTAACCAATCGAAGAATTGAGACGCGTGGCAACTCATCATATCCAGGACTGTATCCAAGTGCTTCGAAACATCGAGGACAACGTCCGGTCGAAAAGGATAAGGACACACGAAGAGGTCGTTCATGTAGGCGACGATCGGCTCGCAGGGAGGAGGAGCTACCTCTGGTACGACTTTGGGCACCATCACCATATAGGATGCATCCTGCACAGCTTGACCGACAGCACGATGGTCGGGATGGTAGTCGCAAGGACGATGCGTCAGGACAAGATCCGGTGCAAAACTCCGAATCTCACGAATCACATAGGCTCTGAGCTCCAGGTTGGCTTGTAACGAACCATCTGGAAAGTCGCTCGTGATGTAAGTGGCACCGATCGTTTTACCCGCCGACGCAGCTTCACTGCGTCGAATGCGTATGAGATCCTCGGACGGGATCGACTGATGGCCAGACTGTCCATTGGTAACACTCACGAGCCTCAGAACGGAACCGGCTTTCGCATGCTCGGCTAATAAACCACCTGCGAAGAACTCGGCATCATCCGGATGTGCGCCGAGGACAAGAACTTTTGTCATAGCTATTTCTAGGAATGCGTTATGCAGCTCGTCGCAACGTTGCGGACGAATAAAAACGCTTGATGCCATCCACGACGGCATCTTGCTCGGCTTCGGTGAGTTCGGGGTAGATGGGAAGATGCAGGATCTCCAGAGCAGCTGCCTCGGTTTGCGGCAGACTACCCTCGGTGTAACCCAACTCGCGGAAACACTCTTGTTGATGGAGTGGAACCGGATAATAGATTTCATTGCCAATACCATTTTCCGTCAGGTATTTGCGCATCGAATCCCTGAGCCCATCGCGAACTCGAATCCCATACTGATTCCAGACATGGAGCGCCTCCGGCGCATGGTAGGGCAGCTCAATCCATTCAGTCAAACCATGATGGGTGAGGAGCTCCACATAACGGTTGGCATTCCGCTGACGAGCCTCGGTGTACGATTTCAGGTGTGCGACTTTCACACGCAAGATAGCCGCTTGGATCGTATCGAGTCGGCTGTTGATGCCGAGCAGCTTATGATAGTAACGAGGTGACATTCCATGAGATGCGAGCAACCGCAGTTTGCTTGCCATGTCGTCTTGCTGACAGACGAGCATCCCGCCGTCTCCCATCCCCCCGAGATTTTTGGTTGGATAGAAACTGAGGCATCCCATTTCTCCCCAAGAGCCCGCAGCCCGACCAAGGTAGGCTGCGCCAATGGCTTGCGCCGCATCCTCGATCACTGCGATATTGTGCGAGCCTGCAATTTTGCAAATCCGATCCATCGCAGCGCATTGTCCAAACAAATGGACCGGGATAATCGCACGCGTTCGCGACGAGATATTAGCTTGGACCAGCGATGGATCTAGATTGTAGGTGTGAGGATCGATATCCACAAAAACGGGGATCGCCCCGAGACGTGATACGGCCGACGCTGTCGCAAAAAAAGTAAAGCTGGGGACAATCACTTCATCCCCCGGCTGGATATCCAAAGCCATCAAAGCCAGTAAGAGAGCATCGCTCCCCGATGCGCATCCTATCGCATGCCTCGTGGAGCAAAGTCCCGCGACAGTACACTCTAGCTCACCGACATCGGGTCCATGTAAAAATCGTCCGCTCAATACCACCGACTCGATCGCACTCATGACTTCATCGTGCACAAGTCGATTTCCACGATTGACATCCAGCAGAGGTACGTTGGCCTGCTTCCCTGCAGACTGTGTCATAACTTTTTCCTTCTATTTCTCTATCGAGCAGACATACATCCAAACCGAGATTACCGGGTAATTCCCTGCTGGGTCAAGCCGAACCATCCATTTGGAGGTCCCCATCAAGGATCCAACGGAGCAGTGCTAGCATTTTCGGAATCGTTCGGGAGTGTCCGTTTGATTCCGATGAGAGCAGTCGACTCTCAAACGTGAAAGGGGGCATGGAGCATGCAAAAAGCAGCCAGTCGACGTTGGTCAAGGACCTTGAGAGAAACTCCTTGCAATCAAGACCATCTTGAGATTGACTTGATTTCGATTCCCATAACGCTATGACTGGGCGAAGATCAGTCGCAACGGAGGCATCCACGAAAAAGGACGCAACTTGCTGAGACACGTCCTTCGTAAGAGCTTCCCGCTTTTGTTTCTAGTCTCTCCCAGGTTACTTCAAAACATCTTGCACTTTGACGCCGCCCAATTGCAACTGATTGGCCGTCGACAGAAGTTGCGAAACGATTCCCAGGGAGCTGCCTGAGGTATCGTCCGAGATGAGCTTGGCCATCAAGGCCGCGATGCTTAAATCTTTAATGCTCGTGGCATCGATATGCAGCTGTTCCAAGAGGTTTCCGAGAGCCGTCTTGAATTGCTCAGGGTTACCGCTGAAGAAAGTGTTTTTCACATCGGTCGCAACGGACGAGTTGTGGACAAAACGGTCGATCGCTTTGCCTCCTTGGACGGCGGCGGTGATCTGATTGAAGAACTGACTGTCTCCTCCAACGATGTCGATCTTCGCTGCCTTGAGCGCTTCGCCCACGACTGTCGCTTGACTCGAGGAGATCGATTGTTGTGCTTGGATTGCCGCGATTTCGATTTGCTTTTCTTTTTCGAGACGCAATTTGAATTCCTCATGCATTTTCCCGACAGCATCTAGTTCCTTCATCGCATTCGCTTTGTCATGGATGCCCTGAGCTTCGGCGGCATATTTTTCCTTTAGGACTTTGGCTTCGGCCAGCCCTTGTTCCTGGATGGCGTTTGCTTTCGCCTGTAGAACTTGGGCCTCAGCGAGACCTTCGGATGCGAATTCAGCTCGGTTTGCTTCGGCGATCAGCTTCATGGCTTCCGACTTCTTCTCTGCCTGGTCGCGTTCCGCTTGGGCCTCGAGTCTTCGTTGTGAAGCGCGGCTCTCGGCGGCTTTGAGTGCAGCCTCTGCGGCTTTGATCTCCTTAACCAAAGACTGTTCTGCAGCCATCTCGGCGGCGGTGATTTCCACTTTCTTTGTCCGTTCGGCGTTCGCGAATGCCTCGGTGTCTTTCATGCGCTGTTGTTCCTCGACCACGGATCGTTCGACCATCACGCGTTCGCGGATAACTTCCTGAATATTTCTGCGTTCCGTTTCGAGGACTTTCTCTTTTTCGACCGAAGCCAACCCGACGACCCGTTCGCGCTCGATGGCTTCGAGATTCCTGTCTCGTTGGATGCGTTCTAACTCGACTCCGTCAGTTCGTTCTTTATTGCGCTGTGCGACCAGGATTTGTCGATCTTTATTCTGGGTGGCAATCCCCAGTTCCTCGTCGACCGAGATACGAGCCTTTTCGGCTTCGAGTCGATTCTCTTCCTGAACTTTAGCCGCGGTTGCGTTTTCTCTCGCTTTGATTTCGGCGACCTCTCTAGCCTGCCGTTCCGCCGCTTCGATCCGTTGACGCTCGAGTTCCAGAATCGCTTCTTGGGCTTCGACGTCTTGCTTCTTCAGCGTCTTTTCCCGTTCGCGAGTGAAATGATTTTCCTTAATCTTTTCCGCCGAGGTCAATTCCGTGATCTTTTTGATCCCTTCGGCGTCGAGGATATTGTTTGGGTTGAGGAGCTCTAAGCGAGTTTGCTCGAGATAATCGATCGCGCAATCGTCCAGTCGATATCCGTTGAGGTCTGTACCGATCACCTTAAGAATTTCGTTCTTGAATTTATCCCGTTTATCGTAGAGTTCCACAAACTCGAATTGCTTTCCGACCGTCTTGAGCGCTTCCGAGAACTTGGCATCGAATAGTTCTCGAAGGGTTTCTAATTGCGATGCTCGTTTACAACCAATCGATTGAGCAACTTCTTTGATCTCTTCGACGGTCTTGTCGACTCGAATAAAAAAGACGGTTTTGATATCCGCGCGGATATTGTCTTTGCAAATCAAACCCTCGGAGCCTTCGCGAGAGATTTCAAAACTCTTCAGGGTGAGGTCCATCTTTTCATAACGATGGACAATCGGCCATATCAATCGTCCACCATCGATGACGACGGACATTCCTCCCATCCCCGTCTTCACGATCGCTTCGTCCGGTGCCACCTTCACATAAAAGCGACCCGCGACGACTCCCAAAGCAAACAAGAAGAGAAGTACACTGCCGAGGATGACGAAGAATACAAACATGATGGTTTCCTAACTGGAGGAAATGGGCTTGGACGTTGTTGTAGCAGAGACGATGTAAATACGCTTTTTAGAGTCGTAGTGCGTGATCCACGCTCGCGTCCCCTTGGGAAGCACAGGACCATCGGTGTGAATATTCAGCAACAATGGAGCGCTATCGGTCTTGAATCTCGCTTGACCATGAGAAGGCGATGCATCCCATGACCAGATCTCGACCTCCTCGCCGACCAGGTCTCGAGAACCGAGCTCATGGTTGGCAAACCAATCTCTCATCGGCTGCGTTACCAGTTTAGTTACGACCAGCGAAATCGCTACATTTCTTAGGAGAAGTAGGCAACTGACCCAGATTCCCGGTTCTTTTCCGAGGAATAGGGAATCGCATACGAACCAATTGAGGATTGAGACCGACCACCAAACGAGAGTGAAAACACCTCCCCAAACGACGATCGGCAGATCCTTCAAATTCAGCCAGCGGGCGGGCGCCAATACCACGGCTCCCATCGCTTCCCCTGCATGGTGCTGAACCGACTGCCAAATTCCATCATGATCTGGACCCATGCCCGGATGATGGGGTAGATGCAACCAATCCCCCAGCGAGAAATCGCTCCCCACTCCGAGAACGATCGTTACCAAACTCCACAATAGCAGCAGTACCAGAAATACCGTCGCCGGGAATACTGCTATGGAAACACACGCTTCGTACAGTTCCCACATAGTTATTTCTCCGCCAACACGGCATCCAAGGGAACCTGGGTTCGAGCGACAGTCACTCTTTGAAAACCTGCCTCCCGAAGCAATTCCTCGTACTCGCTCCCGGATCTCTCTTTGCCCTCTGTGCAAACCAACATATTCAAACTTTGCATGAGAGCCCATCTCGGTCCCTGACGGTTCTCCCAGAGGACTTTCTCACCGATGAGCAGAGCGCCACCGTCCGGCAGGGAATCATAGATCTTCTTCAATAGGATTCGGATCTTTACTAAATCCCAGTCGTGTACGATTCGTCCTAGGGCATACAGGTCGGCTTTGGGGAGTGGGTCCACGAAGAAATCACCACCGACTACCTGGATTCGGTCGTCGGCGCCCGAGCCGGAGACCATTTGATGTGCTAATTGCAGCGCATGGGGTAAGTCAAAAACAATGCCACGCAATTGCGGATAGCGTTGGCAAGCGGCGATCGCGAGATGGCCGGTCGCGCCTCCAAGATCACACAGAGTTTTATATCTCGACAAGTCGAATAACTCGACCACCTTTGGTGAAGTGATCATCCCGAATCCATGCATCCCCATCAGGAACTCTTGCATGGCTTCGGGCGTACGAAAAAAGTGCGAAAAAATAGGGCCATCCATATCGAAGGTCTGTTTCCAGCGGTGTGTCCCTTCGCGAATCGCATCCTCCAAATGCGCCCACATCTGCCAAATCACATGATTCGAATATTGGATATAACCGGTCATTCGGCGCGGACTATCAGAACAAAGATAGGTACGCGAAACCGCCGTATTCCGGAAACCATCTACTCCGATCTCCAACAACCCTAAAGAAACACAACTCTCCAAAAGCGTTTGCAGCGAGGAAGGATGGCAGTTGAGTTTCATAGCCAACTCCTCTGGGGTCAGCGCGACGTCGGCCAGAGTATCGAATACTCCCAGATCAACCGCCGCAAACATCGTCTTGGACCTCCGAAAGGCCTCTAGGTGATCGAGGACAATCGCGGGGTCGGGAATGGAAACATCTTGAAACATGATTTTGATAGGGTTAGGGAAATAGGCTTCGATCCCAAAGAAACAGGGCGCAATGTCAAAAAGGATTTTACGGTTCTTCCATACCTCTGCGGCCCTCTCCGCCTAAACCAAGACGATGCTTCCCACCTAAAAATGCTTCCCAGATCCCTCGGACGGTCTGGATAGGATCCGAAAGTCCGGTTCAGAGCAAATCCGACACAATCCCTAAGCGACTGGAAATCAAACTCAGAGGACAACCGGAAAACCGCGTCTCAAAAGACAAAAAAGGAAGTCGGGAGCATGCACAGATGGTCCTGGTCTCTCGACTGTCGTCTCCCTATGGATGGCTGGAAGCAGCCGGATCTAACGTTGAGGCCACGACAAATGTTTGTGAAGAAAATCGAACGTACCTCGACCGTGAATCGTGTGCGGACCGTCGAAAATCTCCATTTCACACCGCTCGGGTAACTTCAATCGATGGCTGTACAGATGGAACACCTTGGCATATTCGAAAGAAACCCACTCATCGGTGGAAACACCGTCGGTATGCCCACGTTCGACCATAAACGGTCTGGGAGCAATCAACGCTGCCATCTCCGCATAATTGAAGGTACTGCCGAGATCCCACTCAAAAATCTCATATTCCATCGTCCAAATGTAGCTGAACGGCAAACGAGTCGAGGCGTTCTTGGCGACCCATTCATTAAAATCGGCTGAGCAAATCGATAGACAGTAGTCGGTTACCAAGGGTGGGATTCTCATGGCGGACTTACCTCCATAACTCAATCCGTAGAAGGCGATTCTTTTGTCATCCACATTCGGCAATTCTTTGAGCCAGTTGACGATTTGTTGATGCTGCGGAACCATGATGCTGAACAACGTTTTTCCGAGCGGATTGGCTTTGCGTTGCAACGTACGAAATCGATCCTTACCGATGTAAATGTTCTGAGGTGCGAAGGTGATGAATCCTCGCTCGCAGAGCTTCGTAGCGAAATCATGATAGGCAGGATGGTCGTTGACGATCACGTCGGTGGGACGTCCTTCCAAGCCATGTTGGCATACGATGACGGGCCGCTTCTCTCCAGGTTGGAGATCCTTCGGCAGGAGGAGGATCCCGTAGGCGATGACATCCTCCCAAACATCGAGGACGACTTCGTAGCCGGTCAGACGCTCGGTATCGTAAATCTTTCTCGACCGTGCATGGAATGGTTTGAGCGGAATATCAAAATGGCCAATCACTTCCTCCCGGAAAATACGACGGTAATCCTCCACTGTTTTTTCGTAGGACTCCAGAGATTTGGTGTCGAGCTTGCTCATGAAACTGGCTCGCACATACGGAGATTCTCGCAGCAGCCATTGGGTGTCTCGATCGATCTCATGGACCAATCGATCTTCTTGTTCCAGGGGATCCATTTTCCGAACCCAAGCAGGTGCGTCGATGGCAGGAAGTTCGCTCGCACTGGGTTGCGAAACCTCGGTTAGCCATGGGGCAGACAGTGGAAGCTGTGAGGTCAACTTCTGTGCGCGTTCCACCTCAGCGTGGTCGACCAGGCTTCGATCCAAGATCGCAGGAGCACCGCCACCTTGGCCGGAGAGAACGACCCTCGGGTAGTTTGAATTGTCGATAACCAGCGGGCGGGGGGCGATCATGGCTGCGAGCTCCGCGTCTCCGAACTGCTTCAGGAGACCAAAGATATTTCGATCGATGCACTCTTGCCACCCATTGCGTCTCGAACCGAAAGCTCCATAGATTCCCACGGAATCGATTCTTGTATCGATTGCTCCAGAGAATAACGCGATGAGTCCTCCCTCTCCATAGCCTGCGACGCGGATAGGATGCTCGGTTGCCGACTCGGAACGTTTGGATTCCTCTCGGCTCAACCAGTCAACACAAGCGAGTACTTTCTGGATTTCATACCCGAGGATATGCCGTCCTAACTCAAAGGAGGATCGATACAAATACTCGCGTTGGCTGATCGTCGATCGACCGTTGCGCTGAACCATCCGTCGACTGATGAGACGGGGAATTACGACACGATATCCCTCAGCGGCAGCTCGTATCGGGGATGACATTCCGCTGATCGGTTGCTCGTTGCAAACCTGCTCGGGGGTTTGATCCGCATCCGGGATGTAGATGAGCGTGCCTTTCACCCCGGGAGTGTGAGGTACGAGAAGCAAACCCTCACTGTGAACATCGCGAACCACAGGCCAACGGATAGCGAGAATATCGAACTTTGCATGCTCGCCGACGACCGCCTCGTTTTGAAGGGTGGACATCAGATCGGGTGCTTCAAAGACGACACGTGTGTCGCGAACACCTAGGATATGCGCGAGCTGTTTTCGATTGGGTTCGAGCGATCGACGGTACGATTCCAAGGAGGAAAAATCACGCTTCCAAAACGACTCCCGTTGGTCAACCGATTGATCGATCTGTTTCAGTAGGAAACGATCGATGCCGTCCACCATGGATGCGGCGATATCGCCCTCCAATTCCAATCGTGCCGTGCCCATCAAGGTTTCAGGCGCTTGCGGAAACGAGAAAGCGAACGTCCCATGGATGAATATCCAAGAGAACGAAAAACATAAAATGTGTGGGAGCAAAGAAATTCGCATCGCAGCAATCGCAGTAGTTGGATGAAGACCGGGATAAAACCATTTTAATGGAAATACCTCTCTCCTGTGTTCACGACCCGAGAGGACCAGCATGATACCCCTCTAGGCTGTCATGCCTCTACCATTGATCGAGTTGATGCCTGGCTTTTCATTCCCAATCGATGAAAGTAAACAATGGCGATAAGAACGAAGACGATACTGGTCATGGCCGAAATCCAGCAAGTCCAACGGAAACCAGAGAGAATCTGTCCAGATAGATTCTCCTCGGATTTGGGTAGGACATTGCGGAGTAACATAATACCTACATACCCGAGATAGCCGAGAGAATCGACAACATACATCAGAAAACCGATATTCCCGCGATCTCTCGTGACAGCCATCATCCTCTCAAAAACCGTCGTGTGAATCGCAACGTACGGTAAATAAAGACCGGCACCGATGACGATCAAAAAGGCGACCGGCGTCAACATTCGAATCTCGGTCAAAACCAGAGCAGTCAAGATCGTAACGAATCCCACCAGTGAGATGACAAACGAGAGGATGAGTGCCTTCCGGTTGTCGACGATGAGAACTCCCAAACTATTGACGACAAGAACGATGGCTGCGACGTAGAAATCGATCGATGTGTAAACCGATGCCGAGACTTGAGCCCCCATACCGCTGAGGATCTCGGGCGCGAAGTCATCTCGGAGGCTCCTCAAAATCGTCGCTAAGAAATAAACGATGGCGATACACGCAAGGCCCAAACCATAGCTTCCGATCATCTTTCGGCGATCCGCTGCATTCATAGGACTTCGCTCGCTGCGAGCTTCGCGATCCATGGCAGAAGGTGGTGGTATTCGCACCAGCATCCAGACACTCGCCAACAATGGAACGATAAACAGCGCCCCTGCCACGAATGGCATCCATCGCTCCGCGGTTGCCATGTCAAGTTGCAATTGCTGGCTCAAAAACTGCAACGTCCATTGACCAACCGTCTTTGAGAATCCTCCGGCTAGGATAAAACTGGCGCAGAGCCCAGCCGTCAAGGCTTCTGTCATCTTCCGACCTTCGAGAAAGCCTAATACCAATCCAAATACCATTCCGAGAGGTAAGCCATTCAAAAAAATAGCCGCGATATGCCATGGAGCCGGTACCACTGCAAATAGGAGCAACGCGGCGTGCGATAGCAGGATCAGTCCGACCAATGCGACCGCCCGTCTGCCAGGTTGCATTTGCGAAACGACGCGCACACCGATGATCTTTGAAATGAGATAACCGATCACCTGAGCCGATACCAGCAGCGGTTTTTGATCCCAAGCGCCAAGTGAATCCTCAAAGGATGCCGCCGTGAACGGCTTGCGAAACATATACATCGAGAAGTACGTAAAGAACGCCGCAGATACAGCCCACAGGTTCATAAGGAACGCATTGGATTCCAGCTTTTTGATGAACGATGCCATTCGTTGCTTTTGGAGGCTCGAAGCTACTAGAAAGGAGTGAGAACCCAACTCCAACCGAATGCTTTCGGCGAGGAAAGGTTGTTCGCAAGGAAACAAATGATCTGCCAAAGAACGCTCGTACCGTTATGCAGTACTTTTGGGGTTTCCAAGATCAACCTGTTGGGCATGCTGTCATGCATTCCCTGATGAGCGGCAAAAAGGATTCGATAGCAGGAATTGCCGCATGCTCATCCTTCGCCAGGTCGTCCCACTTGCGAAGCTGCAATGATTCCTTGAAGTAGGGCTCCGCTTCGAACACTTGTCGTTCCGTTTCCGTCATCATACCCCCTTGATCTAGAAAACTTTTATAAGACGTAGGGGATAACGCAGACTGGTAGGTGGGCTCAACCGTGCAGAGATACCTTTTGGCCGGGACATGCAGTCGAACCGGATCGGCTACGGCGGGCCCAAAGTGCCTCGAGAGCCAGGCATAGCCCTTGCTTTCGTGACCATCGTCGAGGTCTTCCTCGTTGCTCTTTGGCAAAGGTGAACCTACCAGCAAATGCCCGACATCGTGAAGCAAAGCAGCGCATACCAGCGCCGACGATGCGTCGCTCTTCTTGGCTAATAGAGCGCATTGAATCGCATGCTCGAGTTGGGTTACCGCCTCGTCGCTGTAACGTTCGCTACCCCTCTCCCTAAAAAGCTCCATCAATGTTTGTAGGAACGTCTCTTGCATAACCACTCCGAGATCGATCATTGTGACCATTGCTAGGCTACCACTGCGTACAGTCGCATAGTGTATTCGTTTCAGGTCCAGACGAGATTCCCGATCGTTGAAGATTTCGTTTAGTTCGAGAGAATTTACAAGGAGGCGATCAAGCCATCCGAAGCTTCGCCGCATCCATCTCGATTAGGAAACCACCCAAAGCTTGGCGAGTTCTTCGACAGACTCAACAACGAGATCCGCACCAGACTCATAAAATACCCGATCGATTTGGAGCAGCCTGTCCGCCAGTTGATCGACTTCGAGACGGTTCACCTCCTCCAGGGGTAGTCCCAGGGCGTTTCCTGTTTTGGAAACAGCAACCGAAAAGCAGCCGGCATTTTTTCCAGCTTGAATGCCTGCGATCGAGTCATCGACGATGACAATCTGAGACATCGGATAAACGCCGAGTTTCTCCGCGGCGTGAAAATTCGACCAAGGGGCAGGACGTCCTGACGCCACTTCATCGGAACAGATAGTGACATCGGGTTGATAGCCGCCCCTGGCAGCGATCGGAATAACAACTTCCATCAACTCCCGTGTGTATCCGGTTGTTGAACCAATCTTGCAGTTCATGCTTCGGAAGAAAGCAATGGCCTCTGGAACGCCTGGAATAGGATCGGAATAACGAGCCAGAACCTCTTTCTGCAGGAGGAGAAAATCTTTGTAAATCTTTTGCACATCCTGATCGGTCGGTTCCGCGCTTGTTTGGGATCGCCATTGCGATGCTATGCGGGGCATCGCGAGTACCGCTTTGATATGATCGATCTTCGCTTGCCCCATCGGTTCACGGGCCTCAGACTCTGTAACCGCAATTCCATAGTGCTTAAAAACCGCGCGCACGACCTCGACCGGAGCGAGACTGCCATAGTCGATCGTGGTTCCTGCCCAATCCAGAAGAATAGCGCGGATCGATCCCCATGGAATTCTTTTGGCTCTTTCGGTTTTCGACAAATTCATTCTATTCCCTTCGTCCATCTGTCCCAATTGCGTTCCGCCAAACCAAAGGACAGGGTCATTCCACTTCCGCCCAGTCCCGTACAAATGTGTATGTTGGGTTCAGGAGAATGTTGGAATGAGATATCGCTTGCATACTTGGCATAGGTCCCATTCCAAAAACTCTCCATGGTCCAATCCGGTAATCGGATAATTTTCTGGAGTTCGCGAAGGATGATACGGTTGATTTCTACCGAGTCAAAAGGTTCGATTTCCTCACCATAAAGATGGGAATCCCCCAAAACGACTCGTCCCAAATCGTCTTGTGAGGCCATCACGTGTATTCCGTATCGATCCAATTCAGGCGTCTCGTTTGCAATGCGATCGACCAGTGTCTTCAGATGCCGGCAATGTTGAAAGGTCGAATAATGCCGGAGAGTCAATCCACTTGCCAGATGCGGACCGATGCGCCACGCAACTGGCTGGGAAACGGTACGAAACATCTGCAATTTACATTTCCGTATGGGAATCGAGTGGTAGATTTCCGGATAAAGTGTTTCGAAATCATCTCCGGAACAAAGGATCGCTCGATCGTATTCATAGGATGCGCCACGCGCCGTGTGGAGCTTGCCTGCCCTGAACTCGGAAACTGCGCACTCGAAGGAGAAAGAGATCCCATACTTTTGACTTAGCCAATGAGGTAATTCCCGCACGGCTCGCGAGGGATTCACGCACAACTCCATATCGCTCCACAATCCACCGAACAGCCCATCCGGTTCGATTCCAGGAGATAGAGAAAGACATTCGTCCAATCCCAAGAGCCTCAAGTGCGATCGCAATTCCTCACCGCTCGTCTCATAGAACTCTCGCAGCACATTCCATTCATCCACTCGATGTGCGAGGTGAATCGAGCCGCAAGGGTTCACCCATATCGATGACTGCTCTGCTAGCTGGAGCCAGCGTTCACGGCTCTTCATGGCGATCGATCGACTCTCTTCCGGTTGGCCCATCGGCCAAATCATTCCGAAATTGCGGATCGATGCACCCGATGCAACACGCGATCGATCGAGTACGGTAACCTGATGTCCCCGCTCGGCCGCCGACCACGCATGGGCCAATCCAACAATACCAGCACCTACGATGATGACTCTTTCCGATTTCATGAGTCTAATGGTAGGTACGAAACGCCACTCGAGCAACGACTCCTTTCTTAAGTCATTATGAAGTTGTATCGTTCCTAGACGGCAACATGGTCCTTTGCCGCATCACCTGGTGTTATTGTTACTGAAAGAACCTTTCATGACCGTCGTTCCTGTCACTGCCATGCTTTTTCATGGTCCGAATCGCCCATGGGAAAAAGTGCAACTAGCGAGCCCTGATCCAAAAGAGGGTGAAATACGCGTTCGAATTCTAGCCTGCACGATCTGTGGTAGCGATCTGCATAGCGTCAGTGGCCGAAGAGACGTTCCCACCCCATCCATCCTAGGTCATGAAATCGTGGGGCAGATCGAATCGTTTGGACCGAATGCCAATCGCCTATCTATCGATCAAAAACCCCTCCATATCGGAGATTCCATCGTCTGGTCGTTGGTTGCCGATTGCGGTTCCTGTTTTTATTGTCGACGGGACCTGCCCCAAAAATGCGAAAAGGCCTACAAGTACGGACACCATCGGTTTGATCAACAGCATGGTTTGTCTGGCGGCTTTGCGACCCACTGTATGTTGGTGCCGGGTACGCGAATGGTTGCTCTTCCGGTCGACCTCCCGGTCGAGATCGCTTGTCCTGTTGGTTGTGCAACAGCGACGATCGTCGCTGCGATCGAACAACTTCATGTACGACCGGGCGATCGCGCCCTGGTTCTGGGTGCGGGAATGCTCGGACTGACGGCTTGCGCTATGCTGAAAACGCTAGGTTCGAGCGAAGTGATTTGTGTCGAAAAAAACGAAAGTCGCCGCGATCTTGCCCTCCAATTCGGTGCGACTGTGGCTGTTCAGCCAGAAGCCCTGGAACAGGTCGTCCACGATCGATGCGGTGGATACGGCGTGGACTGCCTGGTGGAATGCACTGGGGCTAATCAAGCTTTCGAGTCTGCGTTTCCACAGGTTCGTATCGGCGGTCGGATCGCTCTCGTCGGGGCGGTCTTCCCTCAACCAGGGAGTCCCATCGTATTGGAGAGAATCGTTCGGAAAAACTTGACCATCGCGGGGATTCACAATTACAAGCCGATGGATCTGGTCAACGCGGTTCAATTTTTGGCCAATCATAAGGATCGATTTCCTTTTTCCACTCTAGTCGCTTCGTGGTACAACTTGGACGACATTGAAAAGGCCATGCATCATTCTCAATCGCAACAGGGAGTCCGAGTCGGTGTGATCCCTCAAATCCCTTAACGATTGGGAGCCATTCTGCGAGCAATATGCAAACCATGACTTCGATTTCCTCCCATCCATCGGTTGTCGGTGTCGACGTTGGTGGGGCCCGGAAAGGGTTCCATGCAGTTGCTCTCGAGAACGGAAAATTGAAGGCGATCAAAAAGACCGTCCATATTCCTGAATTGGTCGAGTGGTGTGTTCAATCTATCGACGCGATTACCATCGCCATCGATGCACCATGCCGATGGAGCCGCGACAGTCGCGGTCGATTGGCGGAACGACAACTGATGAAAAAAAGAATCTCCTGTTTTTCTACTCCGAAACGCGGCCAAGCAATCGAGCATCCAAAAGGGTACTACGATTGGATGTTGCGTGGCGAAGGCCTCTATCGGAAGCTCCAAAAATCCCATCCGATGTACGGCGGTCAAACGATATCCGGTACAAAGACCTGCTTTGAAACCTATCCGCATGCGATCACATGGCATTTGCGTAGTGGCGACGCTCATGCGACTTTAAAGCGATCGCAACGCATCGAAATACTCTGTCGATATGGAATCGAAACCACCAGTCTCACCAACATGGATTGGATCGACGCAGCCCTCTGCGCGTTGACAGCGAGCCTCGCATGCTCTGGAGACCCTCTCGCGATTTATGGGGAACCCAAAACCGGCTTTATTGTCGTTCCTGAAACGCGATCGTCATGAACGCAGCCTAGGGAATCCAACCAGGTTCCACATGGTCTCTAGCCCAAAGTTCTTGGATTCCCGATCTCTTAGCTTAGATCCTGGGTGACGTGAGTTGGCTCAGCGTTGTTACCATTCGCTTTGTTGGTTTCACCAATGGCGACTCAACCTGGTATTTCCGCGTCGAAAGGAGAGTTGCTCTTATGGAACCATGTCCAAAGTTCTGGTAGCGGATGCAACTCCTGCGCAGTGACCGATCTTCGAGCGTAGGCGATACGGCTGTAGAGATTACCGAGCCGGATGAGATTCGATTGCTGCTCAGGGAATCGCCTCCCTATCCGATGCACATACTCATCGGGCGTATCCTCCTCATTGCGTACGATACGCTGTTCATTCCCCCATACCTCGAGCGCGTAGAACATCTGACGTACTACCTCCTCGTTCGAATGGCGATTGGTAAACGGATTTCGTAGGGAAGAGAAGGGTGGATATTTGGACTTCACCTCCGTAGTCGCGATAGAGCTGTTCGAGTGTGGAGGCGAATCTTTGCTCGCGAACCATCCTCGCAAAAGACTCCAAAGCTGCCGGTAATAAATCACACCGTAGACGATGGCAATCAACACCAGGATCGCGACTAAAATCCATTGCAGCAGTGGAACGAGATTCCAATCGATCGACCAGGAATCACCCGTCGATCTGGGTTGCTCGACCGGTTGCTCTCGAGGAGGGTTGTCAGGTGCATCTGGTTGCTTTTCCGGCCCCTTCTGGTCGACTTGTCGAGGCTGATCATCCGCAGCTTGATTTTGCGGATTCCCATTCGGTGGCTTGCGATTGGGATCGGCTCCCTCGGGGGCTTTACCCTGCTGATTGGGTTTTGTCTGTTCATTTGGTTTTGCTTCGTTCGATCTATCCGAGGAATGGTTCGGTCGGTTGTCGTCCGATGAGGTATCGCTCCCTGCCTGCTGGCTTGCGGAATTGTCGGCTGTTTGATTGCTCCCGCTTTGCGGTTGCGGGGAGGTTGAGGAATCCGACTGTTTCCTGGAGGATGCCCCTCGATCCGATGGTTTCCCTTCTGAATGATCTGAATGATCGGACTGATCCTTCGGATTGTTTGCATCTGCTGCTTTTGAATTACCTGGATTGGCTGCGTCGGCGGATCGATCCGATTGTTTTTCCTGCGGATCGAAAGATGGATCTCCTTGATTTGGGGTATCACCCTGGTTTTGGTCATTCTTGACCCCTTCGTTTCCCCATCCAAATGCATTCGCCTGCAGGTCGTCCCGGCTCTGTAGTTGGAATGGTAATTCCCAGCGAAACAGAGAGGTCGACGGGATCGGCAATACCATCCCGATGGCCAGCAGCAAAGAGATCGCAGAGCCCCCTAAAATCAACCATCGAGCTGCGAACGATAGCTCCATAGGAACTCCGCGCTCACGCAGATACTTTCGCAAAGAAAGCAGTGCAACAATGACCAACAGACTCAGTGAGCAGAACAAATAGCAGAACAGCATTTTGAACGCGAACGAACGGGCAGCCGAATCATGGATGAAAAGCTGACCTGCACCAAAAAGAGGAAGTGCCAACAGAGCGAGATACAGCACCCAAACCCCTGGATTGTGTTTCTGGCGACGCTGCAGCCCGTGCGGAGATCGTCGCTGCAACTGATTGGCTGAAGCATATTGGTCGGCGCGAAACAAACCGAGAGACTGCAGTAATCCAATCCCGGAACTCGCGTTCTGCTCATTCATCGATGTGCAATCGAAGGTGATTCGGTCCGCGAGAAAAGCAATCATTGCTAAAAACAGGACCAAGATCGGTAGGCTCGCTGCTGACAATGGCCCTTGGACAGAAAAAAAACGAGGTGTCACAAACAAAGTGGCAGCACCGAGCGCGATCATATAACCGAGACTGTAGGTCCGAGACTGCTCGATCGCGATTCGAGCAATCAGTACGGATCCCAATGTGTAGAGGCCGAGGATGTACATGAGGCGTGCGGTGTACTGCCCCTGATAGACTAACGAGATGAAGAAAAAAGTGAGCGAACCGATCATCCCGATAATCAGAATCGGAGACAGGGCAGCCAGTGCGTAGTCGAGCTCTTCGGGTTTTAGTTTCTTCTCACCGCTCACAGGATCGATTCAGTCGCCTTCAAAAAAGACAATTTCAAAAGAGGGATGCATCAGGAATATGTCCATCGTATGCTCAAGTGTTTTACCTGGACTCCCCCCAAATTTTCGGTGAGACAAAGCCTGCCGGTTTCGGTTTCACTTTGGGAGGAACCGCCTGCTTCTGATAATTCTTCCAACGTTGAAAGAGAGACTCGGCGAGCTCCTGGTTTGAAGCGAGTAGGTTTTTTGATTCACTCAAGTCGTTTTCCAAGTCGAATAATTCCAACCGCTTCTCTTGTGAATTGTCCGAGCCTGCCGAATCCCCATCGCCGTCGAAGCCTTCCTGGGATTTACCACCATTGATCACCAGTTTCCAGCGGCCAGCTCGAATCGCTCCGCTCGCGGGTGTTGCGTTGATCAAAATCTCTCGATGGGGTGTCGGTTGTTGGCTCACAATCGTATTCCAGATATCGAGTCCATCCAAAGGATGTTTTTGTTCGACTCTCGCTCCGGCCAATCGAAGCAGGGTCGGATACCAATCCACCATATGCATGGGCTCCTGGACCGTCGAATTCGCCGGAATAACACCGGGCCATGTTGCAAATGCAGCGACACGGACTCCACCCTCGTAATGTGTCCCTTTGCCTGCGCGCAGCTTGCCGTTGCTGGTGACCTTTCCGGGTGCAGGACCACCGTTATCGCTAGAGAAAATAAACAGGGTGTTGGACTCGATTCCCATTCGATCCACGGCATCGCGAATCTTTCCTATGGCCTCATCCATCGCAGTGAGCATACCGGCATAGATTTTTCGATCCCCCTTCATGTGCTGGTAGGCCTCCATGTATTTTTCAGGAACCTGATGGGGGGAGTGCACTGCATTGAAGGGGACATAGAGGAAGAAAGGCTTTTTACCCGCGTAGCGTTCGACAATCCGAACGGATTCGTCCGCGAGCAAATGCGTGCTGTAGCCTTCGTCTCGATTCACCTGATCGTCTCGATGCCAGTCAAAACCGCCATCCCTCACATGTGTGAAGTAATCGAGAGCTCCGTTGTAATGACCATATTGATGATCGAATCCTCTTTGGGTGGGCAGGTATGCACGCTCAAAGTGACCCAAGTGCCACTTTCCAGCAATCGCGGTCGCATATCCAGCTGTTTTCAGACCTTGAGGCAATGTCTGTTCATCGAGCGGAAGTCCGTATTGAGCCCATGGCCTTACAACACCAACCTGCAGTCCATGACGCATAGGGTATCGACCCGTCATTAACGCTGCGCGAGTCGGTGAGCAAACAGGCAGGACGTAAAACGCCTCCAGTCTCGCTCCCGCGTATGCCAATTTATCTAGATTGGGAGTTGCAATTTCGCTTTCGTGCCAACCCACATCTCCCCAACCAAGATCATCTGCCACTATCAAGACAATATTCGGTCGACGGGGCTCATCACCCCAAACGATGCCGACCAACCAACAGGAGCTGATCGCAATCAACCAACGATAAAACCACATTTGGATTATCCTCGAAAAAGCGTAGAGGGAGATTTCTCAGGAAAGCCGACCCATTCGATCGCAACCGGATCGACGGGGCCTGCGTTCATTTGCCGACCGGTGAACCGGAATGGAGGAATGGATTGAACGACTGCGATTTGCCGCTCGCTTCTAGAATGGCTAGCGTAGACCAAGCCGTCGCCATGATGGATATGAATTGATCTTTACCATAAGGATCACCATTGTCAAAGAATTCCTGTACCGGTCTGGCTCGTGTGGAAACATGCCAGGAACCGTCCGCCGCCTGTGTCCGTAGCAAATAATCCACTCCAGACCGAAACCCCGGATGCGACCTCGCTTCGTCAACTCCTGCTAGAAAAACCAAAACCATGCCGGTCGAGTAGGCATCGCTTGGCATGCTGGACTCCTGCGACCATCCACCATCGTGTTGTTGTACGTCGAATAGCCGGGTCGGAATGGAAAATAGATTTCGCCCAGGAACACGCTGTTCACGGAACTCACTCTGTTCGCTGAACTCCCTCGCGAGTAATCGATAGGCCCATAAAATGCCAATCCTGTCTTCCGTGGATAGTTGATCGTTGGCCTGAGACGAAACGTAGTTTGTAATGAATTGTGCAGCATTCTTCCGAACCGCCGCGATTTTCTCCTCCTCAACGACGTTTTTCGAGAATCGATCCAAAGTGAGAAGAGCGAGGGACGTTGCGAAGCTCCGAGAACTGCACGCAGGGGGACGATATGAATCGTACGCCCAACCTCCATCAGGCTTCTGGTTTTGAACAACCCACTGGACCAAAGCATCGGTGAGCTCCGAGCGAGGCTCGTTTCCTTTAGCCAGTGTCCAGCCAGCATAGCCGACCGTGAGCGCCTTGCCCCCTACCGAGCCCCCCTTCCGCATCGATGGAATCAAAGGGGAGAGAGACTCTCTCGTGAATTGGAGTATCCCCTCTACCGTTTTGTCGTCAGCGTTCCAGGCGGACAATACGAACAGCGGATGGGTCTGATGATGGCATGCAAAACACTCCCGATAGCTCGGATAGTTCTCCGCCGATCTTTTCAGCAATGGGACCCCTCGTTCGATCGCAGACACCACGGCTTCTTCGTTCCATTCCGACTTCGGTTCTTGTCCCGAACTCGGACTGATTGTCAAACAAACCAAAAGCAAGACGACGGCTGTCGGCCCGACCGATTGACGAAGTCGACTATTCCAAAATCCGTAGAGGAAATACACAGCCAAACCAACCGAACACCAACCGAGAAAAAGAAGCCAATTCATCGCTCCCAAGCCAGCGATCAAATAGAGATTGGTAATGACACCCAGGACGGGAATCAACGACCAATTCTTTCTCCAACTACCAAAAGCCAAAAATAAAAAGACACCATAGAAAATAGCGTACGGCACGCGCGAATAATCACTCGCTGTCTCGAACGATCCCAAGAGCAACGCTCGCCAATACCCACTATCGAAAATCCGATGATTTTCAGGGAGCCACCACATGGCAATGGTGTAAACCACCGCCAATAAGGGTATCCACCACTTCCCGTTCACGTACGGAACGCGAAAGCCCGGGGCTTCGGTTTCCGAAGGCGTCGATTCCAGCATCAAAACCCCCGCAGAGACGAAAGTAAATGCAAACAGAGTACCCATGCTGCACAAATCCAAAACCAAATCGGAGTTCAAAAACAACGTTGGGAGTGCGACACCGATGCACGTGACAATCGTTGCAAAGCCTGGCGTCCGGTAACGCGGATGCACCTTCGCAAACTGTTTGGGCAGCAAACCGTCGCGAGCCATACTCATGAAAATTCTCGGCTGACCGATCTGGAAAACGAGAAACACGCTGGTGATCGCAATCACTGCGCTAACCGATATGATTCCCGCCAGCCAATCGAGTTGATACTTCTCAAAGACGACAGCCAGAGGATCCTCGACATCGAGTTCGGAATACGGGACCATCCCGGTCAATACAAAGGATAATATCACATAGAGAACTGTGCACAGCAGAAGCGTTAAGATCGTGGCCAAGGGCAGATCCCGCTTCGCATCCTTGCATTCCTCGGCTGTCGTTGAGATCGCATCAAAACCGATAAACGTAAAAAACACCGAGGATATACCCGCTAAAACGCCGGTCACTCCGTTCGGAGCAAATGGGGACCAGTTGGCTGGTTTCACAAAAAAGAATCCGACCACAATGACGAGAACGACCACAGCCATTTTGAGGAACACCATCGCGTTGCTGACGATCTTCGATTCCTGGATTCCGATGTAAACCAAAATCGAAACGAGGAAATTGATCAAGAGCGCAGGGAGATCAACTAACAATTTCCAGCCTCCCAGACTCGGCGCGGATTCCCAAATCGCCATCAGAGCCTTTTCCTTCTCACCGGGCTGGGTAGAACGGACCGCCAAGGAACAGGAGTAGTAGTCGGTGATCAACCAGTCTGGCAATTGGAGATTGACGCTTTTGAGCAAGTTGACGAAGTAGTCCGACCACGAAAAAGCGATGGTGCTATTGCCAATCGCATATTCGAGAAGCAGATTCCAACCGATCAACCACGCGCAAAGCTCGCCAAAGGAGGCGTAGGCATAGGTGTAGGCGCTGCCGCTGACAGGGATGCGCGAGGCGAATTCAGCGTAGCATAGCGCGGAAAACAAACATGCGGTCGCCGTCAACACAAACAAAACGCTCACCGCGGGACCGCCGCTCGCCGCCGCCTTGCCAATCGTCGAGAAGATTCCTGCTCCGATCACTGCCGCAATACCAAAGCAGGTAAGATCCAGCAGCGTCAAGCTCTTATGCAATCGATGTTCCTGTTCAACAGTAGGATCCGACTGCAATTGAGCAATCGATTTGGTACGGAATAGCTGAGAAAGCATAAAAACTTCGAATGGATTGGATGGATTCGCGTCAGTTTCGCCCCACATTGTAAGAAATGGTGCAAGCAAGCGAGGAGCAGAATGAGCCTAGTTACCCAAAATGGCCGTTAGAACTTTTCGATGCTTTGTGATTGATTCAACTAGAATCGGTAGCCAGATGCGCTCACCCAACCTCTATCCTTCCGAGGACTCGTCGAGCTCCTTCAGTTCCTCGATCCAAACACGAATATCGTTGTCGTATTCGCTGGCAAGATCGCTGAGAACGAGTTGTCGATGGAAGGACGCCGCGCCCTCATGCAGTAGTTCGGCAGCCTCGGCGCTCGGGAAACGTCGGCTTGGATCCGGAGAGATCAATCCTCGCAGGAAGTTCATAAGGAGTGGATTACAACTCACTTCCTGGGGTAACAGTTCGCCTAATCTCCCAGGTAAGGATCGCTTCTGTTCGAGCAACGATCGGTAAGACTGAGTTTCGGAAAAACAGGGGCGTCCAGAGAGCAACTCGACGAGGACATAGCCTAGGGAAGCCAAATCGCTTCGAGGTGAGACATGCGAGTTTTCGAGAACCTCAGGCGCTGCATAAACAGGCGTGCAAGTGAACACATTGGGTTGATTGTCCATCGCGAAAGCCGATCCAATGTCGATCAATTTCGCGTGCCCAGTCCGTTTGATCATAATATTGGAGGGTTTGATATCCCCGTGCACGATATTCTCGCGATGCATGGCAGCGAGGGCAGCTAGGCAATCCCGCACGACCGCAACTGCTACCCCGGCCTTGAATCGCGCATGCACAGGTCCCGCGGTCGCAATCACGTTGTTGATGTATTCCCAACGCTTGTTGGGTAACTTGCCTCGTATCTTCCCCAGGCGTTCGGACCGGAGCAAATCCTTCAGGTCGTATCCGTCGATCCACTCCATGATCAACAGTCGAATACGATTCCGATCGATAAAATCATGAACGCTAAGAACTCCCTCATGCTGGATTCTCGCAACCGACGATGCCACGGTGCCTATCCTCGACATAGCCTCATCATAGGCTGTCTGACTGCTAAATCGCTCCGGCGAAAAAACCTTCATCGCCACAGGCAACGCAAAACCATCCGCTCCGCGACGCTCAGACAGAAAGACGATTCCTTGACCCCCACTACCCAGAATCCGATCGAGCTTGTGGTAACTCATCCATTGCAGACGGCGATCGTCGAGCAGGCCTTGGTACCGCGCGAGAAGTTCAGGATTGCAATTCGGTTGAGAGTCACTTCCAATCGTTCTAGATTGGAGCTCTCCCGCATAAGTCGTTGTCTGCATAAAATCATCCGTGAGAGGAAAAGGTTGCTCCGAACAACTCTTTAGGCATTGCTATCCTGATGGAAATTGAAGCGACAAACAAGAGTGCAAGTTCGACAACCCCGTTTTTTGTCCCCACAAAACGGAGATCTTCATTCTCTCGAAGGAAAATATCCCTCTGCATTTTCGTTATTTTGTCGGGCCTTTGCAATCCGCTCGACGCGCAGCCAGGAACCGATGGATACGGCTCGTGGATCACCCAGGGCAATCCTAATCGAGTCTTCATCGAACAGTTGGGACTCGGGGGACTGCATGAACTCGCGATCGAAATCACCCAACGAAATGTCGATCGATTGGATTTGGAACGTGAGCCCCTCGCAAAGATTCAATGGCAAATGCTCTGGATGGACGCCCAGGCGAGCCGAGCGGCTGCTTCCATCCAAGAGGTTTGGGATCATCCCTCCTCCCTCGATACGCCGCTTCGTGAAATCGAGGCTGCGATCGAGATTTACGAGAAGCAGCCACGCTATCCTTGGATGCTGTTGCATACCGCTCGCTGTCGATGGACCGTCGTCCGAGCGACAACTGCGGCCTACCTCGCCGTTCCCAAGCGTATCAAGCTTCTGGAATGGACTCTCGCCACATTGCGCGCGACTATTTCCAAGCTCGAGGAACTCGAACGCAGGATCGATGCCATCCCAAAAAAATCGAGCGACACTCAAGGAACCGATCGAATCGATTTGATTCAATGGACTAGTCTTGCCGCAGAGACCGACTTATTGATTTGCGATCTTATTTCCCTGCAGGCAACGCTATACCCGCCCCGCAGCGACGATCGTATCGCTGCTGGTACGCGCATGCTCCAAAAACTCGAAGAGGCCGATACCCGAATCGGAATGCAATGGCCTGATCGACCCACCCTAGCAATCGCTCGAGCTCGAGCCAAACTGCATCTGTCCCTCCCCCAAGATGCCTTCGAGGAAATGCAGGGACTGATCGCAGGCGGCACGAGCATGCGACGCGATTGGCAGTTGCAGATGGTGGCTCTATTGTCGGAATCATTACGCGCCCTGGGTCGTGTTCCAGAAAGTGAGAAATGGATCGAAAGATCCGGAGGTTGGCAATCCGACCCCGCTCTTGCGCTCGAACACTTTGCAAACGTCTTGCACTCATCCAACCCACAGGCCTTGGACGAGGCGATGCAAATCAAACGGCAAATCGGAGATCGATTCGGTGGCTATTGGGGAATGCGAGCCGATGCATTGCTCGTAGCGAATTCAAAAGTGGATTTGAAATCTCCGAATTCGCCCGATCCCTCACTGGCTTGGAGCCTTCTGGAATCGGAAATCAAACAACTCATCGCCAACAATCAATGGAGCGAAGCCTCCGAAAAACTCTCTCTCGCCGAGATCTCGGCTGCAGATCGGAATGATGATGCGACAGCATTTTCAATCGCCTTGAAGAACGCAGCGCTTCTCGGCATCCAAAAGAATTTTATTGCTGCTGCCAACGAATTCCACCGCGCCTCGCTTACCTATGCGGCACAACCCACAGCACCGACCGCGGCGATGAATGCCGTCGCTATGGTTCAGCAGTATCTGAACGCCAGCGAGGTGGCCCCGTCCCCCGACTCGGAAGCGTTCGAGCAAATGGAAGCCGCGATAGATCTTCGAAGGCAGGTATGGCTCGATATCGTATCGAAGTGGCCTCAATCGATTCAGGCAGAGGCTGCTCAATCAGCACTCGGGGAATGGTATCTGTCCAAGGACCAGTTGCTGGAATATGCCTCGAGCTGGTTTCGCCGTTTCGAACAATGGAAGACTATCGAGCGTTCGGAAAGTACGAATCGACCGCAGCGCGATAGGGCTTGGTGTGAGTGCCTCGCGGCCTATGGACTGCTCTCCCACTTCGCATCCATCGAATGGCTCGATCAGAGTATTCTTATCGACGGCTCGCAGAACCAGACAACGCTTGCCGAGGCTTTGCAGTCGATCGAGCAATCCCTACGATCAAGCGACGATTCCGAGCTCCGGCAGCAGGTGTTGAACCTGATGAATCTACCCTCTCAAGCGGGTTGGAACGAAATCGCTTTTCTTCCTCAGTTGGAGACGGATAACCCAGATACATCGCTCGGACTTTGGCTCGCTTGCGAAAACAAATTGAACTCGGCAATGCTCAACCCCAAGGATCCGAGACGAGTCATCGAGCTGCAAAAAGTTGCCGAAAAGACCCTATCGAGGGCGGATGAATTGAAACGCATCCTAGGGCCAAAATTGCGTATGCATTGGAATCTGAAAATGGAATTAATCGATTCGGCAATTCGGTATTGGCAGAGTCCTAACGACCCAATGAAGATCGCCTTGCTCGCCAAGGCAAAAGGGAAGGACCACGCAAATTGGTGGGGATATCAAACGTCGCGCATCCTGAGCGAGACGGATCCAGCCGCGTCACTCGATCGATTTCGCCGATTGGCGGCCGGTCTCGTTGCCGGAAGTGCTGGTTGGCTTGAGTGCCGGGCAAGAAGTGTTCAGTGTCTACGATCGCTCGGTAACAAAGAGGAGGCACAGCGCCTCGCCGAGCTCGTACTGGCCACCTTTCCGAATCTGCCTGAGTTCTGGAAGGAAAGATTTCGATAAAGATGCAGATCCATCCAAAGTCAGATTCCATTATGATGGCGACTCGTCGAGGGATACGATGCTCCTCCCATAATCAGCTTCTCGTTTCGAAGGTCTGTCAACGATCTTCTGCGATGGAGCGCTCACACCAGTCGTAGTGAATAAGGATGCCGTTTAAAGATACTGTTCTACCATTAATATCTTCCAAGACCTTAGGTCAGGTACTGCTGATGGCATTGGCTGTCGGTGCGTACAGTTTGCTACCAATGTGGAAAGAGTACTCGGCCTATCGCGATATCGGAGATGTTCCTTCGGAAATTCATGCTGCATTATCTCTCGTACTCGGCTGGCTCCTTGTCTTCCGTACCAACGCTGCCTACTCGCGGTGGTGGGAAGCACGAACGCTCTGGGGGTCGCTGATCAACGCGAGCCGGAATCTATCGATTAAACTCGTCGAGTACGGGAGACCTGAATCGTCGGATGCTCGTCAACTGAGTGCGCTGGTGGCAGCCTTTCCCAAAGAATTGAAAGACCAACTCCGAGGCGTCGCAGCCCCGGCTCCACTCGCAACGACAACGCAACCATCCAACACCGACCGGCACCAGCCGGTTCATACGGCGAAGGAACTCTTTCGATGGTTGAGTCAAAGAGCTCGCGAGGGGAAATTAGCCGACGGTGAATTGAGAGTGATCGATACCGAGCTCTCCAAGTTACTCGAGATTTGCGGTGCCTGCGAACGAATCGCCAAGACCCCCTTTGTACCCAGTTATCGCATTTTCCTACGCCAGTGCATTCTATTGCTGTTGCTGACTTTTCCCTGGGGAATCTCGACCGACTTTGGATGGTGGTCAATCCCGATCACCATTTTTGTCGCTTACTTTATGATTGGCATGGAGGTCGTCGCGGAACACGTCGAGGAACCTTTCGGATACGACGAAGATGATTTGGATCTGGATGGCATGTGTACTACGATCCAGCGATCCGTCGAACAAATTTTTGCAATCAACACTATCGAAACGAAAGACCATGGACATCATTTATCGGTTTGATCCCTATGCCCCTATCGAGATCAAGCATCCAAAGACCAATCGCGAGGCATTGAAAGTCTTAGCGGCTGGAAATAGTCGATTTGCAAAGATGGTAGAACATATCCAGAAGATAGGTGAGGGTAACACGCAGCATCCACCGATGGTGATTCCCGTGAATCCGGTCACCCTCGGTGTGCCCATTGTGAGCGGTTTGGAGCCAGCGCATAACCCATTTGCACTCGTTTTAGGATGTGCAGATGCACGCGTACCGATCGAACATGTGCTCGATTGCTCAGCCAATAATTTGTTCGTGGTACGGGTCGCTGGGAACGTTTTGGGACTGGAATGCGTTGGGAGCGTTGATTACGCGGCGACCGCGCTCCGCCAAGGCTTGCAAAGCGTGATCGTCATGGGGCACACAGGCTGTGGGGCGGTGACGGCAGCTGTCGACATCTATCTTTCTCCGACCGATTTTCGAAGCATTGCTTTCACGCACCCTCTGCGTTCCATGCTCGACCGATTGCAGGTCGCCGTACGAGGTTCCGCCAAAGCCCTCGAGCGCGTCTGTGGTACCAAAGTCCATAAGCAGAAGCATTATCGTGAATGGTTGATCACCACATCGATTTATATGAACGCAGCAATCACCGCATTGGATCTGGAGAGGGAGGTCGATGCCGTTTCCAAAGGACTCAATGTTTCGTACACCGTTTACGATATGGCCTGGACACGCATCGGTGCGTTACCTTTTCGAGATGAACAAGACTTCGAAAACACACCCGCCTTTGCTCCTTCGGCAAAAGATGCCGAGGACTTCAACACCATCGCCGAAGGGATCATCGCTCGCCTTCGCCCAGGTAAGTAGCCGAATGCATCCTGGATGACGACCTGCCGTGCATCGGAACTGCAAATAGCGAAGGGGTATCCAGGCAACTTTTGAACTGAGGATTCCCCCGGGAACAGAGATCCCGTGACATCTCTCCCAAAATTTGGATCGGTTGCCTCCAAGGCCAGACAGATGCTTAGGGCCATCGCTCCAGTCTCGAGTCGTGGGCCAATCAGTTCCATGTACAATTCGAGCGGACCGAGAGCAGCATGCTCTGCCATCCACCGTTGACGGCGATCGTCTGGCCATTGACGAATTCAAAGTCGGAGCTGCAAAGCGCGACGATCACTCGTGCCACGTCCTCGGGTTTTCCCCAACGTTGTAGAATCGATTCCCCTTTGGCTCGATGATCCCATTCCTTGGAAACTCCCGATCCCCATTCGGTTTGAATCCAACCCGGCGCGACGCAGTTGACGCGAACAAGTGGTCCGATGCTTTTTGCCAGGCTTTTGGAAAAGGCGCTGACGGCGGCCTTCACGGCACAAAAGTATTGCCCACTATCTCCCTCCATTCCCTCGCAGGATTGATCCCAACCCAGATGAATCATCGATGGGAGTTGTGGACGAGGAGGCTGCTGCATCATGCGCGCGGCGACCCATCGACTCAAACGCATGGTTCCTTCGACATCCGTTCTCCACAAACGGTTTAGCTTCTCTTCAAAATTACAATTTCTCGCGCTGCCCGTCAGCACATCCGCACCCGCGGCATGAACCCACGCGTCGACATATCCAAATCGGTCGAATACAGCATCCAACAACGATCGGGATGACCGCGCACAATCGAGATCTGCTACGATCGCGGTAATCCGGCTCCTGCTGTCAGAAGCTTGCCGGATTTTCGAAGTCGTTGCCGTGAGTCCGCTGAGATTGCTGCGGCCATGAATCACCACTTCACAACCTTTCCTGGAGAATTCAACCGCAGTCGCTTGTCCTATGCCTGAAGAGGAGCCTGTGACCACAGCAACAAAGGGGGAATTCATCGCTAATCATCACCTTCGATAGCAGGCGATTCATAGTTGAATTCCTGCCATTTGACCGCTTGATCCATCGGTTCTATCCGCAGGACGAGTGCTCCGTTTTGAAACACACGGACGGTTCCACTCGACTGACTAACGACGATCGCGATCGCTTTGGTACGCTGCGAAATCGCAGCACCTGCCCAGTGTCTCGAGCCCAAGCCTTTGGAGAGTTGTAGATTCTCATGGAGGACTTCGATGATTTGCCGAGAACGCTCGACCACGGCATCTGGCGATACGACGAAAGCACCATCCATTTGCGCAATCTCTTTGATATCCTCGCGCACCCGGGGATCATGCAGGTTTCGACTCTTGCGACTGTAGCCCTTCAGTGGGTCAAACCCGCTGTCTTTACAATGCTGCAACACTTTCCTCGTGTCGCCGACGATGAACATCGTGCCGACCTTCTTCCCCTCGCGTCCCTCCCGTCCGATCTGAACTGCCAAATCGATCACGATTTTGAGATTATTCAGCGGTACTGAACTCTCCAACCTCTGCAAATCACGACTCGTAAATCGACGCATACGCTCGTCGAGGCGGATGATCGAAATCGAGTCGACCCGGTTGACCTCGAATCCACAGTAGACGGCGATCACATCGCAGTGACTAGCCAGCAGTTCGTCTGCCACCGCCTCAATCAATGCATGCTGGAGTCTCTCCAGCAGTGGCGAATCCTCCTTGTTGAGAACCAACGGAGTGAGGCCAAACTTCTCGGAGTCTTCCAAATCCTCTTTTCGGTCTGCAGCGACAAGGATCCGCTTAATTTCCTCAGGCACCAACTCGCGAAGCCGTTCCCAGTCCGTGGCATGGTCGATCAAAAATAGAACCGCATCCGCCTTGACGGCACAGGCTAGGCTTCCCGCCGCTTCGGTAACGCTGGCAAATTCACGAGTAAATTTCTGCAGTGTCATTCCATTCCATTTCGGGTTAGGTTCAAACTGCAGCCATCGCTGGTCAATTCAACCTACTAAAGTGTTCCAGCTCATCCCAAACGAACCCTGGCTTCCCAATTCCGGCAGAAAACCATTCCTCTCGCATGAGCCGGTCAGATCCCAACTCCTAGCCAAACAGTGTAATTTCGTAGGGATTTTTCAGCAATCGGTGCCCGGGATTCGGTTTTTGACATTGCGATAGAAAGCGCCGTGGATATACTTCGAGGCCCGCGCAGCAAAAGTTGGCGGATTAATCCATGGTTTCGAAGTCGTTGGTTAGGGTGGATCATGTCCAAGGCCTGTGAAGTTTGCGGCAAGGCTGCATCGGTTGGTAACCAAGTTGAAACGCGAGGCAAGGCGAAGTACTTGGGCGGCGTCGGTACAAAAATTACCGGAATCACAAAGCGTCGCTTCTCACCCAACCTGCAATCGATCAAAGCCTCAATGCCCAATGGAGAGGTTCGGACCCTACGCGTCTGCGTGCAATGCATTCGAAGTGGTAGAGTTCGAAAGGCAGTTCGAAACAAGCCATTCAGCCTGCCGAGCTAATACTTCCCGGCACAGCGAAACGGTTCTGCCGCCTGTTAGGACCAGTTTAAAAAGCATGCCGCGGTCAGCACTAACAAAAGGGTGCCAATCCAGAGGCACAGTCAACCGAGGTTGCCGTATGACCTTAAGCATCGATGATGTCAGGCGTGTCGCGAATTTAGCTCGTCTCTCGTTTACGGAAGAAGAACTCGCTGAGATCACCCTCCAGTTAGGCAAAGTGGTTGATCTCGTCGCCCAGTTATCCGTCGCTGACACTCAAGGCATCGAGCCTATGGTACACGCGATTGAGATTAACAACGTTCTCGCCGAAGACGTCTGCGCTCCATCGTTACCCCGAGATGAAGCGCTCAAGAATGCTCCGTCTGCCGATGAAGAGTGTTTTCGCGTTCCTGCTGTTTTGGGGTGAGGCGTGCGGTCGATCAGGTCGTTTCTCAATACAGACACACCTGCTCTCGCCAAGATTTGGAATTCGCATCATCAGTCCGTTCAGTCGCTCGCTGCATGTCCGGTCTCCGTCTGGGATTCCTGCATCCTATCAAAACCTTTCTTTCGTGCCGATGAACTGTGCGTCGCAATCGATGACCTCGGGCATTTAGTCGGCTTCGTGCATTTCGGTTTCATTGGGGATCCGTCCCTCCAAACCATCAGCCAAAGCGATGCAGCCATCCACAAAATCTGTATCGTACCCGGACCGGGAGAGGATCAAGTCGCCTCGGAACTCATCGCTCATGCCCTCGATCAACTCCAACGCCGAGGTGCTATCTCGGCACGTGCAATCGGAGCCGGCGACCGGAGCGCCTACTACCTCGGTATCGGAGATGGTGACAATCTCATGGGAGTTCTGGCGAAAGATACTAAAACCCAACGCTGGCTAACCGCAGCGGGGTTCGCTCCCGTTCGACCGACCGAATGCTGGGAATTGGAACTCCTTTCCTTTCGGCCACCGATGGACCGTCTCCAAATCCAGGCGAGACGTACATGCACCATTGGGCGCATGCTCGATGAGGATTACGAGCATTGGTGGACCAGTACGGTCCTGGGCCATTGCGAGCAAATCCGTTTTCACCTGATGTTAAGAAACCCTGCTTCTTTGAGCGGATTGCTGACATGCTGGTTTCCGGAGCCTTCCCTGGTGGGAGTCGACTCGAGTATCGTTCGAATATTACTACCGGATGCACCTGAGAGTGAGGAATCACGCGAGCAATTTGTCTATTTGGTCGCAGAGTCGTTGCGACAATTACAACAAGATCGAAAACGATTGGTACGAGCTGTCGTGTCCGCCGATCAACAACAGTCGATCACTTTATTGCAAAGGCTCGGTTTTCGATCCGTAGAGCACGGATTGCTTTTCGAAAAAAGATTTTCCTAATCGCGAATGGTTCCCGTGCCGTGATCCATCAATACGTTTTGGGCGTCTCCCATTTCTGGGTAAAGTTTCCACGGAAGTATTCTTTTCCAATTCGCTCCAACTCTTCAGCGGATTGAACATCCAACTGCAACGGGAGCAGATGCCCTCGCCCCACGCAAAAACAATGGAGAACGCTGCGGTTGGCATCCGGGTGGTAGAAGGCGACGATGAGTTTCGTCGGAGCGGCACTCGCCCTCAAGGGTTTTACTTGCAGAACACGAGTCCCCTCGTCAAAGAGTTTATTCCCCTGTTTGCTAGCCGTACGTAGGATGAGTACCCTCTCATCTTCGCTTGGCCTGAGCTCGAAGTCGAAATACTCGCCCGGACTGAGCCGAACACTCGGATTCGTTTCCCCCGAGACCAAAGTAAACACGACCGGTTCTCCCGTTCCATTGACCAGCCGCAAGGTCTGTGCCTCGGCAACTCTTCCTCCGAGAATCAAAACGACAAACAACCAAACCAATCGATTCACGCATCTTCTCCCTTCAGAAACGATGGAATACTTGCGGGGGCAAGCCATCTGGCGTCACAGAAATCATAATCGTCCAGACGATCGCTTCATCATACTCCATCGAATCCATTCCTTTTACTCGACCTCCGACCGACCGATGCAAAACAAATCGGGATGAGTACGGATAATCCAATAGTCTCGGTAATTCGCCATCGAGGCAAACGTTTCACCAAATAGTTCATTCCTGGCAATTTCCTTGTACTCTTTTCCAGCTTCGATGACCGTCGTTACCCCTTCCTTGCTGGTGAAAAAAACGTGTCCATCGGCCACCGTAGGACTCGCAACGTAATTGCCTCCGAGTCGGTGCACCCAATGCTCCTTCCCTGTTTTAGCATCCACGCATGTCGCGATACCCATCGATGAGACCATGTACAGTTCCTCGTTCCAAAGCACGGGTGATGACACCTCGGGCACTTGTTTTGAATAACGCCAAATGATGTGGGTATCGGTAACGTCACCTCGCCCTGTCGTGTTCACGGCGACCAGTTCATGTGTCCAATATCCTGTACATACAAAAACAATCCCCCGGGCATGCACCGGCCGAGGCACGCAGGCGTGGCCCGTTCCGATTTGTGCTCGCCACCACTCCGCTCCAGTCTCCGGATCGTAGGAAACGAGCCATTGCGCTCCGACCGAGATCAACTGCGTACGACCTTGCCACTCGATCACTAGCGGAGTACTGAATGAGCGACGTTCCGATTCCTGGGCGACGGAAATCGGGGGTCGATTCGTCTTCCAAACCGTTTCCCCTGTCATCGTGTCTAGCGCGATAACGAACTGTTCCTCCATAGTATCACAGGCAATCAGCAATCGGTCTTTCCATACAACAGGAGATCCGCCGGAGCCGGTGATCTCCTCCAAGTCGAATCGCTTTTCCCAAAGCTTGGCTCCCGTCTCTAGATCGATACAGACCGTACCCAGGCTACCAAAGTGACAATAGAGGCTCTTTCCATCGGTAGCAGGGGTAGGCGTCGCATAACTATTCAATGCATGAATCGGTTTTGGATCTGCGCGAGTGAGAAGGGGGATCGACCGCAACAGTTGACCAGTATCGGCATCGACTTCGATCGCACGCAACTCGACCGATCGATGCGTCTGGAAATCCTCGGTTCCGAACGGACGACTTGTCAATTTCGAATTCGCATCGCGATCGCTGAGCGCGGTCTCGATCCCTGTCGTCAGCCATACTCGATTACCAATGACAACAGGTGAGGACCAACCCTTTCCAGGAATAGGGGTTTGCCATACGGGCTTATCAAAAAATCCACCCCAGCGAACCGGTGGCTTCGTCCCCTCGACACGGCCATCTCCAAAAGGACCGCGAAACTGGGGCCAGTCCGACCTGGACTCGGAAACGAAACCAATCAACCAACAACCTATCAGTACACCCATCGATACGATGGCACGAAGGGACATTCTAATCATCGTTGTCGTTACACATCAGGAATCTCAGCAACAGAACGAACACGATCCGATCTCGATATCGCTCGCGACGTGATGCATGTGTCGGATTCAACCAGTTTGACTCGCCGGCAGCATGACATTCGTGCGATCGTCTGTCATCGACTTTAATGGCCACAAAAGATCTCGAGAGGGAAAATTTCTATCCGCCCGAATCGCTACGTATTTATGTTCCTTCGTGTATCGACCCTAACGGTTATAACGAAGAATGGACTTACGCGAGCCTAGAGATCGCTTCGAACTCAGGTTACTCGACAAACGGCTGTGTAACTTCCCTGTAGGCTGATAAATCGCTGATCGGTCCCATCGGCACGGTAAAGAGTGAGCCCGCCAAGCGAGATTCTAGTTGCCGATCTACCGGCATATGTTCGACCGCTGTGGTAATAATCAACCACAACATCCCTTGATCGACAAACCATTGGGGGCAGGTCGCTTGCGGACTCGCTTCGGTTTGCCATTCGTTTTCGATGACTCCAGATTCAATTCCGATTTGGAGAGTTCTGCCGTAGGGCGCTGGGTTCGGATTGTACATAGATATGATGACACTCTTGCCGTCCAGCGTTCGTGTCATCCCATCCGGGACCGCTACATCTTTTCGCAGATCGATCACCATCTTCTCGGATTCGATCGTTCCGGATTCCATATTCACGCGATATCGCATGACACACTTGCTAGGGGAGTCGATATCCAAAAGATCGACCCAGGTGTCCCCTTTTCCAACGATGCATTTCCCGTTGCTGCAAATCTGATCATCCCTCAGTCGAAATAGACGTTTATCTCTACCACGCAATAAGTAAAGACCCGCCTTTTTAGTTCGGAACTCCAGATCCTTCGTTCCGAAAATCAAATTTCCGTCCCATGTTACCCCATCATTGATAATCGTACCTGTTGTATGAGAATCCACTTGCTCGACGATCGGTGTGATGGATCCATCTTTTAGCGAATAGAGCAGCACGCTTCGTTCGCAGCCGACAACCACATTGCCTCGATTGGTTGCGAATGCAAAACCGGGACGACCAGGCAAAGGGAACGATTGATTCGCTTTCGATCGAAAGTCGAATACGTTCACGGAGCCGTATGTTGAATCCGATCCATGCTGGATCGCGACCCATGAGAACTTGCCTTCTGCAAAGGGATACGGCCCTTCTGGTAGAAACCTCAGGGCCGCATCGCTCGGTTGGTAGAGAAGCTGAGCAGTACTCATTTAGGACTTTTCAAAGGCGGAATCGAAGGCGCGACCACTCGGTGCAAAGTCGAGGTTTTTGACAAAACCTGCCGCTTCTGCGGCACCGAACTCTCGATCCATTCCGCTATCTTCCCATTCGATGCTGAGTGGACCGTCGTACCCGACCTCGTTTAGTGCGCGTACGATCTCTTCAAAGTTGACGCTCCCTCGCCCTGGGCTTCGGAAATCCCAGCCCCGACGTGGATCCCCAAAATTGAGATGACTGCACAAAATCCCGGATCGTCCGTTGAGCTTGGTCGTCGCATCCTTGACGTGAACGTGGTAGATGCGGTCGGGAAACGCACGAATGAATTCAACAGGGTCTACCCCTTGCCAAATCAAATGGCTCGGATCGAAATTGAAACCGAACTCGGGTCGATGGTCCAACGCTTTGAGCGCCATCTCTGCGGAGTAGATATCAAACGCTATTTCCGTCGGGTGAACTTCGAGGGCAAATCGGACGCCATTTTTGGCGAACTCATCGAGGATCGGATTGAATCGTTTGGCCAATAGCTTGAATCCATCGTCAATCATCGATTGCGGAACGGGAGGGAATGAATAGTTGAGGTGCCAAATGCTGGAGCCAGTGAAGCCGTTGACGACTCCGACTCCAAACTTTTTCGCTGCCCTCGCGGTCGCTTTGAGTTCCTCAATCGCTCGTTCATTGACACCCTCTGGATTCCCATCTCCCCACACGTAGGGAGGCAGGATGGCTTTATGCCGTTGGTCGATAGGATCCAAAACAGCTTGGCCAACCAAATGGGCACTGATGGCATGGCACTGGAGACCGAGCCCATCGAGCAAGGCTCGCTTTTTATCACAGTAGGTCGGATCGGAATTCGCCTTATCGACCTCGAAGTGATCGCCCCAACATGCTAGTTCGATGCCGTCGTAGCCGAAATCCTTGGTGAGCTGAGCCATCCTGGCTAAGGGCAAGTCGGCCCACTGACCGGTAAACAGGGTGACAGGTCTCGCCATATTATTTTTTTCTCCGCGGAAAACGAGTTGAGAGGCAGATTTCGAATGCTCAAGATAACAATTACACTCGTCAAGTACAGACGAGGTGATGGATCGATTGGGAGACCATTATGACCGATTTTGCTTGGAAAGGTTGGGCGGGCATACCATGACTCCATCCATGGACATTCGGATCACCAGAGGGCTCGAGGACTTTGCACCGATTCAGCGGCTACGCTACGAAATCCTACGCCAGCCGTTGCATCAAGACTTCGAGTCCGCTCGGTTTCCGGGCGATGAGCTGGAATCGACGGTCCATTTTTCCGCAAATCGTGAAGTCGAGTTGGTGGGGTGTGCAACGCTGGTGGAGACGAGCTCCACGCAGCAGCGACTCTATCAACTCCGTGGAATGGCTGTCCGAACGGATCTTCAGCGTGTCGGGATCGGGGGGCAACTTCTCGACTCGATCCATCGATGGATACAGGACATTCACGCGGAAACTTGGTGCAATGCCCGCGAGTCGGCGGTCCCGTTTTACCAAAAGCATGGCTGGGTCACCGAAGGTACGATTTTTGAGGTTCCAGGAATTGGTCCTCACATGAAGATGCGGTATCGAGTTCCTCGCTCTATTCGAGCTTTTCGCGAAGCCGACTAGTTGGTGGTTCTGGGTCTGGGTTAGTAACGGCGGTTACGGAAGCGGCCGCCCCCGTTGGAAGGAAGCCCCATGGAGCACGGGTGGGTGTTCTGGGAAATGAAGGGTGCTTTTTCTGGCTGTTGATTGGATGTTGGGTGATGAACGTGTGGGGGGAGGACTGGGAGCTTTATTTTGGGGGGAGGATCAGTCGAGGTTGTGTTGCGGCGGGGAATTGGGACTTCAAAAGATCGTGTTAGATGCTAGAATTCTGTGTGGTAGAAGAATGTTGGTGAAAACCAAATCTCGCTGCACCCGTGGCGCAACTGGATAGCGCATCGGTCTTCGGAACCGAGGGTTATAGGTTCGAATCCTATCGGGTGTACTCGT
>JBBAXA010000031.1:0-25777 GCA_040396935.1 Pirellula sp.
CCCGAACGAGGTCGCTCGGTGACGGGAGTTCGATAGCTCCATGCATCGCCATTGACGTTGTTTCGCTCCATAGGACCACCGATAGCTCGAGGAGTTGAACGCTTGAGGGAATAGGCTTGATTTCATCAGAAACTAGGCGCCACGAGATCCGTTCCTCGACCTATTTTCGTACGGCAGGGCCCATCGAAAATGATTCCTTGGGGTGGTTGTTAGCGCGAGCTCGGTGGTTGCGTTCATGACCGGAACTGTCGAGGATGGAGGGACTGGCCGACGACAAAGGCGCTTATTTCGTTGATTGGGTAATATAAGAAACGCAGGTGAGCCACTATGGGGTTGATTTTCCTGGGATTCCAAACAGGAAACAGCTTTGATACAAGGGACCATCCGCCACTGGCTGACGAAGAGCCCTCGAAGAACTAGTTTATGATTGAATCACGAAGATCTATCTATCAAGAAGTCACGAGAGCGACGACCTTTGGCTTAGGCATCAACCTGATCCTCGGACTGGTCAAGCTCATGGGAGGGGTCGTAGGGGATTGTTTCGCACTGATCGCCGATGCTGTGAATTCCCTCGGGGATGTCGTCACGAATGTTGTTCTGCTCGTCGCCCTCAGGCTCGCCCAGCAACCTCCCGATGCCGAGCATCCCTACGGCCATTCGAGGGCAGAAGGAATCGCTGCATCCAATATCGCTGTGGTTGTGGTTGTTTCCGCATGTTTTGTTGGATGGGAAGCCATCCAGCGTTTGAATCTCAAGCATGAGTTACCAGCTAGCTGGACTCTTTGGATTGCAGGAATCAACGTGATCATTAAAGAGGGACTTTACCATTATAAAATCAGGGTTGGCAAACGGACGGGCTCTTTAGCCATCATTGCGAATGCATGGGATCACCGAAGTGATGCCTTATGTGCTCTGGCTGTCCTTGTTGGGTTGTCGATCGTGCTTTTCGGCGGCTCGAATTATCTCTGGGCCGATGAGGTCGCATCGCTTCTCGTTGTCGGTATCATCCTCTGGTCTGGGTTCAAGCTCATTCGCTCAAGCACGAGCGAATTGATGGATGTACAGGCGAGTCCCGAGTTCGTTCAGGGGATTCGAGATGAAGCAACCGCGGTGGATGCAGTCAAAGCGATTGAAACACTGTGGGTGCGGAAGTCGGGCTTGGAGTACTTTGCTGATATACACATTCAGGTCGATCCTTCTATTTCCGTTTCGGAGGGGCATCGAATTGGGCACAGGGTAAAAGATCGATTGCTTGCCAAGTTTGATAATTTGAGGGACGTTCTGGTCCACTTAGAGCCCTACCAAATCGACAATGGTAGCGATGGGACTCCCGGCAACCCAGCTAGGAACTGCTCCGGTTGAGAGTTCCATTGGAATGTATCGAAAAAACGACTATTCGGAGGGGCAGGCTAAATTTCACGCCGCATGGCAATGACGAGAACGCGCTTTAGCGAGGCAGTTTGAAGGCGACAAATTCATCACCCGCTCTGGTTCCCAGTTTACCAGCGCCGCCTGCCGCGATGACGACAAATTGCTCACCGTTGACACTATAGGTCGCTGGGGTCGCGTAGCCTCCTGCATTCAGTTGGTACTCCCATAGAGTATTTCCTGTTGACTTGTCCAAGGCACGAAATTTTTCATCCTTCGTTGCTCCGATGAAAATCAATCCACCAGCGGTAACGATCGATCCGCCGAAATTCTCGGTACCTGTTTTGGGTACACCACGTTTCGTGAGTTCCGGATATTCACCGAGAGTGACTTGCCAACGAAAACTCCCGTCGACGAGGTCAATTGCTGTGAGTTGTCCCCAGGGAGGTTCGATCGCGGGATACCCCTCGGAATCTTTGAATTGGATATATCCCGAGTGATCGTATTTATAGTTGGATCCAGGCTTGGACGGTCGTAGGGTAATGATGTTGGCGTGATTGGTTGAGTTGACGAAAAGTGTGTTTGTCTCCGGATCGAACGATGCACCGCTCCAATTGGCGCCTCCATGAAAGCCGGGAATCACAACGGTTCCCTCGAGGCTCGGTGGATTGAATGCGGGGCCTCGCCTCAGTTTGAGCATTTTTTCGAGAACGGACTGCCGATTTGCTGGACCGATGTTGGTGACATTGAATTCGTCGAAACGCTGCTTGGAGAACGGTGGAGGTTTGGTCGGGATCGGTTGCGTTGGCCAGGGCTGTTCTCCGTCAACACCGGTGGTCTCGACAGGTGTTTCCTTGACCTCGAATAACGGAGTTCCGGTCTGCAGATCGAAAAGATACAGGAAACCTGTCTTGGTGACCTGGGCGACGGCCGGCGTTTTCTTTCCTCCGTTCGTGATCTCGATCACATTTGGATAAACGGGAATATCATGATCCCATAGGTCGTGGTGCAACGTTTGGAAATGCCATTTACGACTACCGGTCTTTCCATCGATTGCGATGGTGCAGTTGGCGAACAAGTTCGACCCTTTACGGTCTCCGCCGTAAAAATCAAACGCAGCCGAGCCGGTGCCGACGAGGACTAAATCGAATTCCTCGGACACACTCACGCCACCCCAAGCATTCGCACCACCTCGATTCTTCCAGGATTCTTCCTCCCACGAGTCGTTCCCATACTCACCAGGTCGCGGAACTGTACGAAAGGTCCAGCGCGGCTTTCCGGTTTGAACATCGAAGGCTCGTATGTCGCCTGGGGCCGCGATACCGGGTCCCTCTCCATTGGAAAAACCTAAAATCACGGTATCGTGCAAGATTGCGGGTGCTGATGTGGGCCCGTACGCCAAACTCCCAATGGACGGAACCAAGTCCTCGCGCAGATCTTTCACCCCGTTGGTTCCAAAATCAGGATCTAATTTTCCGGAACTCGCATCGATGCTGAACAGCCGTCCGTCCGAAGTCCCATGGAGGATTCTTCGTTTCCCGTTTTGCTGGCCGTCCGACCAATAGGCAGCCCCTCGATTGACACCACCCGAGGCGAGCGGCCCTGCATGAGGACCGGCGCTAAGAGGATCAAACATCCACTTCTCTCTACCATTGGAAGCATCCAGTGCGATGACGCGACGTTCCGCGGTGGTGACGAACATCGTCCCATCGACGATCAAGGGTGTGCACTCGATCGTCTTACCCACACTATCTTTAGCCTCGCCGGTGCGATACGTCCAAGCCAACTGCAACTGCTTTACATTCTCCCGATGGATTTGGTTTAGCTTGGAATAACGCTGACACCCACGATCTCCCCCCACGGTGATCCAGTTCTCGTTCGCGGGTTCATCCGCAACGATGGGTATCGGCCGACAGACGCTCGTTTGCAATACGAAAGCTGCGATCGGATACCACATCCAAAACTTCATGACTTCACCCGTCTATCTTTGAGCAACGTTGACCGGATCGCACGTTAGTTTAGTCGATTCCTCGAAGTGTCGGCTAGAGTGGCTGTGGTTCTGCCAGCGAGTTGGGCTGGATTCCGCCCAACTAGAAACCAGCGAAGGGTAATCAGTCAATCGAACGTCCGCGAGGAGCCCAGCATAAAATGAAAGATCCTGAGACCGATCCCAACCATTCTCGGTCAGTCGGCAACGCTGATATCTCTATCCTCGCTTAGCAAAAGGAGCGTGACCTGAATTTCACGGGGATCGATTCCATATTGTTCTGCTATGACGCGACGATAGTAGTTTAACTGTGGTCCGTGATGGGAAACACGTTCTCGGACCCAGTCCTCCAATGAGACTTGTGTTTCTCGTTGATCGGTTTTGAAATCTAAGATTTCTGCTTTAATGACTCGGTCTCCGTCGTAGCCTAAAACACATCGATCGATCACACCCCGCAGGATTTGCCCATCGACCACTTTGAGGAGACGTCGTTCATTCGTAACCTCTAACCGAAGCATACGTGGATGATGCCAAGCAGCGTAACGAGCAGCGCTCAAAGCCTTGCGGATGGAGGGCATATTGCAATAACCTACAAATCGCTCGATGCATTCGTTGATCCTGATTTCCGCCAATTCGTCGTTCGTTAATAATGCGGAAGCAATTTCTTTAAGTCGTTTTTTATTGGTGGTATAGTCCTCAATCCAACCTTGGATCTCCTCAAACCAACGATGAATCAGCTTTCCGACGACCGCTCCGGTTTGATCGTACTCGAGCCACTGTTTCCCGAGAGAAACCGAGTTTGCGATGGTAGTCTGGCTGGGACGCAGCCATGGAGTGATACGTCCGGGACCTGCTCCTGGACGAAGGACAATCCTTGAGGAACTCGGGGGACTCGAGACTGGATTCGCCTGTTTCTCGCTGCCCATGGTTGTTTTCTGGTACCACAACGGATCCCCCCAGCTGCGAATCAAGATCCCCTTTTGCTCACGTTGGCCTTCAGCTGCAAAAATGGAATGCAGGACGGATCCCCAACGCTTTCGGCTCGATGAGGATGGAGAGGTGTACAAATACAAAGCGTGTTTCGCACGCGTGATGGCAACGTAAAACACGCACAGAGCTTCGGCGAGTTGCTGATCCCCAAATTCACGAAAAGCAATCTGCCATGCGTCCTCGAGAAATCGTTGTATGGAGCGATTCATATGACGGATCACACCGATCGGTGGTTTGGTTCGATCGGAATACATCGCGACGAAGGACGGGGGGCGAGAAATAATCGTTTGATCGAGTGTTGGGAGGAAGACCGCATCGAATTCCAATCCTTTCGACTGATGGATGGTCATCACTCGTACTTTACTCACGCCAGGCATAGCTACTTTATGTTGCTCGACAAACTCAATAAACCCGAAGATACTGTCGACGTGCAGGGCATCGAATCGATATCCGACTTGAACAAGCTGACGCAATCGATTTTGATCTCGGTCGTTGCAGGAGGGTGCTAAAACGTTTGCGAGTTGCCCTAATGCACCACCGAAACCCTCCACGTGAATGAGTTTACGGAGGGCGAACGAAAGCAGGTCAGGAGACGCGAGCGTCTCTTTCGAGAATCGGTCGGCAAGAGGAGAATGGAGTAGATGAAAGTGAGCGAGCGAATCGGCAGGATGGTTCGCTAACTTCATCGCGCTCAGAAGGAGGAGGACGGCTGCGGAATCCGTGAGAGGATTACCTCCTTCTTGGCTCGCTTCGACCCCTCTCTCTCGGAGTAAGTTGATGATCTTTCCGACATCTCGGTTCGTACGCGCTAGGACACCTACGCTAGATTGTGGGGAAGCGTGATGCAATTCGGTGATTTTGTCGACCACCTCTTCGAACAAACCCGGTGCGCTATCGTCGCCATCCGGATTCCGATTTTTTTCGACATTCGCATTTCGAAATTCGACATAACCCGGCAATTGCGAGTTCGAGGACGTGTGCGGTGAAAAATGCTTTGCGGTCCAATCCATGATCGCTTTGGTATCACCCGCGTCCCCCTCGGACTCCTCACCGTTGTAATAGCAATCATGTTTGTTGAGTTGGGAGAAGACCGCATTGACAAAGTCGATAATCACGGGCGAACTGCGATAGCTCAACGTGAGAGGGGTCTGCTGAATATTAGCAACTTGTTTACCGACGGATTCAAAAACCTCTGCAACCCCACCGCGCCAACCATAGATAGCCTGTTTACTATCCCCGACGCAGAAAAAAGATGCTTTGCGTGTCTGAGTCTCAACAATGGCTTCCGCAAACGGTTTTACGATATCCCATTGTACAGGCGATGTATCCTGAAACTCATCCAACAGCAGATGATCGATAGGACTATCGAGACGATAAGATACGGTTGGGAGCGATACGTCGAGCGACCGCGACTCTTCAGGCTGAAGCGTCTCTCGTTGATCGCGGTGCGAATCGACCACGGATCGCATCCAAATCGCCAATCGTTCAGCGATATCATCAAACGTTACGGTTCTTCGTTTCGCTTTGACAGCGATCAACTGCGTATGATACTTTTCGAGTAGTTTGTAGGCTGCTTCGTTTTGGGCACGACGGCTTGCAAGCTCTTCCGAAGCCGCCTTGGTCGCAAGTACTCTCAGCGCGTCGATCACCTCTGTGTCGAGCTCCTTTCCGGAGTAGAAGAGGCTGTCTTCTCCGCTGCGTTGTACCAACGTCTCACTGAGAAATGCCGGCCAATCCTGTGCTTCAAACAGCCTGAGTGCTTTGTCCCTGGCTTTGGTATACGTTTTATTTTCAAGATTGGAATTAGCGAAGATGCCGAGGGCTTTTGAGATCTGCTTCGCGTTTGGCCCTTTTGGCACAGTCAATTGATTCCATGCGTCCATGGTTGTTCGTCGAAAGAGGTCGTATCCATTCGAGACGACATTTTCGATTTCACGCCGCAGACCGCGGGTAGCCTCTCCCTTGGACAGCTGCGATATCAACGACTTGAGAGACGCACGGTCCATGGTTTCGAACATTTTACTGATCGCTTCCTGCTTCAGCTGTTCGTATTGAAATGGATCCGAAAGGGACCAGCCTGGAGGCAAGTTCAGTTCTAGGGCAAACGACCGTGCGAGTTGCGAATAGAAACTGTCGAGCGTGCTGACCCGGAAGCGATGCAAATGCGAACATAACCTGGCAAGCTGGTATTTGATCGTATCGCGATTAATCTCGAGCGGATCGACGATTTGCCTTAGTCTTTCGTAGCTGGACGGGTCGTCGATCGCATTCGCGAGAAGGGACAGGATACGATGCAATATTTCACCAGCGGCTTTGCGGGTGAAGGTTGTTGCCAAAATGGAATCGAGTGGCTGGTCCGTAAACAGGAGTCTCAGGGCGCGGGTCGCCAGGCTGTAGGTTTTCCCGGTACCGGCGGATGCCAAAATCATGGTGGGGGAAAACCATTTTTGATCGGGATTCCCGCGCGCGAGATGCTCCTCGAGCACAATTCGTGTTGGAATGGGCTCGCGATACTGGGAGTCCGGAGAGTTTTTTTTGCTAGCCGTTCGATCGGATCCAGTTAAAGACGAGGCATCGCTTGCCTTTCCAGAATCGAGTGGCTTGTTTTCAAGACTGATCGTGAGTGCTTTGAGTTTCTCGGATTCCTGTTCTTGAATCGCCAAATTCCGATCCCATCTCCGCGTTACCGGTAATTGGGTAATCGCGTTGTAGTCATCGTACGAGTTGCTCGCTTTGTAGGTTGGCGGCCAAAACTCGCCACGATGGACCCGAAGAGCGATTTCCTTTGCGGATTCGATGGCAGCCTTGAGCTCATCCTCAGAAAAGTGAGCGAACGCAAATTCTGTTTCTTGTGGATTGCGAGGCAGGAGAATGTAGCCGAAACGGACCCTCGATAGATCCTCGATTTTGAGCATGCGAATCAATTGACCGTAGAGCGGCAATTGCCAATCCTGCCAGGTTTTGTTTTGTCGCAGATGATTCTCTCGAGGCTTGGTGGTCTGATCACCAGTCTTGTAATCCCAAATAGCGAACAATCCTTCGCGTGGGTTGTAGTCGATTCGGTCGATTCTGCCATGGAGGATCATGGAGCGACCCTCGGTCAAATCCAATTGGATCCCATCGCTCTTGCTGACCTTGAATTCAATATGTTTGATGCGCCAGCCTTCTCGGGCGCGGGCAGCTTGTAGAGGTGCAAACGCTTGTAGTCTGCGTTCTGCCTGTTCAAGTTGGATTTGTACGGCAGGTGGAGGTTGGACTCCAAATTTGGAGCGAGCCAATCGCTTGAGCTCTCCTGTTAACGATTCCGTGATCGTGTTCGCGTCGGTGGACGAATGCAGATCAGGATCCCGCAGCGACTCCAAACATTCGTGAATCAAATCCCCGAATCGTCCCCCATCCAGTTCCAGTCGTTCATGTTCAAAGGCCTTGGCTTTCGCGATTCGGGAAAGATAGAAACGATAAGGGCACTGGGAGTACTTTTTAAAGTCAGTGACCGCCATATCACGAACATGATGACTGGGATCCGGGAACGGAATCGGAATATTCGATTGACCCCGCTTCGGAATCCAGATCGTCTCCACACGCTTGTCTTGTTGCAGCGGAACCGGCGTCAATAACCATTTCACGCGCTTGGCCAAATCGTCTTTGGCGACCGATAGCAACAATCGACTGGGCGTCTGGAGATCACCATCCACGCTCAGTTGATTCATCACGATTTGCAATTCCTCACGCGTGTGTAGCATGGTGAGCAAGGCATAGCAGTCGCGAGCATACCGACGCGCGTTGTCCATCAGCCCCAAAAGACTACGGAGCTGATTGGGTAGAAACGCATCTCCGTTGACGGATTCTGGTACGACACCATCATGCATACCGGTTAGGATCAAAACAGCGGTGTCATCCATCGCCAAATCGAGCCAGCCCAACATCTCGATCGAGTTGGCTTGTGTCAAAGGGGGGATATGTATGCTATCGAGCTGTCCGAGTATCCAGGTGTACGCTTCAGCCAAGGTGACCGGCGAATCCAAATTGCTGGGAATCGCTTTGAGTAATTCGATGACTTGCGTGATCTCAACACCAGCCCGCGTGTATAGATTCCCCTCATGATCATCCAAGCGAACGAACTCGCCTTCATAGATCGTGGAGATGGCTTCGCGAAGCGGGCCTGACCATTCCTCCAATGTTTGCTTTGTTGTTTTCAAGGGCTTTAGCCAATGATCAATCGCCTCGAGAGCGCGATGAAAAATCATCTTCCCAGGTGCTTCAGGCCATTCCACTTGATTGACAGTCCGAATCAGCGTTGCACCTTGATACTCGTCGAGCAACGTCAGAAGCGATTCGGGACGGGTAGCCTCCTGATCTTCACCGCTCGATAATTGGTGCGCAAGCCAATTTTGTACATTGGGAATACGAATCAATCGATTGAACGATTCGATGGATCCCTGTGAGACATACTCGACGATCGTATCGATCAATCGCAGCGGGGGGGATGAGGTGACAGGAGAGCCAGGACCGTAACGCAATTCCATGCCATTGTTAGCAAGGGATTCCTGTAGGACCGGGACAATCGTGGGATCGGGGATTCCGATGGTGATATCTTGAACGGAATAGGAATCCCCCAGCGCGGCTAATTGCACAGCCAATTCCTCAGCAGCTTCGGCAGCCGTCGAACGAACATGAATTCGTTTTGAATCGATTCCGATTTCCAACTCCTGCCAAAACTCGGGTAGGAGAGTTCCGTCGTGACTGAAGCCTTCCGAATAGGTTTTCGGTGCACCCACCAGCACCGTGACATGTTCAGCGATGGCTGACAGAAATCGACGTTGGGCTCGGTTGAGGTCCACCGTGCCAACGACGATCACCTCGCGGTCGGTGGACACTTCGTTGTGATCGATGGCGAACCTCCGAGCCGACTGCACATCCCATAGTCCTGCTTGATGCAATTCATTGAGGTACTGCCGTTGCAACGTTGCCAATATTTTCCACCGTGCTACCTCCTCGGGTAGGTCGACTTCTGCAGCGACATCCTCGAAATGAAGGAGATCGGATGCCAGCTCGCGATGGAGTGCCCCGAGCATCCGGGCGAGGTCCATCCATGGCCTTAGTTCGGAGGGGTCTGGCAGTTCGAGTAACAACGGCCGAACAAAATCCGGATCGGCATTGCGAAGCACCTTGGTCCAAGCGAGTGTCTGTTCCAGATCGCTTGCGAAGGGAAGCTTCGCCTTGTAGAGCAACTCGGGTAGGGTACCGACAGTCAGGATCTCGGGCGGGCGAAGAACGAGCCCATGTTTCTCGGCATGGAAAGCGAGCAATTGGGTCAACCGTCGCCCGGCATACGCTCCAGGCAAAACCACGAGACATCGATCGAGGTCCCAATTGGTGCCTCGAGAGTATCGATTCGCCAGGAATTCGCAGGCCGAATGCAGAACGGGTTTTTTCCATCCTAGAAAATGGGTTTGGATCGAATGCTCTCGTTCCAACAGCGGTCGCCGCAGACGATCCGATAATTTTGTGGTAGCCATCGACCTCCCTGTTCTGGAATCGGAATGGTTGTGGAGAAACTCTCCAAAGACATTCTGCTGGTGACACGTTTGGTCCCACCGCTTCATTTTATGGAAATTACATGGGAGTCCACGCTACCCTGCATGCTTTCGCAAGAATACCTGCGTGCTTTCCCCAGAATACAAGAATAAGAGAGCGGATCCCCACTTTTTTACAGCCCTTCGTGACCCTGGATAGCTCGATCCTGTTGAGCTCGAGCCTGTTGGACCCCGTCGTGAAGGGTTTTGGAGACGATAAGATGTCGGCGGGAGATTAGCAGGAACCCAGAGGCCGATCCTGGATCTTTTTCTCTCGAGTGTTCTGAGGATACGCTACGAAGCCATCGACCAGGGATTGCAAGACCTTCGCGACCGCGAAAGACGCTTCCTCAGGATATGGATGGCAGGTTTGCTATTAGGGCCCTGAAACGAAAAAACCCTTGTTGCAATGCACAACAAAGGTTTTGTTCGTGTCTCGTTAAGTGGAGATGCCCGAGGTCTACACGAGCTCTTTCTTCGCACCGATCAGAGTTCGGAGACGTTCGGCCAATAGACGTGCGTCGAAAGGCTTCTTGAACGTTTCATTGATACTCGATCGGTCAAAGCTCATTGTATTGCCATCGTCGGGAAGCAGAGCGATCAAGATGATCTCGGTGAAATCCGAGTTCTTCCGAAGGTTCTGACAGATTTGCAGTGCTTCTAGCTTGCCGACTGAGAAGTCGACAATCATGCAATCTGGATGAAAACTTTCGGCTTGAATGCCTGCCTCGAAACCGCTTGCAGCGACCGAAACTTTAAAGCTCTTCTCCAAGGGGAGTTCTCGCTTCAAGTTCTCGATCAAGACCTGATCTTGCGCAACGATCAGGACTTTCGCCATGGCCTCATCTTCCAAATCTCCCAAGGGCATACCATGCTCTTTGAGGAATTTGATCAGATATTCTCGCGGGATACGTCGGTCTTGCGATCCGGGGATGCGATATCCCTTGAGACGGCCGGAGTCGAACCACTTGCTAACGGTTCTCGGGGCCACCTTGCAGATCTTTGCGACCTGGCCTGTGGTGAACACCTTCATATTTTTGGTCTCCGTTACCTTCCAATAGTGAGTGAGTCCGCACAGTCATGATAATGGCCTGTGCTTGACAGTATTCGCCCTGGCTAGGTTCCGGACGGAAAGACATGCTAGATGCCGATTTCCTAGTCCTTCTCCTAACAACTGGGTCTGGGCTAAACAATCAGGAACGAACAACTTTGGGTTACAAGCTCTAGAACTCCTTTTCTAGAACCTGCGGTACAAAGCTCTTCTGCGAGAGACTGACAGGTGCCAACCGAAAACGTCCGCGAGCGACCGCACCCCTACGACGGTTCGCTTCCGTTCTGTTTGCAGTGTTATCCTGCAGCCAAACTGCCCAGCTCGATTGAGGGCAGAGAATGAGCGGAGACTGTAAAAGGCCCGTACACGAAGTCCGTACGTACAATTTGACAGCCGCAACTGCAATAAAATCGCAGTTTGCAAGCACTTCCCCCCTAACCGGCCCGGCAGCTTCTCAGGACTGGTATTGACTCGGGTGAGTCGACCAGCGCAGAAAAGGCCGTTCTGAACCTAGTTTCGATTCAAACAGGTCTATTACTTTAGAAAGAATCTTCGGTTGTTCAGGTACGAGCCATTTCCTGGTCATCCGAACTACATTCCGCGGATTTTTTTGCTGTATTGAAGATTCCGTTAGGATTTTGTGAAGGCGATTCTCGCATTTTACCCCTTCACACAGGCCATAGACAGGACAGATTGGTCTCAACCCGATCCACCATGTTTTGCTAGAGTGCTCGTACGGGTTCGCAGGTTTTTCGACGGCAGAGGTTTTGTGAACACGATTCTGGTCCATCGGACCACTAAGAGTGGTACGGAGAGGATTGGCACGTTGCATCCACCACGCGTCACACCACGGAGAAGTGGCGTAGGAGTATTTATTCCGGTCACCGTAAAACGGAAGCGGAGTTATTGCGTATGGCAGTATTCATGATTCGAAACGGCTTGTTGTTCTGGCCAGGATTTGAAAGAGCTTGGCGCACCTCGGACAGCAAGTCGGTCCTCTGGACGATCGCATTCTCTTGGGGCATCTGCTTGGCTTTGGTCAGCGTGTTTGTTTGGCCGGAATGGTTGCCGTATTGGTTTTGCTCATCGTTGTGTGTTGGGTTGGGGATCACATCGCTGGTCACTGGGTCTAGATCCGTCCTCTTTGGAGTGGACCGGTTCGAAGGTGTCTCCATAGATACCGATTCCAACTTAAGGCAAGCTCAAACCTGCTATCTGCGTTCAGAGTACTTCGAAGCGGAGAAACTGCTTGAGCAGAATCTGTCTTTTTGCGAGGCCGACATCGAGTCCGCCTTATTGCTGATCGCTGTACTCCGACGGACAGCCCGTTATGAGGAAGCCTTGCGATGGATCTCGCAAACCCAAAAGCGGGAATTCTCTGCGGTTTGGAATAAAGTTCTCCAGCTGGAAAAGGAAAAGTGTTTGCGAGGGAAACGGCAATCGGTCGATCTCCCCCCTCCCAAAGCATGACAAAACCGCTACGATCGCTACCATTAGTGCTGATTTTCCAACCCGGTTTTTGAAAACAAAACACATAATCCGACTGGGATGGAGGTGCTTCCGCTTTTCCTTCTGCCAGACAGGGCAGTTGGTAGAGGAACGTATGCGAAACTTTGGGCACGACAATTTGACAGCCGCAGTCGTGGTACAGGGTTTGCATTGGAGGGATGCTACAGATTGGACAATCGTTAAGGGATGGTAACAATACAAAAGTGACACGAGCCCTAGGGTCGACCATTAGCGTTTCGGAAACGTTGCTGGTAGCGGGCCTCCAAAGAAAGGTTTAGAAATGTACGAGAGATTTACCGATCGCGCTCGCAAAGTGATGCAGCTTGCCAACCAAGAAGCGCAGCGCTTTAACCACGAGTACATTGGGACCGAGCACATCCTGTTGGGCTTGGTAAAAGAAGGTAGTGGGGTTGCTGCCAACGTTTTGAAAAATCTGGATGTCGACTTGAGAAAAATTCGACTCGAAGTTGAGAAATTGGTCCAAAGCGGGCCTGAGATGGTAACCATCGGCAAATTGCCGCAAACTCCTAGGGCTAAGAAGGTGATCGAGTACTCGATGGAGGAAGCTCGGAACCTGAACCACAATTACGTCGGTACCGAGCACATCCTTCTCGGTCTATTGCGCGAGCAAGAAGGTGTGGCTGCCCAGGTACTGATGAATCTCGGGATGAAACTGGACGATGTGAGGGAGGAGGTTCTCAATCTCCTAGGGCACGGCATGGAAAGCGCCGAGGTAGGTGAGCGAGGAGGTCGTGAGGGGACCAGCTCGTCCGAAAGCAGTGCCTCTCCCAAAGGAGGAAAAAGTAAAACCCCTGCGTTGGATAGTTTCGGTAGAGATCTGACGGAACTGGCACGACAGGGCAAACTCGATCCCGTGATCGGACGCGAACGTGAGATCGAACGCGCGACTCAAGTTCTCTGTCGCCGAACCAAAAACAACCCCGTCCTGCTCGGAGAAGCGGGGGTCGGGAAAACAGCCATCGTGGAAGGATTTGCCCAGCGGGTCGTCAACGGCGAAGTCCCAGAAATCCTCGCGGATAAACGGATTGTTGTTCTCGACTTGGCGATGATGGTCGCAGGTACAAAGTATCGAGGTCAGTTCGAAGAACGAATCAAAGCCGTCATGAACGAGGTTCGACGAGCGAGGAATACGATTTTGTTCATCGATGAGCTTCACACCTTGGTAGGAGCGGGTGGTGCCGAGGGGGCAATCGATGCCGCGAATGTTCTCAAGCCAGCTTTGGCCCGTGGAGAGATTCAATGCATCGGCGCAACCACGCTCGATGAGTACCGCAAATACATCGAGAAGGATAATGCACTGGCTCGTCGATTCCAAGAAATCATGGTCGAACCGACCGGTACACAGGAAACGATCCAGATTCTCAAGGGGCTTAAGGAACGATACGAAGAGCATCACCGAGTTCAGATCACAGACGACGCGATCACCGCTGCAGTCGAGATGAGCGAGCGTTACATCACCGCTCGATGCTTGCCTGACAAAGCTATCGATGTGATCGACGAAGCGGGTGCGCGAGTTCGTCTCCGAACGATGAGCAAGCCACCGGATCTGAAAGATATCGACGAAGAAGTCGAGCGTCTGAACAAAGAGAAAGAAGACGCGGTTGCCAACCAAGATTTTGAAAAGGCAGCGAGTCTGCGCGATCAAGCGGATAAGCTCCGCCGAAAGAAAGACCAAATTCAACGCGACTGGCGCGAGAAGAGTCGGGAAACCGATGGGGTCGTCGACGAAGAAGTCATCGCGGAGGTCGTCTCGAAGATGACGGGCATCCCGTTGACCCGTCTGACCACAGAGGACTCGCTCCGGCTGATGAATATGGAAGCCGAATTGCACAAACGCGTGGTCAGCCAAGATCAGGCTGTATCGGCGGTCGCGAAAGCGGTTCGAAGAAGTCGTTCTGGGCTCAAGGATCCGAAACGTCCCACAGGTTGCTTTATCTTTGCAGGACCAACTGGTGTTGGAAAAACGCTGTTGGCTAAAGCGTTGGCCGAATCTCTGTTCGGGGACGCCGATGCCCTCATCCATATCGACATGAGCGAGTATATGGAGAAGCATAATGTGAGCCGCCTCATCGGAGCTCCTCCAGGTTATGTCGGTTACGAAGAAGGTGGCCAACTCACGGAGAAGATCCGACGTCGTCCCTACGCAGTCGTGCTTCTCGACGAAATCGAAAAAGCCCACCCCGATGTCTTCAATATGATGTTGCAAGTCATGGAGGAGGGGAGGCTCACCGATAGTTTTGGACGGAATGTCGATTTCCGAAACACCATCCTCATTCTTACAACCAATGCGGGTGCTGAGGCTATCAAGAATGAGTCGGCTTTCGGATTCCAAAAGCCCGACAGCGATGCCTCCTACGACAGTATGAAGGCGCGGGTTATGGACCAAATCGAACGTGTGTTCAGGCCTGAGTTCCTCAACCGTTTGGACGATGTGATTATCTTCCGACACCTCAACAAAGAGGATCTGAAGAAGGTCATCGACTTCGAAATGGCGAAAGTCAAGCAGCGACTTAAGGAACGCGGTTTTGATTTGATCCTGACCGACGAAGCCAAGGAGTTCATCATCAAGCAAGGTGCCAACCTCGATTACGGTGCGCGACCACTCCGTAGAGCAATCGAGCAACGCGTCGAGGATCCGCTCTCGGAAGAATTGCTGCGAGGCAACTTCGAAGGTAAGAACACAATCATCGTCGAGGTATTCAAAGACTCTGACGGTAAGGTGACTCGCCTCGAATTCAAAGGAGAGAGTCGCGAAGCATCGACCGAGTCAGAACCAGCAGCAGCCGGAGCCTAAAACGGTTTCGAATCTTGCGGATTCCTGCCGGGAACCGCAAAAGAGCTGATTCCGTAAACGACCCCTTCTGGTAGCAGGAGGGGTTTTTTCGTAGAGTTCCAGCCTCGGAGGGTTGCGCCCTTTGCGATCGAAAAGATGTGGGACCGCCAGGAAAATAGGGAAGCAGTCAGGGTGGCGATCGATTGCAGAGGATTCAAGATTCTCGAGCGGAGGAATTGGAGCAGAACGCAAGTCCCTTTTTTACTGGGCGATTCCTGCCATGCATGAGAAAGGTAGGTCGCCGCCGCCTCGGTGGCGCGGTACGCGAGGGGCACGTACCGCTCTCCGATTCGATTGGCTGATTCAGTAAGAATTACTTCTTTCGGAATAGAGGTCCCGCATAGCGAGCACCCTCCCCGAGTTCCTCCTCGATACGAAGCAGCTGGTTGTATTTCGCCATGCGATCGGATCTAGAGGCTGAGCCGGTTTTAATTTGTCCGGTAGACAAAGCGACAGCCAGGTCCGCGATGGTAGAGTCTTCGGTCTCGCCGCTTCGGTGACTGGAAATACTTGTGTACCCACATCGGTGAGCCAGTTGAATCGCCTCGATCGTTTCCGTGAGGGTTCCGATTTGATTGACTTTGATCAAGATGCTGTTGGCGATCCCTTGATCGATTCCTCGTTGAAGTCGTTCGGTATTGGTAACGAACAAGTCGTCTCCGACCAATTGAACTTGATTCCCTATGCGCTCGGTCAATTTTTTCCAGGACTCCCAGTCATCCTCGGAGCATCCATCCTCAATCGAGCAGATGGGATAGTTGGCGGCCCAAGCGGCCAAGAAATCGACCATCTGATCGCCGCTGAGTTCCTTGCCGTCGATCGTGTACTTCTTGGTTTTTTCGTCGTAGAACTCCGTAGCTGCAACATCGAGGGCGATGAAGATTTGTTTCCCAGCTTCGTAGCCAGCTCTTTGGATGGCTTCCATAATCAAATCGAGAGCCTCTTGATTGCTTCGCAGGTCGGGAGCGAATCCCCCTTCGTCTCCAACGGCTGTGTTGAGCTTCTTTTCTCCGAGTACTTTTTTCAGGTGATGAAAGATTTCGGTTCCTGCCCGAAGAGCTTCGGTAAACGAACCGAATCCTAGGGGCATCACCATGAATTCCTGAACGTCTACGGAATTGTCCGCATGCTGGCCTCCATTGACGATATTCATCATAGGAGCTGGCAGCAAATGTGCGCCTGCGCCCCCGAGATAGCGATAAAGCGGTTGGTTTGTGAATTGAGCCGCCGCTTTGGCGGTCGCCAACGAGACTCCCAACATCGCATTCGCCCCAAGGTTTTTCTTGTTGGGAGAGCCATCGAGGTCACACAACAAGCTGTCGACACCTCGTTGATCGAGAGCGTCGAAACCAATCAGAGATTCCGCTATTTTTGAATTGATGTTGTCAACGGCTTTGAGAACACCCTTCCCCATGTACTTGGATTTGTCTCCATCCCGAAGCTCCCAGGCCTCATGCGCGCCAGTGCTCGCACCGCTGGGGACTGCGGCTCGGCCCGATGAGCCATCAACCAGTGTTACGTCCACTTCGACTGTTGGATTGCCACGAGAATCGAAGATTTGGCGACCATGAATTCGCTCGATTAGGCTCATGAATGAACTACCTGCCAGTGTCTCAAAAAAGGGTAAGTTTACGAGAAGACCGAATCGCTCCCGAGAGCAGAAAAAACAAGTTGCTTCGGTGAGCAGAGAAAACGGTGAGTCTGCTCCCGTCTCGGATTGCGATTTTGGCAAAGTGTTCCCATTTTGCCTACTTCAAATACGGGGATGGGATCCTCGAAACGGTCAGACACCAATTCATGCTAAACTTGGATAGGTTAAAATGACTGGGTGTCTGCCGACTTCTGGCTGCTCTCATTTTTTGAATCATACACCCTCCGTTGAAGCGGATCGGCCTCATGCACACTGTTCGACTCCGTTTGTTTTTTGCCACCCTCGGGTGCTTTGCTGCCCTGTCAGGCTTTGCTCTGTCCGGAGAGAACCGCAGTCAGGGAACTGGAAAGCTCCGATTCAATCGCGATATCAGGCCGATTCTTTCGAAAAATTGTTTCCCATGTCATGGCTTTGACGAGAAAAGCAGGAAAGCGGAATTGAGGTTGGACACGGCAGAAGGGGCTGTTGCCATCACCGAGGGGCGAGCTGCGGTTTACCCGTTCGACCTATCCAAGAGCAATCTTTGGCATCGCATCACGGCTACCGATGTCGATGTCAAAATGCCCCCGCCGGACTCTCATCTCGAGCTAACCTCCGAGGAAATTCATACGCTTCGTGCTTGGATTGTTCAGGGGGCGGAGTACGAATCTCATTGGTCATTCATGGTTCCAGAACGCACGCCTTTGCCTGCAGCGAGCACGCAGGAGTCGGTGAACCCGGTGGATGCCTTTATCGATGATCGGCTGCGCCAGATGAAACTAGTGGCCAATGGACGAGCTGACCGGTCGGTATTGCTGAGACGTATCCATTTGGATTTAACGGGATTGCCACCCAGCGTTGAGGAAATGGATTCCTTTTTGAACGATTTGGGGCCAGAGGCATGGCAGCGGAAAATGGAATCCCTTTTGGATAGTCCGCATTATGGTGAGCGGATGGCGATGGAGTGGCTCGATGCCTCGCGCTATGCCGATACCAATGGTTTCTCGATTGACGGCGGACGACATATGTGGCTGTGGCGCGATTGGGTCATTCAGGCATTCAATGATAACATGCCCTATGACCAATTCCTCGTCGAACAGATCGCCGGTGATTTGCTTCCCAACCGTACGGAGAGTCAATGGATTGCGACCGGCTTCCAGCGGAATAACATGGTGACACACGAGGGTGGGACGATTCCCGAGGAGAATCTTACAAACTACAACGCCGATCGAGTCAAAACGTTCGGAGAGGTCATCTTGGGCCTCACTCTTGGATGTGCACAGTGCCACAACCACAAATTCGATCCCTTCACCCAAAAAGACTATTATCGTCTTTTTGCTTATTTCAATACGCTTTCGGATAAGGGGTTGGACGGGAATGCTGGGGTCAATCCTGCCCCCTACGTTTCGATGCGAACTGTCTTGCGAACCGAGGAGCTGGATTCTCTACGCGAGCAGATCCAATCGCTCGAATCAAAACTCTCCGAACGGGACGACCGCATCCTACTCCCCTGGATTGCACAGCAGCAGCAAAATCTCGCAGCGCGAGGAAAGGATTTTGCAATCCATCCGGTCAAAGTCCTCAAGGTCTCGACGCCCAATCGTGGTGCCGGATTCGAGGTTGTGGGGGAGAGTCAAGTGCGGATTCGCAATGCCGGGGATCTCGGAGCGTTTGACGTGTTGGTCGAGTTACCGCGAATCGATCAGCCGATCACGGCGATCCGGATGCGAGCATTGCCGCAGGAGGATCTGCCCGGAGGAGGATGGGGGACGGGCCTTTCAAAACCGCTTCCCAAAGGAGCAGCAAAGAAGGATGGAGAGGGGCCTCAGGAAAAAGGCTCCTTCCGTTTGACTTCGATTTCTATCACCTTGGACACCGTTCCGAGTGATCAAATCAATCTTCACAGGCTCGAATCCATTTCGAGAGTGACCGCAAATTCTTGGGAAGACAAGAATCTTCCCCATCACTGTCTAGATCCCCGGAATGAGAATGGATGGTCCCCGAGTCGTGATACCGAGGGGCCTGTCCACTTGACAGCCACACTGAGCCAGCCTGCCTCGAGCGAGAACACCCCCTATATGACAGTTCAACTCAACTTTGGGGCTGGTAAGAGCCATATCCCCGGGCTGGTCGAGCTCTATGCGATTTCTGGTAACGACGACGGAACCGATCTACCTGAGACAGTGCTCGCATCGATCCAAAAAACGGAACAGGATCGCGACCAAAGCGATTGGACTACTCTTTGGGAACATTGCGCTAAAAACAGCGACGCTCTCAAACGGACTCGTATCGATCTAGCCAATCTGAAGGAACGTCTTGCTGTCCTGACCGAACCTTTTCCTACGATGGTGATGGACCAGTCCGAGAAGCCACGTGAGACATTTATCTTGAATCGTGGAGACTACGCTCAACCGACCGATCCCGTCACAGCAGATACTCCCGAGTCGATTGGTCCAAAACAGGAAGATGCGCCTAAGAATCGACTCGGTTTGGCCAGTTGGGTTGTCGACACAAGGAATCCGCTGACCGCGCGAGTCGCTGTCAATCGATTATGGAAAATCTTTTTTGGAACGGGCTTGGTTTCGACGGCTGCGGACTTTGGCTCTCAAGGTGAATGGCCTAGTCATCCTGAGCTGCTGGATTGGTTAGCTGTGGAACTCATGGAGAATGATTGGGATCTACAACACATTCTAAAAATCATCGTCACTTCGAACGCATACCAACGTTCGTCCCATTCGTCCGTCGAGCAAATGGCCACGGATCCCCAGAATCGTTGGCTAGCGCGTGGACCGAGATTCCGTTTAAGCGCTGAAATGGTTCGCGATATGGCGTTGGCTGTCAGTGGACTGTACGTCGATCGGATCGGTGGACCTAGTGTGAACCCGTATACGCCAGCCGACCTCTGGCGCGAGGTCAGCCATTATGGTAGTACTCCTGCCACTGCCCAGGCATTCGTTCAGGACCATGGCGACAAGCTTTATCGTAGGTCGATGTATACGTATTGGAAACGAACAGCTCCTCCACCAAACATGATGGCATTCGACGCACCCAATCGCGAGGTATGCACTATTTCGCGAGCTGCTACGACGACTCCTCTTCAAGCACTCGTTTTGCTCAATGATGTGCAATTTGTCGAAGCAGCACGAGTTTTTGCCGAGCGAATTCTCTCGGCCGAGGATGGTACAGAAGATCGCTTGAGGTTTGCATTCAAGAGAGCACTGTCTCGAAATCCTACCGAGGCGGAAATGCGTGTTCTGAGTACGGCGCTACAGAAGGAATGGAAACGTTATGAGTCCAACCCTGAGGCTGCCAAAACCGTCGTGTCGAGTGGTGAATTTCCTCGAGATGAGCGGTTCAGCTCAGTCGAGCACGCCGCATGGACACAGATTGCATCCTTGATCCTCAATCTGAGCGAAGCCATTACACGGAACTAACATGCACCATCCATCAGATCCTTTACAGAACTTGCTCGGTAGGCGTGCGATGCTGACGCATCTATCGTCAGGTGTTGGATCCCTAGCTCTAGGGGCCATGCTTCCATCTCGGAATGGAGCAGCCGAGCCGACGGAACGTTCCTCGATGGATCGATCAGCCCTCCCTCACTTTGCTCCTAAAGCGAAGCGAGTCCTTTGTCTGTTTCAATCCGAGGGCGTATCGCATGTCGATTTATTCGATGATAAACCTGCATTGCATGAGTACGCAGGCAAGGAGATACCGCCATCCATCAAAGGGAACCAGCGACTGACCGGGATGACCAGTGGACAATCCGCCTATCCTGTCGTTCCACCCCTGAAACCAGGTAAACGCTGCGGGCAAAGCGGTGCTTGGATAAGCGATCTGCTACCGCATATGCAGACCATCTCGGATGAGCTCTGCTTTATCAAGTCGGTCCATACAGAGGCGATCAATCACGATCCAGCGATTACCTACATGAATACCGGGAATCAACAGCCCGGCTACGCATCGATGGGCGCGTGGGCTAGTTACGGATTGGGGACGGAAAATGAGAATTTGCCCGCGTTCGTGGCAATGGTATCTCAGGGGACGGGTAAGAACCCAGGCCAGCCGATCTTCTCGCGGCTTTGGGGGGCTGGATTTCTACCGAGTTCTCATCAGGGGGTTGGGTTGCGCCCCGGAGCCAATCCTGTTTTGTATTTGGGGAATCCTCCAGGTGTCGATCGAGCACAACGACGGGATTTATTGGATAGTCTGCAAGCACTGAATCAGATACAAGCCGATGCGAGCGGGGATCCAGAAACTCTGGCGAGGATTGCTGCCTATGAAATGGCATTCCGAATGCAAGCGTCTGTACCCGAATTGACCGACATTAGCGACGAGTCCCAGGAGACTCTGGATCTGTATGGTCCCGAAGTACGACGACCCGGTAGTTACGCTGCCAACTGCTTGCTCGCTCGAAGATTGATGCAACGCAATGTTCGATTCGTTCAGCTCTTCCATCGCGGTTGGGATCAGCATATCGCAATCGCCCGACAGTTGCCCAATCAATGTCGCGACGTGGACCAACCGACAACCGCCTTGATCAAGGATCTAAAACGATTGGGGCTTCTGGAGGATACACTCGTCTTGTTTCTGACCGAGTTTGGAAGAACGGTATTCAGTCAGGGGAAGCTCGGTGAGCCCGGGATGGGACGAGACCATCATGGAAGATGCTTCACGGTTTGGATGGCCGGCGGGGGAATCCGAGGAGGTTTGGATTATGGACTCACCGATGACTTCTGTTACAACATCGCCGAAAAACCAGTGCATCTCAGGGATCTGCACGCTACGATTCTCCATTGCTTAGGGGTCGACCACGAACGCTTTACATATCCGTTCCGCGGTCTGAATGTTCGCTTAACAGGAGTCGAGCCAGCCCACGTGGTGACCGATATCATCACCTAGCGGATCCAACGAATGCGAGAGAGCTGACAGGTTGCATCGACGTTGTGCGTTCGAAAGCATTCCTTCAAAAGCGGTAGTCGCAGGAAACCACTCGATTGTCTTGAACGGTTGTCCTACGTCCACAATCAGTTTCGGTTCCAATAAAAAAGGGCAAGGTAAAACCTTGCCCAGTGGTCGTTCGATCGCCTCGCAGTAGACGATCGAGTTGTCGGTTTAGAAACCCTTGAATGGGTGCGAAGCCGAATCCTTTTGGTCGATCATTTGCTGAGCGCTCGGGAGTCCCTTCATGGCGTTCGCAATTGCATCTTTGGTGGCTTGATAGTTGTAGTCGTAAATTTTCTTGTCGTCGTTCGCGGCTGGATGGATAAATACTCCGCAGACGATTACCAGATTTTCAGCCTGATCCTTAGGAATGACTCCCGCGGCGACGCTGTCTGCAACTGCCTTGGCAACAGCATACTGAGCTGGGCCGAACATTTGCACCGCTTGTTTCATCCCCTTAATTGTCACCTTGGTGATCATGACGGTGCTGGGCTTGACGGCCACGTTGGGGGCCAAAACAGCGAGAAGATTGGTATGACCGCTGCTTTGATTGGCAAGCGCGTTTGCAAATGCAGTTCCAACCGGCCCGTCCTTGCTTCCAATCATCAAATCGATGTGCGCAATTTCATTGCCTTCGCCTACCAAAGCTTCGCCGACGTACATTGACATGGAGGGTTCCCTAATGGTGTTGAGAAACGATCAGAATTTCGCAAAAGTCGCGATTGTGAACACGAAAGAGTAGCAAACTGCAACGTTTCTGCAATCGACCGAGCCGCTTCCTCAGACCGTGTGGCCGATTTTTCCGATGAATCCGGTTGAGCAACCGCAGTTTCCTGGACGAAAACAGTGGAATTTAGCGGTCGAGAGTGTACCTTAGAGCTTAGATTGAAGTCGAAGTTTGCTTCGGCACGAGTTTTGCCTTATTTGACTTGCCGTCGGTCCCAGGCATGGAATCGTGCGAGCTCGTTGCCGTATGCTCCTTCACCGGTCAAAACTTTTCATTGCATCGTAGGTCTCGAATATGAAACGATCCTTATTCTCTTTGTTTTCCCTGGGATTCGCGCTCTCGGCGGCTTCGATTTGCATCGCAGAAGATACGAATGCGACCAAGCCGGTTTCGAAAAGATCCGCGAAGGCTGCCAAGGACAAGGACCAAAACATCCGGTCCGTAGAGATGTTCAAGGCGATGGATGACGGCTTGCTGACGGTGGATTACATCGGCAAGGATTCCAAGGAAGCCAATTTGATTTTCAAGAACCAGACCGGTGAGCCGCTCGATATCGTACTGCCTCCTACTTTTGGCGCTGTACCTGTGAATGCCCAGATGGGTATGGGCATGGGTGGAATGGGCGGCATGGGTATGGGAGGCATGGGTATGGGAGGCATGGGAGGCATGGGAGGTATGGGAGGCATGGGTGGTATGGGCGGCATGGGTGGCATGGGTGGCATGGGTGGCATGGGTGGTCAAGGAATGGGCGGCGGTATGGGTGGTATGGGTATGGGCGGCATGGGCGGTATGGGCATGGGCGGCATGGGTGGCATGGGCATGGGTGGTATGGGAGGCATGGGTGGCATGGGTGGCATGTTCCGCGTCGAACCCGATCGACCAAAGAAGATGAATGTCGCCGTCGTTTGCTTGGAGCACGGCAAACAGGACCCTAATCCTCGAATGAAATATAAAGTGGTACGTCTTCAGGACGTGAACCCATCGCCGGTGGTTGAGCAACTGTGTCGAGCCCTAGGAACAGGCAAGATTTCTCAAAACATCGCACAGGCAGCCGCTTGGAATGTTGCTAATGGACTGAGTTGGCAAGAACTCATCAACAAGCCGAGAGTTGTTTCCCAATACACTGGCGTTGAGATGTATTTTTCCCGCTTTGAGATCGAAAATGCGATGAAACTAGTATCGATGGCTTCTCATCAAGCGGATTTGGAACAAGCTGCCGCTAGTACCAACGAGTCAGAGACAAAGGAGACTTCCATCGGTGACAAACTCTCTTCCCAGGAAGTGAAGTAGTCAGAGAAGTTGACAACACTCTCTACAGCATTTATGCCCTCAGCCAGTCGAAAGACTGGCTGATTGTCTTTAGGTATCTGCCAAATATCGATCGCGCGGTGAATTCGTGATGTGCCGTCATTGTCAACGTTCGTTGCGTGGCTCCACGTTCATGGGTAAATCGATTACGCTAGCGTAGTACCAACGAGCGAATCCCTCGGATTTCATGAACCCCTTTGAGGATCCTTCTGTGTCATTTGAAAATCAAATCTTTATTCAAAGGCTGGCAGTTCCAGGAGTGGCGGGTTTGATTGGCTGCTGGCTACTGTTGACGACCAGGTACGCTCCGGAAGGTGCTGAAGACATTCCTCTTGATGGCATCGTGGGGCGTACGATTCTCGGAAGTCTCGTCTGTGCTTTCGGGCTGATCGCATCGGACTTCCTCCAGCGAGATATTCTTTTTAAACCAGCGAAATGGCTCGCATTGGACAGCTCGTATCGATGGAAATGGATGGCCATCGGTATCCCGATTGTCATTGTGATCGTCGGCCTTTTGCGATGTTTCGTGCGAAAACCGAATCGATATGTTGCGTTGGTTTGGCCTTGTTTGGTATCGCTGGCCGTTGGAACTCTTTTTTTCTGTTTGATGGAGGAGGATACGTGGGGAAATGTTTGGCCGGCGATCATTCAGTCCTTAGCGCTTGGAGTGGTGGCATCCACACTGAACATTGCAACCATCGACAATTTAGCTTCGTCGGGAGCAGCACGCTGGGCCTCGCTGGTCCTTGTGGGGCAATTGGGGGCGGTTGCAGCGATCGCATTCCAGTCTTATGGAAGTCTTGGAGAGTGGGCTTTGGCTTGTATCGGTTTAGCCTTGGGAGCATCGTTGAGTGGTTTTTTGATTGAATCGCGGCCGTCCGTATTTGCGAACTGGCAGCTTTCAACGGTCCTTTATCCACTTTGTATCGCCGCAGTTGCTTCCATGTGTTTGACAGGATTTTTTCGATCGGAACCGCTTCCTATTTGGTTGAATGTCTCGATCCTCTTCCTCCCGACGATCGTGTGGTTTGTCGATCTGATCTTCATGAGAGATCGCAATAATTGGCTCCGGGCGAGCTTAGCCGCTATTCTATGCGGAGTGGCTCTTGCTACGATTCTCATCATTACCAAGGCTTTCGAGTCGAGTTGGTAGAGTCGCTAGAGTCGATGAGCTAGCGTCGCTAGCTGGTTGGAGGCCTTTATCGAGATCCTTCAGCCTTAGGCGATGGCTACCCCCAAAGAGCTGGCGTTCTTTGCGTTAAAATGAGTACGGGAATTCCAAAGACACGCTCCGTTTATCGATAGGTCTAACGATATGCCAGTCCCAAAATTCGTAACCCCCTATTCGCTACTCGTCGTCGCGCTGGTCATTTTCGGCTTTCTGGGATGTGGATTTGCTGGGATTGTCCTTGCGTTCTGGACGTTGCTGTTTTGGTACGCGGTTTGGCAGCGTCCGTGTAGATTCGAAATGTTGCTGCTGGCGATTATCGGGATCGTTGGAGGGCTGTTTATATTACCCAAGGATGAAATCACTTTCTTTAAGGGCGTATGGCTTCTGGCCATGGCGTTCGTCGCTCTCGCTCCACTCATCGATTTCTATGCCCCGATCTTTCGAAAAACTCGTAGCAGCTCAGCAGAGATAGCCCGCGAAACGCAGCAAATTTAGAGAGCCTTTCAATCGAAACGGATTCGTCGGATACCATAGCCAGGGAGTCGGAATTCTGTTTGCAAAGATTTTTTTGAAACCTCGCGATCATTATCGAGATCGATGGTCTGACGAATCATTGAGTTTTCGTGGATCCGAATTCGTCCGATCGATTCAGCAGATCGATT
>JBBAXA010000031.1:25877-65811 GCA_040396935.1 Pirellula sp.
AGCAGATCGATTCAGTCGTCAACGTTGGGCGATGCGGAGCAGCAGGTCTCGTTCGGTTGGAACATAGCGTACGCCAGCAGGAACTGAAATCGTCGACGTTTGGTTTGCTCGTCGATACCGGACTGTCATTTTACGGAAGATCAGTTGCAGAAAATCAAAACGGTTTTTGGTCGGTTACGACTTGAATGGCCCCTCTTTGTTCTCGAGCCCATGCCTCAGAAAATCCGATCGGAAACGAATGTCTATATTGTTGTAAGAGCTTTGCGTAGCGATCAGCAGTGGCAATTCCCGATCCGGTGCGCTCATCCCGTTCCAAAGTTTCAATACCAGACTCAATGGCTCATTCATTTCGAATGGACTGCTGATTGCATCTAGTTGAGGGTATTGTGAGATTGAGGACAAATTTTCTGTCAGAAAATGGATGGCTTCGGGTTTTACTTCTGTTGGTTGATCGATTGAGGTTTTCACTGTGTTTTCCTTAGGGTGCGAGTCCCTCTTCCAGGAAACGACTAAGGGAAGCTGACCATGGTTTTTGTGATCTCCCTCATTCTCGGTTACAATGAGGCGGTGTCGATTCCGCCCTCTACAGGTCATCATCCAACCGCCATCATGTCTTTTCGTCGATTGCTGACTAAATCGTTTGTGGTCTCTTCTATTGGCTTCTGTACATCAAGTGCGATTGCTCAAGAGAAATGGACCGATAACACCGGGACTCGCACCATCGAGGCTGACTATGTCAAGCTCGAGGGGGTGCAGCTGACACTGAAACGTGCCGATGGCAAAGAATTAACGCTCCCGCTCAGTAAGCTGGATGATTCCAGCCGATTGAAGGCGCGTGCGATCGCTCGAGGGGGCAAGAATCCTGCGGTCGCGGTGACTGCCTCAGAGACAGAAACCCAATCCAAGGATAGTATTCCTGTGGTTGAGTTTCCCGCCAATGCTACCGCGCAAGAGTTTATGGCGATTGTGATCGCTCAACTCGAGAAAAATAACTATGTCGTTTCGTGGGATTCTCTCCCTAAATCCCAGCAAAACGATATCCAGAAAATCGTTAGGCAAATAAGTACCAGGTTGGAATCAAAGACGCTCGACGATGTCCGCGGTTTCAAAGCGAACCTCCTTCGAGTTTTGAAAGAAAAAAAGAATCTTCTCCTCAGTAGTAAGGAACTCGCAATCGATCCCGCGATGAAACCGAAGGTGGTGGAACTGTGGGATCCATTGTTGGAACTATTGAATACGATGCTTTCCGATGATTTACTTTCCGCGGATAAGCTCAAGACGTTGAACGCTCGGCAGTTTTTGACGGGACTCTCAACGGACTTAGCCCCCAAACTGCAGGCGCTAGGCCCGAAGCTAGACGCGATCATGAAGGCTGCTCCAAATCAAAGAGGTCCGATTCCCGATCTGTCTGATCCTATGAAGCAGCAAATGGACTTGTTGCGATCGCTGAAATTTCAGCAGACAACCGACGATGAGGCTGATGCCTTAGGACGCGATCCAACTGGAAAACCTATGCGCACAAAGTACGTCAAGGTGGAAGGGAAGTGGGTCGAGAAAAGCAGCTGGGATGCTTGGGTCGCATCGAAGGATCAGGTCGTTTCTGTCATCGAGCAACTCGATCCGAAAGAGATTAGCGTCAACGTCAAGAGAGCGCTCGCTGCGGTAAGTTTTCCTTTGGGTATTCTGGATGCTGCAGAAACACAGCAGGACGTCGATGACATTCTTCGCGATACCAAGTCAACCCTAGGATCGCAGTTACCAATACCTGGTTTGGGTCCGGGTGGCATGGGACCCGGGGGACAAATGGGATCTCCATTCGGCGGGGCAGGCTATCCAGGGGACGGTGGCAATGTCAACTCAGGTGGAGAAGTCAATTCAGGTGGTGCTCCGGGGCGGTAACGGCTCCAACGGCAGGATGTGAATTCAATCACAGACTACCGCAACTGTCGTCCTTAGAGAAACCACAAGTTTGACCTGCAGCCCCCTTGAACCATTTCGGGAATGAGTCCGAAGAGTGTATCCTCGCCCGTTAGACTGGCTCGCTGGACGAAGCTTCTGAAGGAAAACGTTTGCAGCTAACGAACATAAATAGCTCTCTACGAAACGCTCCGCGACGCAGGGGGGGCTCCCTGCGTCGCCACCAATGACGGTTTCATTCTCAACTGCAATCCTTAGGACTTCCGGCTGGAATGTTTGGACTGCTCAGCTACCTCGGAGGTCATAGCACCAAACGCTACCGGAATCGTGGATGATCAACTTTCCATCCACAATCATCGGATGCGTCCATGCTTTAGAGCGACCGCGATCGGGGGCCCCGGGTGGTGTTACCCGACCGAGTTCTTTGTATCCTTCTGGAGTCGCTGCAACCATGGCGAGATCATTATTCTCACCATGAAGGAATAGTTTGTTGTCTGCATAGCAAATGGATGCCGGACCGATGCTCCGATCCTGCCACATGATTTTTCCAGTCGAAAACTCGACGCACATCAAGGTCGGACCAGAGGTTCCGTACAAATGATTGCCGACGAGAACAGCTCCTCCCATCCCAGTCGGTAATTTGGTATCAAAATAAACCTGTTTGGGTTGCCTATTGCCAGGAATGACCTCAGCCAAACCACCACCTACTCGGCTCGCTCCTGTAAAGACGAACGAGTCCTTGATGATTGGGGTTTGCACGTTGGCATCCTTGTCGGCCGTCTTGTCAAACCTCCATAGATATTCGCCATTTTCTGCATTGAGTCCAGCAACTCCCTTGGCCATGAAGAGAACATATTGTTTCTTACCACCCATTTCAGCCGCGACGGGCGAGGAATAACTCGCTTCATCTGCTTCAGGAATGGGTGACTTCCAGCGTAACGATCCATCTTTTTTATTCAGCGACACGACTGTTGCGTTCTTACCACCTGGAGAGCATATCAGCGAGTCGCCGTCGATGAGGGGGGATTCCGTATAGGCCCACTTGCCAGGTACCCCCTGAAATTCCTTGCGCAAATTTTTGGACCACACGACAGTTCCGCTTTGAGCATCGACGCAAACTAAATCGCCGTCCGAGCCTAACACGTAAACCTTTCCATCGTTGAGGGCGGGAGTCGAGCGGCTGCCAGGATACTGAGGACCGGTGTTCGCTCCCACCGCACCTATCTTCGTTTTCCATCGCGTCTTGCCTGACGCGAGCTCGAGTGCGATCAGTTGTTCGGTCTCCATCCCTGTGTTGGTGACTAGATAAACAAGCCCATTCGCCGAGGATGGCGTCGAAAATCCACTTCCTAGACCATTCGTTTGCCAAATCAATTTTGGTCCCGATGAAGACCATTGATTCATCAACCCGGTCTCGAGGGACTTTCCATCGCGTTGGTTTCCTCTCCACTGCGTCCAATCGTCCGCGATGGCAATAGGTACTTGGCAGGCGATACCTGCAATCGCTAGCAAGCGAAAGAATCTACATACTTTCATTTTAAAACTCTCCTGGGATATCGTTCGATCGCAATCTCCTTAGTTTAACGCATGTTGGGAACGCTCGCATGATCCCCGCGGGGAGCGGTTTGCTATCATACGGATGCGTTCTTTTTTATTGATAGTTGCAATTTGTGACGAACCGAACAATCGACAGTGCGCCTTCTACGTAAACCATTACGACCATGTACTATCCACTCCTAGTTCCGCTTGTGATCCTGTCGATCGTCTTACAACCCTCGATCGCGATCCCATACGACGGGAATACGATGCGAGCACCTAAGACGACGGTCGGTATCGATGGTTCGCAATTTCTTATCAATGGCGAGTTGACCTATCGCGGCAGGGTATGGAATGGACATCGAATCGAAGGTCTCTTGATGAATAGCCGTATGGTCCAAGCGACGTTTGATGATAGGAATCCAGAAACGATTGGCAAATGGGTTTACCCGGACACCAATCGCTGGGATGCGGATCGAAACACCGACGAATTCATCGCAGCGATGCCGATTTGGAGGAGCCATGGACTGCTGGGAATAACTGTCAATTGCCAGGGAGGAAGTCCCGAAGGCTATTCCAAAGTCCAACCCTGGCATAACTCCGCGATCGAATCTGATGGTTCGCTTCATGCTGCAACGATGCAACGGTTGAAGCGTGTCATCGATCAGGCGGATGAGTTGGGGATGGTGGTGATCCTAGGATATTTCTACTTTGGCCAGGATGAGCGGATCCAAGACGAATCGGCAATTCTTCGCTCGGTCGATGGTATCACCGATTGGATTCTCCGGCAGGGATATCGAAATGTCCTTGTGGAAATTAACAATGAATGCAACGTCCGTTACGATCATGCGATTTTGCAACCTGACCGCGTTCATGAGTTGATCCATCGAGTTCGGACCCGATCCGAGGTAGCTGGATCTCCGCTCTTCGTCGGGACCAGTTATGGTGGAAACACGATTCCACGTCCGAACGTCGTCCGGGCCTCCAGCTTTTTGCTGCTTCACGGCAATGGTGTCAAGGACCCAGTGCGGATTGGAGAGATGGTTCGATTGACAAGGCAGGTCGAGGGGTACCGTCCAATGCCTATTTTGTTCAATGAAGACGATCATTTTGATTTCGATCGCCCCTCGAATCACTTTGTCGAATCTGTCAAAGAGTACGCATCCTGGGGATATTTCGACTTTCGAATGAAGGGTGAGGGATTTGGCGAAGGATATCAATCGGTACCCGTGAACTGGACGATAAGTAGCTATCGCAAACGGGGCTTCTTCAGTCTTCTTAGCGAGATCACAGGGGTGTCTCGATGATTGCTACGAAACACTAACCCACTCGCTTGAGATTAGCACGCTCAAGAACTTCGTCGCATGCATCGCGAACATGGCTAGCTTGAATGGAGAGCATGGGCTCGCAATTGGTCTTCCTCTCCGATTTCCTCGATGAGGGAAGCTTTTCGATTTGAACACCCCGATGCGCCGAACCCAACGGACCGACACGCTCGATAGGCATGGGACCTATCATGGCGACGGTCGGCGTATCTACCGCTACCGCCAGGTGCATCGGACCGGTGTCCGATCCTACGAACAATCGAGCTCGTCGAACGAGAGCACGTAACTCCTTCAGGGTTGTTTCCGGAGCTAAGTGTGAAAACCCAGAACATTGCTCGACGATCGCGTTTGCAATCTTTCTTTCCTCCGAGCCTGCCCAAAGTACGAGCGACGGAAGACCCCATTGGGACTCGAGATGCTTTGCGACCGCAGCGTATCGTTCGCTCGGCCAAAGCTTGCTCGGCCAACCTGCTCCAACATTGATCAAGGCAAAGGGTTGGTCCGCAAACAGTTGGTTATGCACCCTAGAAGCAAACCCCTCGGATTCCGCATCCCGCGGCAATCGATATTCCATCTCATCGGATTCAATTCCAATCGGACGAAGCAATTCGAGACTCCGCAGGCTAATATGCTCGCTTCGTGGGGAAACCAATCGGTTATTCAACCATCTGCTCCCTTCTCTCCCGTCAAAGTCACTGCGTTGGAAACCGAGCCGAGTCCGTGCACCGGATCCGAATGCGAGAAGGGAACTTTTGGTTAGCCCCTGGAGGTCGATGGCTACATCCGGTTTCCACTGTCGAAGCTGTTTTAGTACACCCCATAGAACCCTCGGTGACTGGAAAGTCGTTTTGGGTATCACAAATAAATTATCGATGCAGTCGTGACCCTCCAGCAACTGCGCACCGGCTTTCTCAACCACCCAGCCTATTCGGATTTCAGGATATCCCCTTCGAAGGGCACAGGCGACCGGAGTGCTGAGAACGACATCCCCGATAGCCGATAATCGAACGATTAAGATACGTTTCAAACTGGAGTCCCTTCCGTATTTGGCGTCACTTGTCCTGCGCCCTGCCGAGCAGTTCGAGCGCACACACCGTCATCGATCGAATGGCCATGGGTAGGGCTCGATCGATATCCGGATAGAATTCGGGAGAGTGCAAGCTCATGTTTTGTCCTCGTTTTTTCATGGCTGCAAGCCTACCTGTGTCAATGGTACCCAAACGGAACATACAGACCGGAACACCCGCCAAGCCATACTCGCTAAAATCCTCCCCGCCCATGACTTGATCCGCGATCCCAACCCGTTCTTTTCCAATCGCTTTTTCCATCCTGTACTTGAGTCGGTTGGTGAGAATTTCATCGTTGAAAAGGGATGGAGTCGCATCCGAGATGATGATCGATGGTTCAGGCGCGCCGTACGCGGCTGCGATCCCCTTTGCCTTGCGATGGATCGCGCTGAGCAGGAGCGTTCGGACTTCTGGCGAATAGCTTCGAACGGTGAGCTGCAAATCGCAATAGTCACCGATAATGTTGTGCTTCGTTCCGCCGTGGATCGAACCGACCGTGATCACCGCGGGTTCCGTAGGCTTGACTTCGCGACTGACAATCGTCTGCAGGCTTACGACAAATTCAGAGGCCTGTACGATCGGGTCGATCGTGGTATTCGGAGCTGCTCCATGCCCGCCACGCCCTTTGATACGAACATCGATCGTATCCACGTTTGCCATCATGTAGCCGGCCCGAAAGGCAACTTGCTCGACCTCGGAGGATTCGCAATGGAGTGCGACAGCATAATCGGGTTTCGGAAATTTGGAGTACAGGCCATCTTCCAGCATCTTCTTAGCGCCTCCAACTCGCTCTTCCGCAGGTTGACCGATGAGGATCAGGGTGCCCGACCACTTGTCTCTATGCGACGCCAACAGTCGTCCAACTCCGATCAAATGCGACATGTGTACGTCGTGTCCACACGCATGCATCACCCCTGTCGATACCCCAGATTCTGTTGTCACCTTCTTCTTGGAGGCCCGCGCCAGGCCCGTGGTTTCAGTCACCGGCAGAGCATCTAGGTCCGTTCGTAGCATCACGGTCGGGCCGGTCCCGTTCTTGAGTACCGCGACCACTCCGTAACCACCGATCCGCGTGGTGACGTCGAATCCGGCTTCCTTCCAGGCTTTTGCGATGTATTCCGAGGTGTTCTCCTCTTGGTAGGAAAGCTCGGGATTCTCATGCAACCACCAGTAATCCTCGGCAACCTTTCCGCTGTTCTGTTCGATCCATGACTCAACCCACGCAATATCGCACTTGGCAGCAGGATCTGCTCCATCGATACGGGGCAGTCCACCGTTCAAACAAAGCAACAAAGAAACACCGACAGGAAGGAATCCTAAGAATGAGAATCCCGGTTGACGAAAACGCATAAAACGAGGCCCTGCAGTTGCGAGATGATGCTCGTATCATACCCGAAACCGAGGGGGAGTTGCTACCTCGCGTATTCTCCTTCGTACGCGGAGAACTCCGCCCAGACAGGTAGGTGCGAACTGATTTGCATCGCTTGATCGTAAGTCAGATTCAATTGTCGCAGGAAATCGATCACTCCTGATCGCCCTGTGAATTCATCGGTTGCGCGGGTGGTGATTAGGATGTTGTCCACCATCGACTCCCCGGAAACCGTCGTAGCAACATGATCGATCGCCTGTGTCATCGACGATCCTGTAATCGATAGAAGTTGATTCGAGGAGCTGGAGAAGTCTCCTAGGAGGATCACATCATCCTCGACGCGGCCGTCCTGTTTGACGGATCGGATGAGGTCCGGCAATAACGCGCGCTCGCGATCCGCGGAGGTGGTATCGATTCGAGTATTGACTAAGGTAAACGTGAATGCTTTGGTCTGATCGATTTGTTTGACCCGAAACCATCCGACCAGCGGATCGAAATCCATCAAATTTTGCGGGTCCTCCACCGTGTAGAGTTGCTCCCGATCTGTCTCGATGCGATCCGTATCGAATACGAACGCGAACTGCTGTGTCATTTGCTCGCGTCCGACCCGAGGACCGATACAGTAATCATAATGTCGGTCTGTCGCATTGATTCTGTCGACAAGCAACGGAAGGATATCGTTTTGACGGGAACTGATATGCTGCAAGGCGACGATATCGAACTGACGAATGATCCGAGCAAGCGTTTCGACGACCGGTGATTTGCGTAGCTTGCTCTCATTGAATGCATGAAGATTGAAGCTGGCGATTCGTATGCGAGGCTCGTCCGCTAGTTGAATGGTTTTTTTACCACTCTTGGATTCGTTGCTAGAGGTTTCATGGAACCAGCCGATGAATCGAGGCCCGTCCGCTGTGCTCGGTGGGACAGATCGGTTTGCGACCGCGGTTGCCATATTCGACTTCCAGCTGTCGGCGAGGGAATCCGTATCAGACGCGGTTTTCTCGACAGGAATCAGTCGGAGATTTTGCCAGCCTGAGAGCGTGTAATACTGCGACATGTACGCAATCGCCCCAGCCACTGCCGTCAGGAATAGGTAACGCTTTCGAATGCGAAACATTTGAGTCTCGTATAGCCACACGAGGTTGAACGGCAAGACACAGCTCGTCGGTTGCGACCGAGTTGCTGTTTTTAAGCACTGCCCCCTTACGAATGCCTTCGACAGGAGCGTAGCATTGCTTGAAAAAGATTCCACTCATCATCGCAGCAGAAACCAATTCAGCGCCGAATATTCCTCAGCGAACGGTTGATTGGATTGTATCGACCCTAAGTTCTCAACGGATCTGATCTGGAAACGGATGGTCTCGTACTCACGTAAGGTTGCCCGGCTACGCAACCAGTCCTTTGGTGACCAGCATGAAGACATCCTCCAACGTCGGGTCCTTATCATTGAACGATTTCATTTGAACGCCACCCTCTACCAGTCGATCGAGCAGCGAGGCCAAACCCGCATCGTCTGTTTCCAATTCAACCGTAACGCGATTGCCATCGATGTCGATTCCTCGCATGCTAGGATCGCTGCGGAGGATCGATATCCCTGCATCCTGGTTCTCGAGGAAACGAATCTCCACAATTCGATTCCTTCGAATCATCCGATAGACAGATTCGATCGGTCCATGCATCAACAATTGCCCCCGTTCAATGATGCCAATCGAGGTACAGCAATCCGCCAGCTCGCTCAGAATGTGGCTACTGATCAAAATCGTCTTGCCCATCTTTCGGAGTTCTCGCAACAAGGCTTTGACCTCGATCCGAGCCCGCGGGTCGAGGCCGCTGGTCGGCTCGTCGAGAATGAGAACCGGGGGATCATGTACGAGGGTTTTGGCTAAACACAGGCGCTGTTTCATACCCCGCGATAAACCATTGACGTAGTCATCTCGCTTGTGGGTCAAGTCCAGGAGTTCCAGGACATCACCGATCACTTGCTTGCGTTGGGATCTGCCGATCTTGTACGCAACGGCAAAGAAGTCAAGGAATTCCCAAACCTTCATGCCATCGTAGACACCGAAGTCGTCTGGCATGTATCCAATACTACGCCGAACATCCATCGGGTTTTTGTTGACACTGAAGCCGTTGACCGAACCATCACCACGAGTCGACTTCAAGAGCGTGGCAAGAAAACGGATGGAGGTGCTTTTACCAGCGCCGTTTGGGCCAATAAAACCAAACAGCTCTCCCGCATCGATTTTCATCGAAATCGATTGAACGGCCGTGAATTCTCCGTAATCTTTGCCAAAGTCGTGAAGTTCAATCATGAACGAATTCTGTTTTCCTGGATGAGAAACGAGGCTTTTGGATGACTCCATCGCGGAAGGAACGGCTCGCCTGCCATCCGGTAGGATTGTAGTCGGTTTTCTATGGATGGGGATACATCCCGATCCCCAGAAATCCACGGGAAGGATCGCAATCGAAATCCAAAATGAGGCAAATGGGCCTCTGTCCTGCGGGGATAGTTTGCTTCGTTTAAGAAGCTAGCGAATGTGGACTATGGACAAAAAAGGCCTGCGTGAATGCATCCCCAATCGTATTAAGCCGACTTTGCAAGTCGTCGATAAACTCATGCAGTCCGATATTCATGACTTCGTCGATATGTAGATAATCCAGTTCGCTTCGCAATCGGCCCACCAGTTGCTCTGCGGGATTATTGAAATTCCCCGCAGTTCCACCCGTGATGGATAGCAGCGACTGCTCAGCGCGGATGATACAAAAACGGACCGCTCGAGGAAAGTTGCGATCGAGCAGGAGGAACTGGGCTACGTTCTTAGGTGAGAGTCGTCCGAATCGCTTCCGATACATCTCCAAGGCACTCGCGCTTTTGAGGAGCGTTCCCCACTGGCTCACATCCAAAGCGTTACCGACATCCGTCGCCTCAGGTAACAGTAAGTAATACTTGACATCGAGGATGCGCGATGTCTTATCGGCTCGTTCGATCAGTGTCCCTAAACGCCCAAAGTTCCATGCCTCTCCATGGGACATCGTTCCATACGTGACTCCCTCCAAGAGATAGCCTGCCTGTTTAATCCTGCCAAAAAATTCAAAGGGGGATGCGATCGCTCTCAAATCGTTCCTCGCGTCCCTCACCAGAAGATAGAATTTATTCAATTCCTCCCACATTTGGCTGCTGATCATTTCTCGGGTTGTGCGGGCGTTCTCGCGGGCCATCTGCAAGCAAGAAATGATCGAGTTGGGATTCTCGTCATCGAAGGTCATGAAACGAATAACATTCTCTTGATTCGCAATTGCGTAGCGTTCAAAAAAACGTTCCTGATCCCCGGTGGTGTAGATGAGAGGCTCCCATTCGAGTTGCCTCTCCAAACCCATATCGATGGTCAAATTGAGCGTCACATCGATGAACCTCGCTACGTTTTCGGCTCGCTCCGTGTAGCGACTCATCCAAAAGATCGAATCCGCAACTCTCGACAACATACGATTACCCCTAGCCCTTCGATCTCAATACCCACGTGTCCTTGCTGCCGCCTCCCTGAGAGGAATTGACAACCAGCGATCCTTTGACGAGCGCGACTCTCGTCAGGCCACCCGGAACAATGTAGATGTCCTCGCCGTAAAGAATGTAGGGGCGTAAATCCACGTGCCTCCCCTCCAGTTTCTCCCCGCAAAGCGTGGGGACCGTCGAGAGGGCGAGCATCGGTTGAGCTACGTAATTCCGCGGATTCGATCGTATCAAATCCTTGTATTGTTCATGCTGCTCTTTGGTCGCTTTCGGGCCCAGCAATATTCCATACCCCCCCGATTCGTTCGCAGGCTTGATGACGAGTTCATGAATGTGCTCCAACACATACTGCCGCTCCGACTCTTCTGCGCAGAGATAGGTCGGAACGTTCGGAAGTCGAATGTCCTCGCCGAGATAGTACTTGATCATTTTGGGGACATAGGCATAGACCGCTTTATCGTCTGCAACACCTGTTCCCGGTGCGTTCACCAAGGCGACTTTGCCTTCGCGGTAGACATTCATCAAACCCTTGACACCGAGCGAGGAATCGGGGCGCAGTACATCAGGATCGAGAAATGCATCATCGATTCTCCGGTAGATCACGTCGACTCGCTTCAGCCCCTTCGTCGTACGCATGTAAACGTAGCCGTTGTGAACGACCAAGTCGCTTCCCTGTACGAGCTCGACACCCATCTGCTGCGCGAGAAAACAATGCTCGAAATAGGCCGAGTTGTAAATGCCGGGTGTCAATACAACCACAGTGGGATCGCGAGCCGACTCCGGTGCCACGTATTGCAGCATCTGCAAAAGCTGCTCAGGGTAGGTTTCCACTGGGAGAATATTCTGGCCATCAAATAATTGAGGAAACGAACGCTTCATCACCTCTCGATTTTCAATGACATAGGAAACACCCGACGGGCATCTCAGATTGTCTTCCAGTACATAGATGTTTCCGTCTGCACCGCGGACCAAATCGGTTCCAGTGATATGACACCAAATACCCTTCGGTGGCTTCATCCCTTGAATCTGATGAAGGAAACCCTTACTCGACTGGACCATGTAATCGGGAAAGACACCGTCTTTGACGATTTTCTGCTCGTGGTACATGTCATTGATGAACATGTTGAGCGCTCGGATCCGCTGCTTGAGCCCCGATTCAATACGTAGCCATTCCTCCTCTTCGATGATCCGAGGGATTAGATCGAACGGCCAAATCTTTTCCGTACCTGCCGCATGGCCATAAACATTGAAGGTAATCCCCATACTCAGCAGTTCATGGTCGGCCGCTTTTTGACGACGTTGCAATTCACCAGGAGACAAGCTGGCCAGACGATTGACTAGGAAGCGAGACCCTGACCTGGGAGCACCTGTCGAATCAAACAACTCATCAAAGAAGCCTTCGGATCGGTACTCTCCTAACCCGAGAGGGTCATGGTTCGCCGCATCAAATCGCACTTCCGGTCCGTCGGCGGTCATTTTCTGAACTTGCATACCCAACTCTACAAAAATCCACGACCGACTCGGTGCGTTCTAATCGCGCCCCGGTCGCATCAATAAAACATGGAACACCAGCATTAAGAGAGGATTGCCAGAGGATACATTCTTACAAGAATTCGTCCGGGAAGTGCAATAGCTTCCCTATTTTTATGGACTTGTGACAGTTTTTCTCCTCAGGAATCAATCTAATTTTCGCGTTGGATCATCGCGAGCGGCTCGGCACGATTTCACCTGCCGCTCGCCCCAATGCGTCATTCCGATGGTGCGAACAGAACCAGGCTCGGATTTGTGATCCAGGTCGAATCGATCGCCGTGCGATCTATCTACACGAATGTTCCTGCTCTCGAATGGATTTGCTATCGAAGCCGAACCGGGGTTGGCAAAGGCTGGCGCAGGCTCCAACGATCTTCTCTCTACAAGGGAGCGAGGAAGCCCATGCATGTCCCATGGATGAACGAGGATCGAAGCCATCGAGGAACTTCGTCCCAAGTGTTAGCCCCATGGTACAAGACACGGATTGCTAAACTAGGAAGGATCCAATAGAGGACCGTCACGGAACTGGACCGAGAACTAGCGAGAGAGCCTGCGCAGCACTTATTCTAAGCGCTTAAAAGAATTCGAAGCATGCGACGCAATGGTTCGGCAGCCCCCCATAGGAGTTGGTCACCGACCGTGAATGCGGAAAGATAAAGTCCGCTACGGTTTGCTTCTAAATCCAGTTTTCGCAATCGACCTACCGGGCAAACAAGCGACCCAGTGACGGCGGCCGGGGTCAGCGCCCGGATCGATGCTTCGCGCTCGTTCGGCACTACGTTCGCCCAGGGATTCGCCTTGGCCAGGATGTCAATGATTTCGTCCAGTGGTACGTCTGCCCTTAGCTTGATGGTCAGTGCTTGGCTGTGGCAACGCATCGCTCCAATACGCACGCAGATGCCATCCACGGGAATGGTATTTGGTGCGAGTCCCAAGATCTTGTTGGTTTCCGATTTCCCCTTCCATTCCTCTTTGCTTTGTCCATCCCCCAGATCTTTATCGATCCATGGGATGAGACTACCGGCGAGTGGTACTCCAAAATTCGCAATCGGGAATCTTGCGTCTCGCAACATCGAGGCGACTTGGCGATCGATCTCCAGGATTGCGGATGCTGGGTCCGCTAGGCTCGATTCGACCGATCCGAAGGCAGCTCCCATCTGGGAGAGCAACTCGCGCATGTTTTGTGCTCCAGCCCCCGAGGCTGCCTGGTAGGTCATGCTCGTCATCCATTCGACCAAGTCGTGTTGGAACAGTCCGTGCAAAGCCATCAGCATCAACGAAACCGTGCAATTACCCCCGACAAAAGTTTTTATACCTCGCTTCAAACCGTCTCGAATCACTCGGTCATTGACCGGGTCCAGAATGATGATTGCATCCTCTTTCATTCGTAGAGTCGATGCGGCATCGATCCAATACCCACTCCATCCTGCCGACCGAAGCTTCCCATAGATATCCGAGGTGTAATCCCCTCCTTGGCAGGATACAACGGCGTCCATTTTACGCAGGCTATCGATGTCAAAGGCTGAATGCAGTGAGCCCGTTTCGATACCGGACACAACCGGTCCTCTCCCTCCGGAGTTCGAGGTCGAAAAGAAGACGGGCTCAAAATGCGAGAAGTCACCTTCCTCCGCCATCCTCTGCATGAGGACGGATCCCACCATTCCCCGCCAACCAACCATTCCGACCTTCATTGCAATCGCCATTCACTTTCTAAATGCAGAATATTCTTTCCACGTTGCCTCGGAGGATCTGCTGACCTAATTCGAGTGCCCTTTGTTCAGACCATCCTCTCGACTGGCAAAACTCAGTCGAAAGGGTTTCGGCCAACAACCTCTTGTACATTCGGAATTTTGGCAGAATGAACTCGAGTTTATAGGCATCGCTGTAATAACCGATCTGTTTGTTCCGCGGAATCGCCTCGATACGTCCCCTCAAATCGTGGCGGATATAGTTGGGCGTGTTGCTGTACCACCAATGACCGTGCGTGATGACGTTTGGAAAGATCCAAGCGTAATCCACCAACTCTTGGTTGGTCACGGATGCGAGTACCGAGATCGGGAAAGGCAGTTTTGGAAATGCGTTGAACAAGGCCTGGTACTGAATGAGAGAGACACGCGAGTCGTAGAGATCCTGCCCTTGGTAGACTCCATTCGGATAAACGCGTCGATTGACCCCGATCATCAAATCAAAAGGAAGTCTGTAGGCCTCCGCAAACTCGGCCAATTTCCAGAAAACCCACTCGGCCATCGTCCGTTTCGCAGCATCGGAGGCGTCGAGATTTTTCAAAAGCAACTCGTCGAGGGCTGCTGCGACGGCTGGAGAATCATCTGCATGGGGTGTTGGTTGGAACCAAGGGGGCAGCGAGATCGCGCAAGCCCGAGCTTCCTTGCCGCAGAAGTGTTTGAAAAGCTTCTCGATCCCCGCTCGCAAGTGAGTGACATTTCTCGGCTCTTCACCGGAAGCACGCACGAACCGATCGCGGACGGAGGGGTTCGCAAGATGAAACACGAGATCGTCGGTTCGCAGGCAGGGCACGTAGCGGCCGGTATCGAATCCCGTTAGCGGGTCATCAAAATCATTCGTCAGAAAAACCTTCTCAACCCGGCTCCTCTTCAGCACCTCGTCTTCCCAATCAGGACGAGCCATGCAGCTTTCCGCCAATTCGTAGACCTCGATCCAATTCGACGAGTCGATCGATTCGCCCTGGTATCCAAAGAGCTCGCGCGATAATTCTAGAAACCAAGACCACTGGATCGTGTTATCGATATGACCGAGGTGCCCAAAGAGTCTCTCGACTTTTTCGCGAGGGCTAATCCCTGGCTGTTCAATCTCTTCCCTGGATAAACCGGCCGAATGGGCGAGTTCGGTGTAGTAATGGTAACCCAGCAGATCCCCGAGATTCGATGATGCCGCGCTGTGGGGATTGATGTGGGAATGCGAATCGATGAGAACGATTGCATCCAACTGTTCAAAAAGGGATTCCGTCTGTTCACTCGTCTTTGACATTTTACCCACCGCTTACTGGAGGAATGAGTGCAATTTCATCATGTATGGAAGGCTGCAATAATTCGAGTTCGTTTTCCACAAACCGATTATTGATCGCCAAACGGGCATAGCTTGTAAACGAATCCAATTCGGGATATTGCTGATTGAGTATCTGTTTGATTTTCAGAGAAGTGACCGGTGGCGTGCAATCGATTTCGATTTTGTCCTTTCCGGATTTCTCTCTCGCTCCAGCGAATAACTTGATCCACATCGAATGGACTCGAACGTTAATGACTCGTTATGAAAAATGCCACGACTTTACGCGAATCGGCTTTTTCCGGATCCCTCGACGGCGTGGCCAACCATGGTGCACGGAAATCCCAAGGAACAGATCAGGTCTCGAACACTGTCGGCATAATAGGGGCTCACCGCGAAAACGAGCCCGAGACCCATGTTGAAAACATGATCCATCTCATTTTGCTCGATTTCGCCTAGGGCCTGAAGCCACCGGAAGACGGGAAGCACTTCCCAAGAACCCCGTTGGAACACCAAGTCGACCGTTGGTGGAAGAATTCGTTCCGTATTTTCCAGAAGCCCACCACCTGTGATATGTGCGATTCCGTGAATGACGCTCTTTACTTTGTATCGGCTCAACACCGTCCGGACCACTTTGCTGTAGATCAGCGTCGGTACTAGCAGCGCCTCGCCGACAGTCGTGCTCAATTCACCAACGTATTGGTCGACATCCAGTTTCGCCTTGTCAAAAACCACTTTGCGAACGAGGCTAAACCCGTTGCTGTGAAAACCGGAGGAAGCCACTCCTAGAAGAACATCACCGGCGGAGATTCCCTTTCCGGATACGATACGTTTTTTCTCGACCACGCCGACACTAAAACCAGCCAGGTCATACATGTCTCCGTGATAATGGCTGGGCATGATCGCGGTTTCGCCACCCAGCAAACTGCACTCCGCCTCGATGCAACCATTGGAGATGCCGCGGACAATCGATTCCAGCAAAGGTGGATTGTCGCGCCCCATGGCGACGTAATCAAGGAAGAAGAGTGGCTCGGCACCTGTACATAAAACGTCATTGACGCACATCGCGACCAAATCGATCCCGACCGTGTCGTGTTTGCCGACGCGTTGAGCCACCTGCAGTTTCGTACCTACCCCATCGGTACCCGATACAAGAATAGGATCTACGTAATTTCGAGCGAATAGAGATTTTCCGAAGTCTAAAGCGTACAGTCCTGCAAAGCCGCCATCGTTACGAACAACCCGCGGCGTGAACGTACGGTGCATCAACGAAGGCAACTTCTGCATCGCCTGTTCGTACAGCTCTAGGTCGACACCGCTCTCTTTGTAGGTTGTTGCCATCAGCGACTTGCGTTTTTAGGGGAGACATTCAAGCCAGCATTATGTGCCAGGCTTAGAAACAACGAAAGTCACCTTTCTATTCCTGGGATCCTCCGCATCGATTCCGGGATATCTTCTGCAGTTTATTCGAACCAATCCGGAGATTCTCGCTGGGGGCCGGGGACGCCGTTGGGAAGATTGGGTAATCCCCTGCAGATCCATAAGACCGCCGTCGAATCACGAGCCAGACCATGGAGATCGAAGAATGCGGACCAGGTGTTTCGACGGGGGCTAGGGCTGGGCCTCTCATTCACGATTCCAGAGAACGGGGGGGGAATCTCCGACGGCTGAGACCCTTTGGAAGTTCCACCAATCTATTCAATACGAATATGGGTGATTTTGTGCTCCACCATCCACTCGAGCCATCTTTCCTGCTCTTCGGTTAGCTCAATTTCTGCCACAGATTCGGCGTCGAGAGGCGAGACCAACGTGAACACGCCGTCTGCGAGCCATTGAGCTACGTCGCACGAACGGATCCAGTATTCCTGGGGACCGCAGGCCGGGGCCCCCTCTCGGTCCGTAGGAGACATGAAATAGACAATTTCCTTCCGAAAACGATCGGGCATTTCGAGAGGTGAGACGGAAGGATTGTCGAGGGGAACCACTCGAAGCATAGAATTGGACCCTTACGGGGATAGGAGTGATGGTCGATTCGAGCAGGCGAGTTGGGGTAGGAGAATCTGGCTATTTCGCCTAAACTCTGGACTTTAGCCCCTGTCAGCATGATGCGCGGGGGGCGACTTGATGCACCGCAACATGGCATTGTCGGCGATCCGTTTCAGGCGTTTGATACGAATTAGTTTTCATTAGCGAGTTTTCCGTGGCAGTATACAAGACCAGCGACCTCAAAAAGGGCCTCAAAGTTCAAATCGATGGTGAACCTTACCTCCTGTATGAAGTTGATTTCTTCAAGCCCGGTAAAGGAAATGCACTTTATCGGTGTAAACTCAAAAACTTGATACGCAAGACCGTTCTAGACCGGACTCTCAAAGGTGGAGATGAGTTCGAGGCCGCTGACGTCGAGGAAATCGATGCTGTCTTCTTGTACAACCAGGCGGGCACGTTTGTTTTCATGGACAATGCCTCCTACGAGCAATACGAACTTTCCGCAGATCAAGTTGACGAGAACTGGAAGTACCTCAAAGAGCAAATGCCAGTCGCCATGGTATTGTTCAATGGAAATCCGATAACGATCACCCCACCATCCCACGTGAATTTGAAAGTGATCGAAACGGAACCTGGCGTCAAAGGGGATACGGCGACGAATGTCACCAAGCCCTGCAAGGTGGAGACCGGGGGAGAGTTCAACGTACCTGGATTCATCAAGCAAGGGAACGTTATCCGAGTCGACACGAGAACGGGTGAGTACGTCGAACGCGTCAGCATGGAATAGAGGCAATTCGGACACGAGCGTCGCTCGCACCGCTTGTCTAGCAGGGATCAATTGCAGACGACAGCTTCCTGTACAACGGCAGTTCTCGATAGATCATGACCGTTCCAGGGGTATACTGTAGCTAGAGTGTGTACGGTACCCAGAATTCGCGAGCTGCAGTTCTTTACAGGAGTGGATCGATGCCTACTTGCAGGTGTTTGTCGGTTGTGACCGAGCGGAGATCGCCCGATGGTCCTGCTGGAAATCGCCTATGCCTGTTCCGACGTCGACGGACCGAGGGTTCGTTTCGTCTTCGAAGTTTCTTTCTACAACTGGTAATCCTCATCCTTCCCATTTCCAATAGCCTCAGGGCTCAGCCTGGCCCTTTTCGAGGTGACCCAGAGGAGCAATTTCGTATCCTGCGCGAGCAGCTTATCGAAAATGTACTCATTCCCGGTGGGATTACCGATCAGCGTGTTCTAGCGTCTGTCAAGCAGACCTTGAGGCACAAGTTTGTTCCCAAAGCGCATGTGAAGAAATCCTATCAGGACATTGCGATTCCAATCGGCGAGAGCCAAACCATCAGCAGCCCTTTTATCGTTTCGTTGATGACGCAGTTTCTCGAGCCTCAACCAACCGATAAAGTACTCGAAATCGGGACGGGGAGTGGGTATCAAGCCGCGATCTTGAGTCCTTTGGTGAAAGAGGTTTACACCATCGAAATCGTCGAGGAACTAGGGAAACGCACTATGGAGCTGTTGCAAGATTTGCAATACACCAATGTGCATTGCCTCATTGGCGATGGCTTTAAAGGTTGGCCCGAATACGCGCCTTTCGACAAAATCATCGTGACATGTTCCCCCGAAAAAGTACCGCAACCTCTCCAGGATCAACTGCGAGAAGGGGGGATCATGATCATTCCTGTTGGAGAGAGATATCAACAGATGCTCTGTCGAATGCGCAAGGTGAACGGAAAACTGGAACAGGAATCGTTGCAGCCTACTCTGTTTGTACCGATGACAGGGCAGGCGGAAAAAAATCGAGAGGTGCCACCCGATCCCGCGAATCCCAAATTGCTCAATATCAGTTTCGAGGAAGATCTGATTAAGAATTTCCATGTGCCAGGATGGTACTACCAGTTTGGTTGCGCCGTGGTAGATGATTCGCAGGCACCAGATGGGAAAAGGGTTGTTGAGTTCCGCAGCGACGATGGGTCGCAACCGAGTATGTTGCTTCAGGGGCTAGCGATCGATGGTCGTTCCGTGAAACGCATTCGATTGGGGGCGTGGATCAAGATCCAGGACGTGAAATTGGGGGCCGACCGCACTCGATCCCCATCCGTAGCGATTCAGTATTTCGATGACAAGCGGCAGCTCATCGGCTACAACTACGTCGGGGGACTCAAGGGTACGACTACCTGGAAGAAGCATGAGGACGAATTCAAAGTCCCGCCTGCGACCCGTGAAGCCATCGTGTCCGTTGGCCTGTTTGGCGCGGAGGGTATGGCGCGTTTTGACAATGTGTTTTTGGAACCTGTCCCATCCCGATAGCTTCCCTGAACTGAGATTTTTGTAAGCCAGCAATTCTTCGATAAGAGTCAGTGGCGACGCTGTCGGATTGCACCTTCACCGTTTGTAGGCATCCTGAATGCGATCTGTCCACCTGAGGATTATTGGGGATGTTCACGGTCGTATCCTCGATCGAGTTCGGAAAGTGGATCGAGATAGGGACCGCCGTTGCATGCCTGCCATTTGGCGCGATCCACGCCTAAGAGGACGTAGTTATTTGCGCCTCGCCAGGGAAGCGAGGCATTCGATTCAAGTCGGGGATCTATCGCTAGATTACAGTGAACTCGGAGAGCTCGATTCCGAATGCCATCGGGTAGTTGCCGGCAACCACGATCGATTGCCGAATCTCTCCCCTCATTTCCTAGGGGATTTTGGGACGCACTCCATACCGCTCGCCGAGGGACGCTTGGAGTTGTTCTTTGCGCGTGGAGCTGCGAGTATCGACCGTATGACACGCATTGAAGGACTGAACTGGTGGCCGGAAGAGGAATTGGATTTGCAACAGCAATCCAATGCAATCGCCTCCTACAGCAATACCCGGCCGCGGTTCGTCGTCACTCATGACTGTCCCACGGAGTTGGTAACTATGATCGCAACCCAATTGCACAAGTTACCTCCGAGTCAGACAAATGCTATGTTGCAAACCATGTTTGAATCCCACGCGCCGCAATGGTGGTTTTTCGGTCACCATCATAGGAACTGGGTTTTTCAGCACCCCCGGGGGACCCGTTTCGTATGCCTAGGCTCCTTGGCCTATTTTGATTTCGATGAAACAGGGAGGTCGATATCTTGGAAACCAGAATAGATTGGAATCCTGTTCGAGAATGGTTGGCCGCTCATCGTGACGAGATGGTGGAAGATCTCGAGAGATTGTGTGCGACGAATTCTGGTTCCGATCATTTGGCTGGGCTCGTTCGGATGGAGCAGGAGCTGATCGACTATTTCAAGCCCCTGGGGATGCCCTGTCGGAAAATCTGGCTACCACCTTACCCGAGCATCGATGATTTGGGGCGTGAATCTGAAATCCAAACCTCTCACGCATTGCGATGGGACTGGAACGGCTCAGACGATGCCCCTCGAGATCGATTGCTCCTGTCGATTCACTACGATACGGTTTACGGAGAGGATAGTTCTTTCCAGCAATGCACACGACGGGTCGAGAATGATGAGCAGAGATTGAGAGGTCCCGGCGTGATCGATGCCAAAGGTGGGATTGTCGTCCTGCGTTGGGCGATGCTAGCTGCCACGCGGTTCCTCGATAGTAGGTCGCTCAACGTATCGATCGTCCTAACTCCTGATGAGGAGGTCGGCTCGCCGTCAAGTATCAATCTGTGGAATGAGATCGCAGGAGAGTTCGCATTCGCCATGCTCTTCGAACCGGCACTTGCTGACGGTTCTCTCGTATCGCATCGGAAGGGAACCGGTACCTTTGTTTTCGTCTTACGGGGGCGTTCGGCTCATGCGGGGCGCAATTTCCACGAGGGAAGAAATGCGATTCTCCTCGCAGCGAAATTGGCAACCCGCGTCGATTCGTTAAATGGCCAGCGTGATGGAGTCACGATCAATGTCGGACGGATTCGCGGAGGGGATGCGGTAAACGTAGTCCCTGACCTATGCGTACTCCGAGTGAACGTGCGAGTTACCAACCATGAGGATCATCAATGGATCCACGAGTGTCTCCATCAAATCGTCAGCGAAATGCAGAGCCCGACCCAAGGATTTTCTATTTCTATGCACGGAGGAATTCACTCTCCACCTAAAACCGTCGACGACGCAACTCGCGATTGGATGGAATCGATCGAACGAGTTGGGAAGGAATTGTCTCATTCGGTTCGGTGGAAAGGTTCGGGGGGGGCAAGCGATGGGAACAAGCTTGCAGCACTAGGGCTTTGTTGCATCGATACGTTCGGACCAGAAGGGGACCTCCTGCACAGTGACCAGGAATGGGTCAGGACCGATAGCCTTCCCGAAAAGTCGCTCCTGTCCGTGGCAGTGATCGAGGAATTTCGACGCACGGCGGCTCGTTCCAAATAGGCGCTGAATCATCGCGCAGTAGTCGCGTTGCAACCTGCGATCCTGGCCCCCTGGTTTGTGACCTTGGCTAGCCACGCGCTGTGCCCAGACTCCGGTCGCGTGAAAACAAGTCCATCGACTCGTTCGAAATCATCATCTGCGCCATATCAAGAAAGCATCAGCTGCCTGCAGATACGGTCTCAGCTCAAAATCATGTCATCGACGGATTTGCCAGAGGGAATCATTGGCAGCACATGTTCCTGGTAGGGAACTTCGACATCGAGGACATAAGCTCCCGGGTAGTCGATCATCTCACGGATCGCCTCTTCGAGTTCGCTCTTCTTGCGGACAGTTCCACCCCCCAGTCCATAACCCTTGGCGATCTGGACGAAATCCGGGTAGCGATTCACGGCGTAGGCGTGAGAAACATTGCAGCCTGGACCACTGGCCTCTTCGTGATCGATCGGGCCTAGGTAGGTATGAGCACGGTTCGAACCATGGAATCGATCCTCCCATTGAACCACCATTCCCAGGTGTTGGTTGTTTAAAAGCATCACCTTGACTGGCAATTTCTCACAATGGAGCGTGGCTAGCTCCTGAATATTCATCTGAAAGGATCCGTCGCCATCAATATCGATTACCAATGCATTCGGATGGGCAGCTTGTACACCCATCGCGCACGGTAAGCCAAAACCCATGGTTCCCAACCCGCTGCTGCTCATCCAAGTGCGTGGCTTGCGGAATTGAAAGAACTGAGCTGCCCACATTTGGTGCTGGCCGACCCCGACGGTGACATAGGTGTCGCGATCCTTTGTCATGTTGGATAAGGTACGGATCGCATGTTGCTGCAAAATGCCGTCAAAGTTTTGGTCGTACGTGAAAGGATGCTTTACCTTCAAATCCTTACAATGCTTCACCCAGGCGGAGATATCTTCTGGTGCCTCGACGATCTTGTTCAATTCGGACAACGTGTACTTGATATCGCTTCGAACCGAAATGTGCGCAACTTTGTTCTTGTTGAGTTCCGAGGGGTCGACGTCCACGTGAACAATCTTTGCGTTTTTAGCAAACGAAGCGAGTTGGCCTGTGACTCGATCATCGAAGCGAACTCCGAATGCTAAAAGCAAATCGCAATCCTTCACGGCATAATTGGCATACGCACTTCCGTGCATACCGAGCATGTCCATCGAAAGTGGACCATCGGCGGGATAGACCCCCAATCCCATTACGGTCATGGTGATCGGGATCCCTGTCTTGTAGATGAGCTCTCGCAGTTCCACCGATGCATCGGCGGTGATAATCCCTCCCCCGCAGTAGAGTATCGGGCGCTTGCTATGCTTGATCGCGGCTGCAATCTGACGGATCTGTTCAGGTTGAGCGTTGGGTATTTTGCCGGGCTTGTAACCTGGCAGGTCCATGGGAACATCCCAATGCACTTCACAGCTACGAAGCTGCACATCCTTAGGAATGTCGACCAATACAGGACCGGGGCGCCCGGTGGTTGCAATGTGGAAAGCTTCCTTCATGACGCGAGGCAAATCCTCGGTCCGAGTCACTAGGTAGTGGTGTTTGGTGATCCCCCGACAAATTTCAACCATCGGTGTTTCCTGGAAGGCATCCGAACCGATCACTGCCGTAGGAACTTGCCCCGTGATTGCGAGCAAAGGGATGGAGTCCATTTTTGCGTCGGCGATGCTGGTCACAAGATTGGTAGCTCCAGGGCCGCTTGTCGCCATCGCGACACCTATTTTTCCTGTCGATCGGGCGTAACCCTGGGCTGCAAACGCACCACCTTGCTCATGTCTTGGGAGAATCGTCCGAATGCGATCGCCATAAAAAGTCAGCGACTGGTGCAGCGGCATGCTGCATCCGCCCGGGTACGCGAAAATGACTTCCACACCATGGTCCACGAGGGACTTCACCACGATGTCAGCGCCAGTCATGACAGTGGTTGCACGGTGCTCTGATACGGACGCCATTCGGTAACTCCTCCCATTTTGGTTTGTTTGCACTGGGCAGTCATTCCGACTCCCGAGATCACAATGAACAAAAAGTATAACACTTAATTAGGAATCGTCGAATCAATTTGTCTAATGCGACTGCTTGCTTGAACAAATGACGGAACCCAACTACTCGGCATGGATGGAGCTGTATCGATTCTGAGGGGTAGTTTTTAAAAGTTGGTCGGGAACTAGGTTTCGAGCGTTCTCTTGCACGCAGGGGAGACAGCGCCTCGCCCTATGCCTGAGGAGACTCTGCTGTAGGACACATAGTGCGGTGGCGATAAGACTCCGCTTTGGCATGCGTCCTTTTGGGGTGTTGGCGACGCTCGAATACCGATAGGCCTAGGTCTACAATCGGGCCTTCGTCGACCCTACCTTCGGGTTACCATCGATACGACTCCGAAAAGATCATCTATCGTATCGAGGTTCTGGGCATGGAGTGCTAGAACTAAGTTCCATTCCAAAGCTGTACTGCAGTACAGCACTCCAAAGGGAAAAAATTCCACGGAGCGCGTTGCCATCTGGTGTGGCGAAGCCATTTGGAGTGCGGCGGCGATCAGACGCCGCTTTGGAATTCATGTCGGACCAACTTCGCTCACATGCAAACCGAGCCAGGGGCATCCGAGGCATCCGGGACCGGGAGCGCCTAGGATATCCCATCCGGACCTCCATCTATCGTAGTGGCAACTGATTTTTTTCTTGCGGTAGCGACCCATCCCATCCGCGATAGGGAGTACAACCGTTTCGGGTAAAGAAACACCCGGTTGTCAAGCCTTCTGCGGTTGCACGATTCTCTACCTTGGTTGCAAAAATTCGAAACTTTCGACACCTGCACTGTCACCGCGAATGCTTCTGTCGCATTACGATATGCGGATACCTCCCAGTCATGCGATTTTTTCTCAGTCGTGCGATCGAGCGGTAGATGACAACGCGTGCTTCCTTTTAAACCTTCATTCTATGCGAATACTAACGAGCAGCCTGTTGATTTTGATCGGGGTCGTTTTTCAAAACGCGTCTGCGATGGATCGCCCCAATATTCTGTGGATTACTTCGGAGGACAACGGTCCCCAACTCGGTTGCTACGGCGATTCTTTCTCAACGAGTCCGAACATTGACTCGATCGCCAAAAAAGGCTTGCGATTCAACGCGTGTTGGTCCAACGCTCCGGTGTGCGCGCCAGCGCGGACAACGATCATTTCCGGGATGTACGCAACCTCTTTCGGCGCGTCCAACATGAGAAGTAGAGGGGTCCGACCAGAGGGGACCAAATTATTGCCCGAACTCTTGCGCGATGCTGGATACTACTGCACCAACAATTCCAAAGAAGACTACAACTTCAATTCAACCTCGAAGCCCTGGAACGAGTCGAGCGGCAAGGCCCACTGGCGAAATCGTCCGCAGGGATCGCCGTTCTTTGCCGTCTTTAACTTCACAACGTCGCACGAAAGCCAAATTCGCAAGCGTCCGCACGTAGCTCGTCACGACCCAGCGAAAGTACCGGTGCCTCCCTACCATCCCGATCTGCCCGAGGTGAGGCAAGATTGGGCGCAGTACTACGACAAAATTGAGGAAATGGATGGGCAGGTCGGAGGTGTCTTGAAGCAGCTCGAGGAGGACGGTCTTTCAGATTCCACCATTGTTTTTTATTTCGGAGACCATGGTAGTGGAATGCCTCGTAGCAAACGATGGCTGTACCAAAGCGGTCTGCGGGTTGCCATGATTGTCCATGTCCCCGATCGTTGGAGGAATTTAGTTGGGAGCGATTATGCTGCTGGTGGATCTAGCGATCGGCTTATCAGTTTTGTTGACTTGGTACCTACCGCGCTGACCCTGGCGGGTGCTGAGGTCCCGAGCTACCTACAAGGTAAGGCATTCCTGGGCAAAGAGCTCGATTCCCCGCCGAAGTACATCTTCGGGTTTCGCGATCGAATGGACGAACGCATTGATATGTCTCGCGCGATTCGAAACGATCGCTATCTGTACATACGGAATTTCATGCCACACCGTCCACAAGGCACCTATCTGAATTACATGTTCCAAACACCGACCACTCAGGTTTGGAAGAAGGCGTTTGATGAGGGTAAGCTGAATGACGCTCAATCGGTATTTTGGAAACTCAAACCAGACGAGGAACTATACGATCTCGAAAGCGATCCCTACCAGATTCGCAATCTAGCCAGTGATCCGAATTTGCAAGCGGTCAAATCGGATTTGGTCGCAGGTATGAGGAGCATTATGATCCGTAATCGAGACCATGGTGTGATCCCCGAGGCGATTGTGAAAGCGGGCCAGATCGATCCTACGTGGGATTGGAGTGGACTCGTGGAGGCTGCGTTTGATGCGGCGCCATCCTCCTCGACAGCACCCGATGCGAAGTCGTCGAATCCGATCGTTCGTTTTTGGGCAGCCCAGCGTTTGCTTGCGACGCGGATCGTTAGCAATACGAATTCAGAAAAATCGTTGACTGCCGCGTTGGAGTTGATGCGTGATCCGGTGCCTAGCGTGCGGATTGTCGCTGCAGAGTTGGTTGCCCGAGCTGGTTCGCCAACGGACCGCGATGCCGCGCAGGAATTGTTGAAGGATTATGCGAATCCTAAGAAACACGACGCTTTGATTTCGATCGCCGCCCTGAACGCACTCGCCAACTTGGGCAAGCCATTCGGGCCTGGCTTGAGCTCTTTGCCGGTATCGGACGATCGATTTGAAGGAGTTTACCAGGAATATACGAGACGGCTGAAAGAGTACGTCGCAACATTTCAGTAGACGGATATTCCGTGTTTAGGGTATCAAGGATCTTTTCTCTAATACGTGTTGGATATCAATGGCGAACGATATTGTTTTGGCGGTGGATTTAGGCGCTTCGAGCGGACGACTTTTAGCTGCCGAGATTTTGTCTGATCGGATCGAGTTGCATGATGTCCATCGTTTCGAAAATGCACCCGTGCAGGTTGGACGACGCTTGCATTGGGATCTGTTAGGGCTGTGGCAAAATATTGAGCACGGCATCGGTCTTGCAGCCCAGCGTTTTGGGAGTCGGATCCGAAGTATTGGGGTCGATACCTGGGGCGTGGATTACGTGCTACTAGACCGGAATGATGATTTGCTAGGGCCCGCTTTTTGTTATCGAGACTCCAGAACCAACGGGCTCTTGGACCGCGCTTTTCAGAGGATTTCAAAGGAGGAAATCTTTCGACATAGCGGTGTGCAGTTCATGGAAATCAACACCCTGTACCAGTTGTGGAGTATGCGTGTTGAGAATTCGCCGATCCTCGATATTGCCGATCGGTTCCTGATGATTCCCGACTTTGTTCATTGGCAGATGACTGGGGAAAAGGTCAACGAATACACCAATGCCAGTACAACCCAGTTTCTGGATCCTGTGCATCGGGAATGGTCTAATACTATCTTGGATAAGCTTCAAATTCCGTCGAAGCTGTTTGAGTCCCCTGTCCAGCCAGGGACGAACCTAGGCCCGATGCTGGGCAAACTCAGGCAACGAACAGCGATCCATGATGGTTGCCAAGTCATCGTACCAGCCACCCACGATACCGGATCGGCTGTCCTCGCAGTTCCTGCCAAAGGGTTCGCGCCGAAGAAGCCCGACTGGTGTTACATCAGTTGCGGCACATGGTCTCTGATGGGTGTCGAAATCGACGCGCCAATCCTAAGCGATAAATGTTTGGAGTTGAATTTCACAAACGAGGGTGGAGCCCACGGGAGTGTTCGATTGCTCAAAAATATTGCGGGTTTATGGCCCTTTCAACAACTTCGATTGTCCTGGCGACGACGTGGTAAGGAGTACTCGTGGGATCAATTAACCCAAATGGCAACAGCAGCTAAACCATTCCAGTCCATCGTGGATCTCGATCATCCGATGTTTGTTGCACCCGACGATATGTTGGAAAGCTTTGCGAACTATTTGAAGTCAACGGGCCAGCAATTACTCGAGGATGGAGGGCTCGCTCGAGTGGCACTGGAATCGCTCGCCATGCGTTATCGAATCTGTCTCGGTTGGTTGGAGTCCTTGATCGGTAGCCGTATCGAGACGATTCATATGGTCGGAGGCGGGGTTCAGAACAAATTGCTCTGTCAAATGACAGCCGATGCCTGCAATCGACGCGTCGTCGCAGGCCCTGTCGAGGCGACAGCGCTCGGGAATGTTGCTGCGCAATGCATTGCCCTTGGGAAATTCCAGTCGATACCCGAGGTCCGTGCTTGGATGCAATCCATGCCTGGTATGCTAACATTTGAACCGATCCATGCGAGCCAATGGGAGGATGCTTGCGGGCGTTTCCATGCGATACTAACGGGTGGGGCAGGTTGAACGGGTCCTGGTCGGAACCAAGAGTTCTGTATCCTCATTCTTATGATGCGAATCGACCTGGTTAGCCACATGCCCGGTGCTTCCGTACTCTAGACAGAAAACGATATGAAATCATCATTCTTACTCCCCGATGCATTGCGGCATGCGTTCGATGGACGCATTCAGTTCGCGATGGACTTGGCGTTTGCTGCCGGTTGCACGACCCTCAAGTATTTTCGGACCGACCGATATCAGGTCGAACGAAAGAGAGACAAGTCGCCGGTCACGGCTGCTGATAAAGAGGCTGAGCAAGTCGTTCGCGCTAGGATTTCCGATCGATTCCCGGCCGATGCGATCCTGGGGGAGGAGTTCGGAACCGTAGCAGGTGAGTCCCAGTATGAATGGATTGTCGACCCCATCGATGGGACCAAGAGCTTCATTTCAGGAGTACCTCTCTACTCCACGTTAGTCGGGATGACAGATGGCGGGGAACCCGTGATTGGGGTGATCGCGATTCCAGCACTGGGGGAATTGATCGTCGCCGCCAAAGGTCTCGGCGCTTGGTATGGTGCAAAGCCTCTAAACTCTATGGGAGTGGATCCTTCTGTCACGGAAGCGGATGGTATCCCGATGGTTCGCGCGACGGTCTCGTCTCAGCCTCGTCTGGAAGATGGATTGTTGTTGACATCGCAGGCCGATAATTTTGCCCGTCGAAATGCGCAGTCTGCCTACAGTCGTCTTGAGGCCGCGGCCTACATCACTCGTACCTGGGGGGATGGTTATGGCTATCTAATGGTCGCAACCGGCCGAGCGGAAGTCATGATCGATCCCATTGTTAATCCGTGGGATGTGGCTGCGGTTGCCCCCGTAATCCTAGAGTCAGGTGGGAGATTTAGTACATGGAGTGGATCCTACAACATTCGTGAGAGCCATTGTATCGGGAGCAATGGTCTCGTCCACGATCAGGTTTTGGATATTTTAAAACCCTTTGCCTAGGTGTGGATTCTCATCTTGCAAATGCTCTTGGTTCCGACGGAATTTGAGTTGGATTTGATGCCGTCCTCTCTGCTGGAGGAATGGCGACAACGAGGGCATCGCGTCGAAGTTTGCGGTTTTGGAATATGCCTCGCTGGGATACGCACGATGCAGATACTGGGTAGTCAGGAGGTGGAACGAGTGATCCTCCTCGGAATTGCAGGTTTTTTCGTGGATGCATCCTCTCTGGGCAAAGCCATTCGCTTTGCTCGCGTGGCAGTTCACGGCATCGGCGTTGGTGAGGGATTCGATCATCGGAACGCTTCAGAGTTGGGTTGGCTCCAATGGCCCCGAGAGCCGCAGATAGGAGACAGCCTCGACCTAGGCTGCTCCGACGCTTTCCAGCATGGACCGTTGCTTTTGTCGGTTGCTTCGGCCTCGAGAGATACGAACGATGCGAGTGTGAGGCATTCGAAATTCCCGGACGCTGTCGCGGAAGACATGGAGGGGTTCGCAGTAGCAGCTGCCTGTCGATTGCGAGGAATACCGTGTGAGATCATCCGCGGCATCTCCAACCGAGCTGGAGACCGTGAGCATTCGAATTGGCAAGTTCGGGACGCTTTATTCAGTGCGATGACGATGGCACTCACTATTTAAATCGAGATCATGCAACGCACCATCCGATTAGCCATATCCACTTGTCCGAACGATACCTTCGCATTCCATGCATTGATAAACCGGTTGATCGATTGGCGGGGACTGGATTTTCAGGTGGAGTTGCTAGATATCCAGACCCTCAACGAGCGACTGTTGGAGGGGAGCTTGGATGTTGCAAAGACCAGTTTCCATGCAGCGCTTCTCTTGGCAAAAGAGTATGGAGTCTTTGCGAGTGGATCCGCTTTGGGATTTGGGGTAGGACCTCTTTTGTTGTCATCTCAACAGAATTCTCGACCCATCCATGAGGAACAGATAACCCTTTGCCCTGGGAAGCACACGACAGCTACCTTGCTCTTCCAGTTGTTCCATCCTCATACAACACGGATGAAGCAGGTGGTTTTCTCGGAGATCATGCCTGCCTTGCAAAGGAAGGAAGCGGATTTCGGCGTATGTATCCACGAGGGAAGGTTCACGTGGCAAGATGCAGGGCTTTACCTGGTCGAGGATTTGGGGAGTCGCTGGGAAGAAACAACGCAAACACCATTGCCGCTCGGGGGCATCATCGGGGCGTTTGCTCTAGGGATGGAAACGCTTCAGCAAGTGCAGGAATTGATCCGTGAATCTCTCCTCTACGCTTTGAAGTATCCGGACTCTGCACTACCCACCATGCGGCATTATGCCCAGGAATTCAATGATGAAGTCTTAAAAAGGCATGTCGATCTCTATGTCAATCAGTGGACCGTCGATCTGGGACAAGTTGGAAAAAATGCGTTGGCAGAGCTCTCCCGCCGAGCGGTGGACGTAGGATTACTCACACAGGAGACAGAGCTGCGAATGATCGAATCCTGACCATACATCGGATGGTCGATCGTGATCGTGATCTTTCTCGGAAACGATCGACCTGGGAATTTCCTTTCGACGTCAGCGATTCGCGGGGTAGCTGTTCTATGTTAGATAAAAGGTTGTATAGAAACGGAATGCTCTCTCGAAGGCAAAGTTTCCTTCTGATGACCGCGACTGCTGCCGCGATCGCAGGGCTCCCAACAAATACCGACGCTGCATCGGACGAAAACGGATTTGAAATCCAATTACGAGCGATGGGTAGTTTGCTCAATATTCGATATCTGCTATCCGAGCATCGAGATAGTTTGAGCACGGAAACGGTCATGCAGGAAGCCAAGCAGATAGTGGATCATTGGAACGGTGTGCTCAGTGATTACGACGACACCAGCGAAGCGATGCGACTAGGCAAGCAAGCCGACGACGGGGATTGGTGTCCCGTTTCTGATTCTTTGGCAGAGGCTCTCGAGGTCAGTGCGAGCTGGAATCAATCGAGTGACGGGGCATTCGATGCTGCGCTTGGGGCGATGACAGCGTTGAGACGTAGGCGAAAACTACCCAGTTCGGAAGCTTGGAATTTGGCGGGAAATTCCATCGGTTGGCGGCATGTCGAGTGGCAACGAAACAACCAGCGATTGAGAACCCATCGCGCGGGTATTCGCTTTGACTTTGGTGGAATTGGAAAAGGACTGGTGGCCGACAAAGTATTCGCGAGGCTACGGGAGATCGGAATTCGTCATTCGATCATCAACTTTTCCGGAAATATGAGGATTGGCGAAGCGCCCGAAGGTACAGCAGGCTGGCCCATCGAGTTGGAATCGATTCACTCCGCGGGGGGCTTGCAGTCCGCTCCGTTGGTTCGGCTCCGGCTGCGAAATTGTGCGATTGCGACGTCGGGAGATCGATGGCAGACGTTTCCAGACGCTCGCAGTAGATCAAAAAGCGAACGATTCAGTCACATTTTGGATCCCGCCACTGGATTGGCGGTGCAACAGCACCAGAGCATTACAGTGATTGCCGCGAATGCAGCCCACGCGGATGCTGCAGCGACGGCAACGAGCGTACACACCGCCCGGAGTTTACCCCAATGGCTTTCCGCTTTAGAGAGGATCGCGGGAGTTCATTCCTGGTGGATCCAGTTGGAAAAGGATGGTTATGTTCGGCTCTTGCAACAACAGACATCGCAGACATAAGTACTCAAACGTCGGTCATGGTCGGTCCAATTCTTATGTCTTCAGGATGTGTGATTGCGATCGAGCGAACCGATGGGGTGATTGCTGAGCTTGCCTCGGGGGAGGCAAGAAATGGCAGTTCATGCAATCTCGCCAATCTGCGAGCATGCCTATTTAGGTTCTGGTCGTGGATGGTGGGTTTTCGTTGTGAATAGACGACGCTGGATGGCACGACCCTGAACCTTTGTCGTGTGGCACGACCCTGAGCGCAGCGAAGGGCGTGGAATGAATCGATCGCTCTATTCGTGTGACTGCCAAACCTCGATCGAACTCAGGGTAGTGAGTGCCCCATTTTGTCTCGCTTGGTAGCCAGATAGTTTGCATTGTGTTCGTTGATTTCCGGGATAATCGGAACTTGATCCACCACCGTCAGATCAAACCCGCGAAGATTGAACGCCTCTTTCTTTTTTGGATTGTTCGTTAGAAGCCGTATTTGATGCAATCCTAAATCCTTCAGGATTTGAATACCGACGCCATAGTCTCTCATATCCGCTTTGAATCCGAGCTTATGGTTCGCTTCGACGGTATCGAGCCCTTCCTCCTGAAGCGCATAGGCTTTGATCTTCTGTGCGAGTCCAATTCCACGCCCCTCCTGTGGCAAATACACCAATACACCACACCCCTCCTTGGCGATAGCCTCCAGGGCCTGATGCAGTTGATCTCCACAGTCACAACGCAACGAAGCGATCAGATCGCCGGTGAAGCAACTACTATGCATACGCACCAGAGGTGGTTTTCCCGTGTTGCTAGACAAATCACCCATGACCAAGGCCACTGGCTCCTGCGTTTCGAACTGAACGTTGTAAACGATGATTTCAAAGGGGCCATATTTTGTGGGAAGACTGGCCTTCGCGGCACGCGACACGAGTTTTTCGCTGATCCGTCGATGCGAAATGATCTGCTCCACGGTGATAATCTCGAGAGAGTGCTTGGCTGCCAAGTCGAGCAATTCATCCCTCGTCGCTCGATCCCCCTGGCTGTTCAGTATCTCGCACAGGACACCCGCCGGGGTTAGCCCGGCCATGCGAGCCAGATCGACAGCAGCCTCGGTGTGTCCAGCTCGTCGCAATACGCCACCCTCCATCGCGACTAGGGGATAGACGTGCCCAGGCTTGACGAAATCCGCAGGCTTAGAGTTTTCGTTCGCCAATCGTCGAATCGTTTCGGCCCGCTCTCCAGCAGTGATTCCCGTTTTGCAACCAGCATGATCGACTGGAGTCATGAAGGCGGTGGTCAGCGGGGATGTGTTCGTCTCGACAAGCGGCCTCAATTCCAATCGTTGACAGACAGATGGCAGGACCGGGGCACACAATTGACCATGCCCCTGGAGCATGAAGTTAATCGTCTCCGTGGTGACTGATTGTGCTGCACAAATAAAGTCCCCTTCGTTTTCTCGATCCTCGTCATCCAGAACAATCACGACTTGCCCGCGCGCGATCGCTGAGACGGCTTTTTCAACGGTGCTGAACTTACTATACATATCAGGTGGTTCACCTTTGAAGAGCTAGCCGATGCTAGGATCGGCTTCTTCCAAGTTGTAGTCTTTCATTTTCTTGTGAAGTGTATTTCGATTGATTCCGAGGCGAAGCGCTGCTTTGGTTTGCACATAATTGCAGGAGGCCAAGACCTGAGCGATCAGTTCCTTTTCAACATGATCCACGATCGAACTGTGTAAATCGGTCGATTCCGGATCACTATGGCGCATTCCCTCGAGGACAACTTCTTTTGCCAGCGCATTGAAATCCATTTTTTCCATGGTCTTCTCTTCGCCCGCATCGATGGAAACAGCTTTGCCGGTGACCGCGGGCGGCAACAAATCACACGTCAGCTCATCTGTTTCCGCCATCACGACCGCCCGTTCAATGTAATTCTGCAACTCCCGAACATTGCCAGGCCAATGGTAGTCCTGCAAGCATTGCATGGCTTGTCGATCGATATGAACAACGTAACGCTCATTGAGGGAACTATAGACCTGCAGGAAGTGGCCTACCAGGGCAGGGATGTCCTCACGACGTTTGCGCAGAGGAGGAATCTCGATGGGAACGACATTCAGTCGCCAGTACAAATCCTCACGGAATCTTTCTTGTTTGATCTCTTCCGCAAGGTCACGATTGCTGGCAGCGATCACTCGCGTATCGACGGTCACCGTTTCGGTATCGCCAACACGTTCGAATTGCTTCTGTTGCAATACTCGCAGCAGCTTTACCTGGAGATGCAAAGAGGTGCTATTGATCTCGTCAAGAAAAATCGTGCCCGTGTGGGCCGCCTCGAATCGTCCTGCTCGGTTTCCCACTGCCCCCGTGAACGCGCCGCGCACGTGGCCAAACAATTCGCTTTCCAGCAGACTCTCGCTGAGCGCTCCACAGTTCACTTTTACAAACGGCCCACTGTTCCGATTGCTCAATTGATGGATCGCATTCGCAATGACTTCCTTACCCGTACCCGTCTCTCCCAACAACAGAACCGACGCATTGCTTTGAGCCACTCGACTCGTCAATCGAAACACGTCGTGCATGGCTGGAGCGGAACCGATAACACCCGGCAACATCGTCCCCGGGGAAACGCGTTGAGAGAACGTTTCCGGTCTTATTCCTGCCATGGAAAAATATGCTCGAGAAATCGACGATTACGCGGATCGATCCGAACCGCGTTACGGAGCAACCGTCGACCAATCTCGGGCTCCCCGACTGGCTTCGATCGCATCCAGGATCCGACCGAGGATCGCCTTGGTTTCGGGCTCGATTCGTCCTCGGTCGTTATACACATCGTACTGAGCATCCGCCGTCTCGGAAGATAGCAACAAGCCAAATTGGCGTACCGATTGCACAAAAAATTGGCTCGCCTGCTGTCGATCGGGCAATGGCAGCTCTTTGTCCAAGCTACGTCCGAGGAGTCTTTTTTGAGCTACCGGCGTATCGAACCTGTCTAATTGATCTTGCTTCTGCGGCGTATGAACCAACATCGCTCTGCTTTTCAGATTCCACTGTTCCAGCCAATCTTTCCAACGGATTACGTCGGATTCCTCGATCCGAGGTGACGGACTGGCCGATTCCATTCGGCGCAGGATACCGACCATACCGGGACTCTCGGGGGGAATCGCACCCAGCACGACACGAGGCGTATCGGCCAGCAATCGACTCTCCTGATTGCTCAAGGAATCAGCAATCACACCGATCGAGAGTCTCGAACCAGCAGGGGTTCCAGCAATACGTTGAACCAGCTGAAAAGTATCCATCTCGGCCACACTCGACACGATCAGGACCCCTTCGAGTGGAGCCCCGGATTTGCAGTAGGCGATCAGGGACGATGCGTTCGCGAACTCCTCTCCCCGTATCTCGAGTTCCTCCAAAAGGCTTCGCACATGCGTACTCAGGGAATGACTCCCGCCGACAATCGCAAACAACCGTACCGCCGAAACCTTTTCGATCTCCCTCAAATTCCGATCCAGTTTGCTCCGTCCGAAAAAGGAACTTCCTGATACCTTGTCAGCTCCCGATTCTAGCAATGCATTAAGCAAACCTGTGGTTGCGTCGTACCGAACCGGTAGGTATCCGGAATCAAGGGCGCTAACAAGCCGTTCTCGGACTTCTCTCGGCATAGGATCGCTGAAACGTCCTAGGGCATGTACGGCGAATCGACTTGCATAGGGGAGATCGAGCCGATGGGCTGCATCCGCGACCATACAACAAAACTCAAATCGATCCAATCGAAATTGGAGATCTCCAGATAGATTGGGACTGACTCCATTCCATCCCGCTTCTTGCAATTGGACAGCAACGGCAACGGCCGAATCGCGATCAATCGCTTTACCGGACAATAGAACTCGATCTGCTTCCTCGACAATCTCTTTCCAGGATGCGACAGCGGGATCGCACGCGGCCGCGTTTATGGTTCGGCCATCGGGTTGGAGCGTCCATGAGACAGAAGTATCTTCAGAATCCAAATATCGAATCTTGTTGTAGTTTCTGAGTTTCTCCTCGAGTCTCTGAGAGTGGACTTGATAGTACTGGAGCCAATCCTCGGGGGAATAGGATAGCGATCCAGGCTTGCGTGATGGATCGTTCTGGTCTTGATTCAAATCCTCGAAATGAAGACGCGCGTCCTCCAGGAATAAGGGGTCGCGAGTACCCATCGCTGCCAATAACAAGTTTCTCTTCGCGTCTGGATGAGGCGTCTGAATGGCCGATCGCCACGCGCTCAAAGCAGTCGGACCCATTTTCCTCAGCGCTTCCGAAACGGCCGGAGTGGGCTGACTCGCCCCGGGTGCCATCAACTGGTTGACCAGCGCTCCGACTCCTGCATCTCCAGCCTGCAGCAGACCTCGAAATCCCTCGCGACGCTGTGTATCACTGGTACTATTGAGCCTCGCAAGATTGTTCGCAATCACCGTCGGATTGTTGCGATAACTACTGGCCATCTGCAGAATTTTGGCGGCGGTGTTTCGAGCGTTCGCGTCGATCTCCGAAGTGGATGTGGTAGTAAGATTAATAAACGTACCCTCTCCGACAGCCTGCACCATCTCATAGGCCGAAGGCTCATTGACCCCGAGTTGCTCGATCGCTTGAATCCAATATCCAACCTGATCCCAACGACGAATGCGCGAAGTCAAATCAACGGCTTTGGCCAATCCCGCGTGGGTCGTCGGTGGAGTCTTCCTCAGAGAGAGAACGACGGCGTTTTTCTCAAATAGATCGAGGGCCTGATTCGCTGGATCGGCAGCCTGCTTGTTGGAACTCCGAGTGGGTGCCGCCGTTGGCTCTGGGGCCGTTTTTGCTGCCGAATCACCGAACGGATCGTCCTGGGCATACCCTCCGTTGGCCCACCCCAACGATCCGACCAAAAATGCCAAATTCAGAATCCAACTCAGCCGCATAGATTTTGCGAGTATCTTCAAGGGATGCGAATCATGAACGAGGACGACCTTTCAAGTGTAACTGCAAACTCCGCCCAAACCCTCATTCTGCCAGAGATTTTCAGGGATTCAGCGAACTAATTGGCGAATGGTTGGCTACTTCTTTCGACTTCGTTTTTTTTGCCGAGCGCCAACCATACGATTGGAATCTTCGGCATCTTCGATCGGTTCGCCGATGCGGTCTCGCATTCGCAGGATTTTATCTCGGAGCGAGGCCGCTCGTTCGAATTCCAAGTTTTCTGCCGCCGCCAGCATCTCCTCCTCGAGTGTTTTCAAGTACTGTTCGGTGATCTTCTCTGCCTGTGGGTCGCGGCGAACGATATCGCGTGCCCGCTTCCTGTTCTCCGCCGCTTGCTGGATGGATGCGGTAACCTTTTTCTTCACGGTCTCCGGAGTGATGCCATGCTCCTGGTTGTAGGCTTCCTGCTTTTTCCGCCGACGGTGGGTTTCGTCGATCGCCGTCCTCATCGCCTCGGTCACTGAATCCGCATAAAGGATGACCTTGGAATTCGCATTTCTTGCCGCTCGCCCAATGGTCTGGATGAGCGAAGTTTCACTGCGCAGGAACCCTTCCTTGTCCGCATCCAAAATGGCGACCAAGCTGACCTCCGGCAGGTCGAGCCCCTCCCGCAATAGATTCACACCGACCAGGACATCACATCGCCCCTCTCGCAATTCCCTCAGCAATTCAACCCGTTCAAAGGCATCCAACTCACTGTGCAACCAACGGCATTTAAGATCATTCTCGACGAAGAAATTGGCGAGATCTTCTGCCAGTCTTTTGGTCAGAGCAGTCACCAACGTACGATCACCCATCGCGATCCGTTCTCTGATTTGCTCGAGCAGATGCATCACTTGCCCCCGCGCCGGCACTACTTCCACGATCGGATCTAACAATCCCGTCGGCCGTATGATTTGCTCTACGACCTCGCCTCCCGTCTTCTCCAGTTCATATTCAGCCGGAGTCGCTGATACAAAGATCGCTTGATTGGTTTTCAACTCCCACTCTTCGAACTTCAAGGGACGATTGTCCAGCGCACAGGGCAAGCGGAATCCATGTTCCACAAGCGTTGTCTTGCGACTGCGATCTCCGGCGTACATAGCCCGCACCTGCGGAATCGTTACGTGCGACTCATCGACCAGGAGTAAAAAGTCCTTGTCAAAAAAATCGTAGAGGGTATCGGGGGTCGCCCCCGGTGGTTTACCCGACAACGGACGAGAATAATTTTCGACACCCGGGCAATAACCTACCTGCCCGAGCATTTCGATATCAAAACGTGTTCTAGCATTGAGCCGTTGCGCCTCGAGAATTTTTCCTGCCGCTTCGAATTTCGCCAATTGCTCTTCGAGCTCTTTTCGTATGACCCGAATCGCGGTTTGGATTCGATCCTCCGAGGTCACGAAGTGCTTGGCCGGGTAGATATACACCTCGCTCATCCTCGAGATCACCTCACCGCTAACAGGATTGATGATCGATATCTGCTCCAATTCATCTCCCCAAAATTCGAATCGATAGGCGAATTCCTCATACGAAGGCCATAACTCCATCGTGTCTCCCCGAACCCTGAATTTGCCTCGTTCGAATGCGATGTCGTTTCGCTCATACTGGATGTCGATCAACTTCAGTAGCAGTACCTCCCTCTGGATCTCCTCGCCACACCGCATCGATACGACCATCCTGCGATAGTCCTCGGGAGAACCTAAGCCGTAAATGCACGAAACACTCGCGACGATGATGCAGTCCCGGCGGCTCACCAACGCGCTCGTTGAGGCGAGTCTCAGTCGATCGATCTCTTCATTGATCGATGCATCTTTCTCAATGTAGATATCGCGCTGCGGGATGTAGGCTTCGGGTTGGTAATAGTCGTAATAGCTCACAAAGTAATGAACAGCATTCCGCGGAAAGAACTCCCGGAACTCGGAATACAACTGAGCAGCGAGTGTTTTGTTATGACTCAAGACCAACGTTGGCTTTTGTACCTGGGCGATGACATTCGCCATCGTGAAGGTCTTTCCTGAACCGGTCACTCCCATGAGTACCTGGTATTTTCGACCGTCGTTCAATCCTCGGACGAGGGCATCGATCGCTTGAGGTTGATCCCCCGATGGTTTGAAAGTGCTATCTAGATCGAAAAACTGTTTGGATTCCGTCGGCATTCATTGCTCGCTGACACTTGAAGGATTTTGGTCGTACAACAAGCTACCAGAGATTCACCGAGCTGTTCAAGAACCAAGCTCAAAATACAAAACGCGGAGCTGTTGAGCCCCGCGTTTCGTTGGCAACATCCTTCGAGCAATCGCCATCCTTCAGGCAATGGCTACACGATTCTTACTTGTTCCCCGTTCCAAACGGATCGTCCGCTGGCGGAGTCGTCGGGGTGGCGGGCGCACCAAACGGATCCTCTGCCGGAGCAGGAGCTGGAGGGGTCGCTTCTGTGGGTTGGGCAGGGACTGCCGGTTGCTCGGCAGGGGTCTCGACTGTTTGAGGCTGCCCCTTGGTCATGCCGGTGTTGAACGGATCGTTTGGAGTGAGGGGAGCAGGAATACCCGCTTTAGGAGGGACCAACAGCCCACCATCCACGGTACCTCCCTGTCGTTGCATGGAATCGTAACGAGCTCGTTGCATTTCGAGAACGCGCGACCGTGAGTTGAGGCGAGCACGAGAACGAACCTTCTCAATCTCGACTCGGGTTGGACCTTGGACCCTTTCCAAGGCCTTGCCGACATTCACCACTTTCTTTCCCTCAATCTCCAGTTCAGCAGCGCGCTCAAAGTCTGGAAGAGCGGATTCAATGTCTCCGCAACAGGCTGTCGCTAAACCACGGAAGTAGAAAACGCGAGGATCGACACTGCCAGCTCCGATGGCCTCCTCGAGCAACTCGCGTGACTTTTCGAGATCCCCTCGAAAATAACTATGAACTGCTCGACCGTAGATCTCATCGAGCGGATCCTGACCGACGGCCATTCCGCCGTTTGCGACCGCAATCAAAGCCATGAACGAAAGTAGTTGAACTCGCATTTCTCATTCCGCATACGTCTAAAGAAGAAACCACCGATCCCTAACATACTACTTTGGGAATTTCCGGTTGCAAACTCAGTAAATCCTCGTTCTCTCCCAGGTTTCTCCTTTTTCGACCCGCGTCTCTCGCTGGCCACTGTCGCCATCCTTCTGTGCAGGGACTGCCAGCCCCATGCCGAGAGATTCCATGACGAAATGCAGGAAAACGATTTTTTGTGGAACGATTCCCTCTCTCCAAAAACCGACTCGTTGGAGAATGAATCCTCCCGCACCAAGAATTGTGAATCCTAGCCCACAAGTGCGAGGATCTGCTCCGCTCGCTTGGCTTTGCGACATTCCAGCTACGTTTTGGTGCGTTCAAGACTCTTAATTCGGTCGCTTTGCTTG